>NZ_SADV01000019.1 GCF_006864135.1 Lysinibacillus sphaericus | reverse complement strand
GCACGAAGCGAAGCGTAGGAGGAGGCTCGGCGCTCGCCCGCGGAAAGCGAGCGGAATGCTTCGGAAAACAACAGTAGAGTCACAGTGCCAAATGAAAAAAGCGAGGTATTCAACGATTTAATCGTTGAATACCTCGCAATGTGAAAAGATATAGACTTTTTCAGTGCCCTCCAATTTTTCGGAACAGTTTTTTGTTAAATATTTGATTTTCTTTTACAATTTTATTATAGCATAAATTTGCCATAATTACTAGACTATACTTCTTTCTGAACTAGCTGTATGATAAATTTCCCGCATCAAAAACCATGCAAATAATTATATGGAGAGGAATGTGAGTAACATTGGAAAAACAATATGAATGGACAGAAGAAAAACAGTATCTTGTTCTTTGTTTACACACAGTTGGTCACAAAAAGGAGGAGTTACTGCAAAAGGAAAAGGATGTTAGAGACAATGTTTTAACATTAAAGAAAACCTTTTGGGACGACGTCAGAGTGAATTTAGATACTCCGGAGGATATAGATGAGACCTATTATGCTATTAAACAACAGGCAGAGCTCTTATCAGATTCCCAGCATGCTCAGCAACGTGTCATTAAAGATGTAAAAATATATGACCGTTTACAGCAATCACCTTATTTTGCTCGCATTGATTTTTTACAGGAAAGTCATAACGAACCTTTAAAGATTTATATCGGTGTAGCAACCTTAATGGATGAAGAGAATGAAAACATATTAATTTATGATTGGCGAGCCCCTATATCAAGTATGTATTATGATTTCACGCCTGGCCCAGCTACTTATGAAACGGCAACTGAAGACATTCAAGGTGAGATGCTTTTAAAACGGCAATTTATCATTAAGAATGGTCAATTACAATCGATGTTTAATACAGGTTTAACGATTGGTGATGATTTATTACTCGATATTCTCGCTCAAAATGCAAACGAACATATCCGTAGCATCGTAGCAACGATTCAAGCCGAGCAAAATAAAATTATTCGACATGTCAACACTCCTTATCTAATCGTAGAGGGTGTCGCAGGTAGTGGAAAAACGGCAGTCGCTCTCCAACGTGTTGCTTATTTGTTGTATCATTATCGAGATCAAATTACTGCTGATCAAATTTTATTGATTACACCTAATCAACTTTTTAATCAATATGTTCATACCGTTTTACCGGATTTAGGTGAAGACAATATGCAGCAATTAACCTTCTCCGAATATGCAACAAAACGTTTAGGTCGACAGTTCCAATTGGAATATCCTTATGAACAATTGGAGTCACTTTTAACAGAGGGAGATGACTCACTCTACCAAACGAGGCTTACGATTATTTCTTTTAAAGCTAGCCTTCACTATCGAGAATTGCTGGACACATATATTGAACACCTTGCAAATGAAGGTTTGCTATTTAAAAACATTGTTTTTCGCGGAGAAAGAATTATTACCGCTCAAGAAATTGCTGAATACTTTTATTCATTCAATGCCACAATGCCCATCCCAAATCGACTGCAATTAGTGAAAGAATGGTTATTACAACAATTATCGAAAATTGAAAAGGCAGAACGGGCAAAAGAATGGGTAGAAGAAGCCAGCGAACTTTTAGACATTGAAGAGTACACAAAAGCCTATAGCGAGCTTTTGCATGAAGGTCGGTTTTCAGAAAACTCTTTTGATGATTTCGAGCAAGAGCGCAAGAAAATAGCTAGCCAAATTGTCAAAAAGCAGTTCAAGCCTCTTCGTCAATCTGTGAAACAATTGAAGTTCGTTCATATATTAGGTATTTATCGTCAATTGTTTGACATGAATAAATCTATTCATCGGCAATTGCAGAACCTTTTACCTGACCATTGGGAAGAAATCTGTCAGCATACACTCCCTAATTTAGCAAAGCGTATTATTTCGTATGAAGATGCCGCTCCATTTCTATATTTACAGGACAAAATAGAAGGCCAACGAACAAATACGATGATTCGTCATGTTTTAATTGATGAAGCACAAGACTATTCTCCATTTCAGCTATTTGTCTTACAACAATTATTCCCACGTGCACGTATGACTATATTGGGCGATGGGCATCAAACCATCCATCCTCATACCTTTAAAAACCCTTCACTGCTGACACCACAATTATATGGTGAACAAGCAGAAAAAATGATATTAACGAAAAGTTATCGCTCAACAAAACAAATTATTCACCTTACTTCGAAGATTTTACACGAGGATGCAAAAGTAGAAGCCTTTAATAGAACCGGTCCCGAACCAACTATCACGATTGTGTCGAGTGAAATACATTTAATTGAACAGCTTGTCGAAAAGATTAACGGCTTGTCCCTAAATTTCGAAACAATTGCAATCATCTGTAAAACAGAGCAAGAGTGTACGATGGTTTTTAATAAAATGAAAGACCAAGTAGATATTCAACTCATTACCCATGATACAAAACAATTTAAAAAAGGCATTTTACTGTTACCTGCTTATATGGCAAAAGGAATTGAATTCGACGCTGTCTTGATATACAATGCCTCTCCGGCTAATTATTCTAGGGAAACAGAACGTAATTATTTCTACACAGCTTGTACACGAGCTATGCACGAATTGCATATCTATTCCATTAATGAATTAACACATTTTTTAAAGCTTTAATTTCAAAAAAAGAAGAGAATCCGCATGTTTCCATAGACACTCCATGGAACACTTGCAGCTTCTCTTCATCTATCAATTATGCCTCGGCATACTTGCATCTAGGATCGGCTAAAAGAAGTTAAATGTAGAACGTATAATCCTCTGGAATAACACGTTTTAAGAATTTCTTCGTGCGTTCCTCTTTCGGATTAACAAATATATCATGAGGATTTCCTTCCTCTACAACGACACCACCGTCCATAAAAATCACCCGATTTGCTACGTCTTTCGCAAAGCCCATTTCATGTGTGACTACAAGCATTGTTGTTCCTTCTGCTGCAATGTTCTTCATAACCTGAAGGACTTCTCCTACTAGCTCTGGGTCAAGTGCAGAAGTCGGTTCATCAAATAAAATAATATCAGGATTTAATGCTACTGCTCGTGCGATACCGACTCGCTGCTGCTGACCTCCTGACAATTGACTTGGATAGGCATCATATTTTTCTGATAAGCCTACTTTATCAAGCGCCTTTTTGCCAATTTCAGTCGCTTCTGCCTTCGGAATTTTACGTCCTATAATAAGCCCTTCTGTAACATTTTCTAGCGCCGTTTTGTTCGTGAAAAGATTGTAGTTCTGGAATACAAAGGCTACACGCTGACGAATCGAATGTACGTCCTTCTTCTTCACATTTTGAAAATCTACTTGGATATCGCCAAATGTCGCATGTCCTTGGTCAGCCTTCTCTAAAAAGTTAATGCAACGTAATAATGTTGTTTTTCCTGAGCCGCTTGGGCCTAAAATAACAACAACATCACCTTTATCAATGGCTAAATCGACACCTTTTAAAATTTCATTGTCACCAAATGATTTATGAATATTTTTAATTTCTAACATACTCGTTCACCCCTTAGGCTTTTGCCACTTTGAATTTACTTAAATGTTTTTCATATCGTTTAAAAATGTATTCAACCGTACTACATAAAATTAAGTACACAATGAAAATATCAATATATGCTTCTACGTAATTGTAACCAACATTAGCAGCTACCTTAGCCTTTAATGTAATTTCAGGTAAGGACATTGCATAGCCTAAAGACGTCGCTTTAATGAGATTGACTGTAGCCGTACAAATATTCGGCATAGCTACTACTAAAGCCTGTGGAATAATAATACGGCGATAGGCTTGAAATGTTGTTAAGCCTACTGCATGAGCAGCCTCTAGCTGCCCTTTTTCAATCGTACTTAAAGCAGAACGAAATACCTCAATTAATATTGCCGTTGTACTAAATGCGAAGACGATAAATGCATACCAAATCGGATTGATTTTATAAATATCGTAGACAATATTATATTTCTCAAAAGTCATTTTAAGTAGTAATGGGATACTACTATAAATAATAAAGATTTGAATGATTATAGGTGTACCTCGGACAAAGGAGACATAAATTTTCGCTATATGATGGATCACTGGGATTTTATTGATTCGTGTTAGTGCTAGTAGAAAGCCGAGTGGTAGGGCAACAAGCATAGCAACAATTGTCACAAGGAGTGCGATAGGTACACCTGATAATGCAACAAAAAATGTTTCAACTAAAAATTGATAATTCATGATTTCGCCTCCTTACGTTGTTTCTAATGTCTTTTTCCCTTTACCAAAGAACTTTTCTAGCATAGCGAAGAATTTTTCTATAATAATCGACAGCACCCAATAAACAATCGCTAAAGCAATATATATTTCTAATGCATGCGCATTAATATTACTTGCAATAATTAAATTTGCCTTTCCGACAATATCAATTAAGCCGATTGTATAAGCGAGCGCCCCTTCTTGTAATAAGGCAATCATTCCATTCCCAAAGTTCGGTAAGGCGATAACGAGTGCCTGTGGGAAAATAATACGTCGATAGGCCTGAAATGGCGTTAATCCCACACTAACAGCCGCTTCAAATTGCCCTTTATCAATCGCTAAATAAGCAGAACGAATAACTTCCGACATAATCGCCGCAAACTGTAAAGTGAACGTTACAACTACGAAAATGGCTGTTTCGATTGAATGGAGATTGATGCCGAAGTTTTCCGCTAACGCTGGAACACCATAATATACAAGGAATAATAAAACGATAGATGGTGTACAACGCATAATCGTTGTATATAAGTTTGCTAATTTTCGCAGCAATTTTATTGAACTTAACTTAGCAGCCGCTAATAATAAGCCAAATATTGTGCCTAGTACAATGGAAGAACCTGCGACTAAGAAAGTTACATTTAAAAAAGGCAATAATACAGGAATTGAGTTCCAAATGTATGATGCATCAAAATACTTCTCCATTTCCTCACCAACTTCTATATTTCTATAATTCTCTTTCTAATCATTTATGCCTCGGCATAATTGCGTCCAAAATCTGTTTTGTCCTTAGGCCTGCACGAGGGCCGACACGATGTCGGTCATTTCGGTAATGCCACAGGACGTGGCGTTTTTACCGATGCAGGTCAGTTAGCCGTTATCGCATGGATGCGATCGTTTTAGGCTAACATCCCCTAAAAACTCCTTTCCGATTCTGTGATATCCGCCGGAGGCTTTGGGCCAACGTGATGTTGGTTACTCAGTCATGTGTTGTTGTTGTTGCTGTCGCTTCGCTTTCGCACAGATAAAACCGTGTTGCTGTCGCACAGATAAATTGCCACAGGACATGGCGTTCTTAGACTGAGTTCCTCTATTTCAGCAGGTGCAGGTGTTTGGACACCCGCTGAAAGTAGCTTAAATCTGCATTCATCTCACCACCTATAGGGATGGGAGGCTTCTGTAGCTGTCGCTTCGCTTTCGCAACAGAAAACATTTATAACTGCCGTTTCACTTTCGTTACAGAAAACATTTGCTGAAAGAAGTTAATAAAGACTGCTGAGTATACTGACTCAACAGCCTTTTATTTGATAGTAGGGTGCTAACACCTTCTCTTCTAAAGAGGAATCTTCTTTGATCAGCTACCGCCTATTAGCGCTTCACAGAATCTAACACTTCAAATAAATCCCGACCGTAAAACTTAGTGCTTAATTCATTTGTTTTCTTTTGCTCTTTAATTTTTGCTATAGCTTTATCGTAAGCATCTGCAAATTCTTGTTCCTTTTTATTGAACAACGGCCATGTTTTAATAACGGCAAATTCGTTGTAAACTACGTCATCCTTTAAATTATGATATGGGCCATCTTCTGCTAAAACTTGTTGTTTAAATGGACCTTCAATCATGACACCACCATCGACACGTTTTTCATTTACCCATTGCACAATATCGACAGTGAACGCATCACCAGCCTGTAATTTCACTTTATTGTCTGGGTTTGCTTTATTATATTCATCAATAATTGTGTATTGAGCATTATTCGCAGCAATTGGTGCTAATGAATAACCCTTTTTTGCAAAGTCGGCTAAAGTTTTTATCCCTTCATCTTCTTTACGTAATACTAAACCCGCACTACTTAAACCTAAAAATTCTTTAGGGAAAATAAACTTCTCTGTCCGTTCTTGCGTAAAGAAGGCATTTTTTACTCCTACTTGATATTTCCCTTGCTCAACGCCGATTAGTAAATCATCACTAGTCGTACCTACAAATTCAAACTTATATTCAGGTAACATCTCATCCACCAACTTCATGACTTCCACATCGTAGCCTGTTGGATTTCCTTTATCATCTAAATAACTAATTGGCTTTGTCGCCTGGTCAAATGCAACCTTCACTGTACGTACTTTCGCGCCATCTTCTGAATCTTTATCAGAAGCTTCACCTGAATTACAGCCGGCTAAAATAGCAAGTGAAGCCACCCCGATTGCTGCCAATTGGAAAATTCTTTTCTTCTGTTTAAACATATATCATGTCCCCTTATATGGTTTTTGTCATTGATTTTCATTCGATTTTTGCTGTTCAATTGCGACATTTGCCAATTTAATAATTGTCATATCATCCATCGGTGGATTATGAAGTCCTGCACGAACATTTCGATAATAGCGCTGTAATGGGTTTGTTAAATGTAAGCTTTTCGCACCTACCACACGCATTGCCTTATCGACGATTTCAATCGCCAAATTTGTTACTGTATGCTTAGCAACCGCCATTTCATTTGCTAAAAGTTCACGTCTAGCCAGGTCATCGTAAGCGTCGGCAACTCCATACAGTACAAAGCGTGCTTGATATAGCTTCAATTCAATATCACCTAGAAGCTGCTGCACATTTGGTAATGTACTAATCGGAGCATTCAAGCTATTAGGTTGATGATGATTTGCAAAATGCAGCGCATAATCACGCGCTGCTTGCGCAATACCTAAGTATGTTGCTGGGATATGTAGAATCCAACCATTTATTTTGCCACCACTTGGATGATTCGGTAACTCTACTAAATGATTTGTAGGGACAATTACATCCTTTAAAACTAGATCATGGCTACTTGTGCCTCGCATTGCAGACATTTCCCAGTTTTCTTCAATTGAAAGTCCTTGAGCATCTTTATGAATAAGGAAATAACCAATTTTATTTTTTTCCTCAATCCACGCTGATGTTAAGAAATAATCTAGCACCGGAGAGGCTGTCGTAAATATTTTACGTCCGTTTAAGAGCCACCCTCCCTCTCTTGAAACAGCATTTGTTCCTGGTCGCCCTCCACGTGTTGGACTCCCAGTTGCCGCTTCACTCGCAGCCCTATTTATAATGGCACCGTTCTTTATTTCCTGAGCAAATGAACTTAGTAAATCGTCCGACCAAAGCTTTTTCTCATATAGTTCGCCTACAACGCCTAATGTCCATCCTAGCGAGAGTGAAGCATTCTCGTCATAGCTTGCTAACGTTTCTTGAATGAGTACCATATCATAGACTGATAATCCTTCACCGCCATATTCTTTCGGTAAAGTTAGTTTGGGATAACCAATTTGCAGAAGCAGTTTATGTGCTTCGAATGGAAAACGAGATTGTTCATCTACTTCTTTAGCCTCAGCCTTGATTGACTCAGAAATAGATGCTAGCTGATCTAGCCAATACTGTTGTTGCTTTGTTTTAATAAATAAATTCTTCAAGAAAATCTCCTTCTTCCCAAAATGTATAAAACATATATATTTACTAAGAATTAAAGTTGTAAAAAAATCTCTAACTACGTATTCGTAGCGAGAGGATGCGTGGTACTGAATTTTCTGATTCGTTGACACTTATGATACTTTTCACATTTAAAAATGTCAATGGGTTAATTACAAGTTTTTTTATAAGTTTTATATCCATTACGAACACGTCTTCTTTTTTCACCAAGCCATGTTTACAACATATGCTACAACTAAAGAAAGAGGTGCATGTATGACTAATAATATGAATCCATCCTTGAATAATATGCCTATTTCAACTATGGCCCCTCAGGTTATTCAGACGAAATTTGGTGATATTAATGGAGATGGCTTACTTGAAACTGTTCTTTTGATGGGGACTAAAACTCCAAATAGCCCTTTGTGGAAAGACCTAACGCTTGCTATTTTTTACGGACAGACGCACCCATTCGAAAAAATAATGCTAAAACAAAGCGTTGGCTATAACCCAACTATATTTTTAGGTGACTTTACAGGCAATCATCTAGAAGATATTCTAGCTATTTCTGACACAGGTGGTAGTGGAGGTATTATCAACGGTGAAATATTTGCTTCAATAAACGGCAAAATACGCTCAATTTTTGATGCAATTTCTTTTAATAATAAGCTAAAGTACAGCGTTAATTATCAAAATCAATATAAAGTAGCCGTTCGTAGCTTGAATCCCAAAAAGCAATATATCATCGACTTACAATACAAGGGTCCGGATTATTTAGCTGAAATTTACAATCAAGACGGTACACTAAAGGAGCCTATTGAAGGATGGGTAGATCCAATGAGTGGATTGTATCCAGTGGACTATGAACGTGATGGAATATATGAGCTATTAGCTTATCAGTCTATAGCAGGCCGATTTCATGCCGATGGATTAGGTTATGTAGAAAATATTTTAAAATGGGATGGTAATGAATTTATCGTTGATCGCCAAACTGTAGGGATTTTTGGAGAAGATATAAAATAAATTGCGTGCACTTAAATAGGAAAAATCTGTCCAATTCCCGCACAGAATAATCGAAATTGGACAGATTCGAACTTATTGACGAGATTTATTTTTCCACTAATGCAAAATAATTATTTTCGTGATCAGCAAAATTAAAAACCCTACCCATTGGCATCATTACTAAATCTCCTACTTTAACGCCCTTCGCTTGAAAATCCTGATATAGATCTACTATATGATCGGCATAAAACATAATAGAAGGTGTCCCTAAATTTAATTCAGGCTGCATTTTCGCAATGATTTCTTTATTGTGTAGGACAATGGTAGTTTGAGCTTCTTTAGTTGGAGAAATTTCAATCCAACGTACTCCTCCCTCTTCCTGGTCAGCAACCACAACAAATCCAACTTTTTCCGTCCAAAATTTCACGGCAGTTTCTTGATCATTTACATATAACATCACTTGTCCAATTTGTCGAATCATAAAACAATTCCCTCCTCTTTTGGCATTAGTATATATCAAAAAGTAGCTTTATATGTCATCTAATGGTTATCGTTTCAAAATATTAGTTTTTTAATGAACAGTTATAACAAAATACTTAACTTTTATTTTATTTTTGATAAAATGAGCCTAGTCGTCTATTATTTTCCTTAATCGGTAAAGTATATACTTTTACCATAACGTAGAGTGTCGATTATCCGATGTACCTCTTAGGATAGTAGGAGGTTGGTCACGAAGGGCGATATTACATAAGTTTTAAAATACAATATTATAGTGAGGATAATTCAAGTGAAACAACTAAGTTTAAGAAAAAAGCTCATTTTTTCATTTTTAGCAATGCTTATCATCCCAACACTGTTAATTGGAATTGTGTCTTACCAAAGTGCAGGAAAGCAAATTTCAGAAGAACAACAAGCAAGCGCAACCGAAAGTGTGCGTATGCTTAATACGAATATTACCAACACGATTGAGCCAAGAGTGAAGGACGTTCAATATTTTTCAAAAAAGCTCAATCAATCTTATTTACAAGAAAGTAAAATTTCAGAACTTAAATCTCTTTTCCACGAATATGTCAACATGCATCCAGAGGTAGAGCTGATTTATATTGGAACCTCTGATGGCAGACTACTAGATGAGCCTGCACAAAAATACCCTAGTGGGTTTGATCCTCGTACGAGACCTTGGTATAAACAAGCTTTAGATAACAAAAACCAAGTGTCTATTACAGCGCCATACATTACACAGTCAACAGGTGATATCGTTCTTACGATTACTCAAGCTTTACCAGATGGCTCAGGAGTAATAGGGTTAGATTTAAATATTTCTACACTAAGTACCATTACGAATGATATACGCATTGGAGAAACTGGCTTTGCTTCACTTTTAGATAGCAATAAAATTTATATTGCCCAATCAGATAAAGAAAGTGGTTCTGAAGCAGCAGAAAGCTATATTACTAAAATCTATGAACAAGATAGTGGTAACATTATAGAAAAAGATCGTCAGCTACAATTTGTTACAAATAAGCTAACAGGTTGGAAAGTTGTTGGTACAATGTTTACAGCCGAGGCTGCAGAAGCCGCAGCTTCGACCTTTAATATCAACTTAATAATCATCGCTATTTCTATTATTGTTGGCATTATTTTTATGCTATTCATGATAAAATCGATTGTTAATCCGATCAAACGACTTCAACAAAGCGCTATAAAAATTAGTGAGGGCGATTTAACAGAGTTTATTGACATTCATTCTAAAGATGAGGTTGGACAGCTAGGGGAAGCCTTTATCGCAATGAAGGTTAGCTTAAAAAAACTTATTCGCAACGTTGATCAAAGCTCCCAACAAGTACAGACTTCGGCGCATGGATTATCTGCGAATGCCGAACAAAATATAGCTGCTTCAGAGCAAGTTGCAAAAGCTATGCAACAGGTTGCTATTAATACAGAAAAACAAACAACAGGTATTGACCAGAATGCTGTCTCTATTGAAGAAATCGCAAAAGGAGTCGTCGAGGTCGCCGATAGCTCTATGCAAGTTTCAGATTTATCTAGCCATGCTATAAAATTGGCCGAAGAAGGCGGGCAAGCGGTAGATCAAACTGTAAATCAAATGATTTCTATTCATGAATCCGTGGCACAATCAGATACAATGATTAAATCACTCTATGATCGAACAAAAGAAATCGGGTCTATTTTAGAAATTATTAGTGCTATTTCAGATCAAACAAATCTGCTTGCACTTAATGCTGCTATTGAGGCAGCACGAGCTGGAGAGCATGGGAGAGGCTTTGCAGTAGTTGCCGATGAAGTGCGCAAGTTAGCAGAGCAATCTCATCAATCAGCCGAGCAAATTTCTGCCCTAATTACAGGCATTCAGCAAGATACGGCTAAATCTGTTCAAACAATGATTAAGGCTTCAGCGGATGTCCAGGATGGTTTACAGCTAACAGAAGATACAAGTAAAAAATTCACCAACATTATTAAGAGTCTACACGATATTGCTCCGAAAATGGAGGATATATCTGCTTCCGCTCAAGAGATGTCAGCAGTAGTCGAAGAAGTTTCTGCAACTGCTATCGAGCTAACAGATCATGCAAAACTAAATACAGCAGCGTCAGAGGAAGTTGCCGCTTCAACTGAACAAACGTTGTCCTCGATGCAGGAAATGGCTGCAGCCTCAAAAGCACTTCTCGATATGGCTGATGAATTACAAAGCTATGTAAATCGTTTTAAATACTAAAAAGAACAGCACGATGTTAATGGAGATTTTCCAAACATCGTGCTGTTCAATTTTAACTACTTTTTAGTAAATACTCATTGCTCTTTATTTATTTTCCTCATAACTAAATTGCCATTCAATACCGAATTTATCAGTAAGGGAACCGTAACATTTACTCCAAAACGTTTCTTGTAGCTCCATTTTAACCTTGCCACCCTCTTTAAGACCGTCAAAAGCTTTTCGCATCTGCGTCTCATCGTCTGAGACAACGGCTAATGTTACATTGTTTCCAGTCGTGAATGGATTGCCCGGGAATGTATCTGAGAACATTACTGTACTACCAAAAATCGAAAGTCGCGTATGCATCACAAGATCTTTTGCTTCCTCTGGTAATGGATAATTTGGATTTTGAGGTGAATCTCCAAATGTCATAATTTCAGGCTTGTTCGCATTAAAAACTTTCTCATAAAAAGATACAGCCTCTCGACAATTTCCATTAAAAATTAAATAGACTTCTACTGCCATTTCCAACACTCCCTTTGTCATTTTTCGAAACAATTCTATTTTACATGGATAGCAAATAGTAATACAAATTTTAGATAAGCCGATCAATAATCTTGCTTTCCTACAAATATTGCAGGATTTTTGCTAAGTACTTTCTTTTGAAACATTACGCTTATCCATCTATAACAAAAAATAGTATATCTTTATATTTCGGTTAATTCCTGTTCTTTCCTGCTAACTTTTTATTTATTTAGATAAAAGCTTTGACATTTACTCAAAAATAATGTAAATTACCAAATGACGAACGATTTAAATTAAAACTTAAAAAATATTCGTATTTTAGGAGTGTTTATAATGGATAACGTATTTGACTATGAAGATATTCAGCTAATTCCCGCAAAATGTATAGTAGAAAGTCGCTCAGAATGTGATACTTCTGTTACTTTAGGTGGTCATACATTCAAAATTCCTGTTGTACCTGCAAACATGCAAACAATTATCGATGAAAGTCTTGCTGTGAAGCTTGCTGAAAACGGTTACTTTTATATCATGCACCGTTTTAACCCTGAGACACGTATCAATTTCATTAAAGATATGCAAGATCGTGGATTAATCGCATCCATTAGTGTTGGTGTAAAAAATGAGGAATATCCTTTTATTGAAGAATTAGCAGCTGCTAATTTAGTGCCTGAATTTATTACAATCGATATTGCACATGGTCATTCAAATGCTGTCATTCGTATGATTCAACATATCAAAAAACTTCTACCAAATAGCTTTGTTATTGCCGGTAATGTGGGTACACCTGAAGCGGTACGTGAACTTGAAAATGCTGGTGCAGATGCAACAAAAGTTGGTATTGGACCAGGTAAAGTATGTATTACTAAAATCAAAACTGGTTTTGGTACAGGTGGTTGGCAGCTTGCCGCACTACGCTGGTGTGCAAAAGCCGCAACGAAGCCTATTATTGCTGATGGCGGTATTCGTACACATGGTGATATTGCAAAATCGGTTCGCTTTGGTGCTTCAATGGTGATGATTGGCTCATTATTTGCAGGTCATGAAGAGTCCCCTGGCGAAACAATCGAAATCGACGGTAAAACTGTGAAGGAATACTTTGGATCTGCTTCTGAATTCCAAAAAGGCGAACGTAAAAATGTTGAAGGTAAAAAGATGTTTGTTGAACATAAAGGCAGCATCAAAGATACGTTAATTGAAATGCAACAAGACCTTCAATCATCTATTTCCTATGCAGGCGGCAATAAACTTGATGCCATTCGAAATGTAGATTATGTAATTGTGAAAAACTCTATTTTTAATGGAGATAAAGTATACTAAAAACTAGAAGAACCCAAACAAGAATGGAATAAATTCTTGTTTGGTTTTTTTGTTGGTTCCGTTTCTCCTGGGCAAAAATACTGAGCAATTTTCCATACTACCCGAGCGTTCTCGGCTCTTGATTGACCGATTCTTTTGTTGAAAACATATCTTTTTGGCAAAAGAAAAAATGCTACCAATGAAGTGTAGCATCTCCCTTTAAATTATAGCTTGTTAATAACAGCGTGGATCGTTTCTTTTAATTCTTCATCATGATCAGAAAGGTCTACAAGGTTTGCTACACGCTCACGTAATACTGGACGTTCAATTACAAGCTTTTCATCAAGTACTTGTACTAGTAACTCGATAATAAGACGATCACGTACGTTTAATGCTTCTTCTAAACGCTCTGGTGTAATTTTTCCTTTTTTTGCTGCTTTAGCCATTTTTAAAACCCCTTTTAAATTTTATATTCATGCACATCTATTTTAGCATACAGCTAATTTATTTTGAAAACTTTCTTTCATGAAAATACACCAAAACTTTACAAATACACACTATTATATTTACGGTGAAATGTTATATTCATGAAAAACGATTTATAAGATTGGAGGAATTCGATGAGCCATAAGGACTCGACTTTTTTACAATTAACAAAGGCTATACCTAAGATTTTACAGTCATTTCTAAATATATGCCTTGTACTTCTAGTGCTCATTTTATCCTTCTTACTTAGCAAAGAGCTTATCCATTTTTTTGAAATTTCCATTTTCAACAACGAGGGTGGAGACTATAAGCTTTTTCTTGCTAATATTCTTATTTTCTTTTTGTATTTTGAATTTATCACTATGATTATTAAATATTTTAAAGAGAATTATCATTTTCCACTAAGGTACTTTATTTATATAGGGATTACAGCCATGATTCGATTAATTATCGTGGAACATGATCATCCCATTAACACCTTAATTTATTCACTTATTATTTTAATATTAATTGTAAGCTATTTTATTATTAATATTACGCCGCTGGAACGGCCTGTACGCTCATCACTCTTTATGAAAAAAGAACAATAACTTTATTTTCCTAAAATGCTGTAATGCAAGTTGGTTTATCAAGGACAAAGAAGAAATGGTGCAATGACTGTACGTACTGTCCATCACTAATCTTCACCTTGCCTGAGCATAAATAATTCTTGTACTGTCACAACTCCTATGACAAGAGAAGAAAGCTCTGCGATATCGATCACCATTTCTACATCATAGTTAGTACTAGTAGAAATTTTTATCTTACCATCAATAGCCTCGATAACAATTTGCTGATTATTTTCAGCCAATAAGTTAACTTAAATGTTAATGTTTGACCATTAAAATTATGTGTTGTAAGCTCCTCAAAAAACCTCGAACATTAATAATGCGATACATTAAACCACCACCAGAAACAGCACTTGCATGATAGACACTTGGGATTAAATGATTTGTTCCATTACGTATATCTCCTAAAAAGAAGTGAATATTTTCTTCTTGTGTGTTCCATTCAATACGGTTCACTTGATCCACCTGACTATTTAAAAATGTACTGAACTCTAATAGAGCCTCTGGTGTCTCATAGATCCATTCTTTAATGACTGATTATTAAGTAAAAAATTCACTTCATAATTTTTTTCACATGAATTTCAACCCTCGATAATAACATATATTACCACATGCAAATAGTACTCGTTGGGCTCCTTATTTGAGGCGGAACATTTAGTGCTTGTTGTTTTTGCATACAATGTTTTATAGCTACACCCTTATTCAACTTCTCAAGCAAGTTGGTAGTAACTAAAATACATTACTCTCGTTGGCTCGTTGATTAGGGCATCAAGAAGTGATTACAAAGTGGGATACAACTAAAGGTAAAGCCCGGAAATACGATGTGTTGCGCACACATATGACTTAACTAAAAAGGAATGGACTGAATTATTGAAGGGAGACGGAAAGAGTGAATCTGATTGATGCATATATTCATGAAGTAACTAAAAGGATAAGCAAGGAGAAGCGTGATAAAACCCGTCTAGAACTAAAATCTACTATTGAAGATATGTTATCTGAAGATTACTCAGAATCAAATATAAAGGAAGTTCTTAAAAAACTCGGTAATCCTGTAGAAGTTGCAGCAAGCTATCAAAAAACGCCACGATTTATAATTGGTCCAGAAGTGTTTGGCACTTATATTAGGACAATAAAATTAGTTATTCCTTGGGCAATTTTACTTACAATTATTGTACAGATAATAGAAAGTATTGTGCTCTATAACGGAGAAGGTGCACTCCTGACTGCTATTATTAAAACTATTTCTATCACTATCTCTCATATTATTTCAGTAATCATCTACGTACTGTTCTGGATTACAGTTGCTTTCATTGTCATCGAACGATCCGAAGGAAAAAACGTTCGAATGCCACTTATAAAAAATTACCCAGAATGGACACCGGATAATTTAGCAAAAGTTAAAATAATCCCTAAAGAAAAAACGATTTCACTTAATGATAATATTTTAAGCTTCTTAGGCATTGCTATTTTCTCCTTTGCCTATTTCAATGCTAATCACCTGTTAGGAATTTATACTTCTCACAATAAAGGCGGGTTGAAATTTGTTATGCCTATATTCAATCAGGATGTCTTACTGTCCTTCGCTCCACTCGTTTTATGTTGTATCATTTTAAGTGTAGCTTTAACATTATGGAAATTGAAAACTGGTCAATGGACAATGGTAATCGCCGTAACTAATGCACTTCTTCAATGTACAGGAGTCATTGTTTTTATCCTTATGGCTATTCACCCTGATCTTATACACAGTCCAGCCGTACCTTATATTGCTGCAATTACGGGAACGACCTCTGCTAAGATTTTGTTTGCTATAGACCGAATATTATTCGTAAGCATTGCTATTGCCATCATTGCAAATGCATTTGATATTTATAATGGCTTTAAAAAGGCTAGGATTTAAAAAGAACTATAAGTTTTGAGAGCTGACTCTTTCTTGTTAGCTCTTTACTTACCCATCTATTTTTGACCTACATTCTCCTTAAAATACCGTTATTACCCATTTTTGTATAATAATAACGTTCATACATTCCTGCACTAATTCAAACAGAATAAGGGAAATAATTATGACCATTCTTCTTGTAGGTGACAATCAGGTCAATCTAGAAAAAGTATTAAAATATGCAGGTTAGGATAACTGTGTTTCTCATCTGCCTATGAGCTTTTTGATTATTTACAGTTATGCTCGCGGAAGCACTCGATATCGGAGGAGTAGATTATATGACAAAGCCGATTAATATCTTTCCGACAAATACTTAACAAAATCTACTCATTTAAAGTTAATAAGTCCCCTATTTTTTTCATATACATTTTATATTGGACTACTTTAAATTTAAGGAGAGAATAATTGTGGACATTTACGTAAGACCAGGGGATTCTCTTTGGCGTTTCAGTGAAGTGTTTAAAATACCTCTTCAACTAATTAAAGATTCGAACCGAAATATTAATTCTCAATTTTTAAGGGTTGGACAGCGCATTCGAATTCCAGGATTTGTTACAGTCAATTATCAAGTAAAACAAAGAGATAGTTTTTGGCAAATAGCCCAAAGCAGAAATCTCCCATTAGGAGCCATCTTGCTTGTCAACCCCGGTCTTAATCCAAATCAATTACACATTGGACAGACAATCCGCATTCCCCAACGAATCACATGGAGGCTCGTCAATGGTAAACAAAATTATACTTACACGATTATGATGAATGATATCAAAAAGCTTCTCGATGCTTATCCATTTCTACAAAGCTCTACTATTGGACATTCTGTTTTACAACATGAAATCCCAGAGCTTCTCATCGGGAACGGAACTAAGCGTGTCCATTATAACGGCTCCTTTCATGCGAATGAATGGATTACGACTTCAATTATTTTAACTTTTATAAACGACTATCTACTCTCTCTCACCAATCAAAGTACAATTCGCGGTTTATCTCCATTACCACTTTACCAGCAAACAATCCTATCTATAGTTCCGATGGTCAATCCCGATGGTGTCGATTTAGTATTACAAGGGCCACCTAATGACGAAGTATTAAGAAATCAGCTTCTTACTATGAATAACGATAGCACCGATTTCTCAGGTTGGAAGGCTAATATAAATGGTATCGATTTGAACGATCAGTTTCCTGCAGAATGGGAACTCGAACGTGCACGAAATCCAAAAATACCTGGGCCAAGAGATTTTGGCGGACAACGACCTTTGTCCGAGCCTGAGGCCATTGCTATGGCTGACTTAACAAAGAAACGCGATTTTGCCAGAGTTCTTGCGTTTCATACACAAGGTAGAGTGATTTATTGGGGTTTTGAAAATCTCGAACCACCAGAGTCAGAAATCCTTGTTAATGAGTTTAGCCGGGTCAGTGGCTACGAGCCTATTAATTCAGCAGGCAGTTATGCGGGCTATAAAGATTGGTTTATTCAGGATTGGCGTAGACCTGGCTTTACAGTTGAGTTAGGTAGTGGTACAAATCCACTTCCGCTTAGCCAATTCGACGACATCTATGAAGAAACATTAGGTATATTCCTTGCAGCATTGTATATGTAATAAAAAGAGCCGTTCAATGCTAAATAAATATCCCCAATCCCCTTTTACTTCTGAGTAAAAGGGGATTTTTTGACCTCTAATAATTACACCTTGGTGAAAATATGGACGTATTTGGAAAAATTACTTTGACAGGCAGAGTAATGTTTGCTAATATTACTCTAACAGATAGAGCAATAAAAATTAAGTAGGTGACTTATGGTTCGAAGTGACATTATCCGCGGACACTTGGATTCCATTATTTTAAGGTTAATTTTAGAGAAAGACCGTTATGGTTATGAAATTTCTCAGGAAATAAGTATCCGCACAAATAATCGATTTCAAATTAAAGAAGCAACTTTATACGCAGTTTTTCAACGTCTTGAGAAAAAGGAAATTATTGAAGCCTATTATGGTGATGTTTCACACGGAGGCAAAAGAAAGTATTACCGTATTACCCCGTTAGGTAAAGCTTATTTAAATGAGCTAGTAAAAGAGTGGTCGGAAGTAAAAGAAATTATCGACTTATTTATGGAGGGCTTAGAATGAAAAAGATAAAAAATCATATTGATGAGCTTTTTAAAGACATTCCTCGTAATAAAGAAACAGAGATGGTGAAACAAGAAATCATTCAAAACCTTGAAGAAAAAGTATTTTATTTAATGGATCAAGGGAAAGAACAAGAGGATGCCGTCAACAAAGCCATCGTGGAGTTTGGGGATATCGAGGATTTAAAAAAGGAATTAGGTGTTAAGGAGCCCGAAAAGAAAAACATGTCTAAATTAAATTTAGAATTCTCTATATGGGGTAGTGGCTTAATTATTGCATTTTTTATTTTTATTAATCTTTACTATACACCAAATACAATTTGGGCAATCTATCCAATCTTCGCAATATTATGGTGGCCATTATCTATGTACTTCGTTTGGTCACGTAAGAAATGGAGGGAATAAAACATGAAGAACTTTATTAGCTTTTCGATTGTTGGTAGTTTGATGACAATGATTTTTTTAGGAATCGTCAATTATACGACTTCACCTCAGACGATTTGGTTTATGTACCCGTGCTTTCTAGTTTTGCTATGGCCTATAACTTTATTTTTCATGTCTAAAAGAATGTATAAACAATATTCTCTTGTTTGTAGTGCCATGATTATTGCTTTTCTAATCATTGAAAATTATTTATACTCACCCGATTATATATGGTTCATTTATGCGATTTATCCAATTATCTGGTGGCCTATTCTTATGTATTTAGAGGAAAAAGCAAAAATATTAAAAATTGCACTAATAGGCTGTGCAAGTACCATTATTTATTACTCCTTATTAAATATTATTTTATCTCATCCATACCCTTGGGCGATCTATCCATCATTTTTAGTAATTTGGTGGCCTTTAGCTTTATACCACGCACAAAGAAAAACGTTTGTAGCCTTCTCTGTTACCGCTACAATTCTTATCAGTATCTTTTTTATTACAGTAAATATTGTCTCTTCACCAGGCGTAATATGGGCGATATACCCAATCTTTATAGTCCTATGGTGGCCCCTTAGCATGTACTTTTATGTTTATAAAAGAAAAATATACAATTCAATAACTCTCCCTAAAAGAGTCTAAAAATTCCGATTATATTTCATGTTCGCAGGGGGAAATAGATGAAAAAGATAATGAAGTTTATAAAATATACTGGAATAATTACCATCGTATTATTCATAACAGCGCTTTTATTCCCTACATGGACTTCCCATATTAAAGGTAATAACAGTGTAAGTGCATTAGAGCAAGTAAAGATAAATGGAAGTAATCATGAAGTTATGATACGTGGCAAAGATAAGGATAATCCCGTTATTATTTTTGTCCATGGAGGGCCTGGATGTTCAGAAATACCGTATGCCAGTAAGTATCAAAACTTATTGGAAAACAATTTTACGGTCGTGAATTACGACCAAAGAGCAAGCGGAAAATCATATCATTTTTTTGAGGATTATTCTAATCTTTCATCAGACTTACTCGTAGATGACTTATTGGCCTTGACGGATTATATATCAGATCGTCTTGGCAAAGAAAAAGTAATATTAATTGGCCATTCTTATGGTACGTATATTGCAACGCAAGCTGCCTATATAGCTCCTGAAAAATATGAAGCATATATTGGTATTGGACAGATGAGTGATACAGTAGAAAGCGAGATTGACAGTTTGAACTACGTAATTAATCAGGCTCAAAATGATGGCAATGTAGAAGATGTTTTATATTTACAAGGATTAACTGAAAAAATCAAAAATGGCGATATGTATACCCCACGAAATTATGTTATGAAGTATGGCGGGTCTGCAAGACTTATTGATAACCCCGATGATAATATCTTAGGTATGTTACTCAGTAGTGAGTATAACTTATTAGATGTAATCGGTTATAACTATGGGTATTCTTATTCTCAAAAGAATTTGTTAGAGAGAGATTTAAAAAATCCATTACCTACTAAAATAAAAAAACTTGAATTACCATGCTATTTTGTTATGGGTAAATATGATTATCAAACTTCATCTAATGCAGCAAAAAAATACTTTGATATGATTGAAGCCGATAAAAAGGAATTTATTGCCTTTGAACAATCAGCTCATTATCCACAATTTGAAGAGAAGGAAAAATTTTATAAGTGGATGTGCGATACGTTTATAAAATAAATGTAATTGTGTTAATTTCATAATCTTGGATCCATTCAAATTATTAACGGGGGCATGCATTCAATAAGGGTTATTTATGAAGTTAATCTGCCCTATTTGTTTAATAAGAGCGTGCTTGAATCAATTCTTTTTCATATGCCCTGGATATAAGTTGAGCCATCGAAGTTATCGATATAGTCAATAGCAACGATTGTAAGTAGCCCTCATAATTCATTTGCTATATAATTTAGTTACTAAATATTTTAATGGGCAGTGATACTATGTCAAAAAATGAGCAATTGCACAATGTAGAAATGATTATGAAAGAGATGCTTGAAATACAGCATAAATCAAAAATGTTCGTAAATCTCTTATCTGAGGGAGAATCATTATCTCAAAACCAACTGGTCCTCCTACTTCAACTAAAATCTAATAGTGGTATGAAGGCAACAGAAATTGCTGAGTTCTTTAGTGTGACACCAGGAGCCGTTACATCGATGTGCGATAAACTGGAAAAGTTAGAATTAATAGAGCGGATAAGAGAGCAAGAAGATCGTCGTGTTGTAAAAATGGTATTAACTAATAGCGGTGAATTAAAGGTTCAAGACTTATTTTTAAAGTTTCCACAGGAAAAACTGATAGACATGGCAAAAATATTGCGTGAGGTTAATCAGTTAATGAATAAAATTTTTTAGGATTTCATGAAATTGAAATCCTTTTTTTATTGCCCAGAAAGTACATAAAAAGTTCATGGCGAGATTTTTGTTCTTGACAAAACAAAGCGACATATACTTTAATTAATATATGTTTTAGTTATTAAAATATATATTAATTAAATTAACATGAGGTGATTATCCGTGATTCAAAAACTACGTACAGTAACCCTTACTAATGGCACTATTAAAGACTTAGCAGCAGACTGTGAGCAATTAAATATCCGTGGATTTGTTACTTTACATCAAGAGATACGCGTAAAAAAAATCTCTACTCAAGGCCATAGTTCTTTTCATTCCCGTGTTGAAGCACAAATTTTAAATAGTACAGGGTCATGCTCTATAAAAGATTTTTGTGAAATTAATGAGGTTAAAAATGCCGGGAACTTAAATATGCGCAATGGACGAATAACAAAATTGAATAGTTCTGGAAAGTTGACCATTGAACAAAACTTACAAGCAGAACAGTTCCATGCAGTCGGTTTTGTTAAAGCGAATGAAATAGTGGCTAAACATTTTCAATTAAAAATGTCTGGTGGAAATGAGATTGGAAAGCTTATTGCAGATGTGATACATGTAGAAAAAGATACGTTATCTATATCTTTTCTAAAGAAAAAGCTGAAATGTACATGTATAAAAGGAGAACAAATACACCTTTCCTTCACAGATGCGGAAATTGTTGACGGAGAAATTGTAGCAATAGGCGATAGTTGTCATATACAAACACTTTATTATACAAAAAGCTATTCGATTGCTAAAAACGCTAAGGTGCAGCAAATTATACGGAGGGAAAAGGAATGACATTCATAAAAATCATTCAAGGCTTTTTTTACTCATTAGCCCTTCTCGTATTATCTGTCCTCTATGCAGGGCTGATCCTAAGTGCATTACTGTCAATGGTAGCCGGTATTTTGCGAACATTCGGCTTGGAACAAATACAAATGAGCATTTGGAATGGTGTTGAGCTTCCGATCGCTTTCAGCATTCCCCTAGCGCTCTTATTTTCTTTGTTGCTGTTCTTTTGTTCAATGTATATCAAACGCTCTATCCAATTTTGTTTTTCCAAGCTTAAATTTTAAAATTAGAAGCACACCTTTAGTTTGAAAATAAAAGGTGTGCTTCTAATTATTTATTTTACTTTTACATAGTCATTAAATTTTTTTATTGCGCTTTTGTCATTAATTAACGCCTTTTTAAATATATTAGATAATATGGATAAAAATTTCTCGATATAACTTATTACCAAAAGTGTATATGAGAATCGATAAAGCATATGCTGTGAAATATAAGGTGATTTACGTTCTGTTTTTTTGCAAAATACTCTTCCTCAAGGATTTGAGAAATAAAAAAATAGAACCTTTCATCCAAAATTAGAATGAAGGCTCTATTTTATTTTGTAGAAACAAATCGTCTACATCCTTTGTTTCTACAATCAGATTTTATTTTAAACGAAGCGCTTCGTCTGTTGTTTCGTTAACTTCTTTAAGAAGCTCTGGATTATCTGCTAATGCCTTGCCGTATGATGGGATCATTTCTTTAATTTTTGACTCCCACTCGTTAACATGTTGAGGGAAACATTTATTAATTACCTCAAGCATAACGTGTACAGCAGTAGATGCACCTGGAGAAGCTCCAAGTAATGCTGCGATTGAGCCATCAGAAGCACTTACAACTTCCGTACCAAATTGAAGTGTCCCTTTACCGCCAGCTTCTGTATCTTTAATAACTTGAACACGTTGACCAGCTACAATAATATCCCAATCATCGCTCTTAGCATTTGGGATGAAATCACGTAGCTCTTCCATACGTTGTTCTTTAGATAGCATTAGTTGTTGGATTAAATATTTTGTTAATCCCATTTCTTTAACTCCTGCCGCTAATAACGTTGTAAGATTATGCGGTTTTATAGAAGCAAATAAGTCCATATTTGAACCTGTTTTTAAGAACTTAGGTGAGAAGCCTGCGAACGGTCCAAATAGTAAAGATTTTTTGTTATCAATATAACGTGTATCAAGATGCGGAACAGACATTGGTGGAGCACCAACTTTAGCTTTTCCGTATACTTTCGCATGATGTTGTTCAGCAACTTCTTGGTTTTTACATACTAAGAATAATCCACTGATTGGGAATCCACCAATATGTTTCCCTTCAGGAATACCTGATTTTTGTAGTAACTCTAGGCTTCCTCCACCAGCGCCAAGGAAGACAAATTTTGCTGTATGGTATTCCATTTTACAGCCATTTTTGTCATGCACTCGTACTTCCCATGAACCATCGCTAGTACGTTTCATGCTTTCAACACTATGATTGTAGTTGATGTCAACGTCTTTATTTTTTAAGTGGTCGAATAACATACGTGTTAATGCACCAAAGTTAACGTCTGTACCAGTGTCAATTTTTGTCGCAGCGATCGCTTCATCTGCTGGACGATCCTCCATAATAAGAGGAATCCATTCCTTTAGTGTTTCTGGGTTATCAGAAAATTCCATACCTTGGAATAAAGGATTTTTTGTCATCGTTTCATGACGTTTTTTTAGAAACTCTACATTGTCTGCACCTTGTACTAAACTCATATGAGGTAAAGGCATAATGAAGTCTTGCGGATTACTGATCAGTTGGTTGTTCACAAGATAAGACCAAAATTGTTTTGAAAGTTGGAACTGTTCATTAACTTTAATCGCTTTGCTGATATCGATTGATCCGTCTTTTTTCTCTGAAGTGTAGTTAAGCTCACAAAGTGCCGCATGCCCAGTTCCCGCATTATTTAATTCGTGAGAACTTTCTTCACCAGCTTTATCGAGCTGCTCAAACACTGTAATTTTCCAATCTGGCGCTAATTCTTTGAGCATTGTCCCCAAAGTCGCACTCATGATTCCGGCACCAATTAAGATAACATCTGATTTAATTTGTCTGTTACTCATTTTTACCTTCCTTATATATTAAGATTTGCAGAAAGGATGTAAAGCGCTCCTGCTTAGATGTCTCAGTAAGCCTAGGAGTAGCCTAGGAATACACCTTTTCTGTATCAATTATTACCTTATTGCAGTGTATCATAATTACATAAAGATTAAAATATCAACTATCTATATGAGAGTTATGTGCATTTTTCGAGCCTTCCCCTTAATAAATCAAGAGAAAAACCTCCTATTCCACCACAAAGAAACCTAATCTTTATTTAAGTTTTATGGAATAATTGACCTAAAATTGGCTAGCGTTTTCATATGATAATGCAGATTTTTTAATATTATATTTATATAATAACATAAAAATATGGAACCAGTCTTGTTTTTGCACCAGCTCCACCACATATAAAAATATAACGAATATTCTTAATCGTTTCTAGTGTTATCTTAAAATTATTTCTTTTTTATTCTAACCAAAAAATCAATTCTCATCCTATTTATTTTTCGACAGGGCTTTTTATTTTCCAACCATCTATTTTGAAACCACCCATCTGATTAAATACATGGTTTACTAACTGTTCATATGCCTCCATCATCTTTTGTTTGTTCACTTCTAATAATGCTTTTAAAAACAATTCTTTAAATATTGAATCGGGAAAAACATTTTTTAAATATTTTTTAATATATGTTGGATCTATAAGATAAGAATGTACTTGATAGTATGGAATGCTTTCTAACCTTAGAAACTGACAGTACTCAGAAAATAAATTAGCTAATGAATTAAAATATACAAAGGGGAAATCCTCTCTTTGTTGTTCAAAACAATCCTTTAAATTATCTAGTGAATCCCATAGTGAATATTTTTTAATTTCTAAAACTGTTTTATTTAGTTCATCATAATCATTGTTTAGCCAATGTTCCGCTTCGATTTTTAATTCATTAAGTGTCCCCGTGTTATCAAATAAAATCTTTCCTGTAATAAATTGAACCATGGACATTGTTCTTTGGTTTTGAAAATCTTGTTGAAAGTATTTGCGAATTTGTTTTGGTGGATTAGCGAAATATTCTATAAGAAAACCATTCATAATCCTATTCCCTCGCTCTCGCCAATCAACATCTTCAGATAAAATAATATGTACATCTATATCAGAACGCTTTGAAGGATCTCCTGTTATATAGCTCCCACATACGAGTGCCCCTACAACATCATTTCGATTCTTCCAATCTTTTAAAAACTCTTCAAGTGCCATTTTCCATTCTTCCATAAAACTATCATCACCCTTCTTAAAAATCGGACTTTGGAATACCACAATATATTCAAGATTTATTCAAGAAAACCTTTTACTTTTTATAAAAAAAACACAGCCCATTAGCTGTGTTAAATTATGAAATATTATCTTTTTTATGCTGTTCCCTTTGTTTTCAGGATCTCTTTTGTTCAATTAGATGAATATCTTAATTGTCTCTAAAATGATGTCGTTATTCTAATTAGAACACCCATCTAACCTTTATTTTTTTCTAGCAGCTGCTCCATTTTATGATTAGCTTGTAGCAAGACTTGCTTTATTTGTTTAATCTCATTTTCTCTTTGAATCATCTGTTTATACTTATTTTGAAATAATATTTTCAGCTGTTGAACGTTTTGGATTTCCGCTTCTGTCAATTCATCATTTTCATCCGTATTTTGCGACCATTCAAAAAGCATTTTAATTTCTTGAAGTGAAAAACCACATTGTTTTAGTTTACGAATTGCACTAATGATTTCAATATGTTCCTCGTTATACTCACGATGTTTGTTTTTTATTTCCGGATGTAATAAACCCATTTTTTCGTAATAACGGATCGTATCTTTACTAAGATCCGTACATGTAGCAAATTCGCCAATTTTTATGATCATCACCTACTACATTATAAATTTATAAACCAATAATAGTAATATACAATGGAATATGAAACGAATGATATGGTGACTATATCTTAGCTGTTTATTTGTTAATAGCCCTTCCGCAACTGTTAATACATGTAACAGAACAAATTCTAGAATTAGTAACATCAGTACTAGAGCTTTGTTTGGTAAAAATATTGTTACAAGAATACTGATAGATATGACCACAAATAAGAATGCTCGTATTTGAAATCCATTCTCTTTCCATTGATGCAAGCCTGCAATCCCTGTTAATAATACGTATACCCCTATCAATACATAAACAATAATATCCATTTACATCACCCCATTCTTTTAATACTTTCACTTTAAAAGATGGAGTTAACTCCATGTCAACAGATTAAAATCAGAAGAGCAGTAATCATTCTTCTAGAACTACTACCTATCGTTAGTACAAGAAATATACTGCTGTTACTAATTAAGTCATTAACTCAATTTCAGCTATGAATAGCTCAGTCTCTTTCTCCTAATCCTACTTATTTAAAAATATCAGCTAAATAGTTTTGAATAGATCCTGGTAATAGTTGAAAGAATAATCCTTCATATTTGATATCGAGTATACCAGCAATGAAAATAATAATAATGGTGAATAGTAAAAGGGGCTTCTTATTTTTAGAAATCCACTTCAATAATCTCCCCTCCTCTGAAAAATAACGGTTATAGTTTGCAAATTAAGTATATATTGATTCATGTAATATAGAAACCTAACCTTTTGATCATAAAATCATTCTGTCACCCAAATTGGAGATGTTACATAAATTAAAATGACGCTGCTTATTATAAAGTCGGTTTTCTTTTAGCTTGTTTCACCAATTTTTGATTTTAATAAAGAAAGGAATAGCAATGGTAAACTTTAAATCATTTCGTGGGGTCGTTACTCAGATTGATGATTTTCCGATCGGGCAAAATGGGGAAAAGGAAGGCTGTTATAAACTTATGACGGTAGAAGATAGTACTCAGGGCATTATCAATTTTGTCGTCTCACCTTCTACTTATTTTGTAAACCAAGAAATTGTAACAATCGGTGATCTGATTACTGGATATTATGATGGGAATGCACCTGTTCCTTTGATATATCCACCTCAATATCGAGCCCTCGTCGTCGTAAAGGAAAATAGCTTTCAAAATGTCAAAGTCGACTTTTTTAATAATCAATTAGTGAGTAGTGATGGTCAATTACAACTAAATCTTTCTGCTTATACACTTATCTTGCTTAAAAATGGGCAACCTTTTTCAAAAAGCCCGGCAAATCGAAACTTAATTGTTATTTATGGTCCTACTACAAGGAGTATTCCTGCACAAACTACTCCGTATAAAATAATCGTTTGGTGTTAAGAATAGGTTCGTCACCATAACGTGGGGTTGATTTCCGTTCCGACTGGACGCTTTGTTGCTGCCGCTTCGCTTTCGCACAGAGCAAAGCTTCCTGGGGGCGTCCGATGAGACGCTATCCCCAAGAAGTCGCCAGCCTCCACTCCAATCAACTTATATGGCATACGTTTTTAATAAACATCATTCCTAACTTTTAGTAATGATACAAAAACTAAATTAAATGTAAAAAAACACTGAAAATATTTCCCAGGAAAGATGCTCAGTTTTGGAAAAAGTGTATTCCAATTCGGTGGATCACAGCCCAGGATCCATCGGAAAAGAAAACGTTATGTTTCCTCTTCTGCGCAATATAGCGCTAATAATCGACTAAAATGTAAAGTTACTACAAGCAGAAGGAATACAATTAAGCGGCTCAAGTCCTTTTAGGCTTAAGCCGCTTAATTGTATTATTTTTATATCCTCTGTCTACTGTTTGCCTTGCATTTCGTGTAATTGCTGCTTGATTTGCTCTAAGTATTCTTTATTTTGCTGGACTGTATCCAAATGCTCACCAAATTGCTTTGCATTCATGAATGCATTTTCTGCATGTTCGATTTGATTGAAAGCATGCTCAATCGCTATCTCCTCCGGATGTGACTTTGCATGCTTTAACAAACGCTCTGCCTTTTGGACAGAGTTCCCAAACAAAGTGCTTGGATGATCCTGTTTCCAGCTCATATCTGAGTGCTTAGCCAATTTTGCCTCTTCCCTTCGTGCCAATTTGATATAAGTAATCTAGATATAGTATTGGAAAATGTGCAGAAAATATGTACGGAAAATTTAATGAATATCTATGTAATCTACGCTTAAGATAAATTCATATTTGAAAGAGGATACCATCATTGGAAATAAATGGCATTCAAAACAATTTGGAATTCCAATTAAAGAGTTAGTTCGAGCTATACATTAGGGCTTTCACTTTTATTTAATACTGACAGCATGGCATTCTTTGATTGTAATGGATTACGTCTTTTGTTAATCTTGCCAGAAAAAGACGAATTTTTAAGTTAAAAATATGAGCATGACTTATGAGGATTTAGTAAATAAAAATGTTACGTTTATCGACGAACCACATGTAGTAGCAATAATGGAACAAACAAGAAACATGGATGATATTTTTTAAAGATACAGAAGATAATACTCATGCATTCATGAGTGAAGCGCAAGTTTAAGAAGAAAGGAAACCGTCTAATATGCGCGTCTCCTTTAATAAGCCTTTTAACACTTCACTTTCTAGAGTAAATTGCACTATTTTCGATACGGTACTTCAAGTACATTTCCTCTAGCGTGTATCAATTACATCTACCAACCTCCTTTACTTATGATACGATTCTCCATGACTAGTTTTGATGTAGAGTACTATTCCTTTGTTACCGGTCATTATTCAAATTATAATCAAGCTCACCTATCATTTAGGTTGAAATCATCAAGGAGAACCAACATGAACAACAATAAGGACAACACAGAAATCATCTTACTTTCTGATCCATCCGAGTGCTTGATGCATCCGTTTTATAATAAACAAATCGTTTTTACAGGGGCCCTTTCCACGATGACACGTTCAGAAGCTGCGAAAAGAGTACGATCTTGTGGAGGAATTATGCAAGGGACTGTGACACAAGATACAGATTTCGTTATTCTCGGGGACAAACGTCGCGGTATAAGTACGAAACAATTAAAAGCGGAGAAATTAATTAGCCTCGGCCAAGACATTCAAATTATTATTGAAGATGATTTTATTTGGCTCATTTCAATGCCAAAAGAAAAGCTGCCTCCAATTTAAATACCATTCTTTAATCCATCTCATCTTAAAAGGTATGGAAAACAACTATGTTCACATACCTTTTCACCTATTTTATTACTTCAAACTTATGATCGTAAGTCTAAATGATTTTAATTTGAAAGCTCATAATTCCATAAAAACTAGAACAGTTCACTAGACGAAGTTTAAAAAATAACACGGCTTAGTTTACTACACAATTCAACTCTAATATAGAACATATCTTATAGTATCCTAGCAAAAGGAGGTGATAAAATGGTACAAATTCTTGATTACCAAGCAACTGAACCTCTAAGTACGTTTAACCCAGCAACTGCTTTTCCAATTCCGCAGGCACCATTTAAAATTCTTTTAGCTTCGATTCAAATAAACATCCCAGGCACCGCTTCAAGAAACAATAGTGTTGAGCTACTTGCAAGCATCGGCGTGGCAGGAGTTACTGATATTTCCCAAATTGTATTTAGAGTCTTCCGTAACGGGAAAGAAATCTATAATACGCAAGATGGAGTAGAGTCAGCTGGTTCAGAACAAAATTACATCTTTACCTTCCAAGCTATTGATTCCAATTTGATAGCTGGCGCTAACTTCTATCAGGTTTTTGCTGAGAATATTACACCCAACACACAAGCAAACATTGTTGGACCGATTTCTTTTAGTGGCCTAGCTATAAAAAGTTAACGAATAGTTCTTACTATGCCTCTTGATTATGTTTATGCCTCATGCAAATTTAAGGCATACATGATCAATTTTTCAAGAGTGTTGATAGAGTGAGACGTATGCTTTAAGGCATATTAATTAAAAAATAAGCTGTACAGAAGTTATTGAAATTTAACTTTCTATACAGCTTATTTTTTCGTTTATATTATACTTCCCTATAAGATCTTCATCTCTATAGATGGCCATTGTGAGAAATTGATAAAAATTATTTTAAAACAAATTGGGCGATAACTGCTTAGCAATTGGTGTAAAATAGCGCTTTTCAGATCAGGCTAACCAATAGTTTTATATTTTTTCGTTTTTCTTTAAATCGATCAAAAATTTTAAATAGACTACAAGTAACGACATATAGAGGACTTAATAAAAAAACGTATCTACTTTCAGGAGCCAAATAAGCTACAGGAAAAGTCATTGCCTGTTTGTCATCACTTATTTCGATATGTACTTATTGATCAGTTCTTAAAGAAATAGCTTCCCTCGGAAAATCTGTTACAATGGTTTCTACGTTATTCATTTTTAATAGTTGTTCCATTTCTTTTCCATTATTAACAGTCCACACTCGGATATTAAAATCAGCGCCACTTTTTTTATCATATACCCCATTTAATAATAAATCCTTATGAAGATGTAGTCCTTCTAAATATAAACTTTTAACGTATTCAGAAGGGCGGCTCAGCTCATATTCTAATAACCAGGCGATTTTTGCACTTGGTTCCATTTGTTTCAATTTTACAATAGAAGGTAAATGAAATGATGAGTAAACTACTTTATCAGCATAGTCAAATTGATTAACTATAGCTATCACTTTTTCTTGAATACCATCGTACGGAAAAATATTCGTTTTCAATTCTATGTTTAACTCAATCTGATAGGGGACAATTAATTCTAAAACTTCTTCTAGTGTCGGTATCCTCTCTTTACTCCAAACATTTTTATCAAACAATGCTAAGTGGGAAAATTTAATACCTGTACTAAACTGTTTTAATTGGGCTAAAGTATAGTCTTTGACATAGCCTGAACCATCTGTCGTTCGATCAATTTGTTCATCGTGAATCACGACTAATTCCCCATCTTTTGTTAATTGCACATCAAGCTCAATACCGTCCACACCTAAATCCAATGCATGACGGAATCCTAATAATGTGTTTTCTGGCATAGTCCCCATACTCCCTCGGTGACCAAAAATTTTCGTATGATTCATAAGCTATAGCATCCTTTCTTGGAAAAGGAGATAGAGAACAAAGCATATATTATCACTTCATTCTCTACGTCTATTACCTTAATCTTTTATTATGGAAATTTATTTACCTCTTGCTGCGTTTGATTGTTCGATGGCTGCATTCACTTGTTTAACCGCATTATCAAAGGTTTCGTCTACGCCTCCACCGTTATAAACTGTTTCAAGTGCCGTTTCCATGATTTTACGTTCTTGAGGAATCATATCCATTAATGCTCCTTGTGTCGCATAAGATGGTTTTGTTGCTTGAAGTTGTTGTACAGAAACTTGTAATTGCGGCATTTTTTTATAAGCATCTTTAACGACTTGCTGATCATAAGCAGCTGGGTTGATGGCGAAATAACCTGTACCTACATGCCATTTAGCTTGTACTTCTGGAGTTTGCAAATATTTCATAAATGCCCATGCTGCCTTTTGTTCTTCCTCATCTTTACCACCTGACATCCATAAACTTGCTCCTCCAATTGCTACACCTTGGCGTTCTTGACTTTCAGGGTGAGGGAGGAATGCTACACCTACTTTAAATGGTGCGTTATCTATAACATCTCTTGAAGAAGCTGAAGATTGTAAGAACATAGCAACATCGCCTGCTAAGAAACCTGAAACCATATTATCAGAGTTTGTTCCATAATTGGCGAAAGTTCCATCGTCATTCATTCTTTTCGCCCATTCAAAGATTGATTTCCCTTTTTCATTATCAAATGCTACTGCTGTAGGTGTTTTGGAGCGGCCATTGTCGTTATTCATAAGCAAGCCACCTTGATTGGCTAATAATTCTTCAAATAACCAGCCATATGCTTGTAAGGCGAACCCTTTCATATGATCATTACTTGCAACGATTTTCTTACTTGCTGCTTCCACTTCTTCAAACGTTTGTGGAGCTTTTTCAGGATCTAACCCTGCCTTTTTAAAAGCATCTTTATTGTAGTACATGACTGGTGTTGATGAGTTAAATGGCATGGAGTAGAATTGACCATCCACTTTATAATAATTTATGATGTTTTTTTCAAGTCCACTCATATCATAGTTTTCAGCGTCGATAAATTTTTGAATCGGTTCCACTTTACCACTATTAATCATTGACATTGTCCCGATTTCTTGCACTTGAATCATTGTAGGTGCATCTTTTGTTCCAGCAACACTATGAAACTTCGGTAATGACTCTTCATAGGTTCCTTGGAACTCTGCATTCACTTGAATTTTATCTTGAGCGTTATTATATTCTTCAACAATACTATTTAATGTTTCTTGAGGTACACCATTCATCGAATGCCAAAATGTTACGACTGTTTGTTCCTTCGTCTTTGTTGCAGCCTCATTACTTGAACTACATCCTGCTGCGATCAATAATAAACTTGCCATAGATAAGGATAAAAGCTTTTTCTTCATGATCATCTCTCCTTTAGATTATTTATCTATTGATATTGTTAAAACCGATAATTATTGGACTTTGTTAAATAGGAGTGTTGATTGATTGATTGATTGATTCATTCATTAACAAAGCCAATTATTTAAGCGCACCTTCAGCTAATCCTTTTTGCAGTTTCTTCTGACCAAAGAATAATAAAAGCAACGTAGGGATAGCCACAATCATGGCACCTGCCATAACAACTCCCCATTGATTGACTGTTTCCTGTGATTGTAATTGCTTTAAGCCAATTTGAACGGTTCGTACTGTATCATTTGTTGTGGATAGAAGCGGCCATAAGTACATATTCCAAGCCGATAAGAAGCCATAAATCCCTAAGGTAACTAAGCTTGTTTTTGCGACAGGTAAAACGACAGTTAAATAAAATTTAAAATCACCCATACCTGCAACTTCACTCGCTTCTTTCAGTTCTTTTGGAATTTGTTTAAAGGTTTGTCTTAATAAAAATGTACCAAATGCTGTAGCCAAAAAGGGTAAGGCTAGTCCTGGATACGTATCAATTAAATTCATCCCTTTAATCGTTTGAAAGTTCGGGATGATGGATGCTTCAAATGGAATCATCATCGTTGCAATAAACAAGTAGAATATCACATCTCTACCTTTAAATTTTAGAAACACAAAAGCGTAAGCTGCTAAACTAGATAAAACTAACTGACCAATCATGATCAACAGGGAACTAATAAAACTGTTCAATAAAAATTTCAGCAATGGTAAGCGTTCAAATGCCTTCACATAATTCTCTATTGTCCAAGTAGAAGGTATGATTTTACCTAACATGACATCTTGATTGTTCATAAAGCTCATTAAAAAAGCCAAAATGATAGGTAGAAAGATGATCAGCGCTGAAATTGTGAGCAATATGTATAAGATAATTTTTTTGGAAAGAGACATCCTCATTGATAGTGGACCTTCCTTTCTCCGAGCTTAAACTGAATCACGGTCATAATTAAAATAATAATAAATAGGATTACCGCTTGTGCACTGGCTGACCCGTACTGATAATTCACAAAGGCTTCACGATAAATCGAGTAAACGATTAGGTTCGTTTCATTACTTGGTCCCCCTTTAGTCAACATATCGATTTGACCAAAGGTTTGAAAGGCATTGATGATGGACACAGTCGTCACAAAGAATAGGGTCGGAGAAAGCATAGGAATCGTAATCCGACGCAATTTGTAAAAATAACTGGCGCCATCAATATCGGCACTTTCATAAAGGTGAGAATCGATAGATTGCAAACCGCCAAGTAAAATTAAAAAGGTAAAGCCGATATTCATCCAAACCGTAGGTAATGAAACAGAAAGGAGTGCCCACGACGAATCTGTTAACCAAGCAATTTTGTCAAAACCAAATGTCACTAATAATTTATTAAAGAATCCAATACTAGGATGAAATAAGAACAACCAAAATACAGACGCAGCGGCTACAGAAACTCCCATTGTAGATGAGAAAATCATTCGAAAAATGCCAATACCTTTTAACTTTTCATTGGCCATAACGGCCAAAAATAAGCTTATGATAATCGTACCTGGCAAGGTGTATAGAACAAATAAAAAGGTTGATCCCAAACTTTTCATAAAAATCGGAGATGTAAAGAGATCTAGATAATTTTGTATGCCGACAAAAACCGTTGTGGCACCCGCTTGATTGGTTAAAAAGAAACTTAAATAGATTGTACGAATCATTGGATAAAAGATAAAAACACTAAATAAAAAGATGGATGGTAATAAGAATAGAAGCCCCTTTACAAAGTTTTTCCTACGTTGTTGTTTTTTTACCCTCTCATAATGAACTTGATTATGTTTAACCATCAATGCCGCTTCGTGATTCATTGTGCAACGACCTCTTGTTTCTGCTCTTTATATGCAGCTTGTAATAATTGACCGGTTTCGAAATCAAAGAAACAAAAATGTTGAACGGATAGTTTAACTGGAACTTTATCACCCGGATAAATCATCCATTGCCCTGGCCATTTAGCATTCCATAATTGGCCGCCTAATTCTTCAAAGACGATCATCGTTTCATTTCCTAGTTGCTCTACACCTACAACATTCAACTTATGCGTTGCTTCGTGTTCAGCTGCCGGAAAAATATGTTCTGCTCTAATTCCAATCATTGTCTTTTTGGCTGATGGTATATTTCTTAAGTCTGATGGACTTAATTTAAACGTAAGCTTACCTTCAACCATAATTTGTTGTTTTTCAACGGATAGTTCAGCTTTTCCCATATTCATCTTTGGAGAACCGATAAAAGAGGCGACAAATGTATTGGCCGGTTCGTTATATAACGTAATCGGTTTCCCAACTTGCTGAATTTCCCCGTCATTTAACACCATAATTCTGTCGCCCATCGTCATGGCTTCAACTTGGTCATGGGTCACATAAATCATCGTAAGTCCCAATTCTCTTTGTAATTTGCGAATCTCAACACGCATATGTGCACGCAATTTAGCATCTAAATTAGAAAGCGGTTCATCCATTAAGCAAAGTGGCGCTTCACTTACAACTGCTCTAGCTAGGGCCACCCTTTGTCTTTGACCACCTGATAGTTCCCTCGGTTTTCTTTTCAATAATTCACTTAATCCAATCATTTCTGCCGTTTCTTGGAGTTTTCTTTGTTGTTCTCTTTTATCAACTTTTTTAATATCTAAACCAAAAAGAATATTTTGTTCGACTGTTAAATGAGGATAGAGTGCATAATTTTGGAAAACCATCGATAAATTTCTATGTTTAGGAGACAGATGATTGGCTACTTTATCATTGATCTTTAGTACACCCCCAGTTATTTCTTCTAATCCCGCAATCATTCTTAATAAAGTACTTTTCCCACAACCCGAAGGTCCGACTAAAACAAAGAACTCCCCCTTATTAATTGAAAGGTTTATTTCACTTAATACATGGGACTTTTCATCATATGATTTTGAAAGATTAACCAGTTCAGCGTGCGCCATTTAATAATCTCCTTCTTTCCTTTTACTATTTGTTTATAACTCTCTTTTCTTAAATTGTTGTAAAAATGAGACCAATTCATCAATAGTATGAACCTTATGATCCCAAGGAGTCTGATCTACTTGTCGATAATCCGAAATAAAAATTGTCCTAGCTCCTAATTTACGAGCCGGGTATAAATCATTAATGGGATTATCGCCAATAGAAAGAATTTCTTCTGGTTTATATCCTTTTTCCATTAACATTTTTAGAACTTGCTCCATACCATTCGGTTTTTTTCCATCATAAATGGCTTGATCAAAATAAGGGAGCACCTCTAAATATTCTAAAAATACCTCTCCTGACTCAAAGGGAGCATTCGTAAGAAGCACTTTCATCTCCACATCGATATTCTTTAACACTTCGACCAAAGACTCACTTTTTGGAATCTCATAGTCAGCCGTTAACATTTCAGCCCTCACTCGGCTATAAGCATTGGTTCTAGTTTCTTCACTGATTCCTAACTTCTCTCCAAACAAATAGGCTATACACCATGGATCTCCAATATAAAACAATTGGCTTTCTCTAGAAAAATGATGATTCAGTTTCTGACCATCCCAATCGAAAGCACAATTTGGGACTAATTCCGAATGCGTAAAAATACTATTTGTTGCAAAATCGTAGTAATGACCTAAAGAGACGCTATGCTTGCCGTTTAAGATGTCATAAACTTCGTTAATGACCCGCTCGATTTCCTTGTCGCTATATCGATCATCTAACATATAAGTTATGTATCTTTCTAAAAAGGAATCTTCTTGATAGAGCGTTCCATCCATATCAAAAATCAATACCTTGATGTTATTTTTCCACATGGCAAACTCCTTTGTTCATGATTATAGAAAATGCAAAGCGTAACAAAAAAGAGAGACCTCAAATATATGTATATATTCATATACATGTATTTGAGGTCTCTCTGCCCGCACCATTTGTCTATTCACTTTATAGTTATAATATAGACGGTGTGTATTAAGTAAGTATTAATGATATGTAAATTTTGTTTATAATTCATTTAAGTTCATTTTCCACATTTCTGAGTTTGACGTCGAAATCGCAACGGCACCATTCTCGAGTGCTTCCTTAGCATGTTCAGGTTGGTTTAATAATCCACCTGTGATAATAGGGACTGACAACACATTTGTTAACTTTTTTATATATTCTGGTGCTCGACTGGGCATAATCTCAATGATATCTGAGCGAATCTGACTAGCATCCTCCACTAAGTTATTATAAACATCCGTATCAATTAAAAAGATTCGCTGAATCACAAAAAGTCCGCTTGATTTTGCCTTTTTTATAATTCCAGTCCTCGTTGTGACGATTGCGGACGGCTGAACATTTCTTTTTATAAATTCAATTCCAGCACGATCCATTTCTAATCCACCTATTTTTTCAACATGTAAAATAACTGGAAGCCCCTCAGACTGTATGAAATCCACATATCTCTTTACTGTTAAAATCGTTCCCGTCATTAATAATACAGCGCTTAAATTTTCTTTATACTTAATAGCTCGTTCAATATACTTTGGATCCTTTACCGCTGCCACCATTTTATGCTTTTCTAACCTTTCTTGCAAAACTCGCCCCACGACGTATTTTTCCATAGACAAATTCCTCTCTTTGAAACATCTTCTGTTGAACGATGTTACATGTATTATTTCAATGTCATTGTAAAGCCTAGCTAAAAAAAAGAAAAGATACGGCCAATGTCCCATTGGAATCTGGTATACCAGATTCCAAATGTTTTTTCCCTCATTTCTTAACGTATTAACAATACTGATAATCTCTTAAGATCTATCTAACGCAGGGCAATTTTTTGAGAAAAAAGATAAGGAATGCAGCAAGTTCTCTTCGCATTCTGTATGATTTTATTAACAGTCATGCTTATTTTTTGATGATTCAATGCTATAAACGGTATTCTTCCTCATATTTAATGCTCATTTTAACTGCGACTACTCTTATTAATCGTTATAGATTACTATAAATGTAAGTATCCGATTGCCTCACTAAAGAGAAGTCCAATGTTCTTTATATGCTCTTTGGAAATTGGACTTTACCTAATTGCTAACGCTGAAAGTCTCTTTTTGAATAGGAACTTAATTGCCTTCGGTAATCACCCCATAATTCTTTTTGAATAAAACTCATCTACTTATGGTAGGGCTCTCCGTAACATGTATAAGTGCGTTTTTTTTCCAATCAGATTTATACTATAATCTAAGGATGTGATTGTAATGAATTTAGGAATTGGCTTTTTACCCAAAAAGTATTATGAAAATGCACCTTCAACTGGGGGCTATTACTTTTCTATAAATGAAGGCATTCAATATGCCATTAATATTGGCGAGATGTATTATCCAGACTATACAGACGAACAACTTGCTTTATTTACAGAAAGCTTAGCCCCATTTCCACTTTATTATTTATTCGAGCAGAATAATAGAAAAATTATTGAAGAGATTAAACAAGAATTACATGATGCACAGCTACCATTTGAAGTATTTTATCAATCAAAAAAGAACACTTATTTAATGATTACTGTCATAAATCATCAAGAACTAATGCGCCTAATTCCTATCATGATTTGGCAGCATAATTATAATATGTGCTCTATTTGGTCAAATCGAAAAGACACGTTTATGATAGAGAGCAAAATTTGGGACGCGAAACGTACGGATGGGATAGATGCTTCGATAGAGGAGACCATTTGCATTCATTTTAACGAACCAACAACCGCTTTTTTATTTAGTCATGACTTCAAAGGTACAGATATTTTTTCAAACGAAAATCGCTTTTCAACATTAGAAAATGTACAAAAGTTACTACCCTCATTTATTAAAACTGACATTATTGAATTTGGATAAATGAAAACCACCTAAAACGCTGACACTCAAAACGTTCTAGGTGGTTCTTTTCATAAACTGCACTTACTTATGATACGGTTCTCCGTAACTAATGTAAGTGCGGTTTTAACCAGTAACCTACTTTACATGGAAACGGTCAACACTCTGTTTCAATTCATCCGCCAGCCCATAAAGCATAGCTGCAAAACTGGCTACCTCTTGCATGGCTGCAAGTTGTTCTTCTGATGAGGCGGCGACGTGAGCGGAGTCGGCTGAAGATGAATTTGCGATACCCTCCAGCACTGTTAGTGAAGCCGCAACTAACTCACTTCCTGATGACAGTTGTTCCGAAGCTGCAGATACTTCATCAATCTGATCAGACACTTTCTGAATCGACTCCACGATCGAACTAAATGTTTGCCCTGCCTTATTCGCAATGTGTGTACCTGCCTGGGCTTCTGTCATTGATTTATCCAAAGAAACCACTGTTTTACTCGTGTGATCGCTGATACCTTGGAGTATGTCAGTTATTTTCTCCGAAGAGGTTTTAGATCGTTCAGCGAGTATACGAATTTCTTGAGCCACAACGGCAAAACCTTTACCATGCTCACCTGCTCGCGATGCCTCAATCGATGCGTTAAGTGCAAGCAAATTGGTCTGATTAGCAATGCTACCTATTAATGTAACCATTTCACTAACTTGATCGCTTAATTTCTTCAGTCCATGGATTGCTTCGACCGATGTTTTCAAGTTTTGTTCAATTGTGCTCATTTGAGCAACTGTTGTTTCTATATCCTTCATTCCTGCATTTGCGCTATCTGCTGTAACCGAAGCCAATTCTGAGACGACAGAGGATGCATCTACGATTCTATGAATACCCACTCCCATTTCCTTCATTGATTGTTGACACTCATTAGTATGACGAAGTTGTTCATCGAGACCAACAGCAATGTTTTGAATGGCACCTGTGATTTCTTGCGTAGCTGCTTCGGTCTGGGCAGCGCTTTCTTGTAATTGAGAAGAAGATACTGCAACTTCATTCGAAGAATTTTGTATGTTATGGGTCAATATCCTAAGTCCGCTAATCATCTGATTAAATGAACTTGCAGCCTTACCAATCTCATTATGGTTCAGTACAGGAATTTCAACGGTTAAATCGCCTTTCGAAGCATGTTCAGACACTTCAGCTAAACGTGCAAGCGGACGCAACATTTTACGAAGAATGAATACAACCAACGCGATTAACATAAGTACAAAAAAAATACCAACCGTGATATTCGTCCATAGAATTCGTTGGAGTTCCTTTTTAACAATCCCATAATCGAAATCGACACCGAGCAACGCAACTGGTTTCCCGCTTCCGTCATTAATCGGCGCTAAATACGAGATGAAAGTTCCACCTTCATCAGTGTAAACATCAGTTAAGGTGCTACCGTTTCTCATTGTATCTTCGTAACTTTTAAGAAATTCCGAATCTAATTCATATAACGTACCTAACTCTTCAGCATATTCAACTGGATCCCGACCATATTCTGAGTTATATAAGTATTCTTTGCCATCCTTCTTGATAATGTCCGGTGTTAATAAATAGACATCCACTACCATATGATTGGATTTCATAGAATTCAAAATATTGGGGAGTTCCTCGAATGGTTTTCCCTCCAATGGTTGATGCTCAAGAATTGTCTTCGTTGCTTCGGCAACAAGAGGTTCATTTTGTTGAGTTATGGATTTAAATACTTTTCCATATTCATCAAATTGGCGAAAGTACGCCCCACGTTGTTCGCGGATGGACAGGGAAATCATTAATCCGATAACGATAATTATGAGAGCGGAGAGAAATAACGAGCTCGTAAATACTAAACTTCTAGAATTCGCTTTTTTAGAGCGCTTAGTTGTCCTCCTGGTATTTAATATTTTTTTTCTTCCAATCAAGGGAAAACCCATTTTCATTACACCTTCTATTTAACTTTGATTATTAATTACTTCTTTTGAATCTAAATTATGATATTTCCTTACAATGTCCTCAATACCCATCTTATCGTCATTGATAGTCACTTTTTAAATTATTTGTATACTACTCCTTCAGTTTGGTCATAAGTAAAAGCGAGAGCTGTTGGTACAACCAGCGTAGCTGCTGCATATCCTAGAAATTTATCATCAATTAAATTATATTTACCTAATTTAAGAGTAAGTAAAAATCAGTCCGTTTTTCCGAAATAATAAGTCCTCCAAAACACTATATAGTTCCCACATTATCAGTGGTTTTTGTTGAATTAATTTTAGAATGGTGGAAATATCGTGATTGGAAAAAAGAAAATCATCTATAAAATAAAAAACTATCTAGAACGTTGATATGTCAACGATGTAGATAGCTTTTTTTTATAACCGCACTTATTTATGATACGGTTCACCCTTTATAATCCTAAAACTTCTATAAATCTGCTCCACCAAAACAAGCTTCATTAGCTGATGCGGTAATGTCATTTTTCCAAAGGATTGTTTCTCATCAGCACGTTTCAACACATCATCGTGTAAACCAAGGGAGCCACCGATGACGAATGCGATTTTACTTTTGCCGTAGGTCATGAGGGATTCAAGATCTGCCGCCATTTGTTCAGAGGTTTTCATTTTGCCATTAATGGCTAAGGCGATAACGTATGTATCTGGGCTGATTTTAGATAGAATACGTTCACCCTCTTTTTTCTTTACAATTTCCATCTCTGCTTCGCTAAGCTGCTCGGGTGCTTTTTCATCTGGTACTTCGATTAAATCCATTTTTGCGTAGCCACCGAGGCGTTTTACGTATTCATCTATTCCCATTTTTAAGTACTTTTCTTTTAGTTTTCCGACTGATACAATCGTTATATTCACACGTTATCCACCTTTACATTTCATTTACAAACAAATTATCCACAAAAGTTATCAACATATCCACAAGCGATTCCTATATCTTGTGTAAAGTTATTTACTTGATACAAGATATTCTGCAGGTCGTTCACAGTAGCTACATTTTGTGGATAACTTTTCATCCTCTTCGATTTTATCCATAATTGGAAACTCTTTTTGCTCAGCCACAAACATGTCTAAAGCGTGTTCTATATGGTTTTCACAGCTGTATTTTTCCATTTTTGCACCTCTTCTTATTTTCCGAAATTTCCACAAACTTATTCACAATTTAGTCTATGTTATCCACAATCTATTGTAACAAAGGTCAGGCGAGTATGGAAGAATAGGCTTTCTACCGCCACTCGCACTGTATATATTATTATTCACAATTTTCTAGTTATCCACAATATTTTCTAAATAATTCAGTGAACGTTGCGACGAGGTGACTTTCAACTCAGAGATTACTCGTTCTCACTACTCACCAAACTTAAGCAAAATAGACTTATAACCGTGATGCAATTGTACATATATTGCTGTTGTCGCTTTCACACATAACCAACCTCTTGTTTTGCTGAAGAACTATACCACCTTACTATCATTGACTCAACAACAAAAAAATCAGTGGAGATCATATCATCCCCACTGATTTTTAATTTACAACGAATCGCTATTTGTTAATGTTAGTGATAGATCCACTAATTTACCTTGGCGGTATACTTTCATCGTTAATTTATCACCAATTTTTTTGTGGTTATATAAATGTTTGCGTAAATCGATTGCTGTTTCGATTTTTTGGCCATCCATTTCAACAATAACATCGTATTGTTTAACGCCTGCTTTTGAAGCTGGAGAGTTCGACACAACATCTGTAATAACAACACCTGTTGTTACGTCTTTTGGTAATTTTAACGTTTCTTGTTGGTAGAATGACGGAACATCCGTTAAGTCTACTAATGAAATACCCATTGTTGGACGCTTCATTTCACCATTTTTCTCTAATTCCTCGATAATTGGAATTGCTGAGTTAATCGGAATTGAGAAGCCTAAACCCTCAACAGAGGATTGTGCAATTTTCATGGAGTTAATGCCGACTAATTCACCAGCAAGATTTACAAGTGCACCACCACTATTACCAGGATTGATAGCTGCGTCTGTTTGTAATACTTCTTGCTGCCAATCTATAGTACCATCACCGTTTATGTCAACTGGTACAGAACGATCCTTACCAGAAACAACACCTGTAGTAACTGAGCCATAGAATTCTAAGCCAAGTGGATTACCAATCGCAATTACTGTTTCACCTTGTTTTAATACATCTGAGTTACCAAATGTCGCTACTGTCTTAACATCTTTAGAGCTGATTGAAATGACTGCTAAGTCTGTCCAAACATCGTGACCAACTAATTGTGCTACTTCTTTCGTTCCATCAGGCATTGTTACTTCTAACTGCTTTGCACCTTCAATAACATGGTTATTTGTCACGATAAAGGCTTTATCACCTTCAACTTTGTAAATAACACCTGAACCGCTTCCCGCAGGCTGTTCTGATGAGGATCGTGGACTCCAGAATCCGCCACTTGACACTTCTTGAATATTTGTAATCCCTACAACAGCCCCTGAAGCCTTATCTACTGCTTTTGTAACGTCAGTTGTCACTTCTGTTGCTACTTGATTAATGGTTGTTTCACTTTTATTACCTGCGCTACTTGTTGTTGTACCTGGCATTTGATTGACAAGTCCAGGCATCATGAGCCAAACGAGTAAAGCGCCTATGATAACGCCGATAAAACCGGTAAATAAATAACCACCTTTACCTCCGCCACCGCCTTTCTTTTTATGACGCTTCTCTTGTGTTTCTCGCTCCTCTTGTTCGAGTCGCTCCTGAAGAGGTGACTTTTGTATTTCATCATTTTTTAATAAATCATTATTTTTATCATCATCTTGAAAATAGCCCATTTACCTCATCCTTTCCTTTATTAAGTATTTGCTAGTTGTTACCCTAATATTACAATTCAAACATTAAAATCAGATGAAAAATAAATAAAATGGACATAAAAATGGCTGTTCAATGCATTTTCTATAAATGCCATTGAACAGCCTCATTAAAGCTTTGATATTTTATCATTAAACGGTTACTAACTTCGTCGGCTCTTCTGCATCTGTATCAAATAAATTTAAATACTCACCGACAATAATGCCGCAAGATTGCAAAGTTTGTGTAACACTCATGCGTGCAAGCTCTTTCATATTATTATCTTTACTTAAATGTGATAAATATATATTTGTTGGCTTTTCAAATACTACTTCACTCATTGCGATAGCTGCATCCTCATTTGAAACGTGCCCTACATCACTTAAAATACGACGTTTTATAGACCATGGATAACGTCCCATTTGCAGCATATTCACATCGTGGTTACTTTCAAATACAAAGGAATCAGCACCACGAATAATCCCTTTCATACGGTCACTGACATAGCCTGTATCCGTAATAACAACAAGCTTACGCCCATTTTCATGAAAGCTATAAAACATTGGATCTGCTGCATCATGTGATACTGCAAAAGATTCAACAGCCAATGAATCAAAATGCTTTACAGTATCCATTTCAAATTCAAAACGTTGCTCTAACGGTATATCACCAACTAGCCCGTCCATCGCCTGCCACGTTTTGGCGTTAGCATAAACAGGTACATTATATTTTCGTGCCAATACACCTATTCCTTTAATATGATCACTATGCTCATGTGTAACGAAAATGCCACTTAGCTGTTTCATATTGCGGTCGACTTTTGTAAATAGTTGCTCCATTTTTTTGCCACTAAGACCCGCATCGACAATAAATGCATGCTCATCATTCTCTACATAAATCGAATTTCCTGTACTGCCACTTGCTAAAACACTAAATCGCATTATTCAACTCCCCAGTCTTCCTCTTCAGCCTTTTGCTTGTCTCCTTGGATTTCAATAATTTTTCCATCAATAGCATCCACGAAGTACTCTTCTATTTCTCCGTCCGGTAATTCCACTTGTACTTCCCATGTTGGTATCAACACTTGCGTTTGCGTTAAATTACTAAATGTCGAGTAACCTAACTTCACATGCTTAATACGCGATTCTGATTTTAATAGCCCTTTATTATAAAGTGTCTGGAAAATTTGAAGTGGTGGTATGACCGTCTCCTGTTGCTCCATCTCTTCGATATTATCAATCATTGTCTGCTCATACATTGTCACTTCGTTATCTAAATTCCACTGTACTTTTAATAAGGCACTATCATTGTAATAGAACATTCGATTATTTTTCTTTTGGAAGAAGATTGCGACTCGTTCCTCACGATCTACCTTCCATAATGCATAAAAATCTCCATCTTTAACGTTTAAATGGACAAAATCGGTAAAGCTTGCATCATCACTAATATTTCGTAATTTCACAGGGTTAATAAAATTAACACGTATATGTGCATGTTTCTCATCAGTGAAACTTACTCGCTGATTGTCATCGTTAACAATATTTTTAAAATTATGCACTTTTCCTGTAATGTAAGAAGCTGATTCATTACTATTCGGCAGTGGTCCATACGTAATATTATCATCTTTCAAACGGGCTTCTATTGTTTTTTCACCTAGTATTTCTACGCTCTGCGCTTCATTATAGCGATTTAAATATAACCAATACAAGAAGATATTTAAGATTAAAAAAACGAATATAAAAATAGACTTTGTTCTATTCCAATCCATTTTTGACACCCCCTAATATGTCAGGCGTCAGTTTTGTCGATATACCATTACGAATAACAAACCAGCATGGCTCTAATGTCACTATTGTGCTTTGATCATAGGTTAAATAGAAACCCACAACAATATCATCTATATCTGATAAAGCAATGTTATTTAGCTTTTTAATCTTTTCAACGATTTCCGATCCTGATGGAAGTTCCTTCATCTCTTTTTCGGACGGAATATCTTTCTCAAAAGAAAAGTATGGACGTTTGTAGCGGAAAATACGATTTTCTCCCCAAACGGTTGTAATTCGGTTTATAGCCTGATCACTATAAATCGGTAATCCATGTAAATATAGCTGATAATCCAATTGATTATTGCTTGTACTTGTTGAGGCTAAGCGATAATCATCTGTAAAACCTCCGTGTTCATTGATAAATTCAAAGCTATCCGTAAAGAGCTTGGAAGGCTCTATTCTTACACTACTTTCTGCAGCTGGATATACATAGGTTAATGATTTCACCTTCGAATCAATCACCATCCGTGACATTCCATCGTGATATTTTTCAGTAGTTGCACTTTCATCAGTGCGCACGACATTGTTTAGATTTGTAAATACCACATTTTTAAATAATTCAGGTTTCTCTTCGGTAAAATACGTATATTTTGCAGATTCAATTTTATCATTTGCAATATATAGTGAGGTAAAGCCCTCTCGCTCCACTTCTTTAAAAGTGCCGTATGTTTTCGCTGGCTCAATAATAGCTCTTACAAATTGATTAGCATTTTCTAGACTTACACGTGAACGCATTAATAGTTCATTATTGCCACTAATGAAAAATACCTGTATTACTTTGCTATTATAATTGCTCCAATCTATAATCATACGATTGAAGGTTGTTTCAGGTAGCTCCTTATCGGCGAATTGAAAAATCGTGTTAAAGGCAGAGTAAGGAATCTCACCAGGGAAAAAGACAGTCATATAATTGTTAGAACGAATCATATCGTTTACAGAGTCCGCCTTAAGATTATTGTCAACGGGCATTAAATCCAGGATATTCCACCCATGAAATGCGTCCATAATATCTACCATTGCACCATTAGATACTGTTCCGGTAAATTCTTTATCAAAACGGTAAATAGCTTTATAAGGACGAATTACATCCTCCGTTTTTTTTTGTGGTCCGATTAGAATTTCTTTTCCTTCAGTCTTTTCAATAAATTTATAATCTGGCGTGTATGTCCAAATTATAAAGGTTAAAACAACACTTAGCACAACAAGTAGGAATAAAACAACTGATTTAACTGGTTCTATATATTTCATTCCCACTCACCTGCCTCGTCAAAATCATCTAAATTAAGTGGTAATGTGAAGAAAACCGTTGTTCCATGCCCTTCTTCACTTTCAGCCCATATTTTACCGCCATGAGCTTCAATCATTTCCCTGGCAATAGCTAGACCTAGACCTGTGCCTCCCATAGAACGAGCTCGAGCTCGATCTACTCGATAGAAACGCTCAAAAATACGTCCTACATTTTCCTTAGGAATTCCCATACCATCATCGGAAATCATAACCTTTAGCATATCTCCTTGCGCTGTAAAGCCAAAGCGAATATTACCGCCATCGGGTGAATACTTAATAGCATTAGAAATAATATTATCGATAACTTGTGTCACCTTATCCGTATCGATTTCTACATAATAAGATGCCTCTGGGAATAAACGTTCAAACATCACTTTATCTGACTTAGACATTTCAAAACGATCGATAATACGGTTAAAGAATGAATTAAATAGAACAATGTCTTGATTCAGTTCATAATCTGAACTATCCATTCTTGATAACTGCAATAAGTCATTCACTAAGCGGATCATACGCTCTGTCTCTGTTTGTGTGACATTCAAAAATGTTGGAGCAATATTTTCATCTTTCCATGCACCATCTGCTAACGCCTCTAAATAACTGCGCATCGTCGTTAACGGTGTCCTTAATTCATGTGACACATTTGATACAAATTCCCTGCGATCCATCTCTATTTTTTCCTGTTCCGTAATATCGTGCAGTACGGTAATTAGACCATTAATAAAGCCCGTTTCTTTTTGAATAACAGAGAAATTCGCACGTAAAATATACGGTGCGTCTGCTGTACTAAAATTTAAATTCACCGCATCATTCATGTGAATTAAATCCTCAAAACTATACTCTTGGTCAATTCCTAAAACAGATGCAATCGGTCGGCCTAATGTAATATCTCTTGAAATATGCAGCAGCTCTAGTGCGGGGTCATTAATAAGAATGATACGCCCTTTTCGATCTGTTGCAATAACGCCATCCGTCATATTACTAAGGACCGAATCGAGCTTTCGTCGTTCCGCCTCAGTAGTAGATTGCGCCTCCTGCAAGCGATTTGTTAAATGATTAAAGGTTATAGCAAGCTGCCCTATCTCATCTGTACCATAAACCCGCACTTTTCGAGAATAGTTACCCTTTGCCATCGCCTGTGCCTGCTTACGCATATCTGAAATTGGCTGTGTAATTGTTCGTGCCACTAAGATACCTAAAAAGATAGTAATTACTAAGGACACCGCTGTACCACCAAGGAAAATACGGTTAATGTCATTCACTTGTTCAAAAACAGATTCAATATTTGCCTCAATATAGAGTACCCCTATGATTTCATCATCAGGTCCTGCACCATCTCGAATTGGCGAAGCTAACACCCACACTCGATTTCTTGTTTTATTATCAAGTTTAATGTTTTCAAATAATGTTTCTGCAGAGATAGCACGGCGTACGAGGTCATTATTCGAGCGCTGTCCAATCAAACTTTGATTGTCTATCTCAGATGTGGCGCGAATACGCTGCCTATTATCGATGACACGGATTTCTAAAATATCTCCTTTAGAAAGGTCCTTCAACCCTGTGGAAAATTCCATAACAATCGTTTTCAAGCTCTCTTCAAGAGTTGGCATACTTTCATCGCGCTCTTTTAACATTTCTTCACGAATGCTATATTGCATTAAATCGACACGTTGAAAAATGGATTGTCGGAAGTTATCTTTTAAATTTTGCTCTAATTCACGCGCAAAATAAATTCCTATTATTTGCAAAGCAAGTAGGATTAGCAAAATGTAAATTAGTACTAGCTTGACATGAATTGATTTAAAGAAGCTAACTTTCTGCATTCCTTTTTACTCCTGTTCAGGATTTCGTAAATAATAACCTACACCACGGCGTGTTACAATCCAAGCCGGATGACTAGGATTGTCCTCTATTTTTTCTCGTAAACGACGAATTGTTACATCTACTGTTCGTACATCACCGAAATAGTCATAGCCCCACACAGTTTGTAGTAAATGCTCACGCGTCATTACTTGTCCGATATGCTTCCCTAAGTAATGTAATAGTTCAAACTCTCTGTGTGTTAGTTCAATTGCTTCATCACGTTTCAATACTAAGTAAGCATCTGGCTGAATAACAAGCGAGCCTACTACAATTTCATTGGACTCTTCTTCAACCTCTTCGGCAGTAGGGGCTACTACCTGTAAGCGACGCATATTTGCCTTTACACGTGCAATGAGCTCACGTGTACTAAATGGCTTTGTCACATAATCATCCGCGCCCATTTCTAGTCCTAATACTTTATCAATTTCAGACCCTTTTGCAGTTAGCATAATGATAGGGAAATCATATTTTTTTCGTACTTCTCGACATACTTCCATCCCATCACGCTTAGGTAACATTATATCTAAAAGCATTAAATCTGGTTGTTCTTCCTCAACCTTCTCTAGTGCCTCATCTCCATCATAAGCACAAATAACTTTGTAGCCTTCTTTTATTAAATTAAACTGTAAAATATCTGCGATTGGTTTTTCATCGTCAACAACTAAAATGGTCTTGTCCATATTTTTTCTCCCTTTCGCTTTTTATCTATTTTTAAACGATTGTATTTTTAAAGTCACTACTCTAACTCTACCATGCTTTTAACTTCTATGCATTATTCTAAATCCTAAGACATTTTACGATATTGTTATAATCAATTATGCCTCAACAAATTGCTTCCGGAATTGGCCTTTGTGCTTAGGCCTGCGTGATGCAGGTCAGTTAGCCGTTATCGCATGGATGCGATGGTTTTAGGCTAACTTCCTATAAAAAAGCTCCTTTCCGAACCCGTGACATCCGCCGGAGGCTTTAGGCCAACAGATGTTTTTTGCGCGAAAGCGTAGTGCTAACGCAGCGTCAGCACAGTGTTTTGTCTATGCGACAGCGGCAACAGTACAAAGTTAGTCACTCAGCCGTTGCCACAGGACACAGCGTTCTTAGATATTTGGATACTCTCTGAAAATTGACTTAAAATCGCATTCATCTCATCACCTATAGAGGCGGATGACTTCTGTACCTGTCGCTTTGCTTTCACTACAGAAAAAAGTTGCTAATAAAAGTTAAAATATATTTCGACAAATATTTCTCGGGAAATAACATAGATTTACATACGAAGTATATAAAAAGACAGCCCTATTTTGGACTGCCTTCTATTCGAATTGATTAACGCCCTGCATATGATAATAGGTTTTCTAACGAACCCTTTTTCTTAACTTCAAAGTGTAGATGTGTACCTGATGGATTTCTAGTAGTGCCTATAATTCCCCTAACAGATTTCCCCTACTACTTACTTGTCCTAACTTTGCGCTTTAATTGATGTTAGGTGACCGTAAAGCACCTTCCACCTTTTCTATAGTAGTATTAATTACCCACAAATATTTTTTGCACCAATATACTGTACCATAAAGAAAATACAGTTTAACTGTTTTCACCTTTTTGTAATGTAAATGTATTAATTCTCTACTAATTGTTACATCATTCCTTTCTTATAGCTATTAAAAAGTATAGTTTCAGAATTAGATTTTGTTCCTGTCTTGTACTTTTCATGAGATATCTAGACCCCAAGCCGCTCAACCTCTACTCCAAGCGATTAGCTGAGTTCTTTGAATAAAGCCGCTAGTATTCCATTTATTTTTACTATAATTTTAAACTTATCACTTTTTGCTTTTTAAATATTCTGATAAAATAAAGATTAGATACATTAGTTGAATGGAGCGATTAATTTGAATGTTTTACAAACATCTGAAATAACCCCTAAAGTAAGAAAGCCTCAATGTAAAAATCCCGTTCGAAAACTTATCATTAGGACCATTATGGTGGCATTAGGTGCAGTCATTATGGCACTGGGGCTAGAGCTATTTTTAGTACCAAACCACATTATGGATGGTGGAATCGTAGGTGTTTCCATTATTACTTCTCATTTATTAAATTTACCTCTTGGTATTTTCATCTTCATTTTAAACTTACCTTTCATCTTTTTAGGCTATAAACAAATCGGTAAAACCTTTGCACTTTCCACAGGGCTCGGAATTACAGTACTCTCATTAACAACTCTTTTCTTACATAATCTAAACCCGTTCACTCAAGATACGCTATTGGCCACAGTTTTTGGTGGCATGATTTTAGGTATTGGTGTCGGCATTGTCATTCGTTATGGTGGCTCATTAGATGGGACTGAAATTTTAGCTATTTTATTTAATAGTAAAACACCGTTTTCCGTTGGTGAAATTATTATGTTCTGCAATTTACTCATCTTTGCAGTAGCGGGGTTTGTGTTCACATGGGAACAAGCCATGTACTCTATCCTGGCATACTATATTGCTTATAAAATGATTGATATCGTCATTCAAGGGATGGAGGAATCAAAATCCGTTTATATCATTAGTGATGAAATTGATGAAATTGGGCAAACGATTATGGACCGACTAGGTCGAGGTGTAACCTTCCTTCATGGTGAGGGGGCTTATACAGGTAACGATAAAAAAGTTATTTTTACCGTCATTACCCGATTAGAGGAATCCAAGCTTAAATCAATCGTCGCAGAAATTGATGATCATGCATTCCTAGCAATTGGTAATATTGCAGAGGTTAGAGGTGGCCGCTTCAAGAAGAGAGATATTCACTAGTGAAAAAAGGACGTACCGCATATGGCACGTCCTTTTAATGTTGTTGAAATACATCTATGAAAGTGAATATTATGGCTACTTACCATAATCAAATTGAATAGGCTTATTACAGTGACGCTATTTTACATTTTGTGTAGCTACACTTTGTAAAAAGAATCTATTGCTGCTTCGCTTTCACACAAAAGACATCTATTACTACCACTATATTTTCACATATTATCACTATAAATTTAGAGTAATATGCCAGAAAATATACGCTAAGTGAAGTGGCTGATTGGAGTGGAGACTGAGCGACTCCTTGGGGATCAGCAATAGAGGAACGAAGGCTAAAAGCATCACATCCTGTGATAACGCCTTCGTGACCAACATCGTGTTGGCCCGAGACCCTGGAGCGAGCAGCGCGAGTGAAGCGGCTCATCGGACGCCCCCAGGAAAGCGCTCAGTCGGAACGGAAATCAACCCCTCGTTTTGCCGAAGAGTCTTACTAATTTTGAATACATAAAATATAGGACAATAATTGCGTCTCGCCCCAAAATTCAAAGTAAGGAAAGAGGTATAAAAAAGGACGTACCGCATATGGTACGCCCTTTTTTGATTTATATTTATTTTGCTTCCCAAACATCCACTAAAACGTTTGTTTGTTCACGTGCAGGACCAACAGAGAAAGTAGCAATTTCAATACCAGTTAATTCACTCACGCGTTCTACATAACGACGTGCATTCTCAGGTAGCTCTTCTAATGTTTTGCAGCCTGTAACATCTTCTGACCAGCCTGGAAGCTCTTCATAAATTGGTTCACATTGTTCAATAATATGAAGATTTGCTGGATACTCAGTAATCGTTTCATCTTTATATTTATACGCTGTACAAATTTTAACTGTTTCTAAACCAGATAAAACATCGATAGAGTTAAGCGCAAGATGCGTAATACCACTTACTCGGCGTGAGTGGCGCACAACTACCGTATCAAACCAACCTACACGACGTGGGCGGCCAGTTGTTGTACCGTATTCACGACCAACTTCACGAATTTGTTGACCTACTTCATCAAATAATTCAGTTGGGAACGGTCCATCGCCAACACGAGACGTATAGGCTTTAGATACACCAATAACACTTGTAACTCGTGAAGGACCAACACCAGCACCAATCGCTACTCCACCAGCAACAGGATTTGAAGATGTTACAAATGGATACGTACCTTGATCGACATCAAGTAAAATACCTTGTGCTCCTTCAAATAACACTTTGCCGCCTTCATCTAGTACATCATTTAAGATTTTAGACGTATCAGTTACATATTTTGCGATTTCTTGTCCATAGCCGTAGTATTCTTCGAAAATTTCTTCGAATGTTACGCCTTCAACTTCGTAAAATTTCTCAAATAACTTATTCTTAATTGCTAAATTTTGACGTAGTTTTTCTTCAAATACATCCTTGTCTAGTAAATCAGCCATACGGATACCGATACGTGCTACTTTATCTTGATAGCATGGTCCAATCCCTTTACAAGTCGTACCAATTTTTTTATCGCCACGGCTTTCCTCATCGGCGATATCTTGCTTAATATGATATGGCAAAATAACATGCGCACGATTAGAAATTCGTAAATTTTCTGTATCAATGCCACGCTCTTGTAAGCCTCTAAGCTCAGTAACTAATGACTTTGGATTAACAACCAAACCATTTCCGATTACTGAAGTTTTCTCTTTATAGAAAATACCTGATGGAATTAAATGTAACTTATAAGTTTCACCATCAAATTTAATTGTATGTCCTGCATTATCACCGCCTGCAAAACGAGCGATTGCATCAGCTTTTTGTGAAAGGAAATCTGTAATTTTACCTTTTCCTTCGTCTCCCCACTGTGTTCCTACAACTACAACTGATGTCATAGTCAGCACCTCCGTTAGATACCATTTGTATCTCAATTTTTAAGCCGTTAATTATTGTATCAATGATAGAAACGCCTAGTCAACAAAAATACTTAAAAACACGAACATAAAATCAAAAAATATGATTCAACGTTCGTGTTTAATAACAGAATGGTATGAATATTATCTAACATTCAGATTAATTCCGTCTTGGTGTAATCTCCAACGTTGAGTTCCTCTAAAAGAAGGAAATTTTTCTTATGAATGAAGATAAATATTTACTCACGTGGAGGTGGTGGCGGCATTTGCGACCAATCCACATTAATGAATTTATTGAATTCTTTTTTAAAAGCAAGTGTAACTGTACCCGTTGGACCGTTACGCTGTTTAGCAATAATAATCTCAATCATATTTTTACTCTCGGACTCTTTATCGTAATAATCATCACGATATAAGAAGGCAACAATATCAGCATCTTGCTCAATACTTCCCGATTCACGTAAGTCACTCATCATAGGCCGCTTATCTTGACGTTGCTCAACGCCACGAGATAGCTGTGATAATGCAATGACCGGAACCTTTAACTCACGCGCTAAACCTTTTAAAGAACGTGAAATCTCAGATACCTCTTGCTGACGGTTCTCACCTGGCTTACCACTACCTTGAATAAGCTGTAAATAATCGATCAAAATCATACCGAGGCCATGCTCCTGTGCTAAACGTCGACATTTTGCTCGAATTTCATTAATACGTACACCTGGTGTATCATCAATAAAAATTCCGGAATTCGATAAACTTCCCATTGCCATAGTTAGTTTACCCCAATCTTCCGTTGTTAAAGCACCTGTACGTAAAACTTGTGCATCTATATTTCCCTCCGCACAAAGCATACGCATAACTAGCTGCTCAGCACCCATCTCTAGAGAGAAGATCGCGACATTTTCACGTGCTTGAACGGCAACACTTTGCGCAACATTCAACGCAAAGGCTGTTTTCCCTACAGAAGGACGTGCCGCTACAATAATTAAATCGTTGCGCTGGAAGCCAGCTGTTATATTATCTAAATCACGGAAGCCTGTCGGGATACCTGTAACATCACCTTTTTGTGATTGAAGCTTTTCGATGTTATCAAAGGTTTCCACCAATACGTCTTTAACATGCTTAAAGTCCCCCGCATTTTTACGATTGGCTACCTCCATCATTTTCTTCTCTGCTTCACCTAGTAATGCCTCTACCTCATCCTCACGAGTATAGCCATCTTCTACTATTTTAGTAGCAACACGAATTAAACGACGTAATAATGCCTTTTCTTCGACAATTTTCGCATAGTGTGCGACGTTAGCAGCTGTAGGGACAGCATTGGCGAGCTCTAGTAAATAAGATAGCCCGCCAACATCCTCAATTTCCTTTTTAGCTGATAATTCTTCCGTAACTGTTACAACATCTATCGCTTTTCCTTGATCACTTAAACGTAGCATCGTTTCGAAAATTGTTTTATGTGCATTATGATAAAAATCATCTGCTAGTAAAATTTCAGATGCCGTGATTAACGATTGAGGATCAAGGAAAATTGCACCGATAACCGATTGCTCCGCTTCCCGGTTATGCGGTGGGACGCGGTCCATCATCGGTTCGTTCATGGTTCGTCGCCCCTTACTCTTCCGTTACATGAACTTTTAATGTTGCAGATACTTCATGATGTAGTTTTACAGGTACATTTGTAAAGCCTAGCGCACGAATTCCATCACTTAAAGTCATTTTACGTTTATCAATTTTTATGCCATGCGTTTTTTGAAGCCCATCAGCAATTTGCTTTGTAGATACTGAACCAAATAGGCGACCACCTTCACCTGATTTTGCTTTTAATTCTACTGTTAAAGCTTCTAATTTTTCTTTTAACGCTTTCGCTTCAGCTAATTCTGCAGCGGCATTTTTAGCTTCTAATTTCTTTTGACCATCTAATTGACTTAATGCTTGTGCATTTGCTTCAGCAGCATAGCCATTTTTAATCAAGAAGTTTTGTGCATAGCCGTCAGCTACATTTTTTATTTCCCCTTTTTTCCCTTTTCCTTTAACATCTTTTAAAAATACTACTTTCATGATTCAGAACTCCCTTCGAGTACCTCATTTATGGCCTCTTCTAAATATTTTTTTACTCCAGCAATGGAACTTGCTTCGACTTGGCAAGCTGCATTCGTTAAATGCCCACCGCCGCCTAGCTTTTCCATAACAAGCTGCACGTTTACTTCGCCAAGTGATCTTGCACTTATGCCGATTTTGCCATCTGAACGATGTGCAATGACAAAGGAAGCACCAACATCCTTCATTGTTAGTAAAATATCTGCTGTTTGCGCAATTAGTACAGAATCATACACTTTCGCTTCCTCACCTACAGCAATAGCAATACCAGGCTTCACGAACTTAACAGTTTGCACTATTTTAGAACGCTCAATATACGTATCGACATCTTCTTTTAATAATCGCTGTACTAGCACTGTATCGGCACCATTTGTCCGTAAATAAGAAGCCGCTTCAAACGTACGGGCTCCTGTGCGCAGTGTAAAACTCTTTGTATCGACTATAATTCCCGCCAGCAATGCCGTAGCCTCTAGCATATTAATCTTCGCACGTTTTGGTTGGTACTCGAGTAACTCTGTTATAAGCTCAGCTGTGGACGATGCATATGGCTCCATATAAACAAGCGTTGGATTTTCTATAAAATCCTCACTGCGACGATGGTGATCAATCACCACAACTTTTTCTGCCAGCTTTAATAGCTGTGATTCGATGACTAAATCTGGTTTATGCGTATCGACTATAACGAGTAAAGATTTTTCTGTCATTCTTGCTGCAGCTTCCTCTGGCGTTAGGAAATTTTCATAGAAATCCGATTTACTCTCTATTTCATTCATTAAACGTGTTACACTTCCGTTTAATTCTTCGAAATTCACGATCACATAGCCCTTCACATCATTCATCTGTGCCATTTTACGTACACCAACAGAGGCACCAATAGAGTCCATATCAGGGTTTTTATGTCCCATAACAAATACTTGGTCACTATCCTGAATTAAATCACGTAGTGCATGGGAAATAACACGTGCTCTAACGCGTGTACGTTTCTCAACAGGGTTCGTTTTCCCACCATAGAATTTCAGTTTCCCTGTAGGTTGCTTGATGGCAACCTGATCACCACCACGACCTAAAACAAGATCTAAACTTGATTGTGCTAGTTCACCAAGCTCTACTAATGAAGATGATCCTGCGCCAACACCAATACTTAATGTTAATGACATATTTTTTTGCGCTGTTTTTTCTCGAATTGTATCTAAAATGGCAAATTTTTTCTTCTCAAGCTCCATTAAAATGGATTCGTTTAATACAGCTAAAAAACGATCGGATGATATTCGTTTGACAAATATCCCTTGCTCAGCTGCCCAATCATTAACAATTGATGTCACCATCGTATTCGTTAAACTACGTGGCTGGTCATCCATTGCTTGCGTAATTTCGTCATAATTATCAACAAATAAAATGGCGATAACTGTACGATCTGCATAGTATTGTTTTTCAATAGCTATCTGCTCCGTTATGTCAAAGAAATAGAGTAAATTCTCTTCTTTTTTATAATAAACTCGATATTTACGATCACGGAGCGTAATCGTATCTTCGTTTGTCTCTTCGCTTTTCATTAGCACGTAAATGTCGTCAGATATATTAACGATTCCTTCACCTACTAAATTCTCCATATTTAAAACGCCTTGCATATATGGATTCGACCATTCTATTTCATATTGATCATTGACAAGTAAAATCCCAATTGGCATTTCAAGCAATGCCTCTTCCCCTACTTTTTTCATGCGGAAAGAAATGGATTCAATATGCCTTTCTGTTTCATCAAAGGTAATCTTTTCTACCTTCCACGTATAGACCATTAATAGTACAAAACCTACTCCATAACCGACACCTATCCCGATATTCCAAATACATAGAAGCACGAACGTCACAATGCCAAAAATGGAAAGAACAAAAAGCGGATAGCGGATTGGTCGTTTTCTAAAAGTCCCCATTACATCAGCCCCTTATTCTTTAGTTTTTCCCTTCACAAGTGAACGTACGTCGAAACCTAAATCTACGATGCCTAGCAATATCATAAAAGATGATAGTGGTAAGGCTAACAAAGTAGCTATCCATTTTACAGCATTCGGCATTCCCTTTTTAGAAATAAGGAAATGTATAAAGGAAATCCCCTGCAGGATTAATAATATCCATAAAACATAAGAAACATTTAAAACAATAACATCTAATGTAGATCCAGCTTCTGGACGCAGAAATAAGTTAATGCATAAAACAATCATGTAATACCATAAAATAGATCGTGGTAGACGCATATGTTGGAACGGGGCAAATTTCGGTACGTCTAAACCAAGACGTTTTAATACAGGTAAATTGAACGTCATGACAATAAATGCTGTCATAAATGCAGAGAGTGTTACTAATGCAGGTATTGTCAGTTCAGCTGTTTTTAACAGAGCCTCAATTAGCTCTGGCTGAAACGCTTCTTGACCTGTCATAGTTTTTGTCAGTTCATTTGATTGCTCATAACTTTCACGGAACAACTCCATGCTTATGTTAATCATATTGATACCAGTAAATTGAACATAGGCTACATAGACAATTGTCATTGATAGAAGAACAGCAACCCCAGATGACATGAATAGGTAAAGTTTGCTCTTCTTTTGATTAATTGCATTTCCTATTACGACACCAAGTAATGCCAATACAAAGGCAAATGGTAACATAATTAAGCCAGTTGTTAGAGTGGTTAAAATACAGCCTACTACTGCTACAAATACTGATGATGAACGCTTATAATTTGCGCTATACCAAGCAATCGGTAATGGGGCAAATAATAGACTTACTATAAGAATGAATGGTACATATGCAGAAATAAGCATAAGAAACGTAAAGATTGCGACCATCATTGAGCCATGTAAAAGCGCCTTTGTTTGATTATTCGGCATTGAAAACCTTCCTTTTTTCAGTCAATCTTACTGACCTTTATTGTACCATTTTTTTAGGTTATTGAACAAAAAACGCTAAGAACAACTGAATGCTTTGCCATTAATTTTGTAGAACCAATGACTAAAGCGTGAAATAAATAGCTATATAGGGAGATTTTTTACCGAAAAGGCATAACAAATTCATTATTTATGTTCTTATATATATTGTTGAAATTTTTCAACGATGCATACGACCGTTACTACTGCATGAAAAAAGGCTTTTAATCGAAATGATTATAAGCCGTTTGTTTTTAAAAATGTTACTTAGTCGATTGTTCTTCTCATTCATACGTTTTAGCAATTTGTTTCTCAATCTCTAACATTCATTTTTTCGTTATTCATGTCTCTTAAAAGTGTAATAAATTCTTATACTAATGGCAAATGGTAATATATAGAGTAATTACTGAGGTAAAATAAGGTCATCTCTATAGTATTAGAGATGACAAGATCAGCAACTCCAGTTTTATAAATAAAAAGGCACAACTAAAGTTAATTAAACCTCGTTGTGCCTTTATTATCTTATTTGTCTTCTGCTACGAATGGAAGTAATCCCATGATACGAGAAACTTTGATAGCTGAAGTTAATTTACGTTGGTACTTAGCGCTAGTGCCAGTTACGCGACGTGGTAAGATTTTACCGCGCTCAGAGATGAATTTTTTAAGTAAATCCACATCTTTATAGTCGATATTCGTAATGTTATTAGCAGTGAAGTAGCAAACTTTACGGCGTTTGCGGCCTCCGCGACGTGGTGCCATAGTATGTCTCCTCCTTATCATTTTTTATTTTAGAAGCATTAGAATGGTAAGTCATCCTCAGATACTTCTATCGGTCCTTTGCTATTAGCAAATGGATCCTCATCTACACGTGTATAATTCGGCTGATTCATAGGTGGTTGATTTTGCTGATAAGCATCGCCGCCAAATGAACCCTGCCCTGGCATAGCACCACCAAACTGTTGCTGTGGTTGTCCACCGCCATATGACGGTTGATTATTACCGTAAGTATTCTGCCCACCATATTGAGGAGCAGGAGCACCGCTAGTATTACGAGGCTCTAAAAACTGTACGCTATCTGCCACTACATCTGTTGTGTATACTCGTTTACCATCTTGTCCTTCATAGCTGCCTGTTTGAATGCGACCTTCCACTCCAATCAAACTTCCTTTTCGCATGAAGTTTGCTAAGTTTTCAGCCTGTTTGCGCCATGCAACACAGCTAATGAAATCAGCTTCGCGATCACCTTGTTGGTTTGAGAATGTTCGATTCACAGCAACTGTAAATCTTGTAGACGCAACACCATTAGGCGTATAGCGTAGCTCAGGATCTTTTGTTAGTCTTCCAACTAATACGACACGGTTTATCATCAGAAATGCAACCTCCTTTTCAGCATTTTGTTAAATGATTATGCTTCTTGGCGAACCGCAATGTGACGAATGATATCTTCGCTAATGTTAGCAAGACGTGTGTATTCGTTAATTGCTTCTGAAGTAGCGTTTACTTTCACGATTTGGTAGAAACCTTCGCGGAAGTCTTGAATTTCATAAGCTAAGCGGCGTTTGCCCCACTCTTTTGATTCGATGACTTCTGCACCGTTAGAAGTTAAGATTTCGTTGAAACGTTCAACTAAAGCTTTCTTCGCTTCGTCTTCAATGTTCGGACGTACGATGTACATTAATTCGTATTTTCTCATCTGTTTACACCTCCTTATGGACTGAGGCTCTCCTGTATACAGGGAGCAAGGAGCAAGTAATAATTATTACTCACATCAATGAATTGTAACATATAGATACATGTCTTTCAAGTCGCAACCAAACAATTCTTTCTATATAATGAACTTAATTCATGAATGAGAGGAGGATCTTCATGCTACCAGATAAAGAACCTATCGTAATCGAGTTGGATATAAAAAAACTAATGATGGATAATATTGTTGGTACAAGTGGTCTCGTCATATTATTTGTAGCTATTCAAGCTATTTGCTTTAAAGATTTTGATTTTTCATTTTGGAATATGATTATTGGATCTATCCTTTTTGTTATTCTGTATATTATTTTCATTGTCTTACATGAAGCCTTTCATTTAATTGGCTTTATGGTCTTTGGAGGCGTACCCTTTAAATCGTTAAAATATGGTCTGAATTTAGAACTTGGCATAGCGTACGCAACAACTGAACAACCGTTACCGAATCATGCAATGAAAAAAGCTTTATTACTTCCATTTTGGACAACTGGCGTTCTCCCGACAATTGCTGGTTTCTACGTTAACAGTACTGTTTTAGTATTAGTAGGTGCTTTTTTAATCGCTGGAGCAGTCGGTGATTTTTCCATGTATACAGAATTACGTAAATACCCAAAAAATGCGTTAATACAAGATGATCCTCATTTACCTAAGCTTTATGTATATTTGCCCGAGGAAAAGAAATAACTTTGCTGAGTGTCACGTGACAAATAGAATCTGCTTGTCCCCAAGCAGGTTCTATTTTTTAACACAAATTTATGGCGTTAAAAAACTATGCTGTGCAGCTGTATATAAATTTCTCCAAATACGATTAATGGAAGATGTCTCCGTAATTGCATCCATGCCAAGTCTACGTAGTAAGCTATTGGCAATGTCTACACAAGCCGCTGCACTATCTTTACTTATTCGTGAAAATTGTTGGAGTTGTTCTTCAGTCAACTCATGACCTTCTTTATGTTTTTGCCAGTATTCGTTCAACAGTAAATAATATCGCTCTTCAAGCTGTCTAAAGTTCTTCTGTTGCTGCATCAATAAAAATTGTATTGCACCCATACGTTCGGTACGGCTTGGATCATGCTTTCTTTGCTTTACTAAAATAGACGCCTCTTCTAAGAAATTTTCTGTTATCCCAAGACAAACACTTAGAAATGAGGCTTCTGCAAATGTTCCAAACGGAAAACTATGTACCGCACTTCCATACTTGTTTTTAATTATACCCAATTGGAATGTTTCCTCTTGTGGTACCCAAACATTTTGCACACGGATCGTATGGCTAGCTGTCGCTTTTAAGCCCATTGCTCGCCAATCATTAAGAATCTCTATTTGATCACGATTTACTGAACAACTAATTATTTCATCTGTTCTATTACCTTCATCCTCGACAAAGCAATTCATCGTAAAAGTTGTAGCATAATCTGATCCACTACAATACCTCCATTGACCAGTGACACGATAGCCCCCATCTATTTTTACTGCTACGCCAGTAGGATAGCCACTGCCTGCTATGACTGCATTTCTTGGTGAAAACATTTTTCCAACAACCCCTTTGTTCAATGTTGGAATAAACACGTTACCCCCTGTTCCTATTGTGACAAGCCAGCCAAAGTTACCATCAAGTGCAGACATCTGCTGAAATACTTTAATACCCTCTAGTAGATCTAAATCTTTACCGCCTAATTCCTTTGCGGTGAATAGCTTAAACAATTGATGCTCATAAATAAGATCTAATATGTCTTCTGGTAATTTACCTAACTCCTCCATTTCTAAACCACGATCTTTTATTTGTAATATGTTCATACTAATCCTCCTAATTGAAAATTCAGATAAAATTATATACAAAAAAAGGCAATCTTTTGAAAGATTGCCCCTGGCGTTTTTTACACATTGAAACGGAATAACATAATATCGCCGTCTTGTACAACATACTCTTTACCTTCAAGACGTACTTTCCCAGCTTCTTTAGCAGCAGGTTGAGAACCGGCTTCTACTAAATCTTCGAAAGCAACTGTTTCTGCACGAATAAATCCACGTTCAAAGTCTGTATGGATGATTCCTGCACATTGTGGTGCCTTCATACCTTTACGGAATGTCCATGCACGTACCTCTTGTACCCCGGCAGTGAAATAAGTTGCTAGCCCTAATAAATCATATGAAGTACGGATTAACTGGTCTAAACCAGATTCTTTAATACCTAGTTCTTCTAAGAACATTGATTTTTCTTCATCATCAAGCTCAGAAATTTCTTCCTCAATTTTTGCACAAATTGTGATAACTTGAGCTCCTTCAGCAGCTGCATACTCACGTACCTTTTGCACATATTCGTTATTATCTGCATCAGCTACTTCATCTTCTGAAACGTTTGCCACATAAAGCATAGGTTTAATTGTTAAAAGATGAAGTCCTTTAATAACCTTTAGCTCGTCTTCTGAAAGCTCTGCAGCGCGTGCTGGTCGACCGTTTTCTAATTGTTCTTTAACTTTCACAAGAATTGGTTCTTCGATCATGGCTTCTTTGTCTTTTTGCTTAGCCATTTTGCTAACACGTTGTAATCGCTTATCAACAGATTCTAAATCAGCAAGTGCAAGCTCTAAATTAATGACCTCAATATCGTCAATCGGATCAACTCCACCTGATACGTGCGTAATATTTTCATCAACAAAACAACGTACAACTTGGCAAATTGCATCTACTTCACGAATATGAGCAAGGAATTTGTTCCCTAACCCTTCACCCTTTGAAGCGCCTTTTACGATCCCAGCAATATCTGTAAACTCAAATGCTGTTGGTACTGTTTTTTTAGGTGTTACTAATTCTGTTAATTTATCTAAACGTGCATCTGGTACTTCAACAATACCGACGTTCGGATCGATTGTTGCGAATGGATAGTTTGCAGCCAATGCGCCCGCTTTTGTAATTGCGTTAAATAATGTTGATTTTCCAACGTTAGGTAAACCAACGATTCCAGCTGTTAATGCCATGTATAGACACAACCTTTCTATGATCTGTTCAAATTTGCTCTTAATAACGGATACTGTGAGGTTACAGAAATCCTCACTGATTCATCACTGTATAACCCTATCTATTATATTGATTCACTTCTAAAAAGTCTAATACACATCAATTTCGTCTTGGCATAATTGCGTCCGGATTTTGAATTGTGCCCGCACAATTCATTCCTTTCAAAATCCATGACATCCGCCGGAGGCTTTATCTTTATTCAGTGGGTGTCAGAACACCTACTGATTGAAGATAAAAACTAGTCCTCACTAGCCGAAATGATAACCTTTTTCATTTTTTTCTCAAATTCGCGGCGCGGAATCATGACACTATGCTGACAGCCTTCACATTTAATGCGTACATCCGCCCCCATCCGAATAATTTTCCATTCATTTGTACCGCATGGGTGCTGCTTTTTCATTTCAACAATATCGTTTAAACAAAATTTCTTTGCTTCCATATTACTCACTTCTCCCCTCTTCATTAACACCATAGAACATCATTTTCGGTTGAGCCATTGGTATATTATTTTCTTCAAAGAGTTTTGTAACATCACGACGAATCGTACGAGCCACTCCATGTTGTTGCTGTGGTAATGTTTCTGCGGCTATACGAATCGTTACCTCTGTCCCCTTAACATTTTGTACACCTAAAAAGACAGGTACTGCTACAAGCTCCTTATGAATTTCAGGTAAAGTATTTAAATACTTTTTAATAATAGATTCAGCTCTGTCAAAATTGGCATCGGTCGTCATTTGTAAATCTATATAAATTTTAGAGTTGTTGACAGAGTAATTGACAACCTCACCAATCGAACCATTCGGAATAATAAACTGCTCTCCTGTAGAACCATTAATCTTTGTCGTACGTAAACCGATTTCTACAACAGTTCCTTCAGCAGCATTTATTTTTATATAATCGCCAACACCAAATTGATCTTCAAAAATAATAAAGAATCCAGTAATGACATCTTTTACTAAACTTTGCGCACCAAAACCAATTGCTAAACCGACAATCCCTGCTCCTGCCAATAACCCTGCTATCTTAATCTCTAAGATAGAGAGAATAGCAACGATTGCTGAAAAATAAACAACATAGGAAATGACACTTTGTAATAATCTTGAAATTGTTGTTTGTCGACGTTCTGAATGATCTAATGGTGAACGCATACGCATTAAAAACACTTTTTTAATAAACTTCTTTCCTAATCGTACAGCTAGCCACGATGCAATCAAGATAATAGTAATCTTAACCGAAACTTTTGTTATATTTATCCAGAGTTCCTCTGACATCAGCTTATCCAAACCGTTTTTTAATACCCTTTCACTAAACCAATCCATTATTACCACCTCTTGAATAACTTGCTAAAAATTTGCGTATACTGCATAAAAATCGAGCACTTCTTACAAATAAAAAGGAAAGTGAGTTTTTTTATGAATACTATACCAAAATTGTTACTTCCTTATTCTCTTCATCATGAAAGTAAAAATATCGTTTGGCAGTTGAGTACATTATTTTTAGAACATATACCCTTTCATCATGAACGCCTTATTTTCTGTTGTATTGGAAGTGACCGTTGTACAGGTGATACACTTGGACCATTAACAGGTAGCTTTCTAAAAAAGTCTGTTAGTTTTCCATATGAAATTGTAGGCTCTTTAGACAATCCTTTGCATGCTCTTAATTTAGATACTACTATGCAACAGCTACACAATCATACTATAAAACCATTCATTATTGCGATTGATGCATGTCTTGGAAGTGAACAAAACGTTGGACATATTTCTGTACAGAATGGACCTATTTTTCCGGGGAAAGCTGTAAAAAAACAATTACCTCCCATCGGCGATATTTCCATTAAAGGAATAGTCAATGTTGGAGGCTTTATGGAAATGCTTGTTTTACAAAATACAAGACTTCATATTTCTTATGCAATGGCGGAAAAACTTTCAAGGGCTCTATTGCTCGCTACACATCGTTACTCACTAAAAAATATAGAAGATAGCAACCACAATACCGACAATGATGAGACCTGGCAACAAGTTAGCGGCCTTGATCTTAGTTAAGCCTGCTATATTTAAACCAATGGCAAAAATCATAACACCACCTACTGCAGTCATTTCTTGAATAAACATTTGTAGTGCAGCATCTGATATAAAAGAGCTAATAACGCCTGCAAAAAGTGCAATTAATCCTTGATAGACGAATACAGGTACTGCAGATAATAGCACGCCAATACCTAATGTAGATGTTAAGATTATCGATATAAATCCATCGATTAGTCCTTTCGTAATAAGTATATTATGATCGTTACGCAGACCACTATCGAGTGCACCAATGACGCCCATAGAGCCAACTACAAATATTAAAGATGCCGTTACAAAACCTTCTGCTATGCCAATTTGATTATTATCAGTTCGATTTTTACTAAATAAAGATTCTACCCATTTCCCAAGTCTATTCATTTGCTTATCTAAATCTAACCACTCGCCAATTACTGTACCTACCACTAAACTAATCATTAAAATAATAAAATTATCACTTTCAAAGCCCATTTTAATCCCTAAAAGTGCAACTGCTAAACCAATAATCGATAATACAGTAGATTTCATCGATTCAGGAATATTTTTAAAGATACGTCCTACTAATGCACCCGTCATAATAAGCAAAGCGTTAATTAATGCCCCTAGTAATACCACGTCCAAACCTTCCTTCTCTCTAGAAAAATAGAGAGCGCCTTGTAGTTCGGCGCTCTGATCACGTTATTGATATTTCTCTTATTCTTCCTCTTCCTGTAAATTTAATATTTCTAAAATACGTTCTAAATCATCTTCAGAGTAAAATTCAATTTCAATTTTCCCTTTATTATTAGATTTTCTAATTTGTACATTTGTTCCAAAGTAATCACGTAACTGTGTTTCCTTAGCTGCCACGAATATATCTTTTTTCTTTAGTTGAGTTGTTTCACGTGAAACTTCTTCATTCAAATTGTGTACTAACATTTCAACTTGCCGTACGTTTAAACCTTGTTTGATGACCTTATTTGCCACTTCTACTATTCTTCTTTTATTTTTCAATCCAAGTAACGCTCGTCCTTGCCCCATCGATAGTGTTCCATCATTCATAAACTCACGAACATCCTCTGGTAATGCAAGTAAACGAACATGATTGGCAATATGCGGTCTACTTTTCCCTAATCTTTTGGATAGCTCCTCCTGCGTTAAATGTAAGCTTTCCATTAAGCTTTGATATGCCTCAGCCTCTTCAATAACTGTCAAATCTTCACGCTGTAGATTTTCTAAAATAGCTAGTTCCATCATTTGCGCATCTGATAGCTCTTTTATAATAGCTGGAATAACCTCTAAACCTGCTAATTGAGTCGCTCTATAACGGCGTTCTCCGGCAACGATTTCATATTTACGCCCTTTTTTACGTACAGCAATTGGCTGTAAAATACCATGTTCCTGTATAGAGTCAGCTAATTCTTGTAAAGTTTCTTCATCAAAAATTTTACGAGGCTGAAATGGGTTTGCGATGATAAGCTCTAATTGTATTTCTTCCACTTGCCCACTTTGTTCTATAGACTCTCCAGGAAATAATGCACCTATGCCTCTTCCTAGACCTTTAGCCATTTTTAATCACTTCCCTCGCCATCTCTAAATACACTTCTGCACCTCTTGATTTTGCATCATAAATGATAATTGGCTGCCCATGACTTGGAGCCTCACTTAATCGCACATTACGAGGAATAATTGTTTTGTATACTTTATCTTGGAAATACTTTTTTACTTCATCAATAACTTGTAAGCCTAGGTTTGTTCGTGCATCAAGCATCGTCAACAATACGCCATCAATGTATAATTGCTGATTTAAATGTTTTTGCACTAAACGGACAGTTGATAACAACTGACTTAACCCCTCTAATGCGTAATATTCGCATTGTACAGGAATAATAAGCGCATCCGAAGCAGTTAAAGCATTAATTGTTAGTAGCCCTAACGAAGGCGGGCAATCAATAATAATATAATCATAGTTTTCTTTTACATCTTGAAGTGCGTGCTTTAAACGTACTTCTCTGGAAATTGTCGAAACTAATTCAATTTCTGCTCCTGCTAGTGAAATGGTTGCTGGAACAATTGCTAAGTTTTCGACATTTGTTTGTTGAATGACATTTTCAACGTTTTCATCATCAATTAATACATCATAAATGCAGCCTTGAAGTTCTCCTTTATTTACACCAAGTCCACTTGTTGTATTTCCTTGTGGATCAGTATCGATTAAGAGCACTTTCTTCCCTAAGTATGCTAGACAAGCGCTCAAATTGACCGATGTCGTTGTTTTTCCTACGCCACCCTTTTGATTGGCGATTGCTATAATTCTACCCATTTAAAAGCACCTGCTTTCATCTATCAAAGGTTCACTTTGACAAATCATTTGTAAAATCACTGATCAATTATGCCTCGGCATAATTGTGTCCGGATTCGGCTTTGTCAGTTAGCCGTTTTCGCATAGATGCGATGATTTTAGGCTAACATCCTTTATTAACTCCTTTCCGAATCCGTGACATCCGCCGGAGGTTTTGGGCCAACAGATGTTTTTTGCGCGAAAGCGTAGTGCTAACGCAGCGTCAGCAGCAAGATGTTGGTCTCTCAGTCGTTGCCACAGGACGTGGCGTTCTTAGACTGAGTTCCTCTATTTCAGCGGATGGTTGGACACCCCACCCGCGAAAAATAACTTAGACCCGCATTCATCTTACCACTTATAGAGGTGAGAGACTTCTGTAACTGCCGTTTCACTTTCGTGACAAAAAACACTTGCTCCAAAGAAGTTAAATATCTCTATCTAACTTTCATTCTATCAAAAAAACAGAAAATAGTTGTATAAAATATTAAGAATATATGCAAAAAAGGAGACATCTCCCAGAATTATTACTGAGATGCCTCCTCCTTACAGAGATATATAAGTAGTTCATCATCATATCACGAGGTTGAATTTCGTTCCGACTGGATACTTCCCTGGGGGCGTTTATCCTCCACTCCAATCAACTTATAGAAATATCATCCTTTGATGATGCTATAAAAGCCAATTCTTTATTTTTCTAATATAACTTCAATCACTACTTAAGACTTTTTCTTTTTAGGTATTTTCACTGTAATTTGATAATATTCCTCTGTGTCTTCTTCTTCGGTCTTAACTGTTATACCGCTCTTTGTTACCATAGATAACGATTGTTTAATCGTATTTAAAGCAATGCGTACGTCTTTACTAATGGCCTTACGTTTCGGCTTTACTTTCTTTGGCTCCGCTTCTTCTTGAGCTACTACCTCCGGATGTAATAAAACATAAATCTGTTCTTCTAACTGGCGAACATTCCAATCATTTTCAATCGTTTGTTGTAAAACTTCTAACTGTAATGGCCGATCTTTAATTGCAATTAATGCACGTGCATGTCGTTCAGAGATTTCACGCTTCAAAATAGCTTGCTGCACTTCTTCAGGAAGCTTTAGTAAACGTAATTTATTGGCTACCGTGGATTGTCCTTTTCCAAGTCGTTGGGCCAGAGCCTCTTGTGTCAGCTCATGAAGCTCTAATAATTTTTGATAGGCAACAGCTTCTTCAATTGCTGTTAATTCCTCACGCTGTAGGTTCTCGATTAACGCGATAGAGGCCGTTTCCTTATCAGTTAAATTTCTTATAATTGCCGGGACTTCTGTCCATTGTAGCTTTTTCATTGCTCGATAGCGACGCTCACCAGCAATGATTTCATATTGATTTTCTGCTGTTTTACGTACAACAATTGGCTGAATTACACCATGTGTATGAATGGTTCTTGATAATTCTTCAATTTTTTCATCATCAAAAATAGTACGTGGCTGAAAACGGTTAGGTACAATTTGATCAATAGGCAGCTTTATAACTTCTTCTGCTGCATGAACCGTCTCTGCTTGTTCTACTTCATTTTTCACAATAGGCTCAGTTTTATTTCCGCCTCCAAAAAAACGTGAAAAAGGACTTTTCATCCAAGTGGCACCACCTTTAAGTAACTATCTTGCTCTGTTTCATTCTATTATTATTTATTATATTTCTTAAAATGTATATAGTTCGTAGATGTCATTTGCGTGAACCATCCATAACTAGTATGTATGCTCAAAATAGAAAAAATATTTTCTACTTTGAGAAGTTTCACATGAAACACTAATTATTGAATTGGTGTTTTATTTGGTACACCTGGTTTTCGCGGGTATTTTTTCGGTGTTCCTTTTATTTTATCAAAGATATATAACATGCGGTCACTTTCTTCAACAGGTAGTAGGAAAGAAAATTCTTCTTTTAGTGCAACCCCTAATGTGGCCAATGCTTTTTTTGCATCTTTTAATTCTTCCGCACCAGCAGCCGCTTTTAAAGCAACAAAATAGCCACCTTGCTTCGCTAGTGGTACACATAACTCCGATAAGACTGATAATCGGGCTACCGCACGAGCTGTTACAACATCAAACTGTTCACGATATTTCGCATTTTGTGCAAATTCCTCTGCACGGGCATGTACGAAATTCATATTATCTAATTGTAACTCATCACTTAAATGATTTAAAAATGTAATTCTTTTATTTAAAGAATCGACAATTGTTACATGTAAATGTGGGAAGCAGATTTTAATTGGAATACTTGGGAAACCAGCACCTGCTCCAACATCACAAACTGTCGTCACTTTTGAAAAATCAAAATAAAAAGAGGCACTAATCGAATCATAAAAGTGCTTTAAATAAACTCCTTCTAAATCCGTAATAGCAGTTAAGTTCATCTTTTCATTCCACTCAACAAGTAACTCAAAGTATTTTTTGAATTGAGCCATCTGCTTTTCAGAGAGTTCAATGCCCTTTTCCTTCAGATCCTCGATAAATTGTTGTTCGTTCATGTAAAGTCTCCTTTTTCTAACTGGCTTTACTATCCCTATTTTTGATTTGTAAGCATGTACTCGTTCCCATTTACAAATCAACTATATAAAAATAAGACTAGCCTTAAAAATAGGAAGCGGGCACAAAGGTATGCCCGCCTCTTATTCACTTTACTGTTGTTAATTATTCGCCGCTGACACGTGCAATTTTACCTTGCTCTATATAAACAAGTAATATTGAAATATCTGCTGGGTTTACACCAGAGATTCGCGATGCTTGGGCAATGGAAAGTGGTATAACTTGTTTTAATTTTTGTCTAGCTTCTGTTGCTAGACCTGAAATAGCGTCATAATCAATATTTTCAGGGATTTTTTTATTTTCCATTTTATGAAGCTTCTCAACTTGTTGCAATGCTTTTTCAATATAACCTTCATACTTAAGCTGAATTTCAATTTGTTCCTTCACTTCATCCGAAAACTCTATGTCTGCTGGAATTAACGAAGAAATTAACGCATAATGCATTTCTGTACGTTTTAATAAATCTGCTCCACGGATACCATCTTTTAGCTCACTACCACCTACAGAGCGAATAGTAGCTTGTGTTGCTTCATTTGGTTTAATAATCACTTCACGGAGACGTGCAATTTCGTTTTCAATCAGCTCTTTTTTCTCATTGAATGCTGCATATCTTCCTTCAGTAATCATTCCTATATTATAACCTAGCTCTACCAAACGTAAATCAGCGTTATCATGACGAAGTAGTAAACGATATTCCGCACGAGATGTTAATAAGCGATACGGTTCATTTGTTCCTTTAGTTACTAAATCATCAATTAATACGCCAATATAAGCATCCGAGCGGCTTAAAATTAATTCTTGTTTACCAAGCACATTAGCAGCAGCATTTACCCCAGCCATTAAGCCTTGAGCAGCCGCTTCCTCGTAACCTGATGTTCCATTAATTTGACCAGCTGTATATAAACCTTTAATACGTTTTGTTTCTAAAGTTGGCCACAATTGTGTTGGCACAATTGCATCGTACTCAATAGCATAGCCAGCACGCATCATTTCTGCTTTTTCTAAGCCTGGAATTGATTTTAGTAAACGCGTTTGCACATGCTCTGGTAAGCTAGTTGATAAACCTTGTACATATACTTCACGTGTATTGCGACCTTCTGGCTCTAAGAAAATTTGGTGGCGCGGTTTATCGTTAAATCGCACAACCTTGTCTTCAATAGAAGGGCAATAACGTGGACCCGTACCTTTAATCATCCCTGAATACATCGGTGAAAGATGTAAGTTCTCCTCGATAATTTCATGTGTTTCTAGGCTTGTATAAGTTAACCAGCAAGGTAGCTGATCCATGATGAATTCAGTTGTTTCAAAGCTGAAAGCACGTGGAACATCATCCCCTGGTTGAATCTCTGTTTTATCATAATCAATTGTTCGGTTATTCACTCGTGGTGGTGTACCTGTTTTAAAACGCACAAGGTCAAAACCAAGCTCTTTTAAGTTATCAGCTAAACGAATTGACGGTTGTTGGTTATTAGGACCACTTGAATATTTTACGTCACCAATAATGATTTCACCACGAAGGAATGTACCTGTTGTGATAACAACTGTTTTAGCGCGATAAATAGCACCAATTTGTGTAATAACACCTTTTACTTCCCCGTTTTCAATGATTAGCTCTTCCACCATTCCTTGGTGAATTGTTAAATTTTCAGTTTCCTCCAACACACGTTTCATTTCTTGTTGGTATAAAACTTTGTCCGCTTGTGCACGTAATGCACGCACAGCAGGGCCTTTCCCTGTATTTAACATCCGCATTTGAATATGCGTTTTATCAATAACTTTCCCCATGACGCCACCTAATGCGTCAATTTCTCGTACTACGATTCCTTTGGCAGGACCACCAATGGAAGGATTGCATGGCATAAATGCAATCATATCTACATTGATTGTTAACATCAGTGTGTTAGCACCCATTTTGGCAGCAGCATGTGCAGCTTCAGAACCTGCGTGACCTGCGCCAATTACGATAACATCAAACGTGCCTGCCTCATAATTTGTTGGCATAGCTCGTATCTTCCTTTCTTTAGTAAAATTATTTTCCTAAGCAGAACTGTGAAAATAACTGATTGATTAGGCTTTCTTGTACTGTGTCGCCGATAATTTCCCCAAGTATTTCCCAAGTTCTAGTAACATCTATTTGCACCATATCAACAGGTACACCAGCTTGTGCTCCAGCTAATGCATCCTCGACCGTTGCTTGTGCTTGATGAAGTAATGCTATATGTCTTGCATTTGAAACATATGTTAAATCGCCCGCTTCAATTTGCCCTTCAAAGAATAGCGCGGCAATTGCTTCCTCTAGCTCTGCGATGCCCTCTTCCTGTAAAAGAGAAGTTGTCACAACGCGATGATTGCCTGCTAGCTCTTTGACACGAGCTATATCTATTTTTTGCGGTAGATCTGTTTTATTGACAATAACGATGTAATCCATCGCTTGAATTGTTTCGAATAGACGTTCATCCTCGGCAGTCAATTCCTCTGCGTAGTTTAAAACAAATAAAATTAAATCTGCGCCACGCAACGCCTCACGTGAACGTTCAACACCAATTCGCTCGACGATATCCTCTGTCTCTCGAATACCAGCTGTATCGACTAAACGAAGCGGAACACCACGTACATTCACGTACTCTTCTATAATATCACGAGTTGTACCAGCTATATCTGTCACAATAGCCTTGTTCTCCTGTACTAAGCTATTTAAAAGAGAAGATTTCCCAACGTTTGGGCGGCCTAAAATAACAGTTGATAGACCCTCTCGTAATATTTTTCCCTGAGAAGATGTTTGCAAAAGTTTAATAATTTCATTTCGTACCCATGTACATTTTTCTACTAATACTGGTACCGTCATCTCTTCTACATCATCATACTCCGGATAATCTATATTAACCTCTACTTGTGCTAATGTCTCTAGTAATGCTTGGCGTAAGTCACCAATTAAACGCGATAATTTGCCATCCATTTGTCCCAACGCAACATTCATCGCTCTATCAGTTTTTGCTCTTATTAAATCCATCACTGCCTCAGCCTGTGATAAATCGATACGTCCATTTAAGAATGCGCGTTTTGTAAATTCACCTGGCTCTGCGAGTCTTGCTCCATTTGTTAATGCTAGCTTTAATACACGGTTCACCGAAACTAGTCCCCCGTGACAGTTAATTTCTATTACATCCTCACGAGTGAATGTTTTAGGCCCACGCATTAATGACAGCATTACTTCCTCTACAATCTCATCTGTTTTTGGATCAACCAAATGTCCGTAATGAATTGTATGTGAAGCCTTCGTTGTTAAACTTTTACCACCAGGCGATCTGAATATTTTATCTGCAATCGCGACTGCTTCGTCCCCACTTAAACGAACAATAGCAATAGCTCCTTCACCCATAGGTGTGGATATCGCAGCAATTGTATCGAACTCCATTTAATGACCTCCTTAACGTTATCCACATGTGGATAAATAAAACCGACCAATACTTACTAACACCTTAGACTAACATATTTTCTGCAAAATCTAAAGTAAGGATAATTTCCAATTGTGGATAATCAGAAAGCTCTACATTATAGCACGTATTTCGACAAAGGCTACAAATGCTAAAGCGTTCACACTTGATTTTAAAAATATCGTGCAAATGAATAAAGTATGCTTTTCGGCAAAATGAGGGGTTGATTTCCGTTCCGACTGAGCGCTTTCCTGGGGGCATCCGAGGAGACGCTTAGTCTCCACTCCAATCAACTACTTCTCCTGGCAGATATCTTCTGGCAGGTCACTCAAAATTTATAGTAATAAAACGAAAACTTCAGCATTGTTTATCTTTGCGAAAGCGAAGCGTCAGCGACAAGCAAGTAACCTGGAATGGAAATTACCCTTATCTAAGGCACCACAACATTCATAAAAATCCCTTAACCATCTAGTTTTTCAACAACATAAAAAAAGTCATTTTATCATGACGATAAAATGACTTTTTATTTTTGTCTGTATGTTTTTTACGAAGTTTAGCCGTTCTTTACAGGTTCAATAACTAAATAACGATTAGGCTCCGTTCCTTCTGAATATGTTTCAATATCAAGGCGATTTGCCAATTGATTATGAATAATTTTTCTTTCGTACGACTGCATTGGCTCAAATGTCACACGCTGATTTAAGCGAAGTGCTTTATCCGCCATACGATCTGCTAGTAATTCTAAAGCTTCTTGACGACGTTCACGATAGTTTTCTACGTCTAATTTCACCATTAAGAACTGCTTGGCACTTTTATTTAACACAAGATGTGTTAATTGCTGTAGGGAATTTAATGTTTGACCACGTTTCCCTATAAGCAGTGCAGCTTTCTCGCTTTTCAGTTGAAATAATACATATTTCCCTTCACGTGTCGTTTCAATCTCAAGATCATGAATACCCAATTGTTCAGCAATATTTACTAAATAAGTCTTTGCATCTTCAATTGGGTTTATCGAGGTTTCTTCTTCCTCTTTTTGTTCCTCTACGATTTGTTGAACAGTTTCGATATCACTTGGTTGTTCAGAAACTTGTGAACTTATTGTTTCAACATCATCTATTACTGTTGGTTCGACAAATTGAGTCGTATTTTGCTGTTCAGCTTCTTCTACTTCAATTGTTGATCGAACCTGTACTTCCTTTACTGTTACACGAACTTCTGCAGATCGTGCACCAAAACCTAAAAATCCTTTTTTACCTTCTTGTAAAACTTCAACATCTACTTGTTCACGGGTTTTGCCAAGTTTCTGTAACGCCAATGAGATCGCTTCTTGTGTTGTTGCGCCTATTTGCGTATGTTGTTTCACTTTTTAGCCCCTCCATTTTGAGCAGGTTGTGTTTTATTTTTTTCCCAAGGTTTGTAAATAAACAGGTTTTGAGCAATCGAAATAATGTTACCGATTACCCAGTATAGTGATAATGCTGCTGGTAATGCCATACCGAAAGCAATAATCATAAATGGCATAATGTACATCATTATTTTCATTTGAGGGTTATCCATCGCTGGGCCCGTACGTAAAACGATAAATTGCATTAAACCAGCCGTAATTGCTAGTGTCGGTGCAGTTTCTGCTAACGGGAAAATAAAGAAATTCCCTAAATCAAAAGCAGGTGTAGCATTCATACGACTAATCGCATGGTAGAAACCAATTAAAATTGGCATTTGAATGAATACAGGTAAACATCCAGCAAGTGGATTGACACCAGACTCACTCATAAGTTGCATCATCTCTTTTTGATACTGTTGCTGTGTCTGTGCATCCTTAGAAGCATACTTCTTTTGCAATTCCTTCAATTTTGGCTGAATTTCTTGCATTTTCTTAGAGCTCTTTGTTTGTTTAATCATCAATGGAAGAATTGCTAAACGAATGATAATCGTTACAACAATGATCCCCCATGCATATGAACCGAGCAACTCAGCAAAGTATTTAATCGCTGACACTAAAGGCCAAACAATGAATTCATTCCAGAAGCCTGTGCTTTCTTTGGAGATTGGTTCTTTAAATTCTGTACAACCAGATAGTAGTAATGCTACTGATGCTAGCGACAAAATTACCCAAAGTTGTTTCTTCAACCTTTTTCCCCCTACAAATACTATTCACTTTTTCTAAAACTATATGCATTCTCTTCTTTAGACAATTACAGTTTCCTGCAACTGAATAAAGTTATCAGTTATTTTATCATGCATATATCGTTTCACTCTACTAAATATTCTAACAACGGGCACATATTTGCTAAGTAATGTTACTAATAATTCATATATTGCAGTGAAAATCCAATTTTAAAATACCCTTATACGTATTTACATTGGCTTCACTTTCGCGCAGAAACTAAACTATTCTATCTCACCACTTTGGTTGCCATCCATATTAGGCTTTCTTCAATACTTTTGCGATTCGTAGCACATGCTGCAAACTTTGTTTTACTTCATGAAAATCCATCGTGGCCGCCGGTTGTCTGGCGATAATAACATAGTCCATATTCGGCTTTAGTTCATCTTTTAATTCATGAATACTTTGTCGAATATAGCGTTTGATTTGGTTGCGTGTTACTGCATTCCCAAGCTTTTTACTAACCGATAATCCTATACGAAATTCCGCTTGTCCCTCTTTTTCTAAAAAATATACGACAAACTGACGATTAGCGAAAGATTTACCCTTTTTAAACACCTTTTGAAAATCATCGTTTTTTTTCACTCGTTGGCGTTTTTTCATTACTTTCACCTGCTACTCGATAATTATCCTTTGATCCTCATTTTTAGGTTTACCAAAAATAAAGAAAAAAAAGACCACTGATGTGTCTCAGTGGACTTATTTTATGCTGATAATACTTTTCTTCCTTTACGACGGCGAGCAGCAAGAACTTTGCGACCGTTTTTCGTGCTCATACGTGCGCGGAAACCGTGAACTTTGCTGTGCTTACGTTTTTTTGGTTGGTAAGTACGTTTCATTTATATAGACACCTCCTGGATGAGTTGAATTTTTCAACATACAGACTTGAATATTATATAAAGTAACTAGTTATTTTGTCAATGAATTTTATAAATTTCTATATTTACGCAAATCTATGTCTATTTTTTATTTCGATCATCTTCTACTAAATAAAAATAAATTATCCACAGAGTACTTGTTTTTTTTACACAGAGTTGTGTATAGTATTTTTTGCATATTTTTTTATCCACAACACTTATCTACACCTTTTTCACATACGCAGACCTTGTGGACAACTTGGAAGTGCATAAATGAAAGGTATGTGGATAAGTTTCACAAACTATTGAAATAGCTTTGTTTTTCTGATACGATATCTGTGCTTCACTTTGTTGAAAACTGAAATGAACTTTAATTTTATCCACAACTGTTAATATGCTGTGGATAATTTTTATCACAGCCTTTGGTTAACTTTTATCCACAACTTGTGAGTTTGTGGACTAGTTGTAAAATGAACGTATTTACCGTTTCTATAAATGCGCTTTTAATTGTATTGAACTGAAAAGGAGATTAGCAGCTTGGAACATTTAGAAGAACTATGGAATAATGTCCTGGCTCAAGTTGAACAAAAAATTTCTAAACCAAGCTTCGAAACGTGGCTAAAGTCTACTAAACTACTTTCCTACAATGGTAGTGGTTCTACTGTGACAATTGCTGCGCCAAATTCGTTTGCTCGAGACTGGCTTGAAAATCATTATATTCATTTGATTACAGGTATATTAACGGAGCTTACAGGCGAAGACTTGCTTATTAAGTTTGTTGTTCAAAAAAACCAGGATTCGGACGATTTTGATTTACCAGCGCCGATTATCCAAGCAAAAAATGACGATCATCATGATATTTCACCAGGTATGTTAAACCCGAAATATACTTTTGATACATTTGTTATTGGCTCTGGTAACCGCTTTGCACATGCTGCCTCGCTAGCTGTCGCAGAAGCGCCTGCGAAGGCTTATAACCCATTTTTTATCTATGGGGGAGTAGGGCTTGGCAAAACACACTTAATGCATGCGATTGGTCATTATGTACTTGAACATAATCCAAATGCAAAGGTGGTATATTTATCATCTGAAAAATTTACAAATGAATTTATTAACTCAATTCGAGATAATAAGGCACTTGATTTTCGCAATAAATATCGCAATGTAGATGTACTGCTAATTGATGATATTCAATTTCTAGCTGGAAAAGAATCAACTCAAGAAGAATTTTTCCATACTTTTAATACATTGCATGAAGAATCGAAACAAATTGTTATTTCTAGTGACCGTCCTCCTAAGGAAATACCGACCTTGGAAGATCGTTTACGTTCTCGATTCGAATGGGGACTAATTACAGATATTGCGCCCCCTGATTTGGAAACTCGTATCGCCATTCTTCGAAAAAAAGCAAAGGCTGATGGCCTAGAAGTGCCAAATGAAGTCATGCTCTATATTGCGAACCAGATTGACTCCAATATCCGGGAGCTTGAAGGTGCGCTTATTCGCGTCGTTGCCTATTCATCACTTGTTAACAAGGATATTAATGCAACTTTGGCTGCTGAAGCATTAAAGGATATTATCCCTAATTCAAAGCCGCGAACTGTCACGATATTAGACATTCAAAATGCAGTAGGAGAGCACTTTAACATTCGTTTGGAAGATTTTGTCGCGAAAAAACGTACGAAGTTAATTGCCTTCCCGCGTCAAGTCGCCATGTTTTTATCTCGCGAATTAACAGATTTTTCGCTGCCGAAAATTGGCGAAGAATTTGGTGGACGTGACCATACTACTGTTATCCATGCTCACGAAAAAATATCTTCTATGTTGAAAAATGACGTTCAGCTACAGCAAGATATTAAACAAATTCGAAGCATGTTAGGGAAATAATGTTGTGGACAACACAAACATTTAAACACAAACTTATACACAGTCTATCTACATGTGGATAGACTGATTTTATTCACTTGGAAGCACTTATCCACAAATCCACAGGACCTATTACTATATCTTTTTATTTTATATAAATAAATAATATAAATATGTGAGGGAAAACGAATGAAATTTGATATTTTACGTGACCGTTTATTAGAGGGTTTAAATGATGTCATGAAAGCCGTAAGTTCAAAAACGACTATACCGATTTTAACGGGGATAAAAATTGATGTAACAGATGAGGGTATTCGCTTAACAGGTAGTGATGCTGATATTACAATTCAAACATTTATTCCAGTTGAAGAAGATGGCCAACAAATAATTCATATAACAGAAACAGGATCAATTGTTGTACAAGCTCGTATGTTCAATGAAATTGTACGTAAGTTACCAACAAATGAGGTTGAAATTCAAGTAACAACTGGTTTCCAAACTCATATCCGTTCAGGTAAATCTGAATTCCACTTAATTGGCTCTGATGCTACTGAATATCCTTTATTACCCGAATTAACAGAAGATCAAAAATTTACTATTCCTGCAGATCTATTAAAATCAATTATCCGTGAAACAGTATTCGCTGTTGCCACTTCAGAAAGTAGACCGGTGTTGACAGGTGTAAACTGGCAGATAAAAAATGAAACATTAATCTGTGTTGCAACAGATAGCCACCGTTTGGCAAGACGTAAAGTTCAACTGGAAAATTTACCTGAGGTTGAACATAGTGTTGTCATTCCTGGTAAAAGCTTAAATGAGTTAAATAAAGTTTTAGAGGATTCTACAAATCTTGTACAAATTGTTATAACAAGTCAGCAAGTATTGTTTAAAACAGGAGAAGTATTATTCTTCTCTCGTTTACTTGAAGGTAACTACCCAGATACATCACGTTTAATTCCAGAAGAGTACCAAACAAATCTAACGATTAATGGTAAATCATTATTACAAGCAATCGATCGTGCATCTCTTGTTGCTCGTGGCGATCGTAACAATGTTGTACGTTTTGAGATTTTAGATAATCAAGCTGTCGAAGTTTCTTCTAATTCTCCAGAAATTGGTAAAGTACAAGAGGAAATTCCTGTTGAGTCATTAGAAGGGGAGAACTTAAAAATTTCTTTCAGTGCGAAATACATGATGGAAGCACTAAAAGCAATTGATGGTCAAGAAGTAGTCATTCAATTCACAGGGGCAATGAGACCATTTATTTTACGTTCTGTTCATGACGATGCTATTTTACAATTGATTTTACCTGTGCGTACGTATTAAAAAATCAATTAAATCGAGGCCAAATTGTGTCCGGAATCAGTGAAAGAAGTAAATAATTTTTGTTGGAGAGAATAAACTCCATCATTTCAAACCCAAAGGACCTTGAAAAATGTACTGATAGTCGCTAATTGCGGCTATCTTTTTTTACTTATGGTGAATTTTTAGGTATGATAGAGAGATAGACGATCTGTATTTGGAGGGGAACTCAGCTATGAAGGACATTGAAATTGATGTAGAGTTTGTCACATTAGGGCAACTTTTAAAAATGACCGATGCCATTAGCTCTGGTGGTATGGCCAAGTGGTTTTTACACGAAAATGATGTATATGTAAATGGAGAAATAGATGATCGCCGCGGTCGTAAATTACGTGACGGTGACATTGTAAATATTCCTGGATGTGGTCGATTTCGTATCATTGGTACCGCTGGGCAGTAGATTATGCATATAGAGCAATTAAAACTTACAAATTACCGTAACTATGATGCCTTAGCTTTAAACTTCTCTCCAAAAATTAATGTTTTCATTGGTGAAAATGCTCAAGGAAAAACAAATGTTATGGAATCTATTTACGTATTGGCGATGGCTAAATCCCACCGCACGACGAACGATAAAGAATTAATACGTTGGGATTCAGACTATGGTAAAATAGAAGGGGCCGTTCAAAAAAGGCATGGTATTTTACCGATTGAACTTACGATTACAAAAAAAGGCAAAAAAGGTAAGATAAATCACATAGAACAAAGTCGCCTAAGTCATTATATTGGCCAAATGAATGTCGTGATGTTTGCACCCGAAGATTTAAATGTCGTAAAGGGAAGTCCGCAAATACGACGACGTTTTATTGATATGGAGATTGGGCAAATTTCGCCTGTTTATTTACATGATTTATTAACTTTCCAAAAAGTTTTAAAGCAACGTAACCACTTTTTAAAAATGAATCAAGGGAAAGCAATGCCAGATGACGTGATGTACGAGGTTTATAATGAACAATATATTCACGCAGCTACCCAAATTATTCGAAAAAGATTTCAATTTATGGATTTATTGCAGGAGTGGGCAGAGCCAATTCACGCAGGTATTTCACAAGGGAAGGAAACATTAGTTATTAAATACCGCACAGTAGCGGGTATTGAAAAAGAACATACTTCCAGTGAAATTGAAGACTTCTTGCATAAAAAGCTAATAGAAGCTAAGCCGCGTGAATTTGATCGGGGTGTAACACTAGTTGGTCCACACCGAGATGATTTGCAGTTTTTGGTAAATAGCTATGATGTTCAGACATATGGTTCACAAGGACAGCAACGTACAACCGCTCTTTCATTAAAACTTGCTGAGATCGAGTTAATTAAACAAGAAACAAATGAAACACCCATACTACTTTTAGATGATGTATTGTCAGAACTCGACGATTATCGCCAATCGCATTTATTAAATACCATTCAAGGTGAAGTTCAAACCTTTGTTACGACTACAAGTGTTGATGGAATTCACCATGAAACGATGGAGCATGCACAGCTGTTTCACGTGAAACAAGGCGCGATTGAAGAAAGTTAGCCCGGGAGTTTTTTAGATTACAAAAGAATGGTAATAGTCAGCTCGGTTGACTGTTCATTCATTTACACACAATGATGTTATGAAGGAGTAGATGAAAGCCGTGGCTATAGAGAACGAAGGTTTACAAAATCAAGCTTATGAAGCCGATCAGATACAGGTATTAGAAGGTTTAGAAGCGGTACGTAAAAGACCAGGGATGTATATCGGTTCAACAAGCTCTAAAGGGCTTCACCATTTAGTATGGGAAATTGTTGATAATAGTATTGATGAAGCTCTTGCAGGATTTTGTACAGATATAAAAGTAACGATAGAAAAAGACAATTGGATTCGTGTAGAAGACAATGGTCGTGGTATTCCAGTAAGTATTCAAGAGAAAATGGGTAAGCCTGCTGTTGAAGTTATTATGACAGTGCTCCATGCTGGCGGTAAGTTCGGCGGTGGAGGATATAAAGTTTCTGGTGGTCTTCATGGTGTAGGGGCATCTGTTGTAAATGCTTTATCAATTGAGACGATCGTTCAAGTTCATCGTGAGGGTCATATTCATGAAATTAAATTTGAACGTGGGAAAACTGTGCAAGAGCTAATGGTTATCGGTGATTCAGATCGTAATGGAACAACTACACGTTTTAAAGCAGACCCTGAAATATTTAAAGAAACGACTGTTTATGAATTTGATATTTTAGCACATCGTATTCGTGAATTAGCTTATTTGAATCGCGGTATTAGGATTACAATTGCTGATGAACGCGAAGGTGAGGAACGTTCTACTACGTATCATTATGAAGGTGGTATTCGTTCTTATGTTGAGCATTTGAATCAAACTAAAGAGCCAATCCATGATCCAATAGATGTTCTTGGAGAAAAGGATGGTATTTCAGTTGAAATTGCTATGCAATATAATGCTGGATTCTCTTCTAATATCTTTTCATTTGCTAATAACATTAATACGTATGAAGGCGGTACACATGAATCTGGTTTTAAAACGGCTCTAACACGTGTTATTAATGATTACGCGCGAAAAAATGGGTTATTAAAAGAATCAGATGCAAACCTTACTGGTGAGGATGTTCGTGAAGGGTTAACAGCTATTGTTTCAGTTAAGCATCCTGATCCACAATTTGAAGGACAAACAAAAACAAAACTTGGTAACTCTGAAGTTAGCCAAATTACTAACTCCTTGTTCTCAGATGGCTTTGAACGATTTATGTTAGAAAATCCAACTGTCGCTCGTAAAGTTGTTGAAAAAGGTTTAATGGCTGCTCGTGCACGTGTAGCTGCTAAAAAAGCACGTGAATTTACACGTCGTAAAAGTGCACTTGAAGTATCAAGCTTGCCAGGTAAATTAGCTGACTGTTCTTCAACAAATCCAGCCGAATGCGAAATTTATATCGTTGAGGGTGACTCTGCCGGAGGATCTGCGAAATCTGGACGTGATCGACACTTCCAAGCAATTTTACCGTTACGTGGTAAAATCCTTAACGTCGAAAAAGCACGTTTAGATAAAATTTTATCGAATGCAGAAATTCGTGCGATGATTACAGCATTCGGCACAGGTATTGGAGAAGAGTTTACTTTAGAAAAGGCTCGTTATCATAAAATTGTTATTATGACAGATGCCGACGTCGATGGTGCCCACATTCGCACATTACTACTAACATTCTTCTTCCGTTTCCTTCGACCTCTTGTAGAGGCAGGTTATATTTATATTGCACAGCCACCTCTTTATCAAGTTAAGCAAGGAAAGCATGTCGAATATTGCTATGATGAAGAAACATTAAAAGAAATTTTAGAACGACTACCAAAAATACCAAAACCAAATATACAGCGCTACAAAGGTCTTGGGGAAATGAATGCAGAGCAGCTTTGGGAAACTACCATGGATCCTGAGCACCGCACATTGTTACAAGTAGAATTAGATGATGCAATTAAAGCAAACCAAGCATTTGAGCGTTTAATGGGCGATGAAGTTGAACCGCGTCGTCAATTTATCGAAGAAAATGCTGTATACGCTAATTTAGATATTTAATTTTTCTTGAGAGGAGGTCTACACTTTGTCAGAACAAGAACGCTCCGGTGTTAAAGGAGTTAATATAACAAAAGAAATTGAAACATCCTTCCTCGATTATGCGATGAGTGTAATCGTTTCTCGTGCATTACCAGACGTACGAGATGGATTAAAGCCTGTACATCGCCGTATTTTATATGGCATGCAAGAGCTAGGGAATACAGCAGATAAAGCGTACAAAAAATCAGCACGTATTGTTGGGGACGTAATGGGTAAATACCACCCACATGGTGACTCATCCATCTATGATGCAATGGTACGTATGGCGCAAGATTTCAGCTATCGTTACATGCTAGTCGATGGTCATGGTAACTTTGGATCTGTTGATGGCGACGGAGCGGCAGCGATGCGTTATACGGAATCACGTATGTCTCGTATAGCGATGGAAATGCTTCGCGATATAAATAAAGACACAATTGACTATACAGATAACTATGATGGTTCAGAAAAGGAACCTATTGTCCTTCCTAGTCGCTATCCAAACTTATTAGTAAATGGAGCGGCAGGAATTGCGGTTGGTATGGCGACAAATATTCCGCCACATCAACTTGGTGAAACGATAGATGCCGTGATTGCACTTTCTGAAAATCCAGCTATTACAACGGAAGAATTGATGGAGATTATCCCAGGACCTGATTTCCCAACTGGTGGATTAATTTTGGGCCGTAGCGGTATTCGCCGTGCCTACGAAACAGGTCGTGGCTCGATCATTATTCGTGCAAAGGTAGAGATTGAACAGAAATCAAATGGTAAAGAGACGATTCTTATTCATGAATTACCATACCAGGTCAATAAAGCTAAACTTATTGAAAAAATAGCAGAGCTTGTACGCGATAAAAAAATTGATGGTATTACAAACCTACGCGATGAGTCTGACCGACGTGGTATGCGAGTAGTCATCGAAGTTCGCAAAGATGCAAATGCCAATGTAGTTTTAAATAATTTATATAAACAAACGGCAATGCAATCGAGCTTCGGTATTAATATGCTGTCATTAGTAAATGGTCAGCCTAAAGTAATGGGCTTAAAAGAAATGCTGCATCATTATTTAGAGCACCAAAAGGTTATTATTCGCCGTCGTACGGAATTTGACTTAAGAAAAGCAGAAGATCGTGCGCATATTTTAGAGGGCTTACGTATTGCCCTTGATCATATCGACGAAATTATTGCTATTATCCGTGGTTCGCGAAGCGGTGATGAAGCAAAACCACAATTAATGGAACGATTTAATTTATCTGAACGTCAGGCGCAAGCGATTTTAGATATGCGTTTAGTTCGTTTAAGTGGATTAGAGCGTGAAAAAATTGAGGCAGAATATCAAGAGCTTCAAATATTAATTGCTGAATTAAAAGCGATTTTAGCGGATGAGACTAAAATTGTTGATATTATTCGTACTGAAATAGTCGAACTAAAAGATCGTTTTAACGATATACGCCGTACTGAAATAACATCTGGTGGCTTAGAAATGATTGAGGACGAGGATTTAATCCCAGTCGAAAATTCGGTTATAACTTTAACGCACAATGGCTATATCAAACGTTTAGCTGCGAATACATATCGCAGTCAAAAACGTGGTGGTCGTGGTGTACAAGGTATGGGCACAAATGAAGATGATTTTGTAGAGCATCTTATGAATACATCTACACACGATACAATTTTGTTCTTCACTACAAAAGGAAAAGTATTTAGAGCAAAAGGTTATGAGATTCCGGAATTTGGCCGTACAGCGAAAGGATTACCGATTGTTAACTTACTCAATATTGAAAAAGGTGAGAAAGTAACAGCAATGATCCGTGTTGGTTCATTTGATGAAGATGCATACTTTATCTTCACTACTAAAACAGGTATTACAAAGCGTACACCAGTATCTCAATTTGCTAACATCCGAACAAACGGCTTAATAGCTATAAGTTTACGAGAAGACGATGATCTTATTTCTGTTCGTTTAACAGATGGAGATAAACAAGTGATTATCGGTACTCGTGATGGAATGCTTGTACGTTTCCAAGAAGAGGATATTCGTTCAATGGGCCGTACTGCAGGTGGTGTACGAGGTATTAAACTACGTGATGGTGACGAAGTAGTTGGTATGGAAATCGTTGAACCAGGAGAGGAAATTTTAGTTGTTACAGCAAAAGGTTACGGTAAACGTACTTCTGAAGAAGAATATCGTTTACAGAGCCGTGGTGGTGTAGGATTAAAAACAATTCAAATCACTGATAAAAACGGTCCAATGGTAGCTGTAAAAACTGTTGATGGTTCAGAAGATTTAATGCTTATTACAATTAATGGCATGCTAATCCGTATGGATGTGAATGATATCTCTTTAATTGGTCGTAGTACACAGGGAGTTCGTTTAATCCGTTTAGGTGATGACGAGCTTGTAGCAACTGTAGCGAAGGTTGAAAAAGAAGAAGAATCTAACGAAGAATCTAATGAAGAAAATGATCAAGTAGAAGAATAATAAAAGACCGATGACGACAGCTAGTGTTGCCGTTCATCGGTTTTTTAGCATAAATCATGAAAAATAAGTAATTATTTTGAATTCCATGATAAAATAAAATTAACCTTATAAGTGAAATAGTGAAGAGGAGTTAATTACGTGGAAACTATACATATCCCTATTTCAGAGTTACGCGTTGGAAAAGTAATTTCTGAAGATATTTTTGCTAATACACAATATCCAATAATTTTTAAAAATACGATAATTTCCCATGAACATTTACCAGTTTTTTTTGCTTTTAATATATCGAGAGTCCCAGTTTATAAAGATGGTATAGAGGCTCGATCAGAGATAAAAGAAACAGAATTAGTTGTTCCAATAGAGGCTATTCCATCTTTTAAAAAGATTTATGACAATTCTATTGAACAATTCAAAAGGGAATTTAAAAATTGGGAAGCTGGTGCAAAGGTAGATATTACGAAAGCACGTAAAATTATTTTGCCATTATTAGAAATGGTTTTAGAAGATCGTACAATAATTTTTGATTTAAATGAGTATTCAAATCCCAAAGACTATTTGTACCATCATTGTGTAGCAACAGCATTGATTTCTTCCGTAATTACACAAAAATTAGGCTATGATAAAGGAATTACAATACAAGTTGCAATTGGAGGGTTGCTAGCTGATTGTGGAATGGCAAAAGTTCATCCACGTATCCGCGATAAAAAAACAACCTTAACAGAGGAAGAGTTTAATGAAATTTATAAGCATCCGATTTATAGCTATAATATGGTCAAAGATTTAACGATCTTAAAGGATACAATGAAAGAGGCTATTTTCCAGCACCATGAGCGTTTAAATGGTAGTGGCTATCCGAAAGGGGAAAAAATCGCAAATATTTCTACTTTCGCTCAAATCATCGCTGTTGCAGATGTATTCCATGCAATGACATGTGAGCGAGTGTATAGAACAAAGCAATCTTCCTTTAGAGTCATAGAGATGATTAATGAATCTGAATTTGGAAAGTTTGATATTAAAGTAGTTCGTGCACTAATAGATATTGTTGCCGACCTTCCTATAGGAACAATAGTTGAATTATCTAATCTGGAACAAGGCGAAGTAATGTTTGTAAATAAATTTGCACCAACCCGACCACTTATCAAATTATGTCATTCAGGAGAGATATTTGATTTAGGTAAAAATCGTACTTTCTATATTTCACGTATTATAACGGATTTATAATAGTTAGAAGGGCAACCCATTAACATTGGCGTTCGCCTTTTTTTATTTTTATTCGATCGATAAATGGTGATAAAACTAAAGTATCAACAAAGACTTTAACCTCTAGCTAAGCACGAGAAAATTGATATTTTAAATAAACGAAGTGAACTAGAAAAAATGATCTCTTTGAAATAATTTAACTTCTTTCAGAAATGTTTTATGTAACGTAAGTGAAACAGCAGTTACAATGTCTTTTGTAGCAAAAGCAAAGCGTCAGCTACAGAAGTCTCTTATCTCTATAGGAGGTTAAATGAAATGTTGATGCAAGGCTAACTAATCCTCTGAACAAAGTGGTGTAGAAGAATAATAATAGATTTTAAAAAACTATTAATTATTTTTGAGAAAGTGTTGACATGGTTTTAGATTCTTGATATTATTAGTGAGTCGCCAAGAGGTGATGCTTAAAACAAAGATTAATGAACCTTGAAAACTGAACAAGCAAAACGTAATCAATAAAGTTTTTACTAGCTAACCTCGAGTTAGTGAACGAAACAAAATTTTGGACATCAAACATGATGCCAGCAAAACAATTTGAGCTAATCAAATTTCTTTTATGGAGAGTTTGATCCTGGCTCAGGACGAACGCTGGCGGCGTGCCTAATACATGCAAGTCGAGCGAACAGATAAGGAGCTTGCTCCTTTGACGTTAGCGGCGGACGGGTGAGTAACACGTGGGCAACCTACCTTATAGTTTGGGATAACTCCGGGAAACCGGGGCTAATACCGAATAATCTATTTCACTTCATGGTGAAATACTGAAAGACGGTCTCGGCTGTCGCTATAAGATGGGCCCGCGGCGCATTAGCTAGTTGGTGAGGTAACGGCTCACCAAGGCAACGATGCGT
>NZ_SADV01000018.1:73381-88717 GCF_006864135.1 Lysinibacillus sphaericus | reverse complement strand
ATTAGTATGAAATGAAAGAGCATTTTTGTACATAGTTATTCAAGCAGGAATGTACATATTTAAATTAGCATTTATAGGGTGACCCTCCTGGTAAACTTACGACAGTTCTAAATGAAATAATTGGATGGGTTCCTTATACATTAAGTATTATATTATTTTCTATTGGTGCTTTGATTCTTATTTATGATTTATGGCAAACAAGACAAAGTGAAAGAAGTTAATTTTTATAGACAGATGTATTGATTAAATAAGGAACTCAATCTTCATAGTTTTGGTGAATAAGATTTTGTCAAACGAGAGCTTTCCTTGAAGATCATTGAGTTGCATTGGCAGCTCTTTTTTTCTTATTGAACTAATGGAGCAGAATAATTCAACAAAAATATGGTTTAATTTGGTAAAATATATATTTGGAGGGGAGGAATTTTATGAGTGTTGCAGCTATATATGATATTCATGGAAATCATTATGCTTTGGAAGCTGTTCTGAAAGAAATCGGTCAGACTAATATACAAAAGGTTGTAATTGGTGGTGATTTAGTTTGGGGTCCGCAACCAAGAGAAGTTATGGATACTTTAATGAAATATAAAGACAAATTCTTTTTTATAATGGGAAATGCGGACAGAGAAGTTGCGTTTCGTAATGGAGAAAAAAATGAATTACAGGATTTTGTAACAGAACTAAATAAATGGTGTGCAGAGCAATTAACAGATGAACAAATTGAATTTCTAAAAGACCTACCTAAAAGTCACAATTTGTATATTGATGGTTTAGGAGAAATATTATTTGTTCATGGCTCCCCTCGGAGTGACACAGAAGCGATTAGAATTGATACACCTGATGAAGAAGTGTTAGAAATGCTTCAAGATGTTAAAGAAAACATTATTGTTTGTGGACATACCCATATACAATTTAACCGTATAATTGGTAGCAAAAAAATAATTAATGCTGGTAGTGTTGGGCTACAAAGTCGAGCAAAAGGAGCTTGCTGGTTATTACTTGATAATGAAGTACATCTAAAAGTGACTAAATACAACTTTGAGAAAGCTGCTGAGGGAATTCTTCAAGGAGAATGTCCTTATAAAGAAGATTTTGCTGAACATATTTTAAATCCTCCCAATGTGGGACCTTAATATAAATTATTTATGTAACTTTTGTTCAGCTAACAGGTGCTTTTCTTGAAGATCATTGAGTTGCATATGCAGCTCTTTTTTCTTTATTGAACTAACGGTGCAGGTTAGTTTAAGAAGGGGACTTAATAAGTTAATAAAGAATAATTAAGAGGATAAACCAGAAAATGAGGTGTTTGATATGAGGTTTATAGATAGATGGGCAAATTCAGAAAAAGTTAAAATTCATTACCTTGAAAGTGCTGATTATAATACGTCTGTAACCCCTTTAGTTTATGTGCCAGGTGCTTTAAATTTTGCAGAACAATCAACTGATTTGTTGGGAAAATTATTATCAAGAAAATGTATAACGATGAGTCTAAGAGGCCGTGGAAATAGTGATGCCCCCAAAGTTGGATATTCTTTTGATGACCATGTTAAAGACCTACATGCTATAATATCAGATTGTAAAGTTAAGAATTATTGTTTAATGGCATATTCTATGGGTGTTCCATATGCGATTAAGTTTGCTTCGGAACAGACTGATATAAAAGGTTTGATTATCTGCGATTACCCTGCAAAATACCCTTACATACCTGAAACATGGTCAGATAGAATTCTTAATAGTGGTTATTTAAACGAAGACAGGAGACATGTTGTAACAGGTATCCAGAAAGAATCAAGACAAATTGACCTTTATAGTGAATTATCCTTGATTAAAGTACCTGTATAATTATTAAGGGTGGAACTGATGGTTCACTTTTGAAAGAAATGGAAGTTGAAAAATATAGGAATTACCTTAATGATGTGGACATAATTGAGATAGCTAGTTCGGGACATGAACTATGGGAGCCAGATTTAAATAAATATCTTCAAATAATTAATGAATTCTTAGAAAAATTGGATAGTTCTTGTTAAGCTAGGTCCTGCACCGTAGGGGTGTTTTTATGTTCGATAGAACTCTTTACTTAGGAATCCCCCACTTCTAAACGAAGTGAAAGTGGGGGTAGTTCAATCAATAATTCCAATTTCTAGAGCCTTGTGGACAGCTTCTTCCTTGTTACGCACTCCTAACTTTGAGTAAGCTGTTGAAGCATAGTTCCTGACCGTACCATTCGATAAATATAGCCTTGAAGCTATCGTATTGTATCGAAGTCCTTTTGCTACTAGCTGCAATATTTCTATCTCCCTAGCTGTTAGCTCATAAGCGGTTGCTTTTGATTGTGGTGTCTCTTTTTGCTCATCAAACTTCTCAAATATTTTGTGAGACATCCCCTGATCAATCAGTGTCCCACCTTTGTGAATAAGTCGGATCGTATTAGCTAGCTCCAACGTTTCAATAGATTTGAGTAAAAAACCATCCGCACCGTTGCGAAGCGATCCTAACGCCTGTTCGGTATCTTGAAACGTTGTAAAAATCAATACGCGGATATGTGGCCATTGCTGCTTAATCTTTTTGGTTGCTTCGATTCCATCCATGTGCTGCATATCTAAATCCATAAGTATAACGTGGGGTTGAAGGCGCCCACACAAATCGATGGCTTGATTGCCATCCTCAGCCAAACCGACTACATTTAAATCTTCATATCTATCGAGTAGTGTCCTCAAACTTTCTCGAACAAATGGCTGGTCGTCTACAATTAACAAACGAATAAGTCCATCTTTTATTTCAATTTGTCGCGGTATGGTACATGTAACAAGCATTCCTTCCTCTGGCTTTGTATATACAGACAATTGCCCCTGCAAATTCATTGCCCGTTCTTTCATCGCATTCATACCGAAGCCTTCCTGCCATTCTACATTTCCTTTTCCGTTATCTTGAACTTCTAACCTCGTATATTGTTGTTCAAACTGCAATGAAACTATAATTTCAGTCCCCTGACCATGACGTACTGCATTTGTAAGAGATTCTTGAAAGCAACGAATGAATGCGATCTTCGCTTGCTGAGACAGTTGATATTCCTCTCCGAATGTCCTAAAACTTACATTTACCTGAGCGTGCTCCTGAAATTCGGCTCCAAGATTTTGTAGAGATTGAATCAAGGAAGACGATTGACACGGAGAATCCATTTGATGTAGGTAACCTCTCACGTCTTCGATGCTTTTACGTCCCATTTCAAGCAAAGAATCTAGCCTCTGTATACCCATTTCAGTAGCAAGTTCGGTACGCAACGTTTCCATCCCCATAATAATAGAAGTATAAGCGTGACCAACTGTATCATGAAGCTCGCTCGACAGCCTGTTCCGTTCTTCTGCGAGTGTAATACGTTCAATCTGAGACATATATTGCTCAAGTACCGCGTTTTGTTTACGAATCGCTTCATTTTGCTTATGATTGACAATTAATAAATGGAAAGCGAAGCCCATTACATAAGCAAGTCCATGGTAGGTAACCATAATCCAATAGCTATTACTTGGCGCAACCGCATAGAAAATTCCAGTTGTTATAAAAACTGTTGTTGGAGCTGTCCAATAATAGGAAAGATGCTGACTATTCGCAGCAATTAGAAAAACCGATATAAGAAATGTAACGTTAGCTCCCGGAAATAAAGAAGTTAAATATATACACAGTCCCCCAAATAGCAGTATTTCTGTGAACAAGTAATATTTGTAATTGAACAATAAGGCTACCCATGGAATCGAGAAGGCAATAATTTCCCAAAGAATAATAATCCAAAGTGGCAATGTTAAATTATCCTGAAAATCGAATGTGGTTATGGCGATAGAGACACTAACAAGTATACGGACTCCTAACATAATCCAATCGTACCAAAACCAATACTTAACCATATCTAACAAGTCATTTACCCCCTAAATAGCCTACCTTTTTACTTCCTATATTATAAATTAATCCTTCATACATTGTTGTTGTACTTTTTAATTTCACACTGCAATTCTCTCATAGAAGGTAAACTTCTATTGATTTAGTTGCCGGATCATGCTACGTGTATAGCCCCCAATTTTCTTTGTCAAACGATCTACTATTCTACTACTTATGGCGATAAATACTATACCCATAGACATTACAAAGAGTGACTTGGCAAAAGTATCTATCTGTATGAATATAATATTCATTTCGATGTAGCGATACAGTAGCGGTGCGAACAGCAACATAAGTGGCATTATATAAAAAATGGTTGCACAAATGAGACTAAAAATGCCAATCACAAATTTCTGCATTAACCAATAGACAGCAGACCAATTGCGACGAGCGGTAAGCACTAATTTCACCTGAGTCCAGTTCGATGTATCTATTGTTATACTTCTATCATAAGAGTCTGTTGAAATATCTGTATAAATTTTCGTCTGTATGCGCTCGAATTGGATAAAAGGTGTAGTAGTCTGTAGTACGCGTATAACTAGTGGAATCCCAATTACCGAAAATGAAAGGGTGAAGCTAAATAGCAGAGCTATTAGATAAAAACAAAAATAAAACAATCCTGTAACGAAAGTTAGCAATAAAAAATAACCATTCTGGATGAATCTTGATTTCATAAAGTTCTCGCTCCTATCTATGTAATAACCGAATTGTACTGCTTTTTTTGTCATTCTCACTAGTGTAAAAGTGTCATATGACAATTCTAAATGATGCTAAAAAGGGGGGAGTAACCTACTTCTGGTTAAAAAAGATGCTTATATCAATCACCATAAAACAATCCCGTTCTTGCAGATGCAAGAAGGGATTGTTTTGTACTTTTATTGAATATGAGATGGACTTGTTTTTCGAATATGAAAAATAATATCAAATTGCTCAAGCAATGACTTATCAAAGTATGCCGATTCGTTCGGTAAGAGTCGTCCTCCTATACTTAGTAATGGCCTTTTTGTTTTAACCCATTTCTCTGCTGGTCCTTTAAGGTGACGGTTATCCAATAAAAACATTTTATAGGGTACTTTCCCAAGGGTATAATTGAAACTATTTACATCTTGTGGAATAGGATCCGTTATAATCTTATCTTGGGTGTCGTTGTATAAGGTGAAATTCCCCTCCGTGGTTGTACTGCCAATTGTGACATAATTATTGTCTAAACGTTCCTTCAAATACTGCCCTGCAACATAAGGGTATAATTTCTCATCGATAATTCCTTTAGCTATATGAATATTGTGTCCCCATACCATCGTTTTACCACCCAATGTCTCTTGTGCCCACATTGCATGATCGGCCAAGTATTGCTCATGTAGCTTTAACATACTTGGATAGTCGTTAGGAATTAGCATTGTGGTAAATTTCTCTATTGCACTTGCCGTTGCTTTCGCCCAGATGTAGTCGGGTGAAACTAATTCTGTTTTGGCTTGCCCATTTTCATCTTTTAATAATCGAGCTACTCTCTCAGCGTTTGCCTTGAACTTTTCTTTTATTTCAGGAGCAAGATCCATATATTTCTGTAAACCTCCATTAAAAGCGGACAATTCTTTATAATTTTCTTCTACTTCTGCCAGCAAATCTGGTCGATGCAGCCTTACATAATCAATTACTTTATTAAAGCAGCCTTGGTCCAACTCCTTTAAGTCGAGCCCAATAAATTGGATCTTTTTTTTATTGGATGGATCAGCATTATAATCTTTCATCCACTCAATCATGGCTATAATTTCATCAGTAGGATATAAATAATTTAAAAATTCCCTAGGGTTTCCTTTTCCTGTTTGGATATATTCATTTAGTTTTAAGCCGTTTCCCCAATCTTCTTCCATTGTGAAATTTGTAAAACCCATCTCAGTAACTAAATATTTCACAAGGCGAAACTTCATAGTGAAAATTTCAGAGCTTCCATGAGTATTCTCTCCTAATCCTACATATTGTGCGCTCCCAATCATTTTCTTAAGTGGTTTTAAATCCTCAAATGATTTTGACGGCTCTATCGTTTTTAATGGATAAGCCTGTGATTGTATTGATTTAACTATATTTTTTTGGATTGATTGGCCTGAATTTTCGACTGCTACTTTTTCGACTGCTACTGTTTGAGCCTTTCCTACTTCTCCACATCCTGTGACTAATAAAGCTGTACTAACCATTGCAATTATTCTTTTCTTATTCATTTTTTCCCACCTCAATTAAATTATTTGTAAAAGCAAGATTGATTCATGTACTTGCACGAATCAATTGCCTTAATTCAATTGTTATCTATCCCATATCATATTTTCTAGTTACATATTGTCATAAGGTTAATTGACACAGGTCATAGGCTAATCATTACACTTTTGTACTATCGGCTATGACAACTTATAAATAATAATTACATTGATGAGTCGCAAGTAAGACTAGATTATAAATTTGGGAGGGATTTTAAAGATGAATTAATCTGTATGCCAAAATATTTTTATTCTAAGTTGTGTCTGTGGAAATGACAGGAAGTAAATACGATAAACAAATGAATTAAAGGGGAAGGTCGGATTACAATGATATTACACGCAAAATCGTTCCACAATAAAGATAAAATCCAACGTGCTAAAATAGGACTTCAACTCTTTCTGAGTATTTTAATCATTACTTCTATCATCCTAAATGTAGTAGTAATAATTACGAAAAGTATGCCGCTTATTGTGGTATATATGTTTACCCCAGCATTTTCTTCTGTTTTGACTCGCATAATACTGAAAGAAGGGTTTAAAGATGTATCTTTTAGTCTCGGTAACTTAAAGATATGGAAGGGGATTGGTTTTGCTCTGCTAATCCCTATGATTATTTGTGGAATTACTTATTCTATCGCCTGGTTGAGCGGAATTGCGGGGTTTCAGAATCCCGAAGGTGGTATGTTAGAACCAATCTACAATATACTTGGGCTTCAGTATCTAACGGCCCCATTCAGTTTCATTTATCTAGTAGTATTGAGCGGCATTTTCGGAAGTTTGCTTAGCTTAATCCCTGTTTTGGGAGAAGAAATGGGTTGGCGAGGTTATATGCTCACAAGGCTAGTCGATGCAGAGTTTTCACGGCCCATCCTTATTAGTGGATTGATTTGGGCAACGTGGCATGTTCCAATAGTTATTGCTGGTCTATATGTAGAGGGACCATCTGTCCTTCTTTCAGTACTTGGCATCTATTTTTGTATTGTGCCATTCAGTTATATTACAGCCTATTTACGACTTATCACAGGTAGCATTTGGCCTTCGGTTATCATCCATACTACTTGGAATGCCATTATTCAAGGACCTTTCGCACGTGCAAGTACAGGATATCAAACTGAGATTTGGATTGGAGAATCTGGTTTGATAACCGCTATTATTATCTTAATTACTGCAATAATTACGTCTCGAATGGTAAATTTCACCAAATAGCATACGGATGTGTTTTAAATTCAATTAGTGAAATGTAACAAGGCGAAATAAGATGCTCCTAAAAATATTGGGAAAATATGGTTAACTTATTCATAAAGATCATAATTAGTCACATGTTATATACAAATATAATGGAGGTGTAATTATGAATATTCAAAGACATGAAAGTAATACAAATGAGATTCTTAAAAGGAAACTATGAAATCGCTATTGACTCGTCATCAGGGTATGGTAGCACTCATAGTCATGAATTTACATTTGAAAAGTAGTTTTCACTAATTCAGCAATCGGGCGTGATTGTTAAGAAGCGTATGAAGATTATTGAGTTGCATAGCAGCTCTTTTTTTTATTGAACTAAACCAGCTAATAGTTTGTCAATAATTTTCTATTAAAAGTTTAATATGCACGTGCTATACTAAAAAGTGCATGACAAATAACCCTCCTAAAGGTTGTTTTTGAAAGGTTTTGTTTGATTTAGTTTTACTTACTTATCAAGCTAAATCTTGGTACGTAGTTCTGTTTTTTAATAAGGCAAAAATCCAATGTAATAGTTTATTAACACAAGCTATTATCGCTACTTTAAAAGGTTTTCCTTCGTCACGTTTTTTATCATAGAATTCACGTAATTTCTTATTTCGAGGAATGATTTTATCGTCTGTTTTAGTTTTCCTACAATCTCGTATTGCACAACGAACAGCCATGAACAAGGCATGACGAAGTCTATTTGAACCTCGTTTTGTAATTCGATTCTTTGTCGCTGAAAACTTACCTGATTCGAAAACACTTGGGTCAACTCCAGCGAAAGCCACAAGCTTTTTAGGGTTGTTAAATCGATCTATTTCACCAATCTCAGAAATAATCGTTGCAGCGATCTTTTCACCGATACCTGGGATAGATTTGATAATACTATATTCTTCAATTTCTTTAGCGAGGGCATCTATTTCTGACTCTAACTTTGATAGGTGCTCTTTGTATTGAAGAATGATCTTTATATACATATCAAGACTTAAAATATGACTCTGGTAAACTGTTTTTTCAAAAGGATTACGAGCTGCAGCGGCTTTAAGCTGTATAGCTTTTTCATTTGCCCATCTAATGGATCTACTCTTACATAGTAATTTTGTCTGTAATGGATTCCTCACTTGCTTTAAAAATATCTTCTGAAGAAGGGAACTCTGAAAGAGTTAATAGTGAAACATTAGAATATAAATCTCCGAAAACCCCGTTATATTCAGGAAATACCTGTTCAAGGATTGCCTGAAATTGCAACTTAGTTTGAATCATTATGCCAGTTATATTTTCATGTTGTCTTGTAAGACTACGAAGATTTAATAACTGCACACCACGTTTTTTATATGGCTCTAACTCCTCTTTGTAGAACAATTCACAAAGAAGATAGGCATCAATGGCATCCGTTTTTACTTTTCTCAAACTCGATCCTCTTGCCTTATATGAAATCGGATTAATGATAATCAATAAATATCCTCGTTCTTCTAAATGATGTATGACGGGAGCACCATAATGTCCTGTAGCTTCTAAAATGATTGTAGGCTTCATACCAGCCTCGTTTTTTACATCCTCTAAGAATATGACAAGGTCATTTAGACCTTCTAAAGTATGCGTTACCTTATAACTTTTACGATACGGTTTGCCTTTATCTAAGAATGCCTGAACCTGGCTTTCTCCTTTTGAAATATCCAGACCAACGACTGGATTCATTCTTAATCTCCTCTTAGAATCATAGTTTGCCAGTTACCCCTAATCCTCCATGCAGTGTCATAGCTTCGCTTGTTATACGAGATCTAAGTCCCAACCAGCCTCAATCATGTTTCTGCAAGTAGGGGGCGAACGGTTTAGTTGACGGGGTCAAGCCCCACGAGCAGTTACGTTCTACCCTGGCTACTGCTATAATAAAACCAAATAAAAAATGATCAACCAGAAATATCTGGCTGACCTTATAATACGAACGAAGCAGGTTTGTTTAAGACAGGTAAGCTAAGGGTTAAATGTACGGATATCATAGACGGGCATTACTTCATTCAACATTTACATTTGATGATTAGAAATGGGAAGACAATACAGGAGAAAATCTGTCGGCAACAAATCGAAAACGACCTTTACAAAAAAACACTCTCGAAGGAGTGCTCACCGCTTTAGTTCAAAAAGGTAAAATCCATAGTCTGTGGAAACACCGGAATAACCCATTTGTCGGAGCATTGCGGTAATATTACCACGGTGATATGTACCGTGATTAACCACGTGCCTAACGAGATCTTTGTAATTAGCCCGCAACTCACCGAATTTAAGCGGATACTCAGATATTTCCTCTAAATCATCTTGGTGGTTCAAGATAAACTCTTCATATCGAGCCGCAATTTTAGCAAAATAAGCCTCAAAAGAGTTGAGCGTGGCATCTTTTACCTCTTCAAGTGAACTTGTCATCGCAGCATAGATGTCCTCAGGACTTTCATGGGACATTATGCTGAGCCAAGTATTATCCACAGAATAGATATGTGCTAATGCGTCGCCAATCGTAGGAAATACACTATTTAGTGGTTTACGGTACAGATCATCAGGAAGTTTCCTTAAATGTTCAAAAACTCTTTTATTAGCCCAAACATGGTAACGAAATAGTTCAAGCGTATCTTTCATTATAAACCTCCTAGATCCTGATGTTTTTTCCAATAGTATGTATGGTGTTCCATACATCGAAACGAATCCTTTAACTATTATGCACGATAAAATGGATCTTTCAACCATTATGCACGAACGTTTTTACGGATTTATAATACATTCACTTGTCTTTAATTTTACAGAGTTGCGATTCGTGTTTTTTTACAAGGAAAATGAGAGTTTTATGTAGAATATATACAGTATTAGGAAATATAAAGTTCTGTATCATAACGTGTAGTTGATTTCCATTCCGACCTGAGCGCTTGGTAGGTGCCGCTGCGCTTTCGGAGTCGCTTAGTCTTCTCTCCAATCAACTTAAATAGGGTATACGTTATAACAAATTACATCTCCTAATTTTCGCGTTGTGCTATATATTAATCCTATAATACATGGAGAGGTTACCAAATTTATAAAATATTCTCCTGTTCGGGTATTATAGAAAGGAAGAGATTAAAAGGAGCTTGTAATAATGAACATTAGTAATTTTTCTATTAAAAGGCCTGTTTTTACAATAGTTACGATGTTGTTAGTCATTATATTAGGTGGCGTTTCATTATTGAAAATACCTATTACGCTTATTCCAGAATTACGTCCACCTATAGGCATCGTTGTAACCAATTATCCTGGTGCAAGTCCAACAGAGGTTAATGAGAAAATAACGAAGCCCTTAGAAACAACACTCGCCACCTTACCAGGGATAAAAAAACTACAGTCTACCTCGCAAGAAGGGTCCAATTTAATTATACTCGAGTTTGATTGGTCAACTAATATTGATGATGCTCAGCTCGATATTTTACAACGCATCGATATGACCCCTTTACCGAATGATGCAGAGAAACCTAACTTTTTAAAATTTGATCCATCACAATTTCCTATAATACAACTTTCACTACGTGCGGAAAATGACAATATAGATGTACGTTTATTGGCGGAAGCCTTAGAAAAAGAACTCCGTCGAACAGCAGGTGTCGCAAGCGTCAATATTTCTGGTAAGCTGGTGGAAGAAGTTCAAATAACTTTAGATGAATCGGAGCTAGTTGAAAAAGGATTAACGCAAGCAGATATTATTCAAATTATTCAATCGAACAATGTTTCTCTTCCTGGTGAGCCGGTGTTAACGGCAGACGGAAAGATGTTAACGACACGTATTTTAAGCACTATAAATTCGCCTGAAAGCATTGCGGATTTAATCATTTCAGTAAATCCACTAGATGGTAAAGCATTAACAGTAGGAGAAGTAGCGACTGTTGAACGTGTGGAACAAAAATCCGTAACTACTACACGAGCAAATGAACATCCTGCGGTATTAATGTCTGTATTACAGGAATCGGGTGCTAATACAGCAGAGGTTTCAAAAGCTTTTAAAGAAGCTTTAAATGAATTATTAACAAAGAACCAATATCAAGGAATCGTTGCAGATGTACTAGTGGACCAAGGGTACTACGTGGACTTAGCCATTAGTAATATCGGATCTTCTTTACTTCTAGGTGGATTATTTGCAATGTTCGTATTGTTTGTCTTTCTACGTAGTGTGAAAAGCCCTATTATCATTGGCATTGCGATACCATATTCAGTGATTGTTACATTTGTTTTAATGTTTTTTGCAAATTTTTCACTCAATATTATGACGTTAGGGGCGTTAGCACTTGGCATCGGTATGTTGGTTGACAATGCCATCGTTGTTATTGAAAACATTGAACGACATTTAGGACTTGGCAAGAATCCGAAAACAGCAGCGAAAGAAGGGACAAAGGAAGTGGCACTTGCGATTACTGCTTCCACTCTAACAACTATTGCAGTATTCATTCCTGTAATGTTTATTGAAGGTTTAATAGGACAAATTTTCACAGAATTTGCATTAACTATTTCCTTTAGCTTAATTGCTTCTTTAGTCGTTGCGTTAACGGTTGTCCCAATGCTTGCAAGTCGTCTTTTAAAAATGAAATCTACGAATATTTACGAAAAACGTAATGAGTCATCTTTTTACAAGCGCTACAAAACATCAATTATTTGGGTATTGCGTCACCGTATGCTTGTACTAATGTCAGCAGTTGTCTGTTTTGGACTTGCGTTGTTTGGGCTTATGAAAATTGGTACTGAGTTTTTACCGCCAACGGATGAAGGGTTTGCTTCCATTAGTGTAAATCTAGAAAAAGGGGTAGCAGTATCAGAAACAGAAAAAGTTGTAGCGAAAATTGAAGAACGCCTAAAACAGGAGAAAGATGTTGACGTATATGTTAGCCTAATCGGTGGTACGCAACAGGCACAAGCACGGAGACAAACAAGTGCAAACCAAGCAGAACTATATGTAAAGCTTGTTCCTCTAGCAGATAGGAATCGTTCAATTTTTGAATTTGTAGAAGAGGTTGAGCGAGATTTGCATAAAGAGCTAGGTGAGGAAGTTGAAATCAACTTTAATGTCTCAACGACAACAGGATCGTCACCAAATACATTAACGTTTAGGTTAACAGACTCTGATGAGCAAAGACTTCAAAGCTCTGTTGATAAATTACAGCAGGAGCTATTAAAGGTAAAAGCCATCACAAAAGTATCTACGGATTTAGATATTACTGTAAAAGAAATTCAAGTCGAAGTAGACCGAGAAAAGGCGAAGGACTACGGATTTGTACCCGCACAAATTGCTCAAACGGTCAATCAAATGACGAAGGGTCAGCTAACTACGCAAATAATGGCAGAGGATGGTGCTGTATTGCCTGTTTATACAGGCTTTGGACAAGTGTTTAATGATAGTATCGAGTCATTAAAATCGATGCAGCTTCGTTCACCTGCAGGTTTATTTGTAAAGCTAGAGGACATTGCTACAGTTTCTGTCCAAGAGGGACCAGTATCGATAAGACGTTCTGATCAGGCGGCAGCGGTTGCATTTTTTGTCGAGTATGAAACGAAGGAATCGCTCGGAGGCATCTCAGCAAAAGTGGACAAAGTATTAGAAAAAGCGAAATTACCAACTGAAACTCAAGTTGTCTTTAGTGGAGATCGTGAGCTTTACGATAGTGCGATTAATGATATGCTTTTAGCCGTGGCATTAGCAATAGTCCTTGTATATATCGTAATGGCTGCTCAATTTGAATCATTCAAATATCCATTCGTTATCATGTTCACAGTACCATTAATGATTATTGGCGTTGCCATTGCAATGTTTGCTACGAACACGTTAGTTGGTTTGACATCTGTTATAGGCATCTTAGTGCTAGTTGGAATTGTCGTGAATAACGGGATTGTACTTGTTGATTACATTAATCAACAAAAAGCTAGGGGAATGGCGACGTATGATGCGATTTTACTGGCTACACAAGATCGACTTCGACCAATTTTAATGACTGCACTAACAACAATCTTAGGATTGCTACCACTTGCTCTTGGTATTGGTGAAGGGACAGAGATGAATCAACCGATGGGGATTGTAGTAATCGGAGGACTTGTGACATCAACTTTGTTGACATTATATATTGTACCGATTATTTATAGCTTAATGGATAAAGAAACTAGGAAGATGCGGTAAGTTCAGGGGGGATGAAAGATGGGGGTTCATTTTTTTACAGGTTTCCCAGGTTTTATTGCAAGTCAATTAATACGAGCGTTACTACGAAAAAAACAATCACAGGAAGTCATCGCTATTGTTTTAGCTGGTGAATTTGTAAAAGCAAATTTAGAAAGAGAAAAAATAGTAGCGGAGTTTCCAAACTGTTCTATTCGTATTTTAGAGGGAGATATTACATTACCGAATCTCGGTCTTGAAAATCAAGCAGTACAGGACATTGTACCTCAAATTGAGGTGCTCTGGCATCTAGCTGCTATTTATGATTTAGCGGTACCACGCGATCTAGCATGGAAGGTAAATGTGCATGGTACGACGATGGTCAATGATTTTGTTCGAACACTGCCGAACTTAAGACGCTATATGTATTTTAGTACAGCGTATGTAGCTGGAACACGTGAAGGTGTTTTGCGTGAAAATGAACTAATTCGCCCGCCCGCATTTAAGAATTATTATGAAGAAACAAAATATGAAGCTGAGCATCGAGTAGAAGATTTGAAATCAGAAATACCACTGACAATTATTCGACCTGGCATAGTACGTGGACATTCTGAAACAGGAGAAACGATTAAATTCGATGGGCCTTATTTCTTTTTAAATATGGTAGATAAGTTAAAGTGCCTTCCTTTTATCCCGTATATTGGACGATCAACTTCAACAATAAATGTGGTACCAGTGGATTATATTATAAATGCCTCGACTTATCTCGTTGATGAAAAATGTGCTGAAGGGAAAACTTTGCATCTAACGGACCCGAATCCTCATCCTGTGCAGGAAGTGTATCGTACGATGGTAAAATTATTAACTAATCATTATCCTAAAGGGCGATTACCGTTAATACTAGCAAGATCATCTTTACAAATACCACTTATTCGAAAATATCTAGGTGTTGAGCAAGAAACTCTAGACTACTTAGCTTGGAATGCTAAGTTCGATACATCAGAAGCAGTTACTATTTTGAAAAAGGGTAGTATTGCATGCCCCGATTTTATACTGACTATGCCTAGAATGATTGATTTTTATTTAGCGCATAAAGAAGATAAACGCTATCAAATTCAAATAAAGTGAAGCTTCAATTAGTGGACGGTGATAGAAATCGATGTTTACATTCAGTTCCATCTAGCAAACAAACAAGTTAAAGCCTCTGGCGGATGTCACGGAATCGAAAAGGAGTTCAATAGGAAGTTAGCCGTTATCGCATCCATGCGATAACGGCTAACTGACCTGCATCGGTGTTGCTAACGCTACGTTAGCACGGCGCTTTCGCACAAAAGACATCTGTTGCTGACGCTACGCTTTCACACAAAAAACATCTGCCGCTGACGCTACGCTTTCGCACAAAAGACATCTGTTGCTGACGCTACGCTTTCGCACAAAAGACATCTGTTGCTGACGCTACGCTTTCGCACAAAAGACATCTGTTGCTGACGCTACGCTTTCGCACAAAAGACATCTGTTGCTGACGCTACGCTTTCGCACAAAAGACATCTGTTGCTGACGCTACGCTTTCGCACAAAAGACATCTGTTGCTGACGCTACGCTTTCGCACAAAAGACATCTGTTGCTGACGCTACGCTTTCGCACAAAAAACATCTGTTGCTGACGCTACGCTTTCGCACAAAAAACATCTGTTGCTGACGCTACGCTTTCACACAAAAAACATCTGCCGCTGACGCTACGCTTTCGCACAAAAGACATCTGTTGCTGACGCTACGCTTTCGC
>NZ_SADV01000018.1:0-73227 GCF_006864135.1 Lysinibacillus sphaericus | reverse complement strand
ACATCTGTTGCTGACGCTACGCTTTCACACAAAAAACATCTGCCGCTGACGCTACGCTTTCGCACAAAAGACATCTGTTGCTGACGCTACGCTTTCACACAAAAAACATCTGCCGCTGACGCTACGCTTTCGCACAAAAGACATCTGTTGCTGACGCTACGCTTTCACACAAAAAACATCTGCCGCTGACGCTACGCTTTCGCACAAAAGACATCTGTTGCTGACGCTACGCTTTCACACAAAAAACATCTGCCGCTGACGCTACGCTTTCGCACAAAAGACATCTGTTGCTGACGCTACGCTTTCGCACAAAAGACATCTGTTGCTGACGCTACGCTTTCGCACAAAAGACATCTGTTGCTGACGCTACGCTTTCGCACAAAAGACATCTGTTGCTGACGCTACGCTTTCGCACAAAAGACATCTGTTGCTGACGCTACGCTTTCGCACAAAAGACATCTGTTGCTGACGCTACGCTTTCGCACAAAAGACATCTGTTGCTGACGCTACGCTTTCGCACAAAAAACATCTGTTGCTGACGCTACGCTTTCGCACAAAAAACATCTGTTGCTGACGCTACGCTTTCACACAAAAAACATCTGCCGCTGACGCTACGCTTTCGCACAAAAGACATCTGTTGCTGACGCTACGCTTTCGCGCAAAAAACATCTGTTGCTGACGCTACGCTTTCGCGCAAAAAACATCTGCAGGCCTAAGCACAAAGCCGTTTTCGGATGCAATTATACGAGGTATAATTGATCTTGCGGTAGACATAGAGTTATTGTAGATTAAAGATGGAGTAGATAATTTTGCCACTCATATATGATAGTGCTATAATAAATTTTCAGAAGAAAAATACCTTCGACGTTTTGTCAAAGGGGAGTAGCTAACAGATACGAGCGAAGTATCTGGATTCACATTCGTCATGACGTGGTTTTTTACCATCGGGTGTGATAAGCGAATAATTCTATACTAGCAGTATTCAACGACTAGTATTTATTTGCTTAGCGAGACCTTTGCCTTTTTATAGGGGCAGAGGTCTTTTCTTTTGTACTCGTATAGTAATGATTATTTTGGGTATACAGAGTTTTAGAGGAGGCACATGAATGGAATCAATTTTATTACAATACGGCTGGGTACTTATTGTACTTGTAGTATTAGAAGGGTTATTAGCAGCAGATAATGCAGTTGTAATGGCTGTGATGGTGAAGCACTTACCACGGGAACAACAAAAAAAGGCATTATTTTATGGATTATTTGGGGCATTAATTTTTCGATTCTCAGCACTTTTTGTCATTACAGTATTAGTGAATTATTGGCAAATTCAAGCGTTGGGAGCAGCTTATTTACTATTCATGTCTGCCAAAAATATATATGATTTGCGTCATAAAGGGGATTCAAACGAAGAATCTAACGATGAAGTGGGGAAAAAGGGCGCTGGTTTTTGGATGACAGTGCTTAAGGTAGAGGCAGCGGATATTGCATTTGCTATTGATTCTATGCTTGCTGCAGTTGCCATTGCTGTAACTTTACCGCAGGTAGGGAACTTTGATATAGGTGGCATCAATGGTGGACAATTTATTGTCATGTTACTTGGAGGGTTTATCGGAGTTATAATGATGCGATTTGCGGCACAATGGTTTGTGAAAATATTAAATGACTACCCCTCACTTGAGACCGCTGCGTTTTTAATTGTAGGTTGGGTAGGCGTGAAGCTTGTTGTGTTGACTTTGTCACATGAGAAGGTGGGCATATTACCTACAGAGTTTCCGCATTCTACTGTGTGGGAGTTAACTTTCTGGATTGTATTAGTGGCCATCGCATTAGTAGGTTATTTAGTAGGAGTTCGTCATAAAAAACAAGTTCAATGATCTTTAAGAGGAATAGTCGTATCTATTCCTCTTTCTTTTTTGATGTATTTTTTCTATACTAATATCTATCGAGTTTGGCATCATATAAGGAAGGGGTTGTCAAAGTGCCCTGGAAAAGATCAAAGAATAGGCTTGTCACACCTTTTCAGGTACTTGTCTCTTATTATTTTATAGCTATAGCTATTTCCTTCCTGTTACTACTGCTACCAGGCGTTCATCAAGAAGGTGTTAAAGTTTCATTATTAGATAGCTTGTTTACTGCAGTAAGTGCAGTTAGTGTAACAGGTTTAACAACATTCAATATATCTGAAAGCTATACCACATTCGGGCTAGTGATGGTACTTGTTATTTTACAGCTTGGTGCAATTGGCATTATGTCACTTGGTACCTTTGTGTGGTTACTTGTTGGGAAAAAAATCGGTATGCGTGAGCGTCAATTGATTATGATCGATCATAATCAATACAATTTGTCAGGGGTTGTTCAATTAATTCGGGAAATATTGAAAATCTTAATCGGTATTGAAGTGATGGGTGCGTTCATTTTAACTTTGCACTTTACTAACTATTTCGACACTTTTGAAGAAGCCTTGATTCATGGTGTCTTTGCCTCCGTTTCAGCTACTACAAATGGTGGCTTTGATATTACGGGTATGAGCTTACTTCCGTTTCATAACGATTACTTTGTTCAATTGATAACAATGGTGTTAATTGTGCTTGGTGCGATAGGCTTCCCAGTTTTGGTTGAAGTGAAAACTTTTTTATTAAATCGCCATGCAAATTTCCGCTTTAGTTTATTTACAAAAATAACTACCTCCACATACGCAATTTTATTTGTGGTAGGGGCTGTCGTTATTTTATTGCTTGAATCATTCCATTCCTTTAAGGGAATGTCTTGGCATGAGGCTCTGTTTTCTGCAATGTTTCATTCTGTTTCAACACGATCAGCTGGACTTACGACGTATGATGTAACAACCTTTAGTGAAGCGACAGATATTTTTATGAGCTTTTTAATGTTTATTGGTTCTTCGCCTAGTTCAGTTGGTGGAGGAATACGTACAACAACTTTTGCCATGGCCATTTTATTCCTAATTACCTTTTCGCGAGGAAGAGAAGATATTCAAGTATTCGGACGTGAAATACATTTAATTGATGTGTTCCGCTCGTTTGTTGTTATTTTATTGGCATTCTTTATGGTATTAGTTGCGACAATTATTTTACTCATTACTGAGCCACACGCATCACTGATTCAAATAATCTTTGAAATTACATCAGCGTTTGGAACGTGTGGGATGTCTTTAGGAATCACTTCCGACCTATCGGTAGTTGGCAAAATTATCATTATGATTTTAATGTTTGTTGGTCGTGTTGGTTTAATTTCCTTCCTTTACACTTTAGGTGGCGGAGGTAGAGGAAAAAAATCTAATTACCACTATCCTAAAGAACGAGTAATTATTGGGTAAATTACTAGGAGAATAAAAAAGAGCTAATTCCGCTCTTTTTTATTATTTCCGATTAACCCTATTGAAATGCGGATATGAAAACTGAGACATTTAGAGATTACATCAGTAGAAAATCTATGCATAAAAAGTGTCTAAGATTGTTTAATTGACGAAAAAACGGACGTTGCCACAAAATTGTCGAAAAATTTTAAATTGTTTTTTCCTGGTTATTACGATTATTTAATAGGTAATATTTACAATATCGGGGTGTTGGCGGGTTGAGAATTTCGTACTAAACTTTTTTAGGATAATTGTAATGCGCATAGAATATCTGTTGATTGTATTAAGGTTATGGTTATTACTGACAATGACACAAATAAATTGGTCATTTAGGTTACTGGAAAATTTGAAAATTTTTGCTTAAATGGATGAAAAAAACGCTAGTCCTAAACTTTATTAAAGGGCTAGCGTTTCTTATTATATAGAATGGATTGTTGCAAAGTATGGTGCTTGACCGTGACGGAAGTAAGTTAATAAATAGCCATTTTTTTGTACAATTTTGCCATTTGAGAAATTTTGGTAATCTACATGATTCGGAATAATGAGCGTATGTTTAAACAACTCTTTTTCAGATAGATTGAAGCTGGCGAATTCCTCACCTGCAATTGCAGGGTTTTCACGTAAGGCCGTATAAAGTGCTTTCTGTTGTTCTTCTGTAGGGCGCTCCTTCCACCATAATTTACGTGGTTGGAACTGCTGTGCCATTAAATAATCTAGTTGCATTAGGCTTTGAATGATAGTTAAATTAGCACCCTCTACAGTTTCTAAAAACATTAATAAACGACGGAATAAATCCTCAAGCTGATGACCGATACGAGACCAACCCTTTGTTTCCCAATAAGTACCGAAGTTTTGGAAGAAATCAAATGGTGTTTCAAACACTTCAGTTACTAAGTATTCAATTGTATGATCCATACGATGATCGTTCCAATATTTCTCAAGTACATCCTCTGCATGTTTAATGCGTACTATATCATCAAACGTTAAGACATTGTTTGAGAAAATCTCGTAAGGAGATTGGTCCACATACGTATAGCCGAATTTTTCAGCCTCTAGACGAAGGCCAGTACCGCGCAGAAGTTTAAGGAATCCAAGCTGTAACTCTTCTGGTCGCATTGCGAAAACATCATTAAAGGTTTGACGGAAGCTTGCATAATCCTCCTCCGGTAAACCAGCGATTAAATCTAAATGCTGATCAATCTTTCCACCTTCTTTGACCATCGTCACTGTACGTGTTAGCTTTTCAAAGTTTTGACGGCGCTTCACAAGAGTATTTGTTAAATCATTCGTTGATTGAACACCAATTTCAAAACGGAAAAGTCCTTTAGGTGCGTTATCATTTAAAAACTGGATAACTTCAGGACGCATAATATCTGCCGTAATTTCAAATTGGAATACAACCCCTGGCTTATGTTCATCGATTAAAAATTGGAACATTTCCATGGCATAGCTGCGGCTTATATTAAATGTACGGTCGACAAATTTAATCGTACGTGCACCATTGTCCATCAAGAATCGAATATCTTCTTTTATTTTTTCTCTGTTGAAATAACGAACACCTACTTCAATAGAAGATAAACAAAATTGACAGCTAAATGGACAGCCTCGACTTGTTTCAATATATTGAATTCGTTTGCTTAGATGAGGGAGGTCCTCTTCAAAACGAAATGGACTTGGTAACTCACGTAAATCTATTTTGGGTGCTTGTGCGTGAATTCGTACTTTACCATCCTCTAAGTAGCAAATCCCTGGAACATCGTCTAATGCAATTTCTCCATGCAAATAGCGTAGTAACTGTTTAAAGGAAGTTTCTCCTTCACCCATAACAATGAAATCAACCTCTTCAATTTTACGTAACCAATGGTGGGCATCATAAGAAACTTCAGGTCCACCGAGCAAAATTTTAACATTTGGACAGACAGTTTTTAACATCTTGATGACGTGAATAGTTTCTTCAATATTCCAAATATAGCAACTAAATCCTACAATATCAGGTTTTTTTTGGAATAAATCTGATACAATATTAAAAGCAGGATCTTTAATTGTATATTCTGCAATAATTGGATTAAATTCTGGTAAAGCTGCACCTTTTAAATAACGCAATGCTAAATTTGTGTGAATATACTTTGCGTTTAAAGTAGTTAAAATAGTATTCATGCAATAATCTTCCTTTCAATTTCTAATTGTAACAGTCAAGTAGCTGTCATACAATATAATCCTTTTTACCTATTTATTTTGTGAACAGTTCGTGAAATAATTTTTATACTTAAATTTACTAAATTTTGTAATAATAGATTCGTGCAGTCATAAAGTATAGTAAAGGCTCAAAATTCGATTAAGAGGTTTTTTACTCTTTTGAAAGGTTCGGTGAGAAAGTTGAAGCAAAATGATATTAATCAATGTTTTGGAAATCTTATGACAAGTACTTCGTCACCAACACTTATTCTTAATAAAGCAGGGAAAATTTTGAACGTGAATGAGGCGGCTATTAAACTTTTTAATCTCAATTCAACGTATATTGGCTATTTAACTATGGACGAGCCATCTAATTTAAATTGGGCGAAATTCGTTAAACAATTAGAAAATGATTTAAGATCAGAAGAAATCTTCAATATTCAAACAAATGGTAATGAGTATGAAATGATGTCCTTCAAATGTTTTTATGATCCAAACGCAGAAGAAATTGTTGCGCAAATTTCAACGTTAAATAATGACATAGCTCATGAATTATATGTTAGTCAAGAGCAGGAGAGATCACAATCTCTCAATGCTTATGATCACTTACCGTATGCTGTTATTATAAGTGACGCTAGCGGGATAATTCTTGGGCTAAATAAGTATGCTGAAATGTTTTTAAGAACCGAAAAATCGCTGCTACTTCATAAGGCACATCAGCACATATTCGATGCATTTACATTGAAGAAGGGTCAAATTACAACATACCTTTCTAAACTGATGGGTGAAAAGCATGCAAGTATTCATGTAGTTGATGAAACTATAGTTACTAGCCCTTGCTATTATGAAATTTCGAGTATCTTTGATGAATATAATAATATTATTGTCACAGTCATTAATGATGAAACAGAAAAGAAACAACTTCAACATAAAGTTGAACATCAACAGGCTTTAAATGTTGTCGGTCAAATGGCTGCAAGTATCGCCCATGAAATTCGTAATCCATTAACTTCTTTAAAGGGCTTTACCGAATTGTTAAAACTGAATGCAGATGAAGAGTCACGCATGTATTTATCTGTCATCGATAGTGAGCTTCAACGGATGGAACAAATTTTATCCGAGCTTTTAGTATTGTCCAAGCCAACATGTATGAAAGTGGAATTATTAGAGCTAGATCACATTGTAAAGCAAGTGATTGAGTTTATGCTTCCAGATGCGCTTATGAAAAATATTATGATTCAATACATTTCTCCTTCTACACAAGTATACATTGGTGGCAATGAGAATCGTTTAAAGCAAGTATTCATGAATCTTATTAAAAATGCGATGGAATCCATGAATAATAGTGGAACGATCACAGTAGAAATGAATGTTATTGACTGTGCGATTGTAGAATTACTGATTAAAGACGAAGGTGTCGGTATGGACAGTGCTACCCTTCAAAACTTATTCCAACCTTTTTACACGACAAAATCAACAGGGACAGGACTAGGTCTTGCTTTCGTGAAAAAGGTGATTGAAGAGCATGAAGGTGTAATAGGTGTGAATAGTGAATTACAGAAGGGTACATGCTTCCACTTACAATTCCCGATTTACACATTTAATCAGATGGATACAATGGATGTTTCCACGAAAGATTCTGCTTATTTAGTAACATAAAATGCGTCTGAGTGGTAAATTAAACCACTGTGAAAACTTAAAATCAAATATTGCTTTTGACAATGCTTTTCTAATATCGCTATAATGGCATGTATAAAACGCGAATTGAGAGGAAAAGGATATGACGTCAGAAGATATAAAGCAATCTTTAAAATTATATATAGTATTATCACGTGCACATAAAGCGATTAATGAGATGACCCATCAATTATTTCAAGAGAATGGATTAAATCCTACTGAATTTGCTGTATTAGAGCTTCTTTATCATAAAGGAAGACAGCCATTACAGCAAATTGGCAATAAAATTTTGCTAGCTAGTGGGTCTATTACGTATGTCATTGACAAACTTGAAAAAAGAGGGTATTTATTGCGTGTCTCATGTCCATCAGATCGCCGTGTTACCTATGCAGAAATTACGGACAAAGGTGAGGCATTTATGGGAGAACTATTTCCAAAACATGAACAGCATTTACATGAATTGATGAGTGTATTATCTGTTGAAGAAAAAGGCCAAGCTATCACTTTATTAAAAAAATTAGGCCTGTCTATTAAAGACTTATCTTATTAAAAAAAGTTGTCTCAATGAGTTGAGGCAACTTTTTTACGTTATTTTGGAAGAAGTTAAATTGTACTCCAACATATCCCTCTTAAATCATTAGCGTCATACATAAGGCAGGAGCGAGCACAGGCGAAGGTCTAAGTATCCTGAGTGCTTAAAGCCCACGTGATCGTTCCTAGTCGCTCATCGGACAATGCCTGCAGAAACGAAAATCAGCCTCATAATTATGCTATAAACCCTATTAAAAATAAAGGCTCTGTTAAAGTAGAACGTTACTATTTGGAACCTGTTGAGCTTCTTGCTATAATCTCTAAACTAAACATAGCGGCATTAGTCGAGAACAAGTTTTTGTACTCATTGCCAGAGACTGCTCAATAGCAACTGTTTCCAGATTAGCTTGTATGGGGCGTGTTGTGAAAACATGATAATATGATTGGCTCTAATGTCATTTGTTAATGTTGGAGAGCGTACAATACAAATGCAAAAGAAAAAGAGATGGAACATTATCGTATGAAATCAAACCGATGGAAAGCGCGTTAAAATAGGTTTATATCACATACAAAATGTCAATGCTCGCCATTCTCGTATGAAGCAGTGGTTAGACCGTTTCAAAGGTATGTAACTTTTTGCGCAAGGAGTCTGGATATTCTATATTTTTGTAAAGTTTAAATCAAAATCAGCATTAAAAATAACACAGTCAACATAAAAAAGACTATAGAGCAAACAAGTTTGTCTACAGTCTTATTTGAATAATTATTTTTTAGAAATAGTTGCTGCCATTTTAAGCATAGCATCTGCTAAATCTAATTCGTCGTTATCGTGAATTATTAGTTTTGTAATTAAACCGTCTTTTTCAAAAACAACGCCGATTACTTTTTCTTTATCTTCTTTAAAATGTACAACATAACCCTCAATGTTTTTAATATCTTTAAATGCAGCTAAATCCTCAGAAGATAAAGTTGATGGTTCACCAACAGCATTCATATAATCTTGCATAGATGTTTTTGCATCTTCATATTTTGTTTGTGATGCATCAATAGATTCGATACGCATAAATACGTCAGCATTGTCATTAGAAACTAACATGTCTTTACCTGGTTCTTCTTGGCTAAGTGTAAATCCAGGTAGTTGGTGTATTTTATAGTCTTGATCAGCACTTTTTGATTCCGTTGCTTTTTCAGTCTTGTCTACACCTTTTTGTACATATTTAACTTCTTGTTCTTTTTTAGTTGTATTGTCTTTATTGTCCTTATTTGTTTCATTTGATGCAGGCGTTTCTTGCGATTCATCTACAGTTGTATCCTTAGATGATGGTTGTTGCTGTTCAGTCGGTGTATTTGATGGCTCATTTTTTTGAGCATCAGAATCCTTTGTTTCAGAAGTATTACATCCTACGACTAAAACAGCTGTTAGTAATAATGCAGGTACAGAAAATAATTTTTTTTGCATGAAAAGCCCTCCCTTTCTTAATTAAACGCTAGTAAAGATAAAATGTTTCCAAATTTTAATGTTATCATGTTAAAGGTAACACTAAAAATAATAGTAGTACAAAAACTACATGGGTTACAATAACAAGTGGCATACTTTTACGCCATTCATATAAAAAGCCCCAAATAAGGCCGGTTACAAGTGCAGCGATCATACCAAGCATAAAGCCGCTTAATGCAATAGAGATTGCGCATAAAATCGCAGTTACAATAACAGCAAAAATAGGACGCATAAAACGTTTCAGCTGTTGTTGAACATAGCCACGCCAAAAGATCTCTTCACCAATTGCAACAATGAATACGAGTAAAATATAGTGCCAAATATTTTGTGGTCCATAGTTTGTTAAAAATTTTTGTACTGACTGTACTAATGAATCATTAATGTATGGTGCAAGCCAATAGCCAAAGCGTATAATACCGTATGTTATTGTACCGTACCCAATACCGAAAAGTAAAAATTTCCAAGTAGGTAACTGATCTTCAATTTTACCAGCCAAAATGGCAATGGCAATACATACAAGTAAAGTAAATGCATATAGGTACCAAAATACAGCTTGGTTAGCAAAGGTATATGCAAGCATGCCATAAACGAATAATAAAGAAAGGAGCAATATTATTGTTTGTTTCGAATTTGTAAGCATTATTCGACCTCCATGCTTTTAATATTATCAAAAAAAAAGCCCCTTATCATCTATAAAGACAAATAGGGACTATTCAGACTATTAAGCCTCGTTTGCATATAAAATTTTGTAACGTTTATGGTTGACGACCGTTTTTTCTTCAATTTCAAGGGAATCGAAATTCGCCATATATGTTAAATCAACGATCACCGAATTTTCATTTACTTTTTCTACTATACCTTGTAAGCCATCTTTAAACTCGATAATATTTCCAACTTCAGCTATTTTCACAGACAGTCAGCTCCTTCATCGACTAATAATATACAGTTTGCATGAAAAAATGGAAAACGTAAAGCTTTTTTTGAATAATTCATAATCTATTACACAAAATATTGAGAAGAGAGGAAAAGAAAAAATGGAAAAATACGAAAATATGCTTAAACAATTACAAAATGGGGAATTAAAAAGTATAGAAATAGAAAAGGAACAATTTTATGAGTTTCGAGAAGTGCTTGTAAAACATCCTTTATTTAAACATTTTAGAGGTGAGGCCAAACAAAATGGACGCGTAATCTATACTTATCAAGAAGTTGCAAGAAGCTAATTTGTCGAACATTGTCGTAAGTTAATGCTGTAAGAAATGAAATATAAATGTATAATAATGGTATGATTATTTGTGTGTGGAGGGTTGTATGAATGGTCAATCTACTCTTGAAACAGATGGAGCAAACTCGTGAGATGATGATTCGCTCAGGTGTAGAGAACGGATTACAAAATGCAAAAACCATTCAACTGAGTCGCAGATTAGATCAGTTAATGAATACTTATTATAGACAGACAGCATTTGAAGAAGAAGAAGATCAAGAAGATTGAAAGAATGTTCCCTTATTTAGAGTATAAACTTTTTAAATAATATGTTTAAAAAGTATTTTTTGGAGAATACTTATTTTGAACACAGCAACATTCTCATTTCCCCCTTTAGAGCAGTGATACCCCATCACATGCTCTCTTTTTTTATTTTTATTCTAGGTGAAATTGATTTAACTTCTTTCAGCTAGTGTCCAGCAAAAGGCATTTAGTACAAGATAATAAAAGGAGTTTGAATTATCGCACTTATTAGACTACACTGGAAGATAAAAATAAGTGCTAATGATTGGTTACGTAGAATCGATAGCCTGGATAACAAAGGAGTATGTACATATGGGAAAAAAGAGTATTGCATTTATCGGCACTGGTGTTATGGGTGCTAGTATTGTAAAGCATTTATTAAAAGATGGTCATGAGGTGACAGTTTACACACGCACAAAGGAGAAAACGGAGCCGCTTTTAGCGCTAGGGGCAAAATGGGCAAGTACTCCAGCAGAAGCATTTAAAAATAAGGAAATTGCCTTTACAATGGTTGGATACCCAACAGATGTAGAGGAAGTTTATTTTGGAGATAATGGTTTATTTCAAACAGCTGAACCCGGCAATATCGTTATTGATATGACCACGTCCGAGCCAACATTGGCAAAGGAAATTTTTGAGCATGCCCAAAAGCTTGGGGTGGAAGCGCTAGATGCACCTGTTTCTGGGGGGGATATTGGTGCTCAAAATGGGACATTATCAATTATGGTTGGAGGTAGCCAAGCTACATTTAATAAAGTTTTATCAGTTATGAAACATTTTGGTGAAAATATTGTTTATCAAGGTGAAGCTGGTGCAGGACAGCATGCTAAAATGTGTAATCAAATAGTTATTGCTTCAGGAATGATTGGTGTGTGTGAGTCACTTGCTTACGGTTTAAAGGCTGGGCTTGATTTACCAACAGTATTGCAATCCATTTCGTCTGGTGCAGCAGGCTCTTGGTCGTTAAGTAATTTAGCACCCCGTATGATCAAAGAAGATTACGCACCAGGTTTTTATATTAAGCATTTTGTAAAGGATATGAAAATTGCTTTAGACGAATCTAAAAAAATGGGGATTACATTACCAGGTCTAGCACTTGCGTATGATATGTATGAAAAGCTAGTGGAAGCGGGCTATGGCGAAAGCGGTACACAGGCTCTTTTAAAGGCGTATCAATAAAATACTGACTATAAAGAGCGAAGAATACTAATTTTAGAAAACCCGAAGAATCATCTTATGAAAGGATGGATCTTCGGGTTTTGTATTTGATAAAGGGGCAGCTCACTAACACACAGAAAATAGTAAACTACGAAACATTACTCTTTATCAAAAAGTTTTGCGTCTAAAGAGAAACTAGATGCTCCTGCAAGTGCGAAGTATAAAGCAATTGCAGCTAAAGCTAAATCAAATTCATATCCAGCTAAGCCGTTTTCACCGATGAAGCCAACACTAAGCTTCGCTGTAAAAATGGCAACAATCATAGTCACTGTCAATAAAGCGCCAAAAAGTCTTGTGCCTAAACCTAGAATAATTGCAACACCACCGACTAGTTCTATAATGGCAACAATATAAGCCATAAAGCCTGGAATACCAATGGCATCAAAATAATCAGCTGTAAAGCCGATACCACCTTGAAACTTTTGATATCCGTGAGCGGCAAAAATAAAGCCAAGCACCACACGTAAAATAGTTGAACCGATATTTTGCATAGTATAATAAACTCCTTTTGTTTTTTTACTTACATTTCGTAACTTAGTTTATTTTTAAAAACAAGTTTTGTCAAGTAACTTAATTTTATTTTTGAAACTGATTTTCATAAAAATGATATACTCTTATATAAGAACGAAGTACTTAGGAGGCAAGTAAATTGGATCAAAAAAAAATTTGCCCACGATTTGAAAAGGCGCTAAAAATTTTAAATCATAGCTGGAATACCCTGCTAATTTATCAGTTATTAGAAGGTTCTCAACGGTATTCAACAATTAAAAAACAAATGGGTATTAGCAGTCGCGTATTAACAGAGAGATTAAAAGAATTAGAGATCGAAAACATTGTGAAACGCACTGTTATTCCATCGACACCAGTGGTGATTGAATACGAGCTAACAGAAAAAGGACATGCACTTGCACCGGTCCTAAAAGCAATTGAAAAATGGTCTTCTACGTGGGTAGATATAGAAGAATAGTAAAAAGGATATCCAAGCGAGGGGGCTTGGATATTTTTTTATTATGAAGTGTAATCTTTAGTATTCCGCAGCTAAGGCTAAAATTCGTTTATTCTAAAGTGTTAGGTAATAAAAAATAATTGTATATTGTAAATAGTGTAAATTTTCTTTAAATAAGAGGTATTTTTTATTACATGAGGGAATTTATTTAATATTATAGAGAATGGGGAGGAGGATTTTATGAAGCGGAATTCAGTAGTAGACGCACAGCATAGGAGCCAGTTAGCTCTTTATTTATCATTGCCAATTTTATCGTGGGCATTTTATGATTTTGCGAATACAATATTTTCTTCAAATATTAATACTATATTTTTCCCTTTTTATATGGATGAAATTTTAGGGACCAATGAGGTAATGCAGCAGGTGGCAAGCACGTTTATTTCTTATGCGAATGCCATTTCCAGCTTTTTCCTCGTCATTTTTTCACCACTTTTTGGTGTATGGATAGATAATACGGGCTATAAAAAGAGATTTATAGTGTGGTTTGCATCTATCTCTATCTTTTCCACCTTTATGATGGGTGTTTTTGCGAATCTACAGACGTCAACAAATTATTCAGGTGTGCCACTTAGTTTATTTTTAGTTGTAGTTAGCTTTATCATCGCAAAATTTTTCTTTAATTCAAGTCTAGTGTTCTATGATTCAATGATGAGTGATTTAGGGACAAAAGAAGAAATGCCCCTTATTTCTGGCTATGGGGTAGCGATTGGATATCTTGGTACAATTCTTGGATTACTTGTTTATTTGTATGTAGGAAATAGTGGATTCCATCGAGCGTTTATTCCAACTGCAATTTTATATTTGTTATTTTCTTTGCCATTATTTTTTATTAATAAGGATACACCAATTTCAAGGTCTCAGCGCAAGCCTATTAAATTTCTAGATGGCTATAAGGAAATTGTTCAAACCTTTAAAGACATGAAGCAATATAAAACTATTTTTACCTTTATGATTGCTTATTTCTTTTTAAATGATGCCATTGCAACAACCATTGCAATGATGGCTGTATATGCAACAACGATTGTTGGCTTTACGTCGGGTCAATTTATCGTGCTTTACTTAGTGTCTACGGTTTCAACTATTATAGGCTCTTTTACATTCGGTTATATTACAAAAGCAATAGGAGCCAAACGTGCGATTACCGTGGTGGCGCTATTAATGATTGTCGCTTTAACATTTGCTGTCTTTGCGACAGAGCAATGGATGTTCTGGCTTGCAGGTAGTATGTTTGGCATATCACTAGGATCCATGTGGGTAACATCTAGAACATATATTATTGAATTGTCTCCAGAAGACAAACGGGGTCAGTTTTTTGGCTTATTTGCATTTTCGGGTAAAGTATCCTCCATTATTGGGCCGGCAGTCTATGGAACGGTCACATTATGGATGAAAGATTACGGAACGCTAGCAAGTCGTGTTGCATTATCGACATTAATTGTGATGACGATAATTGGTCTATTGGTACATCTGAAAGTTAATGGCTCAAAAGTTGGGGATGATATTTGAAAAAACGTATGCACGCCCAGTCAAGCGCCCTGTCGGAATGGAAATCAACCCAATGTTATGATAACAACCCATGTTCACAATAAAATTGGAAAAAGCAAGTAGGAGAAATGTATTGCCTATGATACAATTGAATTATAAATTAAATTAAATTGAAGTTGAGTAGAAAGGAGCGGGGTTGCTTTGGAACATAAAGGTATATTGTTAGAAAGTGGCACAAATGAGCTAGAAATTGTTGAATTTGAAGTAGCGAACAATAAATTTGGTATTAACGTTATTAAAGTAAAGGAAATCATTCAACCGATTCCAGTAACATTTATTCCACACGCGCACCCGCATGTAGAAGGGATAATTCAATTACGAGGTGAGGTTTTACCAGTAGTTGATATGCTCCGAGTGTTAGGTATTCAAAAGGCAGAGCGTAGTCCTCAGCAAAAATATATTGTAGCTGAGTTTAATAAACAGCGCGTAGTATTCCATGTAGATAATGTAACGCAGATCCACCGTATTTCATGGGATCAAATCGAGAAACCTTCTGATATGTATCAAGGAGGAACATCACAAGTAATTGGTGTTATTAAGCAAAATGAACAGATGATTTTATTACTAGATTTCGAAAGAATTATGGTGGATATAAATCCGGATTCTGGTATTAGTGTAGAATCTGTTAAAAAGCTCGGTAAACGTGAGCGCTCTGAAAAACGAATTTTAATTGCTGAAGATTCACCGTTACTACGTAAGCTCTTATTCGATACTATGAATGAGGCAGGTTATGCGAATGTTGAATTCTTTGAAAATGGACGTGATGCTTATGAATATCTCGAAACTATCGTCAAAGGTGGTAACGAAGTAGCCGAGCATATTCAATTAGTTGTGACAGACATTGAAATGCCACAAATGGATGGACATCATTTAACACGTAAAATAAAAGAGCATCCAGACCTCCAAAAGCTTCCAGTTATTATTTTCTCAAGCTTAATTACGGATGATCTTCGTCATAAAGGTGACCAAGTAGGTGCAGAGGATCAAATTAGTAAGCCTGAAATTGCGGAGCTTATTTTACGTATAGATCAACTTATCTTATAAAAATAAGTTTTTATTAGGGTTTAACAATAGAGATTAAGGTACTTCACAATAATAATAATGGGTATCCTGAAAGTATATTAATAATTTTAAGAAGTCGGATGCCTTTTAGGCTCCGGCTTTTTTGTATAGATCAATGATGCTAGGAACAAAATAATAAGGGCCAACTTGTCTATAAAACTTTGACGTGAGTATCCTGACACTGGCAAGCTAAGAGCCCACAGGTTTGTATCTACAGACCGAAGAGGCTAAACGATTAGTAAATAGTATGAATGTATGCGTTAAGGAAGTGATTATTTGAATGATTTAAAAACGGCTATCATCGATATTGGCTCTAACACCATCCGATTAGTATTGTATCAATACGATAAAGAAGAGGGACTTCGTGAGATTGGAAATATTAAAACAGTTGCACGTTTACGTACATATTTACAGCCCTCTGGTGAAATGTCTGAAGAAGGTATACAAGTATTAACAGAAACATTATTGACTTTTAAAGCAATGCTCGATGATTTTGAAGTGACTGATGTTAAAGCTGCTGCAACAGCTGCAATCCGTCAGGCAACAAATAGAGCAAAAATTATTACCTTAATGAAAGAACGAACAGGCATTCAAATAGAGCTATTATCTGAAGAAGAAGAGGCATATTATGGCTTTGTTGCTGTAGCGCATTCAATAGGCACGAAGTCCGCTGTAACTATTGATATTGGTGGTGGTAGTACAGAAATAACGCTTTTTGAAAATAAAGACCTACAGAAATCTTATAGTTTTCCTTTTGGTACAGTTTCTTTAAAGCAACGTTTTGTAAAGGGCGAGATTATGAATGGTAGTGAAAAAAAGGAACTCATTGCATTTGTTAAAGAACAGTTCACATCACTCCCATGGATTCAGGATATCGGTTTACCGATTATCGCCATTGGTGGTAGTGCTCGAAATATTGCCCAAATTCATCAGCAAAAACATGCATATCCAATAGCAAGTGTACATGGCTACGAAATGACTAAGGAAAATTTAGTTGAGCTCAGTGTGTTTTTAGGTAGTTTAAGTTTTAATGAATTGAAGCAGTTAGATGGGCTTTCGGCAGATCGTGCGGACATCATCGCTCCTGCACTAGAGGTTTTCAATGTGTTAATGGAGGTTGTCAGCAGTAAGTTGTTCCAAATAACAAAGAAGGGTTTGCGAGAAGGACTCATTATACAGCGTATTTTGCAAACAGATAAAAGTGCGTTTGATAAATACAATGTGTTTGAGGGAAACGCTAAAAGATTGGCTCGTCAGTATGGTCGAACTGAAAAAGAAGTGGACTATTTGACGCGTTTAACGGATCAATTGTACCGTGAATGCTGTCGCTTCGGTTGTTTACAACATAATCCAAAAGATTTGCAATTATTGGCGAAAGCAGCGAAGGTTTTTAATATAGGGGAGTATATTGAGTTAAGTTCGGCGAGTCAGCATACCTTTTATTTAATTGCGAACCAATCTATCGATGGGCTAAATCATAAAGAGCGTGTGAAATTAGCACTTTTAGCCTCGTATAAAAATAAAGATTATTTTCAGCTATTCGCAGCTCCTTTTACAGAATGGATGAGTCGTGAGGAGTATCGTAAAATACGAGACTTTGGCGCACTTTTAAAATTTGTCTATGCGTTAAATGTATCTAAAAGAAAGATAGTACGTACCATTAAGATGCAAACAAAAGAGGATTATGTTCAGCTTAACATCTATGTAAAACATAATGCGGCCGCTGAAAAATATCAAGCAAATCGACATAAAAAACATCTAGAACGCGCACTAAAAATACCTATAAAAATAAACTTTATTGAAGAAGGGTTGAACAATTATGACAACTGAAGTTACGAATAATCAGTTAGGTGAAGGGAATTTAACAGAAGCACAAGGTCGTTTACTAGAGGAAATCGCTAAGCCGCAATACTATAATAATCGTGAATTAAGCTGGTTAGCCTTCAACGAACGAGTTTTAGAGGAAGCAGAGGATATCAACAATCCTCTGCTAGAACGATTGAAATTTTTGGCGATATTTAGCTCGAATCTAGATGAATTTTTTATGGTGCGTGTTGCGGGTCTACAGGATCAGGTACGTGCAGGATTCCATAAGCCTGAAAATAAGTCAGGTTTAACACCAAAAGAACAATTAGCAAAAATTGCAGAGCGAACTCAGGCATTAGTGCGCCGACAAACTGAAGTTTATAGACATTTAATATATGATTTATTACCACAACATAATGTACATATTGCAGACATGAAAGACTTAAATAACACACAGAAAGCATTCGTCAATGAAATGTTTGCAGAAACTATCTTCCCTGTTTTAACACCCGTAGCTGTAGATGCTTATCGTCCTTTCCCAACTTTGCTTGGTAAAACTTTAAATTTACTTGTTTTATTAGAGCAAGATGAAACCGACTTAGAAAATCGTGAAAAGGTAGCGATCGTACAAGTTCCATCTGTCTTAGATCGTTATATTAAAGTACCATCAGCAGATGGAGAGACAGTTATTGTCTTATTAGAAGACGTGATTGTAGCGCATATCGAAAAGCTCTTTTATGGTTACAGTGTCAAATCAGCACAGGCTTTCCGTTTGACGCGTAATGCTGATTTAACGATTCATGAGGAAGGAGCAAGAGATTTACTTGTAGAAATTGAAAAAGAGTTGAAAAAACGTAAATGGGGTGTAGGGAGCCGTCTAGAAGTTCGTGAGGGCGAGATGAGCGAGGAAGTTCTTACATATTTACTAGAAGAATTTGAAATTGAAGAAACAGATGTTTTTCATATAGATGGACCGCTAGATTTAACATTTATGTTCTCGTTTGTAAAAGGCATATCGGTTGGTCGGGAACATTTAGAATATGAAAGCTTTATTCCACAGCCACCATTAGATTTGCAATCGGATGAAAATATTTTTGAAAAAACTCTGCAACAAGATATATTTTTCCATCACCCATATGAGTCATTTGCGCCAATTGTAGATTTTATCTCAGAAGCGGCAGTTAATCCGAACGTTTTAGCCATTAAACAAACATTGTATCGTGTTAGTGGGAACTCGCCTATTATACAAGCATTAAAGTTCGCTGCGGAAAATGGTAAACAGGTAACAGTGTTAGTTGAATTGAAGGCACGTTTTGATGAAGAAAATAATGTGCATTGGGCAAAGCAACTTGAGCAAGCTGGCTGCCTGGTCATTTACGGTATGAATAACTTAAAAACACACTCGAAAATAACGCTTGTTGTAAGTCGTCGAAATGGAAAAATTGAACGTTTTGTACATCTTGGGACAGGAAATTATAATGATGCGACTGCAAAAATTTATACAGATATGGGTATAATAACAACAGATAAGGAATTTGGCATTGATGCTACTAACTTCTTTAACTATTTAAGCGGTTATACAGAAAAGCCAACTTTTAATCATTTAGTCGTGGCGCCATTTGATATTCGAGATGAATTTATTCGATTAATGGATGAAGAAATTGCTTGTCATAAAAAGCATGGGAATGGTTTTATTCGAGCTAAAATGAATTCACTAACGGACAAAGACTTAATGATGAAGCTGTATGAGGCGTCTATTGCAGGGGTGAAAGTAGAGCTTATCATTCGAGGTATTTGTTGCATTCGACCAGGCATCCCTGGAATTAGTGAAAACATAACAGTAACGAGTATTGTTGGTCGTTTCCTTGAGCATTCTCGTATTTATTGGTTCCATCATAATGGGGAAAATAAAGTATACTTATCTTCTGCAGATATGATGACTCGTAATATGATTAAACGCGTGGAAATTTTATTCCCTGTATATGCAAGCGAAGCAAAAGCTCGTATTATTAACATCATGAATACACAACTTGAGGATACAGCAAAAGCTCGGATTCAAGACTCCAATGGAAAATATCATTATAAAGAGTTTGACCGTGGTGAAGATCCGATTAATAGTCAGGAAATTTTCCTAAAGGATGCACTAAAACCTACGCTAGACGAAGAATAAAGCAAACACGCTACTTAGTGAGGGATATAATGAAAAAATATAAAGAGAGTGTAGCGCAATTTGCAGACTATCATCAATTCATACAACTCAACCCATTTGATGCAATCGTATGTTTGAAAAAAGTTGATACAAAAGCGTTTGAAGTCGTAAATTTTAACGAAAAGCTACCGTCATTTATTAAGCTACAAGATGTGAAAGCCACCAACGCAGAACAATTTTTTACGGAGCAATGTTGGCTACAATTATCAAATATATTACAACAAGAATGTAATAAAGACCAAAATCTAAAGGAAAGTACGGAGCACACAGTAAAAACATTTGTTGTTCGTGTACTGCCCTTAGAAAAATCAGTTATAGCCGTTATTCTACGGGAGAAACAGAATGAGGTAGTACCGTATTTGCAATTTGTGGAACAGCACGTAAGTCCGGTATTAACAACTGATTTACAAGGTCGCATTATTCACCAAAACGTTGTTGCCACTTCTCTATTGTCAAAAGAACATCAAAGCTTGATAGGTCAAAATATTTTTTCATTATTAGAGAGTAAGTATATCAACGAATTTAAATTATTATTTGCAAAAACTATTGAGGGCTCAGCATTTGGTATGCCCCAATGTATGTTTAAAGGTCAATTGCTAAGTAAAGAACCATTTTATTTAAGAACGCATCCTACGTATTTTAATGGTGAAATTATAGGTGTACACTTATTTGTGAAAGAAGCCACTTCATTTATGAATGATCATGAGGCCTTTTATTACCTAGCATTAATGGATGAATTAACGGGTATTTGGAATCGCAAGGCTTTTAAGGAGCATTGGCTTCAGCATTTAAATGGTAAAAAGCATAATAAGCAAGCGGCTATTATTTTAGTGGATATTGATCGCTTTAAAAAGTTTAATGAATCCCTTGGTGAAAGTAAGGGTGATGAACTTATGCGAATGTTTAGTTATAGACTTCGTGAGCTCTGTTACTCCAAATGCTCGCTTTATCGTTATAATAGCGATGAATTTATTTTTGTGCTAAAAGATGCAACCGTTAACAAAATTGAACTTACGGCTAATGCTATTTTAGACGCATTAAAGCAACCATTTATGATTGATGGGCAGGAATACTTTATTAGCGTGTCAATTGGTATTTCACTCAGTCCAGCAGATGGCAAGGATTTAGAAACACTTGTACGTAAAGCGGATAAAGCATTGTTTTCTGTAAAAGAGCATGGGCGTTCACACTACCGTTACTATCGTGAAGATATGACAACTATTTTTCCAAATGAAGCGCTAATGGAGGCCCATTTACGTCGTGCTATCGAATTTAATGAGCTAAGTATCCATTTACAGCCACAAATGGATTTAATGAATAACAGCATCAATAGTTTTGAGGCGTTATTACGATGGAATAATCGAAAATTTGGCTTTGTGTCTCCTGCACAGTTTATACCTATTGCGGAGGCATCCGGCTTAATAATTGAAATCGGTGATTGGATTATTGACGAGGTATGTCGCTATCAAAAAGAGTGGCAGATGAAGGGCTATCGACCAGTGCGAATTGCCATCAATATTTCACCAAAACAATTTAGGAAAGAGAACTTTGCTCGGAAAATTAAAACGGCCTTGAAAAAGTATAATGTGCCACCTGAATTATTAGAGGTGGAAATTACCGAAAGCTCCATGACGAATGTTCATGAAACATTTTCAATTTTAACTGAATTGAAGCAATTAGGTGTTTATGTTTCGGTTGATGATTTTGGAACAGGCTATTCATCTTTAAGCTATTTAAAGCGTTATCCGATAGATATCATAAAAATTGATCAATCATTTATAGCTGATATTACGAAAGATGATAAAAATGAGGCAATTATTAAGGCCATTATTTCAATGTCTCATAACTTGGGATTAGAGGTAATTGCTGAAGGGATCGAGGAGCCATCACAGGTTGATTTCTTAAAACGTCATTGTTGCCAAAAAGGCCAAGGCTTTTTATATAACAAGCCATTACCTGTAGAAACCATTGTTAATAAATATTTTGTCAGCTAATGTAAACAAGTCAAGTAGCACTTCATCGTGTAACTTATCAAGACCTAAATTGAAAAAAGATAAATAAATTAAAGGGCATAACATATTAGTCATATAAAATATGTTATGCCCTTTCTTATTTAACTAATGCACCCGTTAGCCATCCATGTAGCTCAAAAACCAGCGCTACACCACAGAAAATGAAAGATGATTAAGTTCTTTCATGGGAGTTTAAGTGCGATTCTTCACAAATTCTTAGAAATTTGCTATAAAAAGCGGATCACACCTTATTAATAAATTTCCTCCTATTGTTCAGTTAATCTTAATGCATATCTGATAATCCAATCTCACCCTTACTATTAGCTTTTAATGACTTCAGTCCAGAAACTATTCTTCACTCCACCTTCCTTTTTGTCCAAACAACTTTATTCGATATGAATAAAATATTGTATAGAAAAGGAGGTGAATATAAAAATGGCATCATTTGTAATTGGGGCGAGAAGTCTTTTCAATTTTCGAAACGAACGCTTTTTCCTATTAGTTGAAGATGAAATTACAATTCCAGCTGATGGTGTGGAGATTGATCCAGTTAATATCTATGAGATTGACCAACAAACTTTCAATTTTATCAGAGCTGAAGGAGATACACCTGTGATTGTACCACGTTTTAATCTTCCTCCTGTACCACCTGGATTTAAATTAGAACGAAAATGTATTTTTTCAGTAGATAATTCATATTTTGTAATCTATGATTTAGAAAATGGCACTGATAACAATGTTTTATTAAGAATCAGTGCAGCTTTATTTAACTCCTTGAGAAATTCTGGTGTTCGTGAATGTGTTCCTCAAAATTTCATTTAAATAAATGGGTATTGTTATATACCCCCTCAATAGTGGGTTATATTTAGCAAACTGCTGTACAAAAAACAAGCGATCAATTTTATTGGTTGCTTGTTTTTTTTGAAGGTATTTTTATGAATGTTTAACACTTATGTTTTACTTGTTTTGATAAAGCAATTATTTGTACGGTCGTCATAAACTCTAGACATATTTTCTTACCTTCTTTTTGACACGATTCTCATATTGTTCATTAGTTTTTATTTCCCTTTTCACATAGTTAGCCTATACTTCATAATAACGAAAGGGAAGATTTTCAATGAACAACAGTTTAATATCACAATTAAAAGCCTTTGCAAAAAGATTAAAATGGGTATCGGGAGCTATCTCATACTCATATCGTTGAATATCTTCAAGGAATTTTTGCAAAATAGATAGTGACATACTTACATGATGTTCGGGATGAATAAGTTTCCACATTAGCAAACTCTTTTAAATTTAGCTAGTTATTTTCTACTTTCAATCCATCTAACACAATAGCTGTAAATTGCACCATTTCTGCTGATAAATCGAAGTCTTCATTATGGATTAACCAATCATAGACATTTGCACGCATACAACGCTGAATAATTGCTTGAATTTGACTAACTTCTAAATCTTGACGAAACTCGCCAAGTTGAATACCTTCTTCGATATAAGTGTTCATAATTTGGAAAATCATTCTTTGTGGATTTATTAAATAATGATCTTGTTCCACTTGATTTGTCATTGCGGCAGTATACACTGTTCGTAATAAATCTTTGCCAACAACATTTGTTAAATACTGCATTTGTTCTTTATAGAGCAATAAAATTTTTTCACTTGGCGGCAATGTACGATCAATATTTTTTTTCACAGAGCCATAAAAACTATCTAGCTCTTTAAATTTTTCTAAAATAACATCGTACTTGGATGGAAAATGTGTGTAAAATGTTCCTTTTGATACATTACACGCTTTAGTAATCTGCTCAACAGATATATGTTCGAATCCATGTTTATTAAATAAATCTAATGATACTTTGAGTAATTTTTCACGTGTTTCTAATGCCTTTAATTGTCGACTAGTTAATGAATTCATATTTCGATTTTACCTCCATTTTTAAGGCTCATCACCAAATGTTGTGGATGACAGTTGTTAAAGCATATGCCATGTATATTAGTAGATTGGAGTGAAGACTGGCGACTCCTTGGGGATTAGCAATAGAGGAACGAAGGCTAAGAGCATCACATCCTGTGATAAAGCCTTCGTGACCAACATCGTGTTGCTGCCGCTACGTTACACTACGCTTTCGCACAAAAAACATCGTGTTGCTGTCGCTACGTTACACTTCGCTTTCGCACAAAAAACATCTGTTGCTCCAAGCGACTCATCGGGCGCCCCCAGGAAGCTTCGCTCTGTGCGAAAGTAAAGCAGCAGCTAAAGCGCCCTGTAGGAACGGAAATCAACCACACGTTATGATGATGAGCCAATTTTAAGTATTTTAAGATATTTTCTACGGAAAATATTCTGAAAATATAAATTTTTTTAATTGACGAGATGGTTTTGTTTTGATTATGATTTAATTGACCACGGTCAATGACTATGGTCAATTAAAGAATCTCGTTATTAATGTTACGATAAAAGAGTAGAGTTTGGCTAGTGTTCATTGAATTTTCAAGTTAGGGGGAGGTCAATAATGACGGAGAAATTAGGTTTTATCGGCTTAGGCAATATGGGGTTACCGATGTCAGTAAATTTATTAAAGGCTGGCTATAAGGTATATGGCTTTGATACGAATTCACAAGCGGTGGAGCAATTTAAAAAAGAAGGTGGAGTTGGGCTTCCAACAGCAAAGGAGGTTGCTGAGCAAAGTGATATTATCATGACGAGCTTGCCGACACCACAAGTAGTGGAACAAGTATATAGATCTGAACAGGGTATAATGCACCATGCTAAGAAAGGAAGTTTATTAATAGACTTTAGTACGGTAAATCCCGAATTGAATGATTCCTTACATAAGGAAGCACAATCATTGGGATTACGTTATCTTGGGGCACCTGTTAGTGGGGGTGTTATAGGGGCTATTAATGTAACACTTACGATAATGGTTGGTGGTGAAGAGGAAAATTATCAAACTGGATCTGAAATATTTCGAATAGTAGGAAAAAATATTTACCATCTAGGTACATCCCCAAGTGTAGGTACACGTATTAAATTACTCAATAATTTAATGATTGGATTCTATACAGAAGCAATCGCTGAAACAATCGTGCTTGGTGAAAAGATGGGTATTCATGCTGATACGCTGTATGAAGTATTAAGTAATAGTTATGGTCAAAGCCGTATTTATGAACGTAATTATTTAGAGTACATGAAAAACGACAACTATCAGCCAGGCTTTTCTACAAATCTATTATTAAAAGATTTGAAGCTAGCGAAAGATATGGCAGAAGAAGCAGGGGTACCACTTCGAATCGGGGAAAAATTAGTGGAGCTTTATAGTGATATTTCTCAGCAGGGCTATGGAGAAAATGATATGTCTGCAACTTATTTAAGTTTAAAAGAAAAATGTAAGATTGAACAAATTTAAAGGGGGACTAGAAGTATGACAACAGCACAAGACATTAAAACTTTAACGCACTTTATTGGTGGGGAACTAGTAGAAGGGAAAAGCGGACGCTTCGGTTCAGTATTTAATCCTACGACGGGTGAGGTCATTGCCAAGGTGCCACTTGCTACTGTAGAAGAAACTCGAGAGGCAATCGATAAGGCACAGGCAGCATTTCCACAATGGAGAGATACGTCAGTAGCTAAACGTGCCGAGATTGTATTAAAGTTCCGTAATCTTATAACTGAAAATATGGAGGAGCTTTTACAAATTATTTGTTCGGAAAGCGGTAAAACAATTGAGGATGCGAAAGGTGAAATTACACGCGGTTTAGAGTCGGTTGACTTAGCCATCAATGCACCTCATTTAATGAAGGGAGAGTACTCCGTTAATGTTGGTGGTGACATTAATGCCTACTCTGCAAAATATCCATTAGGTGTTGTAGCGGCTATTTCGCCGTTTAACTTCCCAATCATGGTGCCTTTAGCGCAAACAAGTATGGCAATTGCCGTCGGTAATGCAGTTATTTTAAAAGCTTCCGAACGTGTTCCTATGACTGCTTTATTTGTTAGCGAGCTTTGGAAAAAGGCTGGGTTACCAGATGGTATTTGGACGGTAGTAAATGGAGATAAAGATGCAGTTAATGAACTATTAGAAAACCCGAGTGTGGAAGCAATTTCATTTGTAGGGTCGACACCAGTTGCCAAATATATTTATGAAACGGGCTCGAAATACGGTAAACGTGTCACAGCACTTGGTGGAGGAAAAAACAATATGGTTGTTATGCCTGATGCGGATCTTGATCAGGTAGCAAATGCGTTTATTGGAGCAGCTTATGGAGCAGCCTCTCAACGTTGTATGGCTATTTCTACGATTATGCCTGTGGGAAAGGATACTGCAGATCGTCTTGTTGAAATATTAAAGGAGAAAATCGCTAATTTGAAGGTAGGCTCATATACAAATCCAGAAACAGACTTTGGCCCTGTCATTTCACAGCAATCGAAGGAAGCGATTATTGCTGCGATCAATCGAGGAGAGTCTGAAGGGGCAACAGTTGTTTGTGATGGTCGTGAACTTGATATTGTCAAAGATTCAAAAGGATTCTTTGTAGGGCCAACATTGTTAGATAACGTAAAACCAGGTATGGAAATTTATGAACAAGAAATATTTGGTCCAGCGCGAAATGTTGTACGTGTTGATTCATTGGACGAAGCAATCCAACTTATTAATAAGCATGAGCTTGGAAATGGGGTAACCATTTTTACGAATGATGGTTTAGCAGCTCGTAAATTTACAACAGAAATCGATGTTGGAATGGTTGGTGTGAATGTCCCAATTCCAATCCCGGTAGGCTACCATAACTTTGCTGGATTTAAAGGCTCCCGTTTTGGAGAAGGTCATATGTTTGGTCCAGATCAAGCACGCTTCTTCACAAAAACAAAAACAATATCAGAGCGTTGGATGACAGGGCATGCTTCGACAGCATCTACATTTGCATTCCCAAGTAATAACGACTAATACAAATGAAGAGCTGTATTCTTTTACAGCTCTTTTTAATGTTCAAATTATGGATAGGATTTATTACTCCAGGAGGGATTGCGTGAAAGGAAAAACAGTTTTTATTACAGGAGCAGCCCGAGGTATCGGGTTATCCATGGCACTAACGTTTGCTGAGCAGGGAGCGAATGTCGTGATAACAGATATTAATGACCAGCTTTTAGCGGAGGCAATTAAACACTATCCGCAATTAACAGCATACACATGTGATGTTACGAATGAACAGGCAATATATGATGCAATTGACTTTACTGTTAAAAAGTTTAAGACAATAGATATTTTAATTAACAACGCAGGGTTTCAGCATGTTTCTCTTATAGAGGATTTCGCGACAGAAATCTTCGAATCCATGCAAAAAGTGATGCTTGTTGCACCTTTTATAGCAATGAAATATGTCTTGCCACATATGAAGAAAAATAAGTTTGGACGCATTATTAATATGGCATCCATTAATGGCGTTATTGGGTTTGCAGGTAAAGCAGGCTACAATGCTGCCAAACATGGGCTAGTTGGTTTAACGAAAGTGGCGGCACTAGAGGTTGCAACTGAAGGGATAACCGTGAATGCGATTTGTCCAGGGTATGTCGATACAGAATTAGTACGTAATCAGTTTACGGATTTGGCAAAAACAAGGGGAATTCAAGTAGAAGAAGTGCTTGAGCAGGTGCTTTATCCACTCGTTCCCCAAAAACGTTTACTAGATGTATCGGAAGTTACAGGACTTGCGCTTTATTTAGCTAGTGATATCGCAAAGGGTATAACAGGTCAAGCAATACTTTTGGATGGCGGTTATACAGCACAATAGCTTAGGAGGTTTAGATATGATTCAAACAAAAACAATCTATACGGTTCATTCGCCAGGAACGATTGTTTATGGACGAGATTCTTTTGAAGAAGTAGGCGATTATGCAAAAAAATTGGGGACTAAGGCTCTGATCATTAGTGATCCAATAATGGATAGTTTAGGTTTTGTTAATCAATGTAGTGCTTTATTAAGAGCTAGTGGTTTAGAAGCGGTTTCATATTTAGGCGTAACAACGGAACCAGTAGATACGTATGTAGCAAAGGGGCTTCATAATTTACAATCAGAGGGCTGCGATATTATTATTTCCGTCGGCGGTGGTAGCTGTATCGATACAGGAAAAGCAATCGCAGTAGTTGCAACGAATGGTGGCTACATTGGTGATTATATGAAAATGGCAAAAATAGCTGAGCAAGCACCGATCCCACATATTGCGATACCGACAACGGCTGGTACTGGTTCAGAAGCCACGGATGCAACAGTCATTACGAATACGAAAAATGACGTGAAAATGATGATTAAGCAACCTGCATTTATGCCAACCATCGCCATTGTAGATCCGATTTTAACGGTTACCTCTCCACCCGCTATCACAGCAGCGACCGGTATCGATGCATTAAGTCATGCTATTGAAAGTTATTTATCTCGTTTAGCACATCCTTATTCGAATGTACTGGCACTATCAGCCATGGAGTTAATCGTTAATAATATTTTAAAAGTTTATGAGCAAGGCAATGATATTGAAGCGCGGGAAGCGATGTCGCTAGGCTCAATGCAAGCAGGTCTTTCATTTTCAAATGCCTCTGTTGCTTTAGTACATGGCATGTCTCGTCCAATTGGAGCGTTATTCCATGTGCCCCACGGTATTTCAAATGCCATGCTTTTACCAGCAGTATTAGAATTTTCAAAGGATGCTTGTGTCGATCGACTAGCGGATTTAGGTAAATTTTTTAATAGAGATAATGGGCAGTTATCTCTAGAGGAGCTTGCCGATTTAGCTATTGTTTCGATAAAGGGAATGTGCAAGAAGATGGATATAGGGAATTTAAAACAGTGGGGAATTGAAGAACAAGCCTTTTACGCAGCTATTCCAAAAATGACAGCTGATGCAATTGCTAGCGGTAGCCCTGGAAATAATCCTAAGGTTCCGACACAGGAAGAGCTAATGGAGCTTTATAAAATGGCCTTTCATTATGTGTTTTAAGATTTGGAAAAGAAACTGTCTAAAATAGGGTTACAAATCAAATTTAATTTGTAACTTTTTTTATTGATTATGTTATTTTGAAAATTTGAACAGAGGAGTGGGGGTTAATGGAGAAATGTTTTATTTGTAATAGTCCCTACTCTCGGAGATATGACTCTAGAAGAAGCAAAAGCATTTGGTGTTATTATGGCTAGAGTCAGTAAGGCAATAATGGAGTGTGAAAAGACAGAACATATTTATTCATTAGCTTCAGGAAATTCAGTACCACATTTGCATATGCATTTAGTTCCCCGATATCCTAACACCCCTAAACAGTTTTGGGGACCAAATGATGTATATGATTGGGAAGATGCTCCGATGGGTGACAATAGCGAAGTTGTTAAACTTTGTACACGTATTAGAGCATATGTGGAGCGTAATGCATATGAGTGATTCTATAGAAGATTTTAGTTGGATAGGTAGCCAAGACAACTTCATAGATCACCCAAGTCTTTATCAAATTAACCATGTTATTGTTGGGCGATATGGTAACTCCGATGCAGGCCAATATAAAAACGAAGATGGTTGTTTAGTATGGCTCGATGAAAAGCAAGATTGGGAATTTTCCATTTTACTAGATGCTCATAATACATAATCATTATCAAGCCATTTTTTTATTATAAAGATGAAATTAAACATTTCCAACAAACCATCGAACCTTCAAAAGACTTGAAGATTTTAACTATATTTCAAGCAGAAGAGTTCTTATCTGTTTGCAGGAATATTAATGGAGAAACTGCTGTTTAATTGTTGTAAGAAAAGATAAATATGTATGGTGGTTTTCAGTTGGAGACTGTGTTCTTTTTTTATTTCATTAAGAATTGGCAGCATTAGGTCAGTTTCAATTAAATCAAAGGCAATTTTACGAATGGATAGGACAAGTCAATACTTTTGAACAGGACGTCCCTTGCTACAATGTTGGAATTAAAGAATTAAGAAAAGGAGATAATCGCCTTTTTCTAACCACAGATGGCTTACTAGAATGCCCCATGAACCATATTCAAACCCTATTAACATTTATAATTCTTTCTTCAACGCTGAGGATCAAGAGTGCATTTGGTCAATGTTAAAGAATATCAAAAAAATGGTGTCAGAGATAGCACCACTATCGTTTTTTGGAAAGTTAATGTTGCTAAGGAAGCCACTAGAGCAAGTAATCAAGAAGCGAGTTCTTACTACCCGCGCGCGCCAGAGAAATACTCGCGAAAGAGAAGCAGATCCCCGCGCGGTATGGAAAAACTGCGAAAGAGAAGCGAAAATAGAGCGCCAGTAAAATACTCCCACAACTTAAGAATCTCTGCTAACAGGACTGCCCCTATTGTTTTACAGAATTAATATGACATATACGAGAAAATATAGTAATATTTATATGAATCACCATTCATTTTTTAAAAGGGGGAAATCGTATGTTGCAGGGGAAAACAATTATTATAACGGGTGGATCAAATGGCATGGGGCTTTACATGGCAAAGAAATTTGTTGCTGAAGGGGCAAATGTTGTCATTACAGGTCGTAACGAGGAGCGATTAGCAGAGGCGAAAGCCTTTATTTTAGAGGCCGGAAAAGCGATTGAAACGTTCCAAATGGATGTTCGAGTACCGGAGCATGCAGAGGCAATGCTAGCATTTGCTGTTGAAAAGTTTGGACAAGTTGATGGGCTTGTGAATAATGCGGCTGGTAATTTTATAGTGCATGCAGAGGATTTATCACCAAATGGTTGGAAGACTGTTATTGATATTGTTTTAAATGGGACATTCTTTTGTTCTTCGGCAGTCGGTAAGTACTGGATTCAAAATAATATTAAGGGATCTATTCTTAATATGGTTGCAACATATGCATGGAATGCAGGTGCTGGTGTTATTCATTCTGCGGCAGCTAAAGCAGGTGTATTGTCATTAACTCGAACGTTAGCTGTTGAATGGGGAAAACAATATGGCATTCGAGTAAATGCAATTGCTCCTGGTCCAATTGAGCGTACAGGTGGTGCGGAAAAGCTTTGGGAATCAGAGGCTGCGGCTGCTCGTACGCTAGACTCTGTTCCATTAGGCCGGATAGGTACTCCTGAAGAAATTGCAGATTTAGCTACATTTATAATGTCTAATAAAGCAAGCTATATGAACGGTGAATGTGTGACACTTGATGGTGGGCAATGGCTTAATCAGTATCCATTCTAACTTCTTTCAGCAATTGTTTTCTGTAGCGAAAGCAAAGAGACAACGGCAAATGTTTTCTGCGCGAAAGCGAAGCGGCAGCGGCAAATGTTTTCTGCGCGAAAGCGAAGCGGCAGCGGCAATTATGGGAGGCTAATTGATAACAAAAACTTTGCATAATGGAGAGCCGAGTTGACGCATACTAAGGGTAAAGAAAGGAGTTTTGCCGAATGGGTATGTGGTTAATACCGGCTCTTATTGCCATTACGATTATTTCTGCTATTTCGCTTGTGTCGACGCTAAAAATTGCTAAAATGACGTCTCAACGGAAATCAGAAAACGATACGCCGATTTCTGAAACCGTTGAAGAGTATGCGACTATGCTCAACCCAGTTGTTTGGGTATACATCATTTTTTTACTCTTTTTAGGAATAATGATTTTTTATTACTGGAGTAAGGCTGGCTATTAAGTAAATAATATCTTCATTCAGTTCATATGCATAAATGAGGCTGAATGAAGATATTTCTCCATTGCCCTCAAATACCCTCGTATATATGCACTTTCGATACTTAGTTTTGTTCAAAATGCTAAAATAATTCGTTGCTTTATAAAAACTCTTCTCGGCCTTGTCGTGGTCATAAAAGGAATAGTTATGATATGATAAAAGGGAAGCATCCTGTTCTGCAAAGCGAGAACAGAAAAGGAGAAGAAGTTCATGATTTCAACTAACAGCAAAGACTTATTAGCAATGCCAATTAGTGATTTTATTATTTCATCTGAAAAGGTTGCGCATGTACAAATTGGAAATAGTGCGGAACATGCACTCCTAGTACTTACACGTACAGGGTATTCATCAATACCTGTTTTAGATTTGAAATATCGACTTCAAGGTTTACTAAGTATGAAAATGATTACTGAATCCATTCTTGGACTAGAACATATTGAATATGAAAAGCTACCCGATATTAAAGTGGATACAATAATGGAGAAAGATATCGCTGTATTAAAGTTGACGGATACTTTTCAGCGAGCGCTCGACTTAGTTATTAATCACGCCTTTTTATGTGTTGTAGACGAAGAAGGAACATTTGCGGGAATTTTAACGAGACGTGTTATATTAAAGCAATTGAAAAAATATATTTATCAAAAAGAGTAGTAGTTTAAGAGGGGACTCAGATGAAAATCATGAGGCCCCCTCTTTGCTTGTATCGGAGGTTTACTGATTGATGGCAACGGAGGCTGAAATTTTAAAAGTACTAGCAGAGGAACGTAATATGCGTAAAGCAGCAGAACGTTTATTTTTATCTCAACCAGCACTTTCACAACGGTTGCAGACTATTGAAAAGGACTGGGGTGCGCAGTTATTTATTCGTTCGCAAAAAGGACTTACGGCGACACCTGCTGGAGAGCTTATTATTGCCTATGCAACTGAAATGCTCAGCAAAAAAGAAGAGATATTTGAAACAATCCAATCATTAACGACGAAAGTAAACGGGACATTGAAAATCGCCTGTGCATCGATTGTCGGCCAAAACTGGCTTCCGATAATATTAAAGGATTTTGTATCGAAATATCCTGATGCAAAAATCTCTCTTATGACTGGCTGGAGTTCTGAAATAGTAAAAGCGCTTTATGAAGGTGAGGCTCATATAGGGATTGTGCGCGGGCAGGTTGATTGGAAAGGGGAAAAAATTCACCTATTTCGTGACACCCTTTATTTAGTAGATCAAGAGCTAAAAACTATAGAAGATGTCTTGACGACAGACCGACCTTTTATTCAATATAAAAGTGATTCCAATTACTATCAGGAAATTCAACAATGGTGGCAACAGCATTTCGCTTCAAATCCAAGAAAACAAATTTTAGTTGATCAGATTGAAATTTGTAAGCAAATGGCATTGAACGGCATTGGTTATGCTATTTTACCTTCCATTACTTTAAATGATCATGATGGTATTAATAAAATAGCGTTAACGAATAATGAAAAAGAATTTGGTATAACGCGTGATACTTGGTTAATTGGCTATGAATCTTCATTTGAATTACGGCAAGTAGAGGCTTTTGTAGAAGTAGTGCAAGACCATGCGCGATGTTTGTTTGATTATACGAAAAAAAAATAATATATCAAGGCAGTCTCAAGCGATTCACTTGGGGCTGCTTTTTTTAACAATGTCGATAAAAATTCCTGGACGAGTCTGATGAGCCAATTCACTCACGCGGCTCGCTCCAATTAACTATCGTGTCATCCGTTTTAACATAATGTCACCCAACTTTTAAATTTTATCGGAACATTTTCAAGAATTATCGCCCAACCTTTTAATTTTATCAATAAACTTCCACGTTTTATCGCCCAACTTTCACGTTTGATCACCCAACTTTTAAATTTTACCGACATCCACCTTCCAATGGTAAAAAAGGATTCATACACAAAACTGTGTGTGAATCCTTTTTTTTAGACTGCACTCCACTTACATGCATAACTTTGGTAATTAGTTAATTCTTAAGAGTTTATGAATATTCATGAAGATGTCGTAAGAATTGGAACAAAATTCAATTTAAATCGTATAATTATGTAGCCAACAATTTACATAAAAGGGGTTGAGTTTTTGAAAAAAACGAATATTACGGCATTTATACTGTTATTCATGCTTATTAGCTTTATTCTACCTGTGAAGCAGGCGAGTGCAGCGGCTACATTGGACGTGCAGGCTAAGGCAGGGATTGCAGGTAAAGCAAAATACCAATCAGTTGTGCCACTGCAAATAACAGTAAAAAATAATGGTACAGATTTTTCTGGAGACATGGTACTTAATACTGCCAATTCCTATCAAGTTGCGTCTGCTAAAGTGCTTCCAATAGATATAGCTGCGGGAGAAGAAAAAACATTTGATATATATCTAGAAGGTATCGATTCCTGGAATGCAGATGTGTTTGCATTTTATGAAGGAGGCATTGAAAAAGGAAAAAAGGTTGCATATAAAGGAACAAAACAGCTACAAGGTAACTTTTTAGATCCTTCATCAGTTTTTATTTATACATTAACGGATAAGAGCGATCGTTTATCAGCATTTTTGAGGTTATCCAAATTAGCTCCTCAAAATAATGTTGAAGTTTTTAATTTAAAGCAAATCAAGGACTATACACTGCCAGAGGATCCACAAGGATTTGCGATGGCGAATGTTGTCGTCATCGATGAAATTGCTATTGCTGATTTATCACAAAAGCAACAAGAGTCTTTACTAAATTGGGTACAGACTGGTGGAACATTAATAGTAGGAGCTGCTGATCAGCTAAATGCAACAGTAGGTATTTTCAAAGATTATTTACCACTGGCATTATCCGAGCAAATGACATCTGTTTCTGCAGATAGCCTATCAAAATTATCAGGTGGAGGAACTTTTACACAGCCTATTTCTATATATGGGGCAACTGAAAATAAAGGAAGTATTCCTGTATTAACAGATAACAATAAGATTTTAGCGTCTAAGAAAAAAGTTGGCAGTGGGGAAATTATTCAAACAGCCTTTTCTTTAGGGGACCAACCACTTGCATCTATGGATGGCTACCCAGCATTAGTGGCAAAATTGATAAATATTCAAAAGATATCACAACAAGCGGTGATAGCAAATGGACAGTCACCAATGGATCAAATTGCATTTGATCTGCGTAACATAAATGAATTATTCCCTTCGTTTGAAGTATCTGTTAGCTATATGCTAATAGTTATTATTTTATATATTTTAATAATTGGACCTATTTTATATTTCATTTTAAAGAAAATAGACAAACGTGAGCATGCATGGTGGATCATTCCTGCGATATCAATTGTGTTATCTATTGCGCTATTTATTTTTGGTGCAAAAGATCGAATTGGGCAACCGCAAATTCAACAATCTGCATTTTATAAAATAAATGAAGATAGTAGTGTAAGTGGTTATTATGTAGAGTCCATTTTAACAAATCGTAGTGGTGATTTTGTTGTTAATGCAGATAAGAATACAAGTGCAGTCGCGCTACGAAATTCTAATAATTTCGTAGTGGTAAGGGAGGATTTACATGAATTATCCTATATTAAGGAAAATGCCAATGGTTCAACGTTAACACTACGTGATTTAAGCTATTGGTCTGTGCAATCGTTTGCAGGGAAGTCAACGGCACATAATCTTGGGAAGATGGATATCGATATTACGTTAAATAATGAAAAGTTAACTGGGACAATTAAGAACAATTTCCCGTTTGCCCTAAAGGATGTTACGTTAATTTCTGGCATTAAAGAAATTAAACTTGGCGACATAGAAGCGAACGGTACACTTAAAGTCGACACAGAGCTAAAAGCAACGGTTCTTCAAAAACCATCTAATTTTACTAGTTACAATTTCAATAATTATCCAGCGAAGAAGGAAGAAGTGAATCCTTCACGTATCGAGGGTATGAAATCTATGGTATTACCGCTTGTAGAAGATGATAAAAAACCTGTCATTACAGCCTGGGCAGACCAAGCAATTGCTGGGGTTGAGCTAGAAACAAGTGCCAATATGTCTCCGATTTCCTATTTTGTTCAGCCATTTGAAGGAAAAGTAGAGTTATCAGGTCCATTTACGATGAAACGTAACAACTTTACGTATTCAGTAAACCAACTATCTCCTAATTCGTATGCTGAAAAAGTTGATGAACAGTTAAATACTTGGCGCTTATCTGATGGTTCCTATGAAGTATCCATCGCGATGCCAGATAAGTTTATGAATTCAGTTCAAACATTAAACGAATTGACAGTTTCAAATAAGGATATTGATCGCATGCAGCTATCGATTTGGAATAACGAAACGAAAAATTATGAGCCATTAGTAGATGCGAAACAGGTGTTTACAGGTAATATAAAAAAATACTTCAATGATAATGATGAATTGCTGATTGAGATTAGATTCGGACCGGATCAAACAGGTGAGGAAACAAAATTACCAGATGTAGAGCTGAAGGGAGTAGCGAAATAATGATTGAAATTCGTGATTTAACGAAAAGATACGGCTCCTTTACAGCACTAGATCATTTGAATCTATCTTTGGAGGAAGGGGTTGTCTTTGGTTTTGTAGGTGCCAATGGGGCAGGTAAATCGACTACATTCTCGATTTTAGCAACTTTGCTATCTCCAACTTCAGGTGACGCCATTATTAATGGTAAAAGCGTTATTAAGGAACCGAAGGAAGTTCGAAAACAAATTGGTTATATGCCAGATTTCTTTGGCGTCTATGATCAACTAAAAGTAGACGAATACTTAGACTTTTACGGTGCCAGCTACGGCATTGGGGCAGCTGAACGAAAAGTACTTATTCCACAGCTACTAGAGCTCGTGAATTTAACGAATAAACGTCATGAATATGTTGATTTATTGTCACGTGGGATGAAGCAGCGTCTATGTTTAGCACGTGCCCTTATCCATGATCCTAAAGTATTAATTTTAGATGAACCTGCTTCAGGCTTGGATCCACGTGCTCGAGTAGAAATGCGAGATATTTTACGGAATTTAAAAGCTATGGGAAAAACGATTTTAATCTCCTCACATATTTTGCCTGAGCTTGCAGAAATGTGTGATGAAATCGGTGTAATTGATAATGGTAAGCTTATCGCTCATGGCAATGTAGCTTCCATTCAAGCACAGCTACAGGGGGAGAAGCGTATCGTAGTAAAAGTAACGGATCGTTTAAACGAGGTACGTGCGTTTTTGGAGGAGGATCCACTGATCTCTTCTATAGATGTAATGGATAATCGCTTAGAGATAGCCTTTAATTACCGAGGAACAGATGACGATCAGGTAGCACTATTGAAAAAGGCAATACTTGCGAATTTACCTATTTATGCATTAAGCGAAGAAGAAAAAGATTTAGAGGATGTCTTTATGGCGATTACGAAGGGAGCGGACAATCAATGATGGAACGATTTTATAATCCGGTATTCGTAAAAGAATTGAAGTTACGCTTCCGTTCTTTTAAAAGCTTTTCAGGTTTAATGTTTTATTTAGCGGTTATTTGTATTTTTATCGTAGGATTTTTGCTTATAACAACTGGGTTCACAGGCAAGGGTTTCTTTAGACCAGACACAAGCTTTATGATGTTCGCAGTCTTAACAATATTACAGATGGCTCTTGTTCTTTTCATTACACCGAGTTTAACTGCCGGTGCAATTAGTAGCGAAAGGGAAAAGCAAACATTAAATATTTTACTAACAACGACACAAAGCTCTACCCAAATCATCATTGGAAAATTATTATCCTCGGTAGCATTTTTAGTATTAATGCTTATCGCAGGGTTACCATTGTATAGTTTAGTATTTTTATTTGGAGGCGTATCACCGTCTCAATTAATCTCGATATTTTTATTTTATTTATTAACAGTTGTAGCCATTGGTAGTATTGGTGTTATGTTTTCAACCATTACAAAGCGGACAATTGTTGCGATGATTTCTACGTACGGTTCGATCATTTTTTTAGGTGGTATTACAGCGTTTTTCTTCTTCTTATCGATGGCCTTCCACCAAATGGGGAATACCACAGGTACTGGTACTTCTTATATGGCTTACTTCTGGGCTGCTATTAACCCAGGTGCATTAATGCTTACACTTACTTCATCATCCATGGGCGATGCTTTAGTGCAAGTTTCGGGCGTGAAATTACCTGTATGGATTAGTTATTTAATAGCTTATTCTTTGATCATTGTTGTTTGTTTAACAATTGCCATTAGAAAATTACGTGCCAATATGAAAAGTAATCGATAAGGAGGAAACCTTATGGAGCGTCGTAAGCAATTACGAAAATATATTCAACGTGCAAAGACGAGTTTAACAGTAGAAAGAAGCATTCCAATTGCACAGAACGGCTTGTTTTTGGCATTGCTTTCGAGTGCTGCCCTATTCCTTGTTTCACGGCTCTTTGTTTGGCCGTATTATCGCCAAACAGCTCTTGCTATCTTTATCGCTGTCATACTAGCAACAGTGCTGTTTATGTGGTGGAAGCGTATAAAAGAAAAGGAAGCATTGCATACACTGGATGATTATTTTACTCACAATGAGCTTGTGACAGCCTTATCGTTCGAGGACGATAAGGACCCACTCGTTCAATCTCTACTAACGAAAGCAATCGAGAACGTTGAAAGGGCGTTTGCTGATTTTAAGACTCGAAAGAAAAATTTGATTCGTCCAAAAGCATTGATTGGTTTATTTGGAACAGCTGTCGTACTGGCCATTCTTTATATGTTCCCAGCAGCTTCACAAATTGAAGCAATTGAGGAGGAAAAAGAAAAAGCTGTCATTGAAGACGTAAAGAAGGAAGTTACTAAATTAGAAAAAAAAGCAGAAACAAAAGAAGTGAAAGAGCAATTAAAAGAATTGCAAAATACGTTAAAAAAGACAGAAACAGCAGAAGAGGCATTACGGGAAGTCGTGAAAAAGCAAAAGGAGCTTGCTTTAAAGGAGCAACAATTAAAGGATAAGCAAACAGCTAGTAAGGAGGGCGCTTCTGACGACAAAGGTTTATCGAAGGAAGAAGTGGAGCAATTGAAGGAGCTTGCCCAAATGCAGCAGGAGCTAACGCAAAATGCAAATGCTACTCAGACAGCTATGAGCAAGCTTGGGAAACCTGCAAGCAATACGCTACAAAATGCTATTGCGAGTGCCAATAGTGCCAACAACAATCAGCAAAACAATAATAATCCAAATCAAAATTCATCAGGGAATTCACAGCCGAACAATCAGCAAGGTAAAACAGGACAACAAGGCCAAACTAATTCTCAAAATGGATCCCAACAGGCTAGTGGTAAAGGTCAGAAGCAAGGATCGAATCAAAGCAATCAACAAGGTCAGGGACAAGGTCAGGGTCAGGTACAAGGGAACGGACAAGGACAAGGACAAGGACAAGGACAAGGACAAGGTCAAGGACAGGGTCAAGGACAAGGTCGGGGCAATCGTTCAGGTCAAGGTGCTGGCACAGGACAGGGCGGCCGCGATTTATTAACGACACCAAGAATTGGTGGCTCTAGTCAGACTTCAGTTGATGGTGGAGCATTAGGAGAGGGATCACATGTTTCAGAACAACAAGGAAATGGCCCGATTACTAAAGGTTCTATCCGACCGTATGAGGAAGTTATAGGTTCCTATAAAGATAGCTATTTAGAAAGCTCAGAGCGTTTACAATTACCGAAAGATTTACAAAATGTCGTGCAATCTTATTTCACGTCAATTGAGTCTAAGTAGGAGGAAAAGGTATGGCATTTACAGAGCAACAATATGTTGAAATGAGTAAGAAATTACAACAAGTAAAGGAAGAAATTCATCGCTTTATCGTTGGCCAAGAGGAAGCCATTGATTATACATTATACGCAGTCCTTGCTGACGGACATGCATTATTAGAGGGCCTACCGGGTTTAGGGAAAACGATGTTAATTCGTACAATTTCTGAAGTACTAGATTTATCATTTTCACGAATTCAATTTACACCAGATTTAATGCCAGCGGATATTACAGGGACAAGCATGATTGAGCGCACAGTTGATGGCAAGCAGCAGTTTACGTTCCAGCCTGGTCCGATTTTTAGCCAAATGGTATTAGCGGATGAGATTAACCGAGCAACACCAAAAACACAAAGTGCACTGCTTGAAGCAATGGGTGAAAAAACTGTAACAATTTTAGGAGATACAAAGAAGATGGCAAGACCATTCTTCGTATTAGCAACACAAAACCCGATTGAGATGGAGGGGACATACCCGTTACCAGAAGCACAAATGGACCGTTTCCTATGTAAAATTCTTGTGTCGTATCCTGAGAAAAGTGAGCTAATGGAAATTATGAAGCGTACAACAGGCGCTAAGGAAATTGGTTTACAAAAGATCATGGATACAGAAGCACTGATTGAAGCGCAGCAAATGGTTAAGGAAGTACTCGTTGCTGATGAAATGCTCGAATTTGCGACGGACCTTGTTGTGGCTACTCATCCTGAGAGAGTGGACGCCATTGATGAGGTCAAGCAATATGCCATGTATGGTAGCGGCCCTCGAGGTTTACAAAGTTTGATCAAATTAGCAAAGGCAAGAGCGCTTATGAATGGGCGTTTCCACGTGTCTGTGGCGGATATTAAATCTGTAGCTAAGCCAGTGTTACGTCATCGAATGCTGTTGAATTATGAAGGGGAGGCTTCAGGTAAAACAGCAGACGATGTGATTGATGTCATTTTAGAAAAAGTACAACAAGGTGTTAGCAGGTGACACAAAAATTATTATTGCCCGAAGATTGGTTAGCGAAAATCAGTCGCTTCCAAGTGGCAACGGCCTCCAAATTACGTGGGCAGCACAAGGGCTCGCACCGTTCGCAGCGCTTCGGGGCATCGCTCGATTTTTCAGATTTTCGTGAATATCATTTAGGTGATGATGTACGTCAAGTGGATTGGAACGTCTTTGCGAGAACTGATAAATACTTCATTAAACGTTTTTTAGATGAACAAGAAATGCGCGTACACATTTTGCTAGATACAACTAAATCTATGGGCGATCAAGCAAAATGGACTTTTGCCCGGCAAATTGTTGCCTCACTTGGTCTAATGGTGCTCGGTCGCGATGATCGCTTATCTTTTTCTTTCCTGCAGGATGAAGTGAGGCCACCGTTTCGTCGAAAAGGTGCCATGTATCGTCGCGCCTTTTTACAGGTGGTCACAGAGCTTGAGCAAGCAACTTATACAAATAGCTTCGCACAGGGCGCTTTCAAAGCATTGCCTAAAGATAGTACCGTACTATTTATTGTGACAGACGGACTTGAGCCAATCGATGAATGGGAGCAACTTTTAAAAAGGCTACCACGCTTTGCGGGGGATGTCCGTATTTTGCAAATAGTTACGCAAGAAGAAATAGCACCGGAGTATACGGGCGACGTACGCTTACTTGATCGTGAAACGGGTAGAGATGTAAATGTTACGATGTCTTCTAAAGTTCTGGACACATATAGGGCAAGACGTTTTTTACATGAAGAGGAATTTGAAGCAATTTGTCGGCGCTTCGGTGTTCGACAATTACAGCTTAAAGTAGAGGATGGATTGCAGCATGCCATCTTCCAACAATTATTAAAAGCACATTGGATTAGGTGAGGTGAGCCGTATTGGGCTTTAGTCAAATACTTTTTAGCTGGACGGCCATCATCCCGGTCATTGTCCTTCTATATTATTTCTTTCGAAAAAAATATACCGATCAAACTGTATCCTCCACACTTTTCTGGTCGGAAATTATGCAAGAAACCCGTGTGTCACCATACTTAAAACACTTACAAAAAAACGCACTGCTTTATTTGCAACTACTTGCGCTTCTTTTACTCGTACTAGCATTAATGAATCCATATGTTAAAAAGTCAACAATTGTTGGTGCGCAGACGATTTTCATAGTAGACACGTCTGCAACGATGTTAGCAGGGAAAGAGCAGTCAACATTTGATACACATAAAAAAGAAATGCTGTCATTGGTTAATGAACTTGACGGAAGACCTGTGACACTCATTACAACAGGCAATACGCCAAAAGCTATATTACAGCAGGAAACAAAGATTAAAGATATTGAAAAAGCTATTCAAGAGTTACAAGTAACATATGAAACAGCACAAATGAATAAAGCTTTAGATGTGGCACAGGCTTTTGTCGGTAATACACCAACATCTATTTATGTCTTTACAGATTCGCTCGATAAAAAGCAATTACCGATGGAAAAAGATACGGTGAAGTGGATCGTAAAAGGATCTGCAAAAGATTTAACAAATATCGCAATGACACGTTTTGCTGCTACTACAGATGGACAATCTGCTATGGCGCTTGTACAGTTACAAAATGATACGGACCAAGAGCAAAATGTTACACTATCGATAGAAAATGTTAAAGGTAAGAAAATAGTTGCGGAGAGTGTTGTATTACCTCCAAATGAAGCTATAACAAAAACATTCAAAGACCTTCCATTTGAAGATACTATGACTGCCAAGATAGATGTTAAGGACGATTATGCTGTTGATAATTCACAGCCTGTATTGCTACAAACAGCTACTTCAAAAGTAGTTGTCGATCAAAGTATGCATCAACTCATTCAAAAAGGTTTACAAACGATTAATAGTAGCGTGAAAATTGTTCCATCTTCACAAGTGGCTGACAATTTGGATGCCACTATTGTGACAAATCAGACGGCGCTACTCGATAAGGTGGACAAGTCAATTGTATTATTTGGACGGGATGATGTTGAGAAGGTTGAAGCTACAGGGGAAATCAGTACAACAAGTCATGCATTGTTTGCATTTAGTGAGCTAAAAGATATTTACGTTAGTACCGTATATCCTGGATTCGACAACTATAAAACGATTGCATCAGTTGGAGATCAGCCATTTATTCAGCGTTCACCTGAAGGAGATATTGTTGTATTAGCTGATATTGCAGATACAGATTGGCCGTTGCATCCTTCATTCCCATTATTTTTATGGAGTGCTGAACAGGAGCTTTCAGCATCGATTGGTTCACTTGGTATTTTTACACCAAATGAGCAACGTGCAGTTGCTTTAACGCAAGGTGAATGGAGTGTATATTCGCAGGAAGATGAGTTTTTATCGTCTATTACGAATGGTCTATTAACAGCACCTATGAAGCCAGGAATTTATACAGCTCGCTCAAATGATGAAGAAAAGCGCTTCATCGTACAGCTTCAAGCACAAGAGCGTGTGATTGAAAAAGGGACAAGCTATACACTTGGAGAGCTTCCAGACAATGGTAAGGAAGAAATATCGAAAACATCGTTCGTTCCTTGGCTTATCCTTATCATCTTAGTATTATTTGTTTTAGAGTGGGAGGTGCAACGACGTCGTGGATTTACGAATTGATATGCCATTAGCATTGTTGCTTTTACTTCCATTGCTTATGTATTTTGGATGGACCTATTGGCGTGAACGTCAGCGACTAAAAAAAAGCCATATCGTCGTACTAGGTATTCGTATTGTGGCTATATGCTGTTTGGTTTTTGCACTTGCAGGACCCTATATTTTATTGCCCGTAAAGGAAGAACAAGTATTATTTTTAGTGGACCGTTCTGCTTCAATGAATGGTACAGATGATGAGATGTCCAATTTTATAGCGGAAAGTTTACAGTCGAAAAAAGATGAACAGCTTGCAGGGATTTATTCTTTTTCATCGACGTTACAAACGGAAGCCATTTTATCGAAGTTTTTAAAGGAAGTGCCGAAGTTTACAGCTATAAAAGCAACAGATCAAACAAATATTGAACAGAGTCTACAGCTCGCTTCAGGTATTGTAGATCCGAAAAAAGCGACACGACTTGTGCTCTTAACGGATGGCAATGAAACAAAAGGGGATGCCTTAGAATTTGCATCGAAGTTTAAAGGGTCAAATATTAGCGTTGATGTAATGTCGTTTAACCAACCTATTGCGAAGGATGTATCCATGAAAAGCTTTGTTACACCACAAGTTGCTTATGTAGGTGAGCAGCAGCAGTTAGTCGCTGAAATAAATGCAACTGTAGCAGAACAAGGTGAGCTATTACTATACGAAAACGATAAGCTTATTCACCGTGAAGCAGTGGAACTTACAGAAGGTTCGAATGTATTTACGTTTAAACATTCAGCAACAGCTGAAGGGCTTGTAAAATATGAGGCACTCGTACAAGTTGAGCAGGATGCAATTTTTGAAAATAATAAATTAACAAGCGTCACGATGGTGCAAAGTGAGCCACATTTACTAATTGTTAATGGCTATGAAACGGCATCACCAATTGCAGCGGCGCTAGGCAAACAATCAATTGCCTATGATGTTGTAAATGCTAAAAGTCTACCAAATGAACTTTCTAGTTATTTACAATACAATGCCATTATTTTTGATAATGTGCCAGGGCATTTAGTAGGCGAGGCAAAAATGAATGTCATTGAGCAAGCAGTGAAAAATTTCGGTGTCGGTTTTACAATGGTCGGTGGCGAAAATAGCTTTGGTTTAGGTGGCTATTTTAAAACACCAATTGAAACTTTACTACCTGTTGAAATGGAGATTAAAGGTAAGGAGCAATTGCCATCATTAGGGCTAGTTATCGTACTTGACCGCTCGGGAAGTATGTCTGGAGCAAAGCTAGAGCTTGCAAAAGAAGCGGCCGCTCGTTCAGTTGAAATGCTACGAGATGAGGATACGCTCGGGTTTATAGCCTTTGATGATCGACCTTGGGAAATTATTGAGACAGGACCACTTGGCAATAAGGAAGATGCGTTGGATACGATTTTATCTGTAACGCCAGGGGGCGGTACCGAAATATATGGATCACTAGCTAAAGCTTATGAAAATCTAGCTGATTTAAAGCTACAGCGTAAGCATATTATTCTATTAACGGATGGTCAGTCTCAGCCAGGTAACTATGAGGACTTAATTGCACAAGGAAAAGAGAATGGCGTAACCCTCTCAACGGTTGCAATTGGTCAGGATGCTGATGCCAACTTACTTGAAGCACTCAGTGAGTTGGGCAGTGGGCGCTTCTACGATGTTATTGATGAGCAAACGATCCCCTCCATTTTATCTCGTGAAACTGCCATGATTTCACGCACATATATTGAGGATAACCCATTCTATCCAACTATATTTAATGCGGCTGGCTGGAATACGTTATTTGTAAATGGTGTACCTAAAATGAATGCTTATATTGGTACAACAGCAAAGCAGGGAGCTACTGTTATTGCAGAAAGTGAGAAAGAGGATCCAGTACTAGCAGAATGGCAATATGGCCTTGGCAAAACATTTGCCTTTACTTCTGATTCGACAGGAAAATGGACAGGGGACTGGGCAAGATGGCAAAATTGGGGCGCTTTTTGGCAAACGCTTATTTCAAAAATGCTACCAAGTTATAATGATGTTGCCTATGATGTACGTCTAGAATCAGACGGCTCATTTGTCATCACTGATCCAACAAATGAAGCGGCGTTCTTAGATATTGTTGCTGTCAATGAAGCGGGTGAAGAACTTGATACACAACTTGAAACAATTTCAGCATCACAAGTTCGAGCAGTCATACAAGCAGAACCAGGACTCATATTCTTCCGCATTGCCGATGAAGATCAGACCATTTACCAGGCAGGCTTAAGTGTACCTTATAGTGCAGAGTATGAATTACGCCCAGTGAATGATAAGTTAATCGAAGCACTAACAAAGCAAACAGGCGGCTCTGTTTTGAAGGAACCGAGCGAAGTATTCCGTGAATTTACTAAAAAAGGTGCAGAACGTCAAAATATTGCGACATGGCTTTTATTAGCAGGGATGTTGCTATTCTTTATTGATATTACCATCCGACGCTTTGGTTGGCGCTTCTTAACTAGGCCGAAGAAAAAAGAACAGCCTGTAGAGAGAACACAGATACAGGAAGATGACACAAATGTTGCCCAGCTATTAAAGGGTATGAAAAAACGATCTTAGTAAGTTAAAACGATGGTTCATTGCTTTATAGTAATGAGCCATCGTTTTTTTTGTCATTCTATTTTGGACTTATCATCAAAAGCTTAGTGTGACATTTGTTAAAGCATATACCATGAATAATTAGTTGATTGGAGTGAAGACTGGGCGACTACTTGGGCAAAGATCACAGCGTCACAGATGAGACCCTGCTCAGTGAAACGAAGTGGCTCAACGGACGCCGCCGGGAAGCTTTGCTCTGTGCGACAGCAACAAATGGTTTTTTCTGTGCGAAAGCGAAGCGACAGCAACAAATGGTTTTTTCTGTGCGAAAGCGAAGCGACAGCAACAAATGTTTTTTTCTGTGCGAAAGCGAAGCGACAGCAACAAATGGTTTTTTCTGTGCGAAAGCGAAGCGACAGCAACAAATGNNTTTTTTCTGTGCGAAAGCGAAGCGACAGCAACAAATGGTTTTTTCTGTGCGAAAGCGAAGCGACAGCAACAAATGTTTTTTTCTGTGCGAAAGCGAAGCGACAGCAACAAATGTTTTTTTCTGTGCGAAAGCGAAGCGACAGCAACAAAGCGCTCAGTAGGAACGGAAATCAACCACACGTTATGATGATGAGTTAATTTTAGATTTCTTTTGTGAAACGAGAGATCTTTTTTATGATAAGTAAAATTTTATTTGTAAATAATAAACATAAATGTAATAATGAATATATAGTAATAAAATATTACTATCATTTTTTAGTACTATTAATTTGGAGGATCTGAAATGACCAATATAATGAATTCTTTTGGTTTTCTAAGTTTTAAATTAGGTGAGGCTTTAGAGGAAAATCTCGAGAAATATATTAGTGAAAAATATCAAATGAAATCTAGAGAAGTCGGGATCATGATTGCTGTAAAAGAAAAAAAACTTAGTCAAATTCAAATAGGGCAGATTTTAAAGTTGGATAAAAATAGTGTCCGCTTTTTTATCGATGGTTTAGAAGAAAGAAATTATGTTTATAGGGAGAAAAATCCAGAAAATAGAAGAGAGAATTTAATATGTCTTACGGAACAGGGGGGGAATTTGGCGGAAGAGTTATTGAAGACCCTTTCGATTTCTGAGAATGAAGTGTTAAACGTACTTTCGTTGGAAGAAAAAGAACTGTTGAAAAGCATATTGAAAAAAGTATATGAAAATCGTCAATAGGGTTTAACTCCTTTTTTAGCAATCTGCTGAAAGGAGTTAAACCTCCGGCGGATGTCACGGATTCGGAAAGGAGTCCACTTAGGATGTTAGCCTAAAATCATCGCATCCATGCGATAACGGCTAACTGACCTGCATCACGCAGGCCTAAGCATAAAGCCGAATCCGGACGCAATTATGCCGAGGCATAATTGATAACCATATCAATAAAAAAGAAAGAGTGATGACATATGAAAGCAGTAGAGGTTATGAAGGAGTATTTGAAAAGAGCGCAAGTAGAGGGTCAGGATTTATCTGAAATGTATGCGGATCATGGAGAATTAAAAAATTTTAAAGGTGAAATTTTTAAAAGAAGAAAAGAAATACAAAACTTTTACACGTCGCCTATGCCGAAAGGCTTTAAATTAACTATCCAGAATATTGAAGGTGATGATACAGAATGTATTGCTACAGTTTCAACTACTTGGGATGGTTTGCCAAAGCCAGTGATTTTAGAAGAAAGGTTAATTCTAGAAAGTGAAAAAATAAAATCGTTAGCAATGATTCCAAAATAAAAGGGGACGGAAACTATGTCATTATATCCTAATAAAAATCCTCTTCCTACGCCTGAAAGGGACATGAAATATTGGATTGGCGTGGTATCTCTTAATCATGTGCAAAAAGGGGTTGAGGGAGGATTCGGTCAGTTATGTCATGGTAAAGAAAGACCTTTGAAACGAATGGTAAAAGGAGATTGGATTATTTACTATTCTCCTAAAAAAAGTCTAGATAGTAATGAGCTTGTGAGAGCATTTACCGCAATAGGAAGAATAAAGGACGAGCGAATATACGAGTTCCAAATGTCAGAAAGTTTTATTCCTTTTAGAAGAGATATAGACTTTTATAAAGATGCAAAAGCTGTGCCAATAAAAAGGATCTTAGATTACTTAGAATTTGTAGAAGACAAATCGAAATATGGCTATAAATTTAGATTTGGTCATTTTGAAATAAGCAAAAAGGACTTTTTATTAATTGCTCATGAAATGGGATTACCATTGAAGTATGGGTGACTTTGATTGGCCAAAAAACGTTACTTTCTTAATTGTCATTAAGAAAGTAACGTTATTAAATATTATTTAAGCAGTGTGTTTAGGTTAGTTACAAATACTGTCTTACGCAAATACCTAGCAACGACTATACCTAAGACAGCACCAATAGTACTTGAGGTTAAAAAGGCTGGCATGAAAAATAAAGCAGCAACGGATGTCCCCATTAATAAATGTGCGTAAGGTACTGCGATAAGTGAGGCAATGATACCTGTCCCAAACATTTCACCGACACCTGCAAGCCATTGCTTGCCGCTGTATTTATAGGCAAGAGCTGCACATAGAGCGCCAATAACACTGCCAGGTATAGCTAGTAATGAGCCTGTGCCTGTTAAAATACGAATAATAGCTGTGACAAAGGCGACCATAACAGTAGGCACTGGTCCAAGAATGATAGCACTGATTACATTAATGGCATGCTGGACAGGGTAGGCACGAGCAATTCCCGTTGGTATTGAAACGAAGGTAGAACCAGCTACGGCAATTGCTACTAATATGGCCATGATTGTTAATTTTCGAATTGACATAATTTCCACTCCTTTGAAATGTTAATACCGCCGCAAAAACAGAGAGAATCGCCGCTAAAGCGTCAAAAAGCCGCTTCCTAAAAACAACAGGAAGCGGCCTTGCATCTACAAATAAAAAAGCAAGTGTCGACACTTCCCTCCGCTAGTGTGAACTAGATCAGGTTCAAAGGGTCCGTATATGACCATATACGTCTCAGCCTTTTAAAGACTCCCCTAGTGGTAAGAATTTAATTAATTTTTTCTCCTAATAATGTAGCATACTATTAAAAATAGTCAATAACTTTTCAGACTATTTTGTATCAGGATGCATAAGGTGTGGCGCTTTTTTCATTGTCCAAATAAGGGCAAGGAAGAAGCAAGCCATTAAAATAATAGCCCCGAATATATAAGGACTGTTCATATTCCAATCGAATAATATACCTGCTAGAGCTGGACCAATCATATTACCAAGACTCATATACGCATTGTTCAGACCAGCTGCAAAGCCTTGTTCATTTTCAGCAAGTTTTGAAATCAGTGTGTTGACAGCTGGACGAATCAATGTCGTAGCTGTAGAGAAGATGGTCGCTACAATCAAAATAAGTGCAAATCCAGATGCGAATAATATTAAGAAAATCGAAACGGATGCAATAAATAAATTGACTAACACTACTTTCATTTCGCCGAAGCGATTAAACAGCGGTGTAATAACAAACATCTGTACAACAACACCAAAAGCGCCACCCATAACTAATATAATGGCGATATCAGTAGGTGTGTAATTAAACTTATCTGTAACAAATAATGATAATGTTGTTTGGAAGTTAGCAATCCCGAAAGAGAATACAAGCATGATAATTAGCATGACAAAATAAGGCATTCGGACTGAACGGGCCATCTGCTTTGCAAGATTATCCTGCTTCTGCGCTTTTTTCGCTGCATTCGGTTTTGTAGCAGGCAATAAAAAGAACGATAAAATAGCTGCTAAGATAGCTGCAAACCCAGCGGTATAAAATGGAAAATGCAAACTAACTTTTGAGAGGAATCCACCGATACCTGGTCCGATCATAAAACCAAAGGACATTGCTGCCCCTATCATCCCCATACCTTTTCCTCGTTCCTCATACGTTGTGACGTCTGCCACAAAAGCCATTATAGGAGGTGCCACAAATGCGGAACCAAGGCCACCAAAAAAGCGTGCCAGGAAGAGCATCCACACATCTGTAGAAAGCCCGAAACAAATTTGTGCAAGTCCTGTTACGATAAGACCGAAAATAATGAGATTTTTACGACCATATTGATCGGAGAGATTCCCAGCAATTGGAGAAAATATGAATTGTGCGAAGGCGAACGTTGCAATCAACATGCCAAGTACTTGTCCTGCGGCACCAAACAATTTTAAATACTCAGGCATGACAGGAATAATAATTCCGATACTCCCCATTGCGATAAACATATTAAACATTAAAATATACAAAGCCGCCTTATTAGACTTCTGCTGGGTCATCGAATACCCCTTCCTTTAATCAAATATACTACAGTCTACCATAAGACTTATACGTTTGCTATTGACTATAAGTCTGAGATTTACTAGAAAGATATGCGGATTCTCAAATACGGCCGGCTAGTTTTTCCACAGAAGCTTACTTCCAGATAAAAGAAAAAAAGCTGTTCTCAACGTTTGTAACGTGAGAACAGCTTTGAATGGGTAAAATAGTTTATCGAATACTCATTTTAAATTCTAAGAACAGCTCATTGTATTTGCCTAAGTAATCAGGACCTAAGTTTTTATAAACTTCTAATGTTTTACGTTGTTCTTCAGAAGGATAGAAGCGCTTATCAGATACAACTTCTTTATCCATTAACTTCATCGCTGCAATATTAGGAGTAGAATAGCCTACATAATCAGCGTTTTTAGCACCCGATTCAGCTTTCAACATAAAATTAATGAAAGCATGTGCGCCATCAATATTTTTTGATGTTTTTGGGATAACCATATTGTCAAACCATAAGTTTGAGCCTTCTTTTGGTACAGCGAAGTCCAAATCTTCATTTTCTGACAACATATCTGCTGCTTGACCAGACCAAGTGAGTGCCACAGCGGCTTCATTATTAACCATCAGCGGTGTAATTTCATCCCCGATAATGGCTTTAACATTTGGCGCCAATGTGATTAGTTTATCAGTAGCTTTACGTAGCTCCTGGTTATCTAAAGAGTTGAGAGAGTAGCCAAGACTGTTTAAGCCCATACCAATCACCTCACGTGCACCGTCTACTAAAAAGACTTTACGCTTTAATGAAGGATCCCATAAGTCCTTCCAAGATGAGAAGTCTAAATTTCCAACGAGCTTTGGATTATAGACAATGCCGACTGTTCCCCAGAAATATGGGACAGAGTATTTATTGTTCTTATCAAATGGTAAATCTAAAAAATAAGGATCAATATTTTTTAAATTAGGGATTTTCGTTTTATCTAAAGGAATAAGTAAGTTTTCTTCCTTCATTTTTTCAATCATATATTCAGAAGGTACGGCGATATCGTAAGCTGTACCACCTTGTTGAATTTTTGTCATCATCGCTTCATTGGAATCAAACGTTTCATAGATGACGTGAATGCCTGTTTCTTTTTCAAATTGCTTCAGCAAATCCGGGTCAATATATTCTCCCCAGTTAAAGATGGTTAATGTATCTTTACCACTTTTTCCACCACCGGCACTTAGGGCGTCAGCAGTATAGAATAATAGGGCGGAAACGACAAGGATTGCGATTGTTGCTTGAATTAATTGCTTCATTGAGTTCCCCCCGTTCTTTTACTAGCGCGGCTTGTAATGAAGTAATAGCCAACTACGACGATAACTGTTACAAAGAATACTAACCCTGAAATAGCGTTAACTGTTAAGGAAATACCTGCACGTGCCATCGAATAAATTTCAACAGATAAAGTACTAAAGCCGTTACCTGTCACGAAAAACGTTACCGCAAAATCATCTAAAGAATATGTTAAGGCAAGGAAGAACCCTGCAAAAATACCAGGTTGAATATACGGTAAAATAACACGCATCATGACATCTTTTTTCGTTGCCCCTAAATCTAATGCAGCATCGATTAATGATTTATTCATTTCTAATAGTTTCGGTAAAACCATTAGTACAACAATTGGGACACTGAACGCTACATGTGCTATTAACACAGAAGAAAAACCTAATTTAATACCAACCATTGTGAATAAAATTAAAAAGCTTGCTCCAATAATGACATCCGGGCTCACAATTAACACATTGTTTAAAGAAAGTAGTGTGTTGCGCATTTTTGAATCTTTAACAGTGACAATGCCAATTGCTCCTAGTGTCCCAATGATTGTCGAAATCAATGCAGAGAGTAATGCCACGATCACTGTATTAATTAGAATGACGAGTAAACGTGAATCCTCAAAGACCGCTTTATAATGTTCTAACGTAAAGGACTCAAAATTATTCATCGATCCGCCACTATTGAACGAATAGAAGACTAAATAGAAGATAGGTGCATACAAAACGATAAAAACAATCGCTAAATACACTCTTGCTGTAGCAGATAGTTTTTTCATCGTACGCGACCTCCTTTATCCTTTTTCTGTCCTGTAATTAACATAACGATGACCATGAATAAAATTAAGAACACAGCAATTGTTGAACCCATTCCCCAGTTTTGAGTCACAAGGAATTGTTGTTCAATAGCTGTACCAAGTGTAATGACACGGTTTCCTGCAATTAAACGAGTGATCATGAAGAGTGATAATGCAGGAATAAATACAACTTGAATACCTGATTTAACACCGTCCATTGTTAACGGCAATATAACGCGACGGAACGTAGTAAAGGCCGATGCCCCTAAATCACGTGCGGCATAAACAAGAGCCGGATTTAAACGATCCAATGAGTTGAAAATCGGTAAAATCATAAATGGAATAAAAATATAAACGGATACGAACACAAAGCTAAGGTCAGTGAATAGCATTTGCTTTGGATCAAAACCAAGTACTTCGATAAATGCATTTATTGGGCCGTACAAGCCGAAAATCCCGATAAAGGCATATGTTTTTAACAAAAGATTAATCCAAGAAGGAATAATAATTAGTAAAAGCCAAAGCTGTTTATGTTTCGTCTTCGTTAAAAAATAGGCTGTTGGATACGAAACAAGTAACGTAAAGAACGTAATTAAAAACGCATACCAGAATGAACTTAATGTCATTTTTAAATAGACAGAAGTAAAGAATGCTTTATAGTTATCGAGCGTGAAATTGCCATGTATATCTAGTAGGGAATAGTAAACAACGAGTGCAATCGGCATGATAACAAAAAGTGCAATCCATAAAACATAAGGAAATAAAGCTGATTTCGAAGTCTTAGTTTGCATCTTCGTCGTCCCCGTACGCCTCTAAACGTTTATCGAATTCTTCTTCTGTTTCATTTAAGCGCATTACATGAATTGCTTCTGGATCGAAGTCTAAGCCAATTTCTGTCCCTACTTCAGCTTTTTTCAATGAATGCACGAGCCATTCATTTCCATCTTTGTCGTAAGTGGATAATTCATAATGGACCCCGCGGAACAATTGAGTATCAACTTTTACGACAAGTTTGCCTTTATCGATTGTTGTCATTTCTAAATCCTCTGGTCGAATGACAATATCAATTTTTTCGTTTGGTCTCATACCTTGGTCAACACATTCAAAAACTTTACTAGCAAATTCAACTTTGAAATCTTCAATCATCACGCCAGGTACAATATTTGATTCACCAATAAAATCGGCAACGAAGCGGTTAATTGGCTCATCATAAATATCTACTGGTGTACCAGATTGTTGAATTTCACCTTCACTTAAAACAAATATTTCATCACTCATGGCAAGTGCTTCTTCTTGATCGTGTGTGACAAATACAAATGTTTTCCCGAGGCGTTGTTGTAACTCTCGTAGCTCATACTGCATTTCTGTTCGCAGTTTTAAATCTAAAGCAGAAAGAGGCTCATCTAGTAAGATTACTTCAGGATCATTTACAATCGCACGAGCAATAGCAACACGTTGACGTTGACCACCTGACATCTCAGAAATTTCACGATTGCTATAACCCGCTAAGTTAACAAATTTTAATGCTTCAGCAACACGTTTTTTAATTTCACTTTCAGGAAGCTTTTTAATGCGAAGTCCAAATGCGACGTTTTCAAAGACGTTTAAATGAGGGAACAACGCATAATCCTGAAAAACAGTATTTACTTGGCGTTCATTTGCTGGCACGGAGTTGATTTTTTTATCATGAAAATAGATATCTCCTGTAGTCGGTTCTGTGAATCCAGCAATCATACGTAAAATAGTTGTTTTACCACAACCAGAAGGACCTAGCAGTGTATAGAATTTACCCTTTTCTAGCTCCAAGTTAATGTTTTTTAAGACGACAGTGCCGTCATTATAGGACTTTGAAACATTTTCAAAGCGGATAATCGAATTCGTTGTCATAGATGCGCCTCCTTAAGCTATAAATATGAATCCGTTGCGACAAGTAAAATTTTTGTTTCATCAGCATGTGCATTAAAAATTTGGTGATGATCTGTCGCGTCAAAATAGAGAGCATTGCCTTTACTCGCTATGTACTGTTCATCTCCTAAAACGAGACGAATACGCCCTTCAACAACAAAAATAAATGTTTCTGAAAGTGAGGGCTCAAACTGTTTGAATTCCCCATCAGCAGCAAGTGTCAAGAAAATAGGCTCCATTTCTTTTTCATTTGAAGTAGGAATGAGCCACTGAATTTCATATTTTTTTTCTTCGTCTGTATAAGTGGATTGATCTTCTTCTGTATATACAACCTTTTGTTCAGGTGCTTCATCATCGAAAAATTCTTTAGGTGTTGACCCTAAAACTTCTAATAATGAAAAAAGAGTTTCAATGGAAGGTGAATTTAGATCACGTTCTAATTGAGAGATATACCCTTTACTTAAATCTGTGCGTTCTCCAAGTTCCTCTTGGGTAAGACCTTTTTTTAAACGAAGCGCTTTGATTTTTGCTCCAATTTGCATCTTTTCCCTCCTAGAAGAAGTTTAGCAATCATAAACTTTTGAAATACAAAGTTTACTTTAACGAAACTTTTAGTTTACTAAAACCATTACAATTATACATAATAATAAAGAATTTGCAATCGTTTTTTAGCAAAAAAAAGTAGATGAAATTTTTAGAAATTATACATAAATGTAGCGTAGAAAAATTTCGTTTAAACTAGAATAAAAATGTTAAAAATAGCTAATAAATAGGCTGTAGCAACTATTCCATTTGGGGATTTGACGGAAATTTGTCAGACAATTTAATATGTGCACTTTTGTGAAGTTTACTTGTTTGAAAAACTACGATTACTCTGTTATCGTAGAAGACGAGTTCGCTGGTGCGGATGGAATATATACACTACATATTTAATCGGAGGGATTTATAATGGCAGAACGCATGGTAGGTAAACAAGCACCTGACTTTACAATGGAAGCAGTACTTCCAGACAAATCATTTGGTAAAGTATCGTTACAAGACATTAAAGCACAAGACAAATGGACAGTTCTTTTCTTCTATCCAATGGACTTCACTTTCGTATGTCCAACAGAAATCACTGCAATGAGCGATCGTTACGATGAGTTCGAAGACTTAGATGCAGAAGTAATCGGTGTTTCTACTGATACAATCCACACTCACTTAGCTTGGATTAACACTGACCGCACTAAAAATGGTCTTGGTGAGTTAAAATACCCATTAGCAGCAGATACAAATCACCAAATTTCACAAGAATATGGTGTATTAATTGAAGAAGAAGGTATCGCACTACGCGGCTTATTCATCATCAACCCAGAAGGTGAATTAAAATACCAAACAGTATTCGATAACAACATCGGTCGTGATGTAGACGAAACTTTACGTGTACTTCAAGCTTTACAAACTGGTGGTCTTTGCCCAGCAAACTGGCGCCCAGGTCAAGCAACTCTATAATTTAAGTAGAGTTTTTATGTCAGGCATTGAACTGAATTCGAGGTTTGGCGAAATTGATCATTTAAAAATAAAGAGTCCCCACAGCAAGTTTGTGGGGATTTTTTTAAACTTGATATAGAAAAAGGTTCATCACCAAAAATTGCGGATGACTTTTGTTAAAACGCTACTATGTAAATAAGTTGATTGGAGTGGAGACTGGGCGACTCCTCGTGGATTAGCGATAGGGGAACGAAGGCTAAGAGCATCACATCCTGTGATAACGTCTTCGTGACCAACGTCGTGTTGGCCCGAGACCCTGCAGCGCAGCGGATGTTTTTAGTGTTAACGTAGCGGCAGCACCAAATGTGTTCTGTAGCGAAAGCGAATCGTCAGCAACAAATGTTTTCTGTAGCGAAAGCGAAGCGTCAGCAACAAATGTTTTTTCTGTGCGAAAGCGAAGCGTCAGCAACAAATGTTTTTTCTGTGCGAAAGCGAAGCGTCAGCAACAAAGCGCCCAGCCGGAACGGAAATCAACCACACGTTTTGATAATGATCCTAGAAAAAGGAAAAAGGAGAATGTTTTATGAAACTTCGTGAACAAATGCCTGAACTTGTAGGCGCAACGACTTGGTTAAATGGTGAAGTAACAAAAGCGGATTTAGTAGGCGAAAAACCAACATTAATCCACTTCTGGTCAGTTAGTTGCCATTTATGTAAAGAGGCAATGCCAGATGTGAACAATTTCCGTGATCAATACAAAGATGAGTTAAACGTTATTGCAGTGCATATGCCACGCTCTGAGGAAGATACAAATTTAGAAACCATCAAATCGGTAGCAGCAGAGCATGACATTGTTCAACCAATCTTTGTGGATAGCGAATTAAAGCTAACGGATGCTTTTGAAAACCAATACGTACCAGCGTATTTTGTGTTCGATAAAGATGGTCAGCTTCGTCACATGCAAGCTGGTGGTAGCGGTATGAAAATGCTAGAAAAACGTGTGAATCGTGTTTTAGATGAAATGCGCAACGCATAAAAGAGCAGATTACGAGGCGGGGATATTGTATTCCCCGTCTTTTTTATTGAAAAAATACGGGAGGGGAATCGGAGAGTATCCTAGTTACTGGGGAAAAAATCGGGTGTAACGTTCCTAATCCGACCCGAGCGAAAAAGGGAGTAATCCGATCAAATCAAGGCGTGATCCGAGCGAAAAAGAGGTTACCCTGATCACATTTTAGGGCAAGCTGAGAGCAGTTTCGTCTCTCACCTGATCACTTCTCGAAGTACCCGAACGAAAAAGTTATCAAACCGTACGTCCAAAGAAGTACCTCAAGTATAAAAAAGAACCTAGTGTTCTTGAATAGGAGCAGGGGATTCCTACAATGATTATCTTAGAGATGTCTTTTATTGAAGAATAGTCTCTTGTTTTGACGATACATATAGCAAAGAATACGTTACAATAAGGGTATAGTAGTTTTCGGAGGGATTTTTAATGATGAAAAAAGAGTTTGCTGTCATTGGACTTGGACGTTTTGGAGGAAGCATTGTTCGCGAACTAATGAGTCAAGGCGCACAAGTTATGGCGATAGATCATTCCTCAGAGCGGGTGGACGAGTTTGCTTCGATTGCCACACAGGCCGTTATCGCAGATTCGACGGATGAATCGGTATTAAATTCATTAGGTATTCGTAATTTTGAGCATGTTATCGTAGCGATTGGTGAAGATATTCAGGCTAGTATTTTGACGACTATTATTTTAAAAGAAATTGGTGTTCAGCAGATTACTGTAAAAGCTCAGAATGATTACCATGAAAAAGTACTGCGTAAAATTGGCGCAGATTTTGTCGTGCATCCTGAGCGAGATATGGGGATACGTATTGCCAATAATATGTTGTCTAATACAGTGCTCGATTACTTAGAGCTTTCGGATGAACATTCGATTATGGAGCTTAAAGCCAATGATGCGATTGCAGGTTACTCTGTTATGGATCTAGATATTCGTGCAAAGTACGGGATTAATATTGTAGGTCTTAAGCGTGGTGCAGATATCATCGTATCTCCGCAGGCGAGTGATAAAATTTTGCTAGGAGATATTATGCTTGTCATTGGGGCTGATGTAGATATTAACCGCTTTGTCAAAAAGGCATTGAATGGGTAATGAAAAATGAATAAACGAAGATGGAAACTAGTTATATTTGCAGCAATTATTCTTATTGGCGCTTTTACATGGCAATCTCGCGACAAAAATGAGCAAGAGGCTATTTCTCGTATTTTAGATCACACTGCAGAAATTGATGCAATCGAGCTATTTAAAGGGGAGCAATCTTTATTTAGTGCAACAGGTCAAGATGCAAAAGCCTATATTGAAAACTATCCGCTTAGCCATGTAAAGAAACTAAGCAAAAAAGAACGAGCTATATTTGAAGAAAAACCACTTTATCATATTGTCTACGAAATTAAAGGAGAGCCTTTATATGAGGTAGATATTTTAAAAGTTGCGATTAGCTCTGAGCTCAGTGAAGAATTACAGCAGATGGTTTTTAATGTTGGGGATCAGCAATATTTGATTTATTGGGCAAAAGAGAAAAAAGCACTTGAACAATCAACAAATACGCAACGTTTGCTTGAACAATATGTTAAATAAAAAAGGTTCTATAATATTTGTTGGGGTAATCACACAATTTTAAGCACCGTTTTAAAAAGGTAGCGAATAAACAATTAGTAGAGGGTGTACGTTTACCAAAAGTGATTGCGATTGATGAGTATAAAGGCGATACAGATGCAGGTACGTATCAGCTAATCATTGCAATGCGGAGACGCGCGAACCAATCGATATTTTACCGAATCGTAAAAAAGAAACAATAAAAAATTACTTAAGTCAGCATGGAGCCGATGTTGAAATAGTGGTTATGGATATGAATCCAAGTTTTAAAGCAGCTGTTCGTCAAGCGCTAGGTCGACCTGTTATTGTGGCAGACCGCTTTCATTTTAGCCGTTATATTTATTGGGCAATGGATGAAGTGCGCCGACAAGTACAAAAAGAATGGGATAAATACAATCGCACAAAGTGTAATCGTATGCGTCATATATTTTATAAACGTGCATCTAAATTATCACCGAAACAACAGTGGTATTTACAGCGCTCTAGAAGGCATTAATAATAAACAAAAGTGATGAAACGGAATGCATATGGCTTTCGACGCTTCGATCACTTTCGAGCAAAAATCTTATTAAATTTAAAGTATAAAGAAATTGGAGTTCATCTGGATTAAGGTGCTGAAAGAGTACAGCACCCCAACATTGCGCAACTCCTTGAAAACGCTCCATCCACTTTTTCGAGCGATTATGAAAGTTATTAACGTGTTGAATGTGGTAAATTCCCTCCTTTACACGCTGCTTTTGTCGCTCATTGACTGTTTCGTGTTGTAATCCTTTTATCTTAGCGAACTTTTTATAATTCGTTGCCGTATCAGTGAACACCATTCCACTTAGGGAATGGTGTTTTTTGGGGTTCTAGAAGGAAAAGAATAGAATAGAGTTCAGAGCAGAATAAACTGAATGTACCTTTCTTAGCTTATTTAAACGCTTTTATAAGTGGATGAAAATGAATAAACGATGTTTAATTTAACTTATATTTAAATAACTTATTTTTTAATGCTATATTGACTTTAAAATGCAAATAGAATACAATTCGATAATGATAATCATTCTCATCAAAAGGAGACTAACAAATTGTTTCGAATTTCTGCACACGACATCGAAGTAAAATATGATAAAAATATTATTCTTAGAGACCTATTATTACATATTCCAGATAATAGTATTTCAACAATTATTGGACCGAATGGTTGTGGGAAATCAACTTTATTAAAGGTTCTAACAAAAATATTGCCTTATTCCAAAGGTCAAATTTTATTAGATGGACAAGCTTTAACCTCATATAAAACAAAAGATTTGGCGAAAAAAATGGCATTACTTCCGCAGTCTCAGATTGCACCTTCTAACATTTCAGTACGTGAACTTATTGCTTACGGAAGGTATCCCCATCAAGGGAATTTCGGTATTTTAAGCTCTCAAGATCAAGAAATTATTAACTGGGCAATCTCCAAGACCAAGTTAAATGACGTAGAAAATTCTATTGTTGATTCATTGTCGGGTGGGCAACGTCAACGCGTTTGGGTTGCTTTAGCATTAGCTCAGCAAACGGACATTATTTATTTAGATGAGCCCACAACCTATTTGGACCTTGCACATCAACTTGATTTAATGAAACTTCTTAAACAATTGAATGTGGAAGAAAATCGTACCATTATTATGGTACTACATGATTTAAATTTAGCAGCTAGATATTCAGACTATATGATTTCAATGAATTCTGGTCAAATCGTAAAAGCTGGAACCGTTGATGAAGTGATGACTACTAATAATTTAAAGCGGGTTTTTCAAATAGATGCTGTCATTAGTGAAGATCCTTATACTAAAAAACCAATTTGTCTATCTTATGACACTAGTTTATAAGAGGTGATGTGATGACAATTTGGCACAAATGGATCACGATATTCGTACTTTTAATTATCTGTTTTGCTTCCATTATTTTTGCAATCAGTATAGGGGCTAAAAATATTCCCTTTATCACAGTGTGGACATCCATTTTCCAATACAACTCAGAGGATAACTTACATCAGATCATTTATGAAGTTCGATTACCACGAGTGCTAGGGGCCGTATTTGTTGGAGCTGCTTTCGCAGTCGCTGGTACAGTAATTCAAGCAATCACACGTAATCCCCTTGCTGATATAGGCATTTTAGGAATCAACGGTGGGGCAGTACTTCTTGTGACTATCTGTTTTGCATTTTATCCAGCGATTTCCTACGGTTGGCTTACGTTCTTTTCATTCATCGGGGCCGCACTATCGACCTTCCTTGTCTTTTCAATCGGTATAGTCGCTCGTAGGAATCTTTCCCTTTTTACATTTACAATTGCTGGGGCAGTGATTGCTGCATTTCTACATGCAATTAGTTCTGGTATTGCCATTTATTTTGATTTGAATCAAGAATTGGCTTTTTGGTATGCAGGTGGAGTTGCAGGTGTTACGTGGAAGCAACTTCCTTTATTGATTACTATCGTTATCGTATCCATCATTATTGCAACATTACTTGGTAAGCAATTAACGATTTTAAGTACAGGCCAAGAAATGGCATCGAGTTTAGGTATTAACATTAAGTTCTTACTATTCACAAGTATGGGTGTTATCGTTTTACTTGGTGGTGTTGGAGTTGCAGTCGGTGGTTCTATTAGTTTTGTTGGACTAATTATCCCTCATCTTTCACGTAAATTTGTTGGACATGATTACCGTTGGAATATTCCAGTAAGTGCTTTATTAGGGAGTACACTTGTAGTAATCGCTGATTTATCAGCTCGAATAATTTTTGCACCTAAAGAGCTTGCATTAGGAATATTAATTGCCTTTATTGGTGTGCCATTTTTTCTAGTTGTAGCGAAGAAACTGGAGGGAACTTAAATGGCACCAAAGCGAAGAATTCCATTTCTTTTATACATCTCGATCACTTTGATATTCATTTTTCTAACATTTTTCTTTTCAATTAACACAGGAAGCTATCAACTTTCTTTACCAGAAGTGGTGAATAACCTATTTGGTCAAGGGCAGGATAATAGTATACTCGTATTATTTGAGTATCGATTACCCCGCATCTTGATGGCATTAGTCGGTGGTGCTGGTATCGCTGTGGCAGGATCATTACTCCAATCCTATACGGGCAACCATTTAGCGGATACTGGTTTATTAGGTCTCCATGCGGGTGCTTCATGTGGATTAATTATATTCATGAGCTTTTTCAGTCAAAAATTTTTATATGCTGAAATTTTAATACCTTTATTCGCCTTTTCAGGTGGTGCTTTGGCCGCCGTTTTGATTGTTTATTTAGCAAAATCAAAAAATGGCGGTATCAATACAAATAAATTGATTTTAATTGGTATTGCTGTATCGGCACTTTTTAATGCAATAACGCTATTTTTATCATTACGTTTAAGTAAAGATACTTATTCTTTTGCAGCTAGTTGGTTACTTGGGAATATTTGGGGGCGTCATTGGATTCATGTTTCTATTTTAATTCCATGGGTTGCTCTATTTAGTTTTCTTGCCTATCACTTAGCGCATCGATTAAACCTTTTACAAGTTGGAGAGGCATTCGCTCAAACAACGGGAATTAATGTAAAGCGCACAAAAAATAGCGCATTGATATTCGCTGTGGTGTTATCAAGCGTTTCAGTAGCCATCGTAGGTAATATTAGCTTTTTAGGACTTTTAGCGCCACATTTGGCACGTCAATTAGTTGGCAGTGACTATCGCCTCAACCTACCTTTATCTGCATTGATTGGCGCTGGCATTTTACTACTTTCTGATACGATTGGTCGTTCTCTATTTGAAGCAAACCCAATCCCAGCAGGTATATTGGTATCCTTCATTGGAGGACCTTATTTTATTTATTTACTATTAAAAAACAACAGGAGTGTATAACAATATGAAAAAATGGTATTTACCAGTAACTTTAGCTCTATTAACAGCAGTTTTAGGTGCTTGTGGAAAGGAAGAATCAACAACATCTAATTCAACAACGAAAGTAGTTGAAGAACAACGTATTGGCTCTTTATCAATTCACTTAACAAATGACTTAATTGCCCTAGATATTACCCCCGTTGGTTCTGTAGTTGGCGGTACATTAGGTGATTTTTTACCACAAGCAGCTCCATACTTAACAGAAGCTACAAAATATGGCCCTGCAAAAGATGTTGATATGGAATCATTACTTTCCTCCGAACCAGATGTTATCGTTGCAGATGAAGAATTTGCAGCAGCGAATTTAGAACACTACAAAAAAATTGCACCCGTTCAACTATATAACTTAGATGAAGGAACATGGCGTGATCATTTAACATTACTTGGAGAAAAATTCAAAAAAGAAGAATCAGCGAAACAATTTATTGCAGATTACGAAAAGAAAACGGAGGAAGTAAAATCTTTACTTGCTAAACAATATGGTGAAGATGCAACAGCAATGGCAATCCGTGTTACAGATAAAGAATTACGTGTTTTCTCAACAGCACGACCAATGGGCCCAATATTATTTAAAGACTTAAATCTTGAACCTGCTACAGGAATTACAGAAATGGGTACAGAAGAGCCTTATCAAGTGATATCAAAAGAAGTTATTGGTGATTACGATGCAGATATTATATTTGTTGTAGTAAATAGCAACGAAGAAGCTGAAAAAGTATACAAAGAACTTGCTGAATCATCTATATGGAAATCTCTAAAAGCTGTTCAAAAGGGCCAAATTTTTGTTGTTTCAGATCAACCTTGGTTAGACTATTCAGCTCTTGGGAACTCAATGGCAATGGATCAACTATATGACCAATTAAAAAAATAAAAATATAGTCTATTTATAAGAATACATCTTACAATGCGAAATCCTTCACTTTTCCCCCTAAAACCATAATGTTTCAATGGTTTTAGGGGAATTTACTTTTTTACTTTTAATAAAAAAGGGTAGTGAAAACAGCCTAGCTGCGATCACTACCCTTCCATGTAGTTAAGAAAAATTAGATTTTTTGCCTGTGGACAAACTAGAACATCGTAAGCGTCTAGGCTAAAGTGCTACATCTTCGAGGTCGCTTCTATCCCTCGGGCGAAGTAGTGGAGCGTTTACTTTTACTTTTACTTCGGGCTCTCCATCGCTTTAGCGCATTTGTTCTTAGGACACAATAGTATTTTTTCCTTGAAGTGCACGTTCTTGCATTTCTACATCAAATTCCTTTTCCGATTTCGATACGACTACACAAGCTACACCGTTACCAATTAAATTTGTTACGGCACGTGCCTCAGACATGAAACGGTCAACACCGATTAATAGCGCAATCCCTTCGACTGGAATCATTGGGAAAGCAGCAAGTGTTGCTGCTAATGTGATAAAACCAGAACCTGTTACACCAGCGGCTCCTTTAGATGTAATCATTAAAATCCCAAGAAGTGTAATGATTTGAATCCATGTCAATTCCATTCCGTATGCTTGTGCAATAAATAAGGCAGCCATTGATAGGTAGATGGACGTCCCATCAAGATTGAAGGAATAACCGGTTGGTACTACTAATCCAACAACTTGTTTAGAGCAACCAAAGTTTTCTAATTTACGCATCATAGATGGCAAGGCAGATTCAGATGATGAAGTACCAATTACTAAGAAAATCTCCTCTTTTATATAAGCGATAAATTTAAAAATGTTGAAGCCGAAGAATTTTGCGATCATTCCTAAAACAAGGACTACGAATATGAACATTGTAATATATACTGCAGCCATTAATAGACCTAAGTTGGCTAACGATTTCAACCCAAAATTACCAATTGTATAGGCCATTGCACCAAAAGCACCTATTGGAGATATTTTCATCACCATATTTACGATTTTGAAGAAAATTTCTGCCACTTGTTCAAAAAATGTGATGACAGGTTTTGCAGGTGCGCCAATAGAAGCAGCAGCTAAGCCGAACAAGATGGCAGAGAATAACACAGGAAGTAATTGTCCTGTTGCAAGTGCACCTACAACGTTTTCAGGAATAATGCTAGAGATGAAAGCACCTAAGCCTTGCTCAGACTCTGCTGCAGCAGTTGTATATTTTGAGATATCGGCTTCGGAAGCACCTGAAGTATCTAAACCTGTCCCAGGGCTAACGATTAATGCAACAGCAATACCGATTGCTAAGGCAATGGTAGAGACAATTTCGAAATACAGTAACGCTTTTCCACCGATTTTTCCAACTTTTTTCATATCTCCCATACTACCGATTCCGATTACAACTGTTAAGAAGATAATAGGAGCGATTAACATTTTAATTAGCTTAATGAATAAATCAGCCAGGATTTTAAGGCTTGCCCCAAACTCAGGGAAGATAGCCCCAACAATCACCCCTAGAATAATTGCAGCTATAACTTGAACGGTCAGATTTTTCAGTAATTTCACTTTATGCTACCTCTTTTCTAAATTTTCTCTTTGATATCGTTTTTACTAGAATTATCATAGCGAATCCTTTAAGGAAAAAGAGATTTAGAAAATAAGAAACATATCGTTCATTAAGTACATTCATCCATATTTTAAATAAAACGTAGTGTTTTCAATAACTCAAACTGTTATGATACTCGGTGAATAACTTACTATTGTTATAATACAAAAATAAATAATGTTAGAAAATTTCGTTTTATGTCAATTTTTCGTAATATTGTTCATTAAGTTCATGACTTTCTCCTCCTTATGTCAACTAAAACTGTTGTCAAAAGATTTTTTTGAAGATAATCTTAAAAGCATATCATTGATAGAAGTGACATTCTTAGCATGAGTAAAAAATGTCCCATTCAGATTTGGAAAGGAAGGAATATTAAATGATAAAAATGCCTGTAAACGGCAAAATCCTGCTAGTGACATTTTTAATCATTGCATTCTCCTTTTTACTTGGTGGCATTTTTGTACTTGGAAACCTCTTAACTGAGCAAGAAAAGGAGTTTGGTCAGCGTGCTATGCTCGTTGCGCGGACTGTATCAAATGTGCCAGAAATCAGTATGCATTTGAAAAATGACAATATTAAAGATGCAGCGAAAAATGTCAACAAAATTGTAGATGGAATTCGTGTTGTTAATAAAGCAGAGTATATCGTTGTAATGAATATGAATCGTATTAAACTATCTCACCCAGTTAATAAAGAAATAGGGAAGCGTAGTGAATCACAGGATTTAAATGCTTCCTTTAGTGAGCATTATTATGTAACGAAGGCGCAAGGGGAAACGGGTGTAATGATTCGAGCTTTTGTCCCTATTATTGACGACAAAAAAGTACAAGTAGGCATTGTCATTGTAGGGTATTCGATGCCAACTTTTATAGAAATGTTGCAAAATTATGAGCATGAAATTTTTATTACTATTCTTATATCTCTTGTTTTTAGTATTTGGGGGGCATATACACTTGGCCGACATATTAAAAAGCAAATGTTTGGGCTTGAGCCCCATGAGATTGCCAAGATGTATGTGGAACGAACAGAAACGTTCAATGCTATGCATGAAGGCATTATAGCGGTCGATAAAGGAATGAATATTACAATTTTTAATGAAAAAGCAGCTGATATATTAGGGGTTACTAGAAAGATAGAGGATTGTATCGGAGAAAAGATTTATGATGTTTTGCCTGACACACGATTGCCTGAAATTGTTGAAACAGCAACACCAGTATACAATCAAGAGCTCTACATCAATCATCATAGTATTTTGAGTAATCGTGTCCCGATTATTGTAAATGGCGAGCTAGTTGGAGCAGTTGCTATGTTTAAAGATTTAACAGCAGTTAAAAAACTTGCGGAAGAAGTAACAGGTGTTAAAGCATTTGTTCAAGCACTGCGTGTACAAACACATGAGCATAAAAATAAGCTTCATACTATTGCAGGACTTCTGCAATTGGGACATACAAAGCAGGCACTTGAATACGTGACAGCTACTACCGAAAATGAAGCTTCTTTAACGAAGTTTTTGAATGAACGCTTTCATAATGAAAATATTTCAGGATTATTGCTAAGTAAAGTTAGTTATGGTAAGGAATTAGGCATACAAGTAGAAATCGATCGAAAAAGTCATTTTAAACGCTTTCCACCATTATTAGATCACCACGATTTTGTCGTCTTGTTAGGAAATTTAATTGAAAATTCCTTTGAAGCACTAAATGTTCTTTCAAAGCATGATAAATATGTAGCTATTTCTGTAGATGAGCATGACGGTGTGCTAGCAATTGCTGTTTCTGATAATGGAATTGGGATGTCTGAAGGGGTGCAAGCTCGTATGTTTGAAAGTGGATTTTCTACAAAGGCAAGTGAGAATCGTGGTATCGGCTTGCATTTAATACATGAAATAGTAAGAAAAGGTAATGGTGATATTGAGGTAGTGAGTGAATTTATGAAAGGGACAAGTTTCTTAATCTTATTTGAGATAGGAGAAGAGTAGATGGATGTAATAAAAGTGTTATTAATTGAAGATGACCCAATGGTACGAGAAGTGAACAGGCAATTTATTGAGCAAATTAAAGGATTTTCACTGATAGGCTATGCTGGCAATGGGATAGAAGGGATAGAGAAGATTAAGCAGCTAAATCCGGAACTTGTCTTTATGGATATTTTTATGCCAGAGCAGGATGGCATTATTACGCTAGGGAAAATTCGCGAAGAACATATTCCAGTTGATGTTATTGCCGTAACTGCTGCGAATGATATGTCAACTGTACAGAGAATATTACACCTAGGCGTCTATGATTATATTATGAAACCTTTTACGTTTGAACGAATTGAACAAACTTTAAAGAATTATCAAGCTTATAGAAAGAAAATGAGTGGTATGCATGATCTAACACAGCATGATGTGGATCATCTAATGCAGAAACGTATCCCTGAGCAAATAGTTGTTCCTCCGATCACTGAGACAATAATAATTGACGAGCTACCAAAGGGTTTTAACCGAGCGACATTAGACAAGGTACTTACCTATATTCAAGAGAGTAACGAAGCCGTATCAGCGGAAGAAGTGTCCATGTATATTGGAACGGCTCGTGTAACAGCTCGACGTTACTTGGATTTTTTAGAAAAACAAGATCTATTAAAGGTGGATATACAATATGGAAATGTGGGCCGTCCTATCCATCGATATTATATTTAAGAGTGTCTTATAAAGTTGTTTAATACATCTTTTATAGGGAAAGCTTAGAAACTAAAGGGATATGGAAGTATCATTTGCTTTCTCACCAAAGTATGGATTAGATTTTGGGAATATGAAGGGTTGATGAATACATTATGCAGCAAATAGACTTAATAGAGTGAATAAAATATGCTTTATCCCGATAGGTAAACTTGTTTTGACGATACATATAGCAGAGAATCCGTTACAATAATGGTATGTTATTTTTCGGAGGATTTTTTATGGGAATTAAAGAAATAATTGATTTTAGAAAGCTAATGGGGAGTAGGTTTAACACACATGTTCAACGTTCGAAAAGAGTCGCTATTTAAATTTTTGAAAATTCTATTTCCAATAGCGCTTTTAGCAATAGCAATTTATGAAATTCTACAAACGATAAGTGGGATAGATGTTCATTTACTTCGGAAAGAAGTGAATGAACTGCAGATATGGGAGCTCTTATTTATTCTTTTTATCACCTTCTGTGCCATTACACCGATGATTTTTTATGATGTTATTTTAGTGAAAATATTAGGGATCAAAATAAACAACCGTCTTCTACTGAATCATTCTTTTGTTGTAAATACCTTCTCCAATCTTATTGGCTTTGGTGGTTTAGTTGGTGTTTTTTTACGTAATTATTTCTATTCGAAATATAAAGAGGATAAGGAAGACTTGTTAAAAAGCATTGCCTCCGTAACACTCTTTTATTTAACAGGGATTTCGCTGTTAGCTTGGATTATGTATATATTCTTTTGGGACTTCCCATTGCTAAAAGAAGTACGGTGGTTAAAGATAGCAGTTATTCTTGTCAGCCTATATGTTCCGATTTTTATTGCTATGCTTCTCATTCGCAATAAAAAAGCAGGTTCTATAAAGCCAAAGATCTCTCTTCAATTGATGGGCACTTCCGTAACTGAATGGGTTGCAGTCTTTTTAGTTATCTGGATATTAACTTTTATTTTGAAGATCCCAATAGAATTATCCGATTTAATTCCCATATTTTTAATTGCTTCCTGTGCGGGTATTGTCAGTATGATTCCTGGCGGAGTGGGCTCTTTTGACCTTGTTTTTTTATGGGGGACTCAAAGTTTAGGAATCGCTGATGAAAAAGTGCTTTTTCTATTAATTTTGTACCGAGTTGGTTACTTTGTGCTTCCATTTTTAGTTTCTTCTCTTTTATTTGTAAAAGAATATTGGGAACGTTGGAATCAATCATGGGATGACTTGCCAAATGTCGTTCTTCAGAAGCTGAGTCACATGCTATTAACGATATTGGTATTTTTCTCTGGCATTGTATTATTGCTATCAGCTTCGGTGCCGGGTATTTTAAGTCGACTAAAAATAGCTCAGGAATTTTTATCTTCGCCGATTATGCATGTCTCTCATCAAATGACTGTTGCAGCTGGCTTTATTCTCTTAGGTTTATGTAGAGGGATTAAATATAAAGTGAAAAGGGCCTATCAGCTTTGCCTCATTGTGCTAAGTAGTTCTGCACTATTTTCAATTTTTAAAGGCTTGGATTATGAAGAAGCTATTTTTTTACTGGTTGTCGCAGGGCTGTTAATTGCCTCAAAAAAACAATTTTACCGTGAAAGTAACGTTCTCACATGGGGAATCGTTTTGATTGATCTTGCTGCAGTGACAATCATTACAGCGATGTATGTATTGATTGGTTATGTGAATTTACCTACTTCCAAAATTCATATTCCAGTCGCTTTGCAGGAATATATCATTACGGATTACCGAGACCTATTTTATAGTGCAGTAATAGGCATTTTAATAGCAATTGTCATTTTTTATATAGGTTATTTTATCCGTGCACATAAGAAAATGGAAAAGCTTTTATCAAGTGAGCAAGAAGAGCGAATTAAAGATCATTTGATGACCTATAAAGGGACGGAGTATTCACATTTAATTTTTTTACATGATAAATTTATACATTGGAATAAACAAGGTACAGTTTTATTTTCTTATCAAATATATGCCGATAAGATTGTTGTACTGGGGGATCCAGTGGGAGATGAATCTGATTTTTTATCAGCTATTCAGGAGTTTTTAGAATTGGCAGATAAGCATGGTTATACACCAGTCTTTTATGAAATTAACAATAAAATTTTCCCTTCTTTACATGAGCATGGGTATAGTTTTTTTAAGCTTGGTGAAGAAGCTTTTGTAGATTTGGATAAGTTTACACTTGCTGGTAAGGGAATGAAGGGACGTCGAGCGGTAAAAAATAAATTTGAACGAGAACATTTTACAGTTGAAATAGTAAGCCCTCCTTACTCACAGGAATTAATGAATGAATTGCAAGAAGTATCAACGAAATGGTTGCAGGGAAGGTCAGAAAAAGGCTTTTCTCTTGGCTTTTTTAATGAACACTATTTAAACACTTCAAACATTGCCGTTTTACGTGGAGCAGAAGGAGTTATTGGCTTTGCTAGTCTCATGCCAATGTACGATAATGGCGAAAGACTCTCAGTAGATCTCATGCGTTTTAAGCCGGGAGCGCCATCTGGAACGATGGATTTCATATTCCTATCGCTCTTTGAATGGGCAAAAGCAGAAGGCTACCGTGTTTTTAACATGGGGATGTCGCCATTGTCAAATGTCGGACAGTCTAGGTATTCCTTTTTAAGTGAAAAAATTGCAGCGCAAATATTTTTACATGGGCAGTACTTCTATCATTTTAAAGGATTAAGAAACTTTAAATTAAAATATGCAGATTTTTGGGAGCCAAAGTATATAGCATATCGAAAGAAATCCTCACTGCCATTTACAATGGCACAGGTCACGTTATTAATTGGTAAAAAGAGAAAATAAGTAACTAAGTTTTTACTATAAAGAAGAGTGTGAATTTAAGAAGTTGTGCTGTCAGCATAATGAAACGCATTCGTCGCAAGCCAATACAAAAAAGATGCATTGCAAAATTACTTTGCGATGCATCTTTTTTATGAATTTTTATAGTCAGAAAAATGATAAGGACCGGAACGCAGGGCATCGCTGATAAAAGAGTCAGAATCGCTGATAAAGTAACAAACATCGCTGATGAAAGAGAGTCAAGTCCTTAATATTGTGTAAAATTCTATACAATGTTCTTCAACTCTGACTTTAGTTTTGTCAAATTGTCCAGGTTATGTTGGAATTCGCCGCTAAAAGTGTGAGTTGCGCCGCTAACCAAAGGAAGAACGCCGCTAAAACACGAAATTCCGCCGCTAACCAAGCAAGGAACGCCGCTAAAACTTGAAAGAGTCAGAATCGCTGATAAAATAGTAAACATCGCTGATAAAAGAGCCAGAATCGCTGATAAAGTAACAAACATCGCTGATAAGTGAACCGAAATCGCTGATTGATTCATGATGAAATAAAGTTTATGGAAAAATTGTAATTTTATATTTGATTTTCCATTAGCGCTTTGTAATAATAGAAATTCAAAATGACATGTCATCAAATTTTAACTTATTTCAGCGGGTGCCCCACACATCCGCTGAAATAGAATGACGAGCCATAGAAAGGAGTTCGATAAAAATGTTAATAAGAGAGGCAAAACGTGAAGATGCTGAACAGATCATAGCTGTCATAAAAAATGCGGAAGAGTCTAATTTAATGTTATTCGGGCCAGGTGAACGAAAGTTAGAGACTGAACAATTTACTAAATTTATTGAGAATATTTACAATAACAGCCATTCGGCTTTATTGATAGCTGAAATAGAAAAGAAAGTAGTTGGTTATTTAATTGTTCAGGGTAATAATATGCCATCTAGAGTTTCACATCGAGCCTATATTGTCATAGGTATCCATAGTGATTATAGAGGTCGGAAAATAGGTACGGCATTATTTAGTCACCTTGACGATTGGGCAAAAGGAAAGGGTATGCATCGCTTGGAACTAACAGTAATGGCGAACAATACTGTAGGTGTTGCTTTATATAAAAAAATGGGATTTGAAATTGAGGGAACCAAGAGACATTCCTTATATGTTGATGGTGAGTACATTGATGAATATTTTATGTCAAAATTATTGTAATACAAAGGGTGTGTGTATATGAATTCTAGAAGAAACACTAGAAGTATTAATATCGGTATTTTTTCACCATCATCTCCAGCATCCGTCAGTGCCCTTTCTCGATATAAGCGTGCAAAAGCTTTCCTTGAACAAAGAAATATTAACTTAATTGAAGGAAGTCTAACTGGTAAATCCGATATTTATCGCTCTGGTACTCCTAGAGAGCGTGCTGAAGAGTTAAATAAATTATTACGAAATCCAAACGTCCCCATCATCATGTCGACAATCGGTGGTACAAATTCAAATAGCATGCTGCCATATATTGATTATGAGGCGTTTCGAAGCAATCCAAAAATCGTCGTTGGTTACTCTGATGCAACGGCAATTTTACTGGCACTTTACGCAAAAACAGGAATTACAACATATTACGGTCCAGCATTAGTTCCTTCCTTTGGGGAATTTGAACCATTAGTCAATGATACATATCAATTCTTCGAGAACTACTTCTTTAAGTCACAATCATTACCTTACGAAATTCCAATGCCTACATATTGGTCAGATGAACCCGTCAATTGGTTAGAAAAAACGGTGGAAAAAAAGTTATATAAGAATGAATGGTTGACGATTCAAGAAGGAGTTGCTGAAGGTAGATTAATTGGTGGCAATGTAAATGCTATGTATGGATTTATTGGTACTTCTTATTTCCCGGAAATTCATGATGGAGATATCTTATTAATAGAAGATTGCGCTAAAAATACAGCTATCGTTGAGAAAAATTTTGCGATGCTGAAATTACACGGAGTATTTGAAAAAATAAGTGGCATTATTTTAGGCAAGCATGAACGCTATGATGATTTAGAGACTGGACGTAAACCATATGAAATACTGCTTGAACAGATAGACGGCATTGATATTCCGATTTTAGCAGAATTCGATATATGTCATACACATCCGATGCATCCAATTGCTATAGGAAAACAAGTAAGATTAGATGCAACGGCTAAAAAAGTCTATTGTATTGAGCAATGGTTATAGATTAAATAAGCCCTGCGGATTTTTTGCAGGGCTTAGTCCAATTATGATTTAACATAGTCATTATCTGTAATAGCATACATTTTAACATTTTGATGATTCCCCTTAACAAACATACTTTTTCGTAAAATCCCCTCAAAAAGCATCCCTGATTTCTCCATTACTTTTTGGGATCCAATATTCCCTTCAAAGCATCGCGCTTGAATTCGCACTAATCCTAATTCGTTAAAGCCAAAGTCGATTAGTTTTTTAACTGCTTCAGTCGTTATCCCTTTATGCCAATTATCTTCAGATAGAACATAGCCTATCTCCGCACATTTATGCTTGTCAGTAATAGAAACAAAATCGATAGTGCCAATTAAATTTTGCTCAAATTCGATGCCCCATAATAGATGATTATCTTGTTTATAGTCACTTAAAACTAATTCAATAAACTCTTTTGTTTCGTCTAAACTCTTGTGGGGTTCCCATGTAACATAGCGTGCTACATTTTCACTAGAAGTGTAGTTGAATATTGCTTCTGAATCATTTAATGAAATCGGCCTTAACGTTAATCGTGCTGTTTTTAAAACAGGTGGCGCTTGTTTAAAAATGTTATTGCTCACAAAACTCCCCCTTCATTTTGTGTAATCATTAAAGTTTATCTAATTATAACCAGATTTATAAATTCTTGTGAAGCTATTCATTAGAGTTTGAGAGGGGATATTTTAAGGTTAAAGGGAGAAAAATGAAAAAATTAAAGCAATGCACTATTAGGGGATTTACATTTGATTGGAGTGGAGGTTGGGCGACGCCTTAGGGATAAGCGATAGAGGAATGAAGGCTAAAACCATCACGCCCTGTGATAAAGCCTTCGTGACCAACATTGTGCTGTTGCTGTCGCTTCGTTGCACTACGCTTTCGCGCAAAAAACATTTGTTGGCCCGAAATCCTGGAGCGCAATGGATGTTTTCTGTGCGAAAGCGAAACGACAGCAACATGGTTTTTTCTGTGCGAAAGCGAAACGACAGCAACATGGTTTTTTCTGTGCGAAAGCGAAACGACAGCAACATGGTTTTTTCTGTGCGAAAGCGAAGCGACAGCAACATGGTTTTTTCTGTGCGAAAGCGAAGCGACAGCAACAACTAGAGCGGCTCATCGGAAGCTACCAGGAAAGCGCTCAACCGTAACGGAAATCAACCTACGTTATGCTAATGAGTCATAGACAATAGTGTTTCTTCAAAACATAGAAAAAAGGGCCTCCTTCAATGGGAGGGCTGAAAAAGTCTATATCTTTTCACATTGCGAGGTATTCAACGATTAAATCGTTGAATAGCTCGCTTTTTTCATTTGGCACTGTGACTCTACTGTTGTTTTCCGAAGCATTCCGCTCGCTTTCCGCGGGCGAGCGCCGAGCCTCCTCCTACGCTTCGCTTCGTGC
>NZ_SADV01000017.1 GCF_006864135.1 Lysinibacillus sphaericus | reverse complement strand
AAAATCGAACAAGAAGTGCCTTATTTTTATCTGAGAAAGGTTCGCTTTTATGAAAACGTAAGTTTTTCAGTGCCCTCGAAAAATTGGGGGCAGTCTTTTTTTTGCTTGATTCCCTGTTTGGTAAAATTTTGATTTTGTGGGAGGTGGTTGGATTCTATCGTGTTAGTATGTCTATAAGTTGATCTTCGTTCCTAGGTCACGTCTGCGACGCCGATCCCTGAAGAGTTGCCCTCGAACTGACTTATATTCAGGGTATTGTTTGAACAAATATCACACCCAACTTAAATCATTTTAACCTTCTAAAATTAATTTCTATACTTGATGATTAATTTTTGATATGTAAGAAGAATAGTTGTTAAAAGAATGTGTTTTTATAAATGATATAGACACTTGAAAGGGAATGAAGAAATGACGGGAAAATGCTTATTCTTTCAAGTGATGCTATGCGTTAAGAGCTATTTTGGGACGCCGCTAGGTAGAAATTGCGAATGGTATTCCGTATTTTGTGTGAGTGTTTAAATATGACTAAAGATCAATTTGTTATTGTTGATTCGGAAAATATTGAATGGAGCGCAGGGTATTTAAGATAGGTGAAATATCCTTATGTTCTAATTTTTTTATTATTATTTTGATATACCGTATTCATGATGTGTATCAAAATAATAATAAAAAAAGAGGAGAATTCCGAAAGTAATAATGGAGAAAATGAGAAGGGATTTAGAGTTTCTGATATTGTGGAGGGGTTTGAAGAGGTTCATATGGTGCATAAAGCGAGCCTGTATGAAATCTAAAAGGAGCAAGTTATTTCACTAATCCAGACCCGGCCCACATATGAGGAGCTTTTTATAAATATATGTATGAAAACTGTTCGTTATGAATAATACCTAAGGAAATTTGTGAGACAGAATCATGTTCGAACAAGCGAACATTGGTTAAATGATGAAGTAAAACTTTAATCAATTGAAATAAATGTGATTTGAAAAGGATTTAATCTAATAGAAAACAAAAGAGCTGAGAAAGATGTAATTCTTTAACATGAAGTTAATAACTTATAATGAGTATGAGGAAGTAAGCAGTGGTGGCGTATCCCTTTACAGAATGGGACATACAGGCTCGATTCCTGTCATCCTCACTTAGGGAGTTTTTTATCGTTACAATCGTCTTCTTGGTAAGGGATCTTTTAAAACTAAATACGCTCTATTTCTCTCTTTTATCTTTGATTTTTTTAATCAACATGGAAATAGCAAAATCGTACTATGCGTCATGGGAAATATGATATAAGATAAAATATGTCAATTATTATAGATAGGAGGTAGAAGTGGTGAGAAGTGGTTATTTGTCAAAAATTAGTGTTTTAGTATGCAGTTTTTTACTACTATTACCGTTTACAGCAAGTGCCCATCCAGGTAGAACGGATAGTAATGGAGGACATACTTGTCGAACTAACTGTGAAAAATGGGGATTAGATTACGGAGAATATCATTATCATAATGGTGGTAGTACATCTAATGGCAGTAGCAATATATCAAAACCTGCTCCAAAAAAACCTGTGCCCTCAACACCGGAGCCCAAAATAGATGAGGATCAAGTGAAGGCGGAAAACTATTACACAATGGCAACGAATTTATATAATAGTAAAGATTATAAGGGTGCTATTAGTGAACTTGAAAAGATTTACGAGTTGAATAAAGGTAGTAGTAAAACAGATAGTCTTATTCAAAAGTCTGTGAATGCTATTTATGAATTAGCTGAATCTAAGGTTAATGTAGGGGAATATTCTGTAGCTAAAGATTATGCAGTATATATTAAAGAAAATCGACGTTCTAATGACGAGATTAAGCAAAAAGCTAGTGGTTTATTAAACCAAATGAAAGACGATGAAAAAATCGATGAATTACTTTATAAAGCAACAAATGCTAGAGATGAAAAAGATTACGAAGAAACTTTCAGCATTATCCAAGAGGCTCAGAAGATAAAACAGTTGGATAAGATTAAATCTTTTTATAATGAAACGGTAGAGTCTTTAACGAGCGATGCAGAAGAAGCATTTCACCAAAAGCAATATGGGGATGCTAAAAAGCTTTATAAATTATTGATCAAAAAAACAGAAACACCAACCGTAATCTCACAATATCAAAAGAAACTTCAACGATTAGAAGGGGAACAATTACTACAAAAAAGCTTTCATATTAAGACGGCTAATTTTGAAGGGAAGTCTCTTTTTAATCATTTAATGGAAGATGAAAAGAACACACTATATGATAAAAATATTGTAAATATAGTAAAAGACTCCTTGCATGTAGGTACAGATAATGCTAGGAAATATATATTTACTATTAAAATTGAAGAATTGTTAAAAGGGGGAAAGAAAGATGATGCATAAAGCAGAGTCAAAACTTAGAACCCCCATTGTTAAAACAGCTTGGTTTATGTGGTTTTGGTTAATCATTTTCCCTCCTTTGGGCGTATTTCTTATGTGGAAACAGGGGCGGCTTACTAAGAAGAAACGTACTATAGCTACCGTAATAGCAGGTGTCTACTTTGTCTCTCCGATGATAATTGGAATGGCAACAACGCTGCCACTTTATAATAATCAAGAAGAATTTATAGAGGCATTCAATAAAGAAGTAAAAAAACTAGACTTCTCATATTCCCTTGAAAATACAAAGAAAGAAGAAGAAACAATTACTTCAAAGTTGGGTAAGGATATTACTTTAATTGAAAACATTGATGAAAAAGGCGCAGTACATGAGTTGATTATGGTGGGGCAAGGTGAAGGGATGGATATCATACTTTCTATGGGATTGTTAATTGGTATGACAAACCCGGACTTAAGCTAAAACGATATTGGCGCTGTGTTGAAGGATTTACGTTTGTTTGACGAAAGTTATGACTATCAAAAGAATGAAACAACTGTAGAGAAAGATACGATTCGGTATAACTTAAAATATGATGAAGCTGCTGGTGTAATATTTAGTGCTTCAAAAGTAAATTAGTATATAGGAAAAAGTGCGAGCAACCAGCTCGCACTTTTTTTAAAATTACTTTGTATAGTTATCGAAATAACCTTGAATATAAATCATCGGTGTTCCTTTGTCGCCTGAACCTGAAGTTAAGTCTGAAAGAGAGCCAATTAGGTCTGTTAAACGACGAGGCGTTGTACCTTGAGCAGCCATTTTCCCAGTTAAATCTTCATCTTTGTTTTGGATATACTCAGAAATTGCTGCTTTTAATTCTTCGCCGCGAAGATCTGCAAAATCGTTATCAGCTAAGTACTTTAGTTTTACTTCGTTTGGCGTGCCATTTAATCCAGCAGTGAAAGCTGGTGAAACAACCGGGTCAGCTAGCTCCCAAATTTTACCTACAGGGTCTTTGAATGCGCCATCACCATAAACCATTACTTCCACTGTTTTACCAGAAGCTTCTTTGATTTTTGCTTGAATGCCATCAACAATCGGTTGACATGTATGTGGGAATAATTTTACGCTATCTTCAGTTGCTTTATTTGAACCAAGTAGACCATACTCCGCGTTAAAGCCAGAACCATTATTAGATTCAGATAAAATATTATCAAGACTGTATACTTTTTCAGCGCCGTTTGCCGTTAAAATACGTTTTGTACGTGAGCGTGTATGAATATCACAAGTTAACACACTCTTCGTAAAGTCTAAAATTGTTTTTGGGTTATTTGAAAAAATAACTTCACAAGAAGCGCCTTCAGCTTCGATTAGTTCTTTATAATATTCGATATAATCTACACCTGTAAATGTATGTTTTTTATACCCGAAATGCTCACGGAATTCAACCTCAGTTAAAGTATCTGTCCAAGGATTAATCCCTTTTACATCTAGCTCATCGATATCAACTAGGTGATTCCCCACCTCATCAGATGGATAGCTAAGCATAAGAACTACTTTTTTTACGCCTTTTGCAATACCACGTAAGCAGTTAGCAAAACGATTACGGCTTAAAATTGGAAAAATAACACCAACAGTATCATCACCAAATTTAGCAGCTACGTCAGCTGCGATATCATCAATGGATGCATAGTTACCTTGTGCACGCGCTACGACAGATTCTGTTACTGTGACAATGTCACGATCTTCAATGGAATAACCTTCAGTCTTTGCTGCATTTAATACTGTATCAACAACGATTTGCTCAATATTATCGCCTTCGTTAATGATTGGACCACGAAGACCTCTTACTACTGTACCAACTACACGTTCCAAAATAATCTCTCCTTATTAAACGGGTAAATTTATGTTAAATAAAACCAATATAGTTTTACTATACGCCCCTTTAGTGATATAAGTAAAATTAATAGTTCGTATAATAGCTATAAGAGGTGCTTATATGATAGGGAAATTAGATTTATATCGCGTTTTTAGTATTGTTGCTAAAAATAATAGCTTTTCAAGTGCGGCCAAAGATTTATATATGACTCAACCAGCTGTTAGCCAAGCCATGATGCAATTAGAAAAGGAGCTAGGTACACGTCTCTTTAACCGCACACCTAAAGGGGTGACGTTAACAACGGAGGGTAAACTTTTATATGAGTATACAAATTCCGCGTTAGGCCTTTTAGATGCTGGTGAGGAGAAGCTGCTAGAATTCAAAAATTTAACAACAGGTCAATTGAAAATTGGCGTTGGGGACACTATTTCTCGTTTTTATTTAATGCCTTATCTAGAGATGTTTCATACAATGTATCCAAATATAAAATTACAAATGTTAAATGGAACGACTTCGGAAATTTGTAACTTTATTAAATCTGGTGAGGTTGATATAGGACTTTGTAATTTTCCGATAGAAGATCCGACATTACAGTTAACCGCTTGCACCGAGGTTCAGGATATTTTTGTATGCGGCGAGAAGTACAAAACGTTGGCATCAAAAAGCTTAAGCTTTGAGGATCTGTTAAAGTTTCCGCTTATTTTTTTAGAGAAAAAATCAAATTCAAGAAAGTATGTAGAAGATTATTTATTTGCAAGAGGGATCTTCATTGAACCTGAGTTTGAGCTTGGTTCACATGATCTAGTGCTGGAATTTGCACGCAGTAATTTAGGAATTGCTTGTGTAACGAAAGAATTTTCTAATGATTATTTGCAGCGAGGATTTTTATATGAGCTAACATTAACAGAAAGTATACCGACACGAAGCATTGGCATGTGTTATTTGAAAAGCGTACCTTTATCACGAGCAGCATTGAAATTTGTAGAAATTATTGAGCATAAGCAGGAGCTTAAACGTCTAAATCCAAGAATTATAAAGTGAGATTAGCAAGTAGTAAAACTCTAACATTCAAATGTTAAAAAAATGAGCAATGGAATCTTTGCGAGTGTTGCGGTGCTGTCGCTCAGATAAACATTATTGCTGAAGTTTTAGTTCATGCTAGAAGGTACATACTGTGTGGAACGGAAATCACCCCATCGTTGCGGTAAGTGTTACATATAATTTAGGATGACATTTTGCTATAAAGTACGCCATGCTAGGCGACTCCTTGGAGATGAGTGATAGAGAGGAACGAAGGCTAAAACCATCACATCCTGTGTAACGCCTTCGTGACCAACATCGAGTTGGCCCGAGACAATAAAGCGAAGCCGCTCATCGGACACGCCCGGGAAGCTTTGCTCAGTGCGAAAGCGAAGCGTCAGCTATAAAGCGCCCAGTCGGTACGGAAATCTGCCGAAGCGGCGGGATTTCGTGTTTTAGCGGCGTTCCTTGCTTGGTTAGCGGCGCAACTCACACTTTTAGCGGCGAATACCAACATAAGCTGGACAATTTGACTAAACTAAAGTCAGAGTTGAAGAACATTGTATAGAATTTTACACAATATTAAGGACTTGACTCCGAAGAGTTATACTATTTAAGCCTTTTATAGTAGCGCCTCTAAAAGAATATCAACATTGCGTTTATTTTTCATTGTAGGCGAGCACAAATAAGAAAATGTTCGTATAAAATACTGTTCCTCGAGGGGTAAGATTTTTATATCGCCATTTTTTAATTCGCGCTCGATGACACTAGCGGACAGTAATGAAAGTCCAAGCCCTTGTATAACGCTTTCTTTCACACCTTGATTACTACTAATAGTAAGAAGTGAACGTACTTGGAGTCCGTTTGCTCTAAATAAATGATCCAAATAATAACGTGTGCCTGAACCTTCTTCACGTGCAACCCAATTTTGTTGCTGCAAGTCCGAAACCGTAATCGTTGCCTTCTTTGCAAGAGGGTGATTACTCGCACTGACAATAAATAATTCATCTTGCATAAACGGTTTAATAAGAAGTTCATGGTCGTGTGCTTGTCCTTCAATAAGACCGATATCGACTTGTAACAATTTCGTATAGTGAATGATTTCTTTCGTATTGCCAATAATAACTTGAAGCTCTAGCTGAGGGAATTGCTGCTGTAAGCTCGCTATGATAGGAGGCAATATATATTCCCCAATAGTAAAGCTAGCGCCAATCAAAAGTGTACCTTGAATTTCATGGTGATAGGTTAAAATATCTTCTTTTGCTGCCTCGGCAATGGCCATCATTTGCTTAGCTCGTTTATATAAAATTTCTCCAGTTGGTGTGATTTGTACAGATTTTGGCGAACGGATAAATAAGGTCGTTTGAAATTCTTGCTCTAAATTTTTAATGTGTAAACTGACACTTGGCTGCGAAATATGAAGTATTTCGGAGGCTTTCGTAAAATTATTGACCTCCACCAGTGTGATGAACGTTCTTAAAGCATCAAATTGCATATCATCACTCCTATCATTAGAAATATTAATAATTATGATTATATATATGTATTTTACTGATGATTAACTTTCTAATAAAGTAAAATCATCAAGGATGAAAGAAGTGAACAACATGGATAATAGGCAGCATAGGTTAAAAAGTTTCCTGACCCCAGCGTTTATGAAGGGGATATTGTTGACACTCATTATTGCTTTAGTAGCAAAATATATTTCGACATTCCCGTTCTTCTCAATATTAGGGCAGCTTGTCATTGCCATTATATTAGGTATGGCTTGGAGAGCAGCCTTTAGGGTGCAGGATTCTTGGCAAACAGGTATAACATTTTCAAGTAAAAAATTGTTACGCCTCGGCATTATTTTTCTGGGGATGCGTTTAAACTTAGCGGATATTTACAATGCTGGAGCGAATGTTTTTCTTATTGCTTTTATTAATCTAGTATTTGCTTTAGTGGTTGTATACGGCTTAACGAAGGTATTTCATGTAGATAAGAAGCTAGGCATATTAACAGCTTGTGGTACAGCTATTTGTGGGGCTGCTGCTGTTGTCGCTATTGCTCCTCAAATTAAGGCGAATGAAAAAGAAACGGCAGTGGGTGCAGCGATAGTCGCATTACTAGGGACTGTATTCACATTAGTCTACACGGTATTATACTCAGTATTTAACTTAACCCCTACTGAATATGGTATTTTTGCGGGGGGCACTCTACATGAAATTGCTCATGTTATTGCAGCAGCCTCAGCTGGTGGAAATGAAGCCGTTGATACGGCAGTTATTGTGAAGTTAACACGTGTCGCATTGCTTGTACCGGTAGCTATTGTCATCGGTATTTTATTTCGAAGAATTGATAAGGGGCAGGAAAAAGAAAGGTTTTCGCTGTCGATAATTCCATGGTTTATTCTTGGTTTCTTAGCGATGAGTGCTATTAATTCGTTAGGGATTGTACCAGCTAATGTAGCGCAAACATTTGTATATATCGCTTATATTTTAATTGGGATGGCGATGGCTGGACTAGGTTTAAATGTAGAGATAAAAACCTTTAAACAATTAGGCGTAAAAGCGTTTATTGCAGGACTTATCGGTTCGGTTTGCTTATCGATACTTGGTTATGTTTTAGTTATTTTCCTGCAATAATTCAAAAAGATCCTGCATTTTCAAAAATGCAGGATTTTTTAGATAGAATCAGAAGATATTTTAGTTGTACTCTTTCAGCTGCTGAAAGAAGTTAAAAATTAGCGTAATGCTTCAATCGAAGAAGCTAATTCGGCTATAACTATTTTGCTACCGATAAGTGGACTGTTTTCAGGTTTTCCTCCCTCAGCACTTTGTCCAGGACGGTGATGAGCTGCAGCGAATGCATCACTATTACGCCAGGCTTGGAAATGTTCCTTAGACTCCCAGTACATATTGACGCTCATTTCGTCATAAGTCGGATCATCAGTTGAAACTAATACCTCCACTTTATGGAAGCCTTCAAACTGCTGTAGAGGTCCTGGTTTTGTAAAGTTCGGTGCCATTTTTGCAGCAAAGCCGGGTTTTACTTGAATACGATTTGTAACAATAATCATACTTTCCCCCCTATTCATTTTTTAGTTAATCATATGAATGAATTTTCAATGATTATCATTCGCAATCAATGATAATTCGCCTAGGAAGACATTGTCAATAGAAGAGCAATGTAAATTGCAAATAGCGTCAAAATGGTGATAAGCAGGGGGAATGACCAAATGGTGGTGGTCCAATACAACGACCTGACCAAAATGGAGGACCCATGTGGCCTAACAAAGGCGATGAGCACTAAGGCAAGGAACAGTTTTACGATTCTTGTTTGCTTGCCTTAGTAATAGCTGCACTGCTCTTTGTTTTAAAATTTAACCGAGGAGGACGTTAAAAAACCATATTCCAAAACTTTTAACATCGCTGATAAACAACAAAGAATCGCTGATAAAACCGAATAAATCGCTGATAAACAACAAAGAATCGCTGATAAAACCAGATAAATCGCTGATAAACATCAAAAAATCGCTAACAACACAAAAGCCTCCTCAATTTTTCAGTGCCCTCAAAACTTTTGAGTATGGTTTTTTCTTTTTATCGTGCTAAAATTAATCATTCTTTTTTTAGGAGTAATAGTATGAATGAACATCAATTTGATAAATATTTACATATTAACACAGTAGGTGAACAATACGGCTTCCCTAAACTAGCTCATTATCATCGCTATGAGCCAACACCGTATGTTGGCTTAGAACAATTATTTGCAGAGTATGAGATGCCTGATAATCCAGTGTTTATCGATATGGGATGTGGAAAAGGGAGAGTTCCTATTTATGTACATGATAAATTTCATATTCCGACAATTGGGGTAGAAATGGATGCAGGTTTTTATGCAGAGGCTGAAAATAATAAAAGGAGCTATCTTCAAAAAAAGAGTGCTCAAGCTCCGATTGCCTTTATTCATTCAATAGCAGAGGACTATGCTATTCAGCCAAGCGACACAGTTTTCTTTTTTTTCAATCCGTTTTCGATTCATATTTTTCGTACAGTTATTTATAATATATGGAAGTCTTATGAGCAGCATATGCGTGCAATTCATATTATTTTATATTACCCACCGTATGATTATTTACAGTTTTTACATCATGGGACGCCTTTTGAATTAATCCATGAGGTTCATCTTGAAAATGAAACAAATATTAACGAACGCCTCTGTGTGTTTGCACTGAAAAAAGCTTAGAGCTGTAGAAATACCTAGCTCTAAGCTTTTTTGGGATTCGACTATGACAAATTAGAAAAAAATCTTACTCCGATTGCGCCCTCTAAGTACTGTAATTCCGTATTAATACTTCGCGAAAACGCTTTAGCCTTTGTATTCTTGAAAAAAGGGCGAGATTTTATTGTAAAAAAAATAATCAAAAGTGATCGTTTTATAGTAATGTCCACTCTAAATTAATAGATAATTCTTAAATTACTAATTATACAGAAAAATCACTCTAGACTAAAAATAAAGAATGTTTTACAATGTAAAAGGTTTAATTGAATAATATATCTATTAGTATAGATAGTTATAAATTATCATTTTGGTTATTTTTGTTATTGAGGAAATGCCGCGGATTGTTTATAATTATCAGAAATATCTAACATTTGAAAAAACTTAGGGGGAATAAAATTATGCGAGAGAACAAAAAACTTAAAAAGTTTGGCTCACTTTTAGTTGCATCTTCATTACTTGCAGCCGTTCTTGCGGGCTGTGGTAATGGAGGTAGTTCAAGTTCAGGAGGTGGATCATCATCAGGCGGTGGCGGTTCTTCTGACGGTGATACTATTAAAATCGGTGCAAACTTAGAACTTTCGGGTAACGTAGCTTCCTATGGTTCGTCAATTGCTCTGGGTGCAGAGCTTGCTGTTAAAGAAATTAATGATAATGGTGGAATCGATGGTAAAAAAATTGACCTTATTAAAGTAGATAACAAATCAGAAAACTCGGAGGCTACTGCAGCTGCTATTAAACTAGCGACGCAAGATAAAGTAGTAGCAATGTTAGCCCCAGCAACTTCTGGTAATACAGTTGCTACTGTTCAAATTGCGAATAAAAATAAAATCCCAATCGTTACTGGTTCTGGTACTGCTCCAAACATTACAGTAAATGATAACGGTAGCATTAATGAGTATGCATTCCGTACTTGTTTCATCGATCCATTCCAAGGGATTGTAGCAGCAAACTTCGCTTCTAATGAATTGAAAGCTAAAAATGTAGCTATTTTTGCGGACAATGCATCTGATTATGCGAAAGGCCTAGCGAAATCATTTAAAGAAACAATTACAGAAAATGGCGGGAAAGTTGTAAAGGAAGAAGCGTATGTAGCGAAGGATACTGATTTCCGTACACAGTTGACAAATATTAAAGGAGAGAAGCCAGACTTTATTTTTATCCCAGGATACTATGAAGAGGTCGGTTTAATTGTTAAACAAGCACGTGAAATGGGTATTGATGTACCACTGATGGGGGCTGACGGTTGGGATTCACCAACATTAGTAGAGTTAGCTGGTGGGAAAGCGCTAAATAATACGTACATCACAAACCACTACTCTGCAGAAGACCCAGATCAAAAAATTCAAGACTTCGTAAAGGCGTTTAAAGCAGCGAACAATGATAAAGCACCAGATGCATTTAATGCACTTGGCTATGACTCAATTTACTACATTGCTGATGCTATTAAACGTGCAGGCTCTACGGATGGGGAAGCAATTAAAAATGCATTAGCTGGCACAAAAGATCTTTCATTAGTAACAGGTACTTTCTCAGTTGACGAAAATCATAACCCAATTAAAACAGCAACAGTTCTTGAATTTAAAGACGGTAAACAAGTGTTCAACTCTAAAGTTAATCCTTAATGTTTTTTAGGCAAGGGGAGGCGGGTAAACACGCCTTCCCTTTTATGTTTTCTCTTCTTTAGTAAAGGCTCCAACCATTGAAGGTGATGAGATGAATGCGGATATGGTGTATCTGTAGCGACAGCTACAGATACACCAAGGCGAAATGGATAGATTATGAAAAAAATTTTTAAGAGGACACAATTTACTCTATTTTCAATAATAATATGTAGAAGTAAGTCCTATTTTTGCACTTTTCAAAAAATAAAAAGGAGTGAACGCTCATGGAATGGATACAGCAGCTTGTGAATGGTATTTCACTAGGTAGTATCTACGCATTAATAGCGCTGGGGTATACGATGGTATACGGGATTATTAAGCTGATTAACTTTGCCCACGGAGATGTCTTCATGATTGGGGCATTTATTGGCTTTTATGCAATTGCTAAATGGGAGCTTGGTTTCTTTCCAGCGCTGTTATTGGCAATGGTGGTCTGTGCAATCTTTGGTGTTTTAATTGAACGTATTGCTTATAAGCGTTTGCGAAATGCCACACGTATTGCTGCTTTAATTACTGCAATCGGTGTATCGCTATTAATCGAATATACAACTATTTTCTTCAGAGGTGCGCAACCTGCGGCATATCCTGATGTCATTAAAAATAAATCATTTGATATTTTGGGTGTTCAAATCAGTAGTACATCGATATTAATTTTATCTGTCTCAATTGTACTGATGATTCTTTTACAATTCATCGTACATAAAACAAAAATCGGGAAAGCGATGCGTGCGGTTTCTCATGATGCCGATGCAGCACGATTAATGGGCATTAATGTAGATAATACAATTTCAGCGACATTCGCAATAGGTTCAGCTTTAGCGGGTGCAGCAGGTGTTATTTTCGGGGTATATTACACAAAAATCGATCCATTAATGGGTGTTATTCCAGGGGTTAAAGCATTCATAGCGGCAGTACTTGGCGGTATTGGTATTATTCCTGGTGCCATGGTTGGCGGTATGTTGCTCGGTGTTGTGGAATCATTCGTAAGTGCACTTGGTTTCTCTCTATGGCGTGATGCAGCGGCATTTGTTATTTTAATTTTAATTTTAATCTTCAGACCATCGGGTATCTTTGGTAAAAATGCCCGTGAGAAAGTGTAGGTGAGTGGTGATTATGAAAAAATCTAAAGTTTTCTGGGGCTATGCAGTATTAGCGCTAGTCATCTATGCAGTTGTTCAGGTGCTTATTTCAACGAACTTTCTCGATATTTACTATCAAAATATGTTGATCACAATGTGTATTAACATTATGCTTGCGGTCAGCTTGCACATTGTCATTGGTATTACTGGTCAGTTCTCGATTGGGCATGCAGGCTTCCTAGCGGTAGGGGCATATATTTCTGCCATTATCACAACTAAATTAATGCTTCCGTTCCCATTAGCTATTTTTTTAGGGGCACTTGCAGCAGCAGTAGCAGGTTTAATTGTAGGTATCCCGACGTTACGTTTAAAGGGTGACTATTTAGCAATTGCAACGCTTGGTTTTGCGGAAATTATACGTATTATCTTTTTAAATACGGATTATGTTGGTGGCGCAGCAGGGATGCAAGTTGAATATTTATCTAATTGGACTTATGCATTCATAGGTGTTGTTCTAACAATTTTAGTAATCTCGAACTTTACAAATTCTCGTCATGGACGCGCATGTATTTCGATTCGTGAGGACGAAATTGCGGCAGATGCAATGGGTATTAACACAACCTACTATAAAGTTGTAGCTTTCGCAATTGGTTCCTTCTTTGCCGGTCTTGCAGGGGCCATCTTTGCACATAATTTTTACATTATTCAACCGACAACTTTCGGTTTCTTAAAATCTTTTGATATTTTAATCTATGTAGTTCTTGGTGGTTTAGGCAGTCTTTCAGGATCTGTCATAGCTGCGGTTTTCTTAACAGTAGTCTCAGCATATTTAGCAAACTTCCCAGAAACACGTATGATTATTTATAGCTTAGTCTTAATAGTGGTAATGCTGTACCGTCCAACGGGTTTGATGGGAACAAAAGAAGTTACAGATTTGTTTAAATTCGGTAAAAAAGGAGGTACAAAATAATGACTGGAAACCTTCTTATTAATGTTGAAAACATGGGCATTCAATTCGGTGGTTTAAAGGCGGTACAGGGCGTTAATATGTACCTAAATCAAGGAGAACTAGTAGGTCTTATAGGGCCTAATGGAGCTGGTAAAACAACGAGCTTTAACATGCTTACTGGGGTGTATAAGCCAACTGAGGGCACGATTACATTTGACAGTATAAAGTTAAACGGGCTTGCACCATATCAAGTAACGCAAAAAGGTATTAGTCGTACATTCCAAAATATTCGTTTATTTAAAGAGCTATCTGTTTTAGATAATGTTAAGGTAGCGAACCATTCACTTGCAAAGCATTCCATGTGGTCTTCTATTTTCCGCTTGCCGAATCATTTTAAAGGTGAGACAGAAATGGAGCATCAATCTATTGAGTTTCTAAAAATCTTTGGCTTAGATGTTTATAAGGATGAACTTGCGAAAAATTTACCTTATGGGATGCAGCGCCGTCTAGAAATTGCTCGTGCTCTAGCTGCGAAACCTAAGCTACTTTTATTAGATGAGCCAGCAGCAGGGATGAACCCACAGGAGACACATGATTTAATGGAATTAATAGCGTTTATTCGTAAAAAGTTTGGCTTAACAATTCTTCTAATTGAGCATGATATGAGCTTAGTTATGGGAATTTGTGAACGTATATACGTGCTCGATCACGGTCAATTAATCGCTGATGGGACACCAGAAGAAATCCGCAACAATCCAAAGGTAATTGAAGCTTACCTTGGCGAGGAGGTTATCAGCTAATGCTAAAAGTACAAAATATAGATGTATTTTACGGTAACATTCAAGCATTAAAGGGCCTCTCTTTAGAAGTAAATGAGGGTGAAATCGTAACGTTAATTGGTGCAAATGGTGCTGGTAAAAGTACATTATTAAAAACATTGTCAGGCTTATTAAAACCAAAGGGTGGCATCATTGAATATGAGGGCTTCTCTATCGCAGGGAAAGCTGCACAGACAATTGTAAAATCAGGAATTTCACATGTTCCAGAGGGGCGCCGTGTTTTTGCAAATATGTCCGTTGAAGAAAACTTAGAGCTTGGAGCATATCTCCGTAACGATAAAGCAGGCATCAAAAAGGATCTAGAGCATGTGTATGAATTATTCCCGCGTCTTTTGGAGCGCCGTAAACAGCAATCAGGTACATTATCTGGTGGTGAGCAACAGATGCTAGCGATGGGTCGAGCATTAATGGCAAGACCAAAATTGTTATTAATGGATGAACCTTCAATGGGGCTTGCGCCACTCATGGTAAAAAATATTTTTAATATTATTGAGCAAGTTAATAAAGAAGGTACAACCGTACTACTTGTTGAGCAAAATGCCAATATGGCTTTATCAGTAGCAAATCGTGCGTACGTACTTGAAACAGGACGTATAGTATTATCGGGCACAGCAAAAGAGCTTCAAGAGAGTGAACAAGTAAAGGCTGCTTATTTAGGTGGTTTATAAAAGATGAAGGCATCTCGGAAGATGAGATGCCTTTTATAGTATAGATAGATGCTTGAAAATAACAGATAGCAGTAGCATTCGTCTTTTATTATTTGGTATTGTGGACGAAAGGAGTGATGTTTTATGAAGTATTCAGCACAATATTTTATTGAGAAATTAAATTTAGCAGAGCATCCTGAGGGAGGATATTACATATCCTCGTTTAGAGCAGCTGAGGATATGGCTGTAAGAGATGTACAGAGACCAATTTATACGAGTATTTATTTCTTACTTCGTTCACAGGATATATCGCATTTGCATCGTTTAAAATCGGACGAGCTTTGGTATTATCATGCTGGCAGTCCGCTAACAGTCCATATGATTTTCCCTGATGGTACATATGAGGCGAAGAAGCTTGGATTAGATGTCGAGTCAGGAGAAGTACCACAAATAGCAGTACCGAAAAATACTATATTTGGCTCATCCGTAGAGGATGCAGATGCATTTAGTTTAGTAGGCTGTATGGTTGCACCAGGCTTTGATTTTGAAGACTTCGAATTATTTACACAAGATGAGCTTTTAGAGGACTATCCACAGCACGAGGAAGTTATTAGAAAAATGGCTTACACAACAATTTAAAGGAAGAAAGATAGCTGTTTCAAAGTTAGGTGAGGCGGCTCATAGTGTTGAAAAACTAAATGATCAAGGAAATATTGTTTACCTAGATGAGGGTAGTTTTCGTTCTGGGCTACTCGTTTAGCCCAATCGCCATACTTTATTTACAAGCGCCGTCTCAAAATTAGCTGAGACGGCGCTTCCTATTTACCACAAAATAGTTTCAGGATATTTAGCTTTAATTTCGATTTCATGTAACGATTTTTTTGTAGTAATCGCGGCTTCCATGAGTTGTGATTTTAGCATGACATATTCATCGTCTTCTAACATTAATCGGAGAGCAAATGATGCTAAATGAGCTTTACGTTCCTCCAAGCTTAGTTGAATATACTCTAAGTTCAAAACATCGATGTACTGTGTTGCATACCGGAATGTTAATGGACTTTTAGTGTGGAGCATTCTTAAAAATACTAAATATTCTTCCTCATTAAGCTCCTGCTCTAAACAATTAGCAACCGCAGCCTGGAATTTACGAATGGCGGCAACATCAATATTCCAATCAGAAGAATCAATTAGCTCCTGATGTAGGCGAATGAAATCGTTTAAAGCGATAGCAGTAAAGATCAGCTCAGGCCAAAGAATCTCTGCTGCGAAATAAGCATTTTTGTGTGGGAAAATTAGTTCATGCTGTAGCAAAACACTTTTATTGAGTCCATTGCTAACAAACTCAAGCTGATGCTCTCCCTGGGCAGCTTGACGTAGATTATAACAAACACTAAGAATGCGAAGGCGCACTCCTTGATAATCATAATACTTGTTTTCATCACCAGTTATTTTGTAAATAGCATTAATAAGCTCATCTAAATCCCAAAAATCCCCGCTAACACGTGCTCCAGTTAACTGCTCAGTACTGTGAATTGACAGCATAGTTCTAGCCCCTTAAACTGCTTTATTTTGGTGTGTATTTAAGTAGTCTAAATAGTTCTGTTCGTTCTTTATCTGTTAAATCGCGCCACTGTCCAACTTTTAAATTGCCAAGCTTAATATTCATAATACGAATGCGTTGTAGACGCTTAACGGAGTAGCCAAGTGCTGAACACATACGACGTATTTGGCGATTTAAACCTTGCTCTAAAATGATTTTAAAGACTTTATCAGATATTTTTTCAACATGACAAGGTAGGGTTGTAGTATCTAAAATATCTACACCCGCTCCCATTTCTTTGATGAATTGCTCCGTAATGGGTTTATCGACTTGCACGATATATTCTTTTTCGTGATGGTTTTCAGCACGTAAAATTTTATTGACGATGTCACCATCGTTTGTCAGTAATAATAGCCCTTCTGACTCTTTATCTAGTCGTCCAATATGGAAAATGCGAAGAGGGTGATTGACAAAATCAACGACATTTCCTTTTATATGACGTTCAGTGGTACTTGTAATTCCTACTGGTTTGTTTAAGGCAATATATACGAGCTGTTCTTCTTTCTTTACCTCTTTTCCATCAACACAAACCATATCACCAGCTTCTACTTGACTACCGACTGTAGCAAGTTCACCATTAATTGTTACTTTACCTTCTTCTACCCATTTATCCGCACCGCGACGAGATACGATGCCTGTTTCACTCAAATATTTATTAATGCGCATACTGTTCTCCTATACATTTATATTATTTTTAAGTATACATTATAGTTGGTCACACCGTGAATTCTAGAAGCTTTTCTAGGAAATATAACTCACTCTAGGGAAAACAACTTTCGTGGGTCTCCTCGTCGTTCATACTTCATTCCTTGTGCTTTCATACCAACCTACTTCCTTAATCACAAACGAATTTTAATATAAATCTAAAAAATTTTAAAAAAGTTGAAATTATTTTTCGTTTCTGACAATATATTGTGTAAGAGGGTATCTATGAAAATATCGTTATTTCGATAAAAAATGACGATATTTGTAGATTATTTTCTCATCATTTTGTGTAAAGGGGAGAAGTAAAATGGTTTATGCATTTCCAAACACTGAAGGGTCGGTAGTTCAATTCAAAGGGAAATATGAAAATTACATTGGTGGGGAATGGACACCTCCAGTGAAAGGACAATACTTTGACAATGTGACACCTGTTACTGGACAAGTTTTTACACAAGTAGCTCGTTCTACTACTGAGGATATTGAACTTGCACTTGATGCAGCACATGCCGCAAAAGATGCATGGGGGAAAACTTCCGCAACAGAGCGTGCAAACATTTTACTTAAAATTGCGGACCGCATAGAACAAAACTTAGAAAAGCTAGCCGTTGCCGAAACATGGGATAACGGAAAAGCGGTACGTGAAACATTAAATGCAGATATCCCTCTTGCAATTGATCATTTCCGTTATTTTGCGGGAGCTTTACGTGCACAAGAAGGCGCAGTAAGCCAAATCGATAATGATACTGTCGCTTATCATTTCCATGAGCCAATTGGGGTAGTAGGTCAAATTATCCCATGGAACTTCCCGTTATTAATGGCTGTTTGGAAGCTAGCACCAGCACTTGCAGCTGGAAACTGTGTGGTGTTAAAACCTGCAGAGCAAACACCAACTTCAATTATGGTGCTCGTTGAATTAATAGGAGATTTATTGCCATCAGGTGTACTAAATGTTGTCAATGGCTTTGGCTTAGAGGCAGGGAAGCCGCTCGCATCAAATCCACGCATCGGTAAAATTGCCTTTACTGGTGAGACAACGACAGGTCGCTTAATTATGCAATATGCTTCACAAAATCTTATTCCAGTTACATTAGAATTGGGCGGCAAATCGCCAAACATCTTCTTTGAGGATATTATGGACGAAGATGATGCCTTTTTAGATAAAGCAGTAGAGGGCTTTGTATTATTCGCATTAAACCAAGGTGAAGTATGTACATGTCCTTCCCGTGCATTAATTCAAGAATCTATTTACGATAAATTTATGGAGCGCGTCCTACAGCGTGTTGAAGCGATTAAAGTTGGAAATCCACTTGATCCGAATACGATGATGGGTGCGCAAGCTTCAAGTGAGCAAATGGAAAAAATCCTTTCTTACTTAGATATTGGTAAGCAAGAAGGTGCAGAATGTCTAATTGGCGGAGAGAAAAATAATGTAGGATCAGGCTTTGAAAATGGTTACTACATTAAGCCAACTGTCTTCAAAGGACACAATAAAATGCGTATTTTCCAAGAAGAAATTTTCGGGCCGGTTGTTGCTGTAACAACATTTAAAACAAAAGAAGAAGCGTTAGAAATTGCAAATGACACATTATACGGTTTGGGTGCAGGTGTATGGACACGTGATATGAATACAGCCTATCGCTTTGGTCGTGATATTCAAGCAGGACGTGTTTGGACAAACTGCTACCACGCTTATCCTGCACATGCAGCATTCGGTGGCTATAAAATGTCGGGTGTTGGTCGTGAAAACCATAAGATGATGTTATCTCACTATCAACAAACGAAAAACCTATTAGTTAGCTACAGTGAAAACAAACTTGGTTTCTTCTAATCAATAGGGAGGTGCATGAGCGTGGTCGAGCGAGTTATAGCAACAGAAGAAGCGCTAGCACTAAAAGAATTATTGAAAGAAAAGCATGGTCCTGTTATATTTCATCAATCAGGTGGATGCTGCGACGGCTCTTCGCCAATGTGTTATCCAGAGGGCGACTTACTATTAGGTGATCAAGATGTTTGCCTAGGAGAGATTGGTGGTGCCCCCTTCTATATGCATAAAAATCAATATGACTACTGGAAGCATACACAAATAATCTTGGACGTTGTCGATGGTAGAGGTGGTATGTTTTCACTTGAAGGCGTTGAAGGGAAACGATTCTTAACAAGATCAAGAGCCTTTTCAACAGAGGAGTTAAAGGAATTAGGTTTAATTTAAAGACTTTAGTGACAGCGGCAAAAAGTATTGCCGCTGTTTTTTTACGTTAATTTATTTGAAAAGTTTATGTGAGGCTATATTGCTGCTTGATAGGGCTTTTCTAAAAAAAATGCTGCTGTCGCTTCGTTGACACTACGCTTTCGCGCAAAAAACATTTGCTGCTGTCGCTTCGTTAGCACTACTAGAAGGAATGAAACCAATCCAACGTTATGATGATGAGCCAAAATGGATGAATCCTTTTTTGTTTAATTACGTAAATATGGAAAAGGAGCGTGTTAAACATGGATTTCGTTATGATTGAAAATCAGTTTACAAATATGGTGGAGGATGTCTCGAAGGCTGTTGGCCGGACAGTGGATCGTAAAATTGTGTTAGCTATAGCTAGCAAATATGTGGCATCTGGAAAACCTTTTGATTCTGTTAAATATAAAGAAGTATTACAAGAAATGAAAAAGCAAACTTCATGGACATCTCCGTTAAGAACAACGATAGGTTATAGTATTGCTGCAAATTTATTGGAGCAAGAAGATACAGAACAAGCAGTAAAAAATTTACTGAACAACGTTAATATAATGAAGGAAGCGAAATTTAGAAGTGGGAACTTTAGTTTTATTGGTGCACAGTTTTTAACTGAAGAGGAAAGTGAGAAGCGTGCACATGCACAGGTAGCACGTGCATTATTTGATGCAATCCGTAAACATCATAAGTTTTTAACGTCATACGATGATATTCCTTATGCAGTATTGCTAAGTAGCTCATCTGATGATGTAGAGCTACGTGCGGAAACAATGAATCGTTATTATAAAGAATTACGTACGTATAATTTTAATGCGGGTAATGAGCTTCAATGGCTATCGCAATTACTGACTTTCTTATCAGCTCAATATGATAATAATCTAGTGCCAAGTGTTGTAACAATCCGTGACACACTAAAGAATCAGGATGTAAAGGTCAAGACGATGCATTATCCTTTACTTGGATTTTTAGCAATCCTTAAAGTGAATCAAGTACAGCTTCAACAGATTGTTGATTTATATAATGAGTTAAAGGATATGAAACTTTTAAAATGGCATCGTGAATTTGTGTTATTTATGGCTATACAAATTGCAATTTATGATATGGCGCAGGTACAACAATCCTTATCAATGACGATCATGTCATCAATTGAATTATTGATTCAAGCACAGCAAGCAGCGATGTTCGCAGCAATGAGTGCAGCAGCTGTAGCATCAAGTTCTTCGTGATAAAATAAAGAAGAACTTGATTTTGGAGGTGCATTTAAAGGATGAAGGAAACAAAGCTTTGGATGAATGGCCAATGGCAGAACGCAAAGGAAACATATGAACTGAGATCGCCCTATAGTGGTGAGGTTATTGCAAAGGTAGCTAAGGCATCAATTTCTGACGTTGAGCAAGCAATAGAAGGTGCACAGGAGGCATTCCAAACGTTTAAAAAGACAACGGCCTACGAACGTGCCGAAATATTATATAAAGTGGTTGACATAATGCGCCAGCGGAAAGAGGAATTAGCTGAAATTTTGGCATTAGAGGCAGGTAAGCCAATATCCGCAGGTTTAACTGAAATAGAACGTACAATAGCAACTTATCAATTTGCTGCGGAGGGTGCTAAGCAAGCAAAGGGTGAAACGGTACCGATGGATGCTGCACCCGGGGCAGGAGATCGTATCGGCTGGACAAAACGAGAACCTCTAGGTGTAATTTCAGCCATTACACCATTTAATTTTCCATTCAATTTAGTGGCACATAAATTAGGTCCTGCTTTTGCAGTTGGAAATACGGTAGTCTTAAAGCCAGCGACGCAAACGCCATTAAGCTCTATCGTGATGGCGGAAATTTTCCAGCAAGCGGGTCTACCTAATGGTGCGCTTCAAATTATTACAGGTAGCGGAGGGGAGCTAAGTGATACACTAGTGACCCACCCACTTGTGAAAAAGGTGACATTCACGGGAAGTGGTAAGGTTGGTTTGGGCATTAAAGAAAAAGTAGGCTTGCGTAAAGTCACTTTAGAGCTTGGTTCCAATGCGGCAGTAATTGTCGAGCCATCGACACCGATTGATAAAATTATTGCGCGTTGTGTCGGTGGTGCTTTTAATTTTGCTGGACAAGTTTGTATCTCTTTACAACGTATTTATGTACACGCATCTATAATTGATGAATTTACACAGGCGTTTGTAGCTGAGACAGAAAAATTAGTGGTAGGTGATCCACTAGATACAAATACGGATGTTAGTGCAATGATTCATCCAAAAGAAGTTGAACGTATTCGTCAATGGATTGACGAAGCAAAGTCACAAGGTGCGATAGTTGCAACAGGAGGAACATTCACGGAACGTACTTTAACGCCAACTGTTATGACGAATGTGACGTCGGATATGAAAGTTGTTTGCCAGGAAACATTCGCGCCAATCGTCTCAATTGTTTCATATGAAACATTAGACGACGCTATTCGACTAGTGAATGAGTCGGAACTTGGTTTAAATGCTGGCATTTATACGAATGTGTTACCTGATGCATTACGTGCAGCAGATGAAATACAAGCAGGTGCTGTTATTATTAATGATATTCCGACATTTAGGGTCGATAATATGCCATACGGTGGCGTAAAAATGAGTGGCTACGGACGCGAAGGTATTAAGTGGGCAATTGAGGAAATGACAGATATGAAATTTATAACGATGAAAAAATCGTTCTAATTTGCATCAACTCTTTTTCTACGATACGATGGCGAAAGAACATTCATGAAGGGAAGTTGCAAGAACTATGACAAACAACGCAATACCGATGGGTCAGTCACGTACTGTTCAAACGCGTCTCGTATTACCGCCAGATACAAATAATCACAACTCCATTTTTGGTGGAAGAGTGTTAGCTTATATTGATGAAATTGCTGCAATTACGGCAATGAAGCATGCGAAAGGGCATGTAGTTACAGCCTCTATTGATTCAGTCGATTTTTTATCGGCAGCACATGTAGGGGATATTTTAGAAATTGAAAGTATTGTTACGTCAACTGGACGTTCTTCAATGGAAGTTTACGTTCGGGTTATTTCACGAAACATTGAAACTCGTGAGGAAAAATTAACGACGGAATCCTTTGTAACGATGGTTGCAGTAGATGATGACGGTAAACCTAAGCCAGTTCCTGCAATTTATCCTGAAACAGATGCAGAAAAACGTCTGTTTGAAACCGGCCCTGCAAGACGAGAACATCGTAAGCAAAAGCGGGAATTACCGCATTAAAAGTGAAAAGGGAAATTGACGTATACTGTCAGTTTCCCTTTTTGTGTTTACATTTTTAACTCATTTACCACATTAATAAGTGAATCGGAAGAAGAAGAAACTAGTGTAGCCCCTTGTGACAGTTCAGTAATCAAGTTAGAGATTGTTGAAATATCTCTGGATGTATTTACATACTGCTGTTGAATTCCAGAAACAGCGTCGGCGATATCATTAAATGATTTAGATAAACTGTTTTGTGTATCTACGCTATGTTGAATCTTTTGATCCACGTTAATAACTGAATTAGACATTGTTGTAATATTACTTTCTGTTTCTTTAATGAGATGAGAAACATTTTGTACAGCATTTTTTGTCTCTTCTGCAAGCTTACGAACTTCCTCTGCTACAACAGCAAAACCTTTACCATGCTCACCTGCACGGGCTGCCTCGATAGAAGCATTCAATGCTAATAAGTTGGTTTGATCGGCAATTCCTGTAACTAGCCCTACAATCTCTGATATTTTTTGAGAAGATGTGCGTAACTGGTTCATCGTAACTTCGAGACTGTTTACACTTTGCAAAATAACTTGTATTAAATCATTTTGATCTTGTAGCTGCTGCTGTCCGCGTCTGGATTTTTCCTGTGTATCAGCAACGAAGGATAAGCCTTGCTTAGTCGCTACTGCGATATCGTCTGTTTGAGAAGAAATGACTAATAAAGAAGCTGCTGTTTCTTCACTAATCCCATTGAGCTCCTCTGCCGTTTTTTGAATGGTAGTGACAAGTGCGTGTTTTGTGTCATCAGCTGCTGCTCGAATGCGTTCCTCTTCTTTTTCATAGGCTTCGATTACAAGCTGCTGCTCGAAGTTAATGATTTTGCAGAAGGCATTGATAGCACGTATGGCATCATGTTTCGATAAATCCAACTCATTTGTAAAGCGTGTAAATGTCGTTGTTAATGACTGGAATGAGGCGATATACCACTTTGATTGTAGACCAATTCGAACATGGGTTTCAGCGATTGCCTTCCGTTCATCAATATAAGAGTTGTTAATATGACTTTCGAAAATATCACTCAAGTGCTTATGTAAAGTAACTTTTAAACGATTGATTTGTGACGTTCTGTTTATAATATCTAACAAATCTTGGCTCAAACTAATAGCTGCATAAAATTGATCCACCATTTCAGGAACTAAATCCTTAGCTAAAGGTTGTAGTTGTTTAATGATGGCTAAATCCTCAATTGTTAAATCTAAAAGTTGCAACTGTTTTTGAAGTTTTGGATAGTTTGATACATCCAATTGTACATTGTTTTTATAATTTTCAGGTGCTAATGTAATTGAGTAGCTAGAATCGTTCTTTTTTGTAAACCAACTCATTGTCGTTTGCTCCATTCTTTATAAATGCATAGTAGTATATAAAAAATCGAATTGCTTAGTTTGTTAATTTTTCGGAATATATGGTATTTAGTCTATTCTACTATTTTTTGTCGTAAATTTGGTTAAAATTTTAGTGTATTTCTTTATTTTTTTATAGGCATTATAGACGACCGTCGATTAAAAGTCATGAAATAGACTATTAAAAAGGTAATAGGTAAATTGAATTTGAAATAGGAAACCTGTAAAATACGAACTGTTTAGATTGAACGTAACAATAGTTTTGAGGAGGTATTACATGGAAAAGAAGCGTTTCAAATTTGTTATTCCGGTTATGGTAATTGTAGCGATTGGCTCGGTTTACATGTTAAGAAACTACTATGCTGAAGTACCAGACTTAGATCAACTATTAATTACTATCTGTGCAACATTAGTATCTGGGGTACTCGCTTACTTTTTATTTCCACAGCAAGGCGAAGATAAAATTGATGATCGTGGTCCTTACTGACAGTGGAAAGGCACCTTAGAAAAATCTCAGGTGCCTTTAGTATGTTGTCCGAGTAAACGCTTTGCGCAGGAATTAAGGTTTAAATAATTTGAACCAGCCTTTAAGCTTAAAGACTGCCAGCATAAATAAAGCGATAAAAATCATAATTCCGAGTACGATAAAGTAGCTAAATCTCCCGTGTAGCTCTGGCATATATTCGAAATTCATTCCATAAACACCGGCAATAAATGTTAGCGGAATAAAGATTGTTGAAACAATTGTTAAGGTCATCATAATGCCATTCATGCGACTAGAGCTCATCGCCATATAGCTATCACGCATATCTGCAGTGAGCTCACGGTTGGATTCGATCATTTCGGTGAGTTTAAGCAGATGATCGTAAATATCTCCGAAATAAGCTCGTTCTGATTTATTTAGTGAAAATCGGTAAGAGTTAAGGATACGATATAATAGATCACGCATTGGTAATATGGTGCGACGTAGATCAAGCAAATCACTACGGAATTCAAACACAATTTTCATAGCGTTGAGGTTACTTTGATAGGTAAGCTCATCTTCTAGTGCATTTAAATGATCCTCAATCTTATAGACAAGTGGGAAATAGTTATCAACGATTTTATCGATTACCTGGTATGTTAAATATATTGTGCCACGTTCCCAATTCTTTGGCTGTTTTTCTAACATCATTTGTACTCGATCTATCTCCGGTGCTGAATTTTTATGAAATGTGACAATAAATTTATTAGAAACAAAAATGTTTACTTCTTCAGCTGTTAATTCTTCGTTAACTCTTTGGATAACAAAGAAATGGAAATCATCATAAAAATCGAGCTTTGGCCGCTGTAAACGCATTAAACAATCTTCTATAGCAAGTGGGTGGAAATGGAAAAATGTATCTAACAGTAGTTCTTCCTCATCGGTCGGACAATTAAAATCGACCCAGTACCATTCAAATTCGTTTTTGTGTATATCTTCAAGCGGAAAATCCTTTATAAGCTTTTGGTCTTTTGTAATGCCAATTGTACGTATCACAGCATTCACCTCAATTCTGTTAATTATATCTTAACAGGTGTATATATCTTCACAACAAACTTTCTTTATAACATATCCAACCACCAAATAAAGTAGTCGCAAAGAATCTAGATGGTTTTGTAAAGCCTGCCTGCTGTAATAGTGATAAAATGTCCTCTTCACGCATAAATGAAAGAGAACGTATGGATTTCTCCATTTCCGCTACTTCCGATGGTGTTAGCTTTGTATGCTGTAGCCAATAAGCACGCCATAAATCAAATTGTAGCTCAGTTTCCAAGGAACCTTGCTGCCCATATTTTGAGACGAGGACAAAGGGAGCACCAGGCTTTAAATTATTCGCTATTTCTTTTAATGTTGCAAGCTTCTTTTGATCATCTTGTATAAAGTGAAGTACTAATACACAGCTTGCTGCATCAAACTTCACTGCAGGTAACTGAGTATCCAGTATAGTTCCTTGATATAAAGAAATATTATTAGGTAGAGATTTTAAACGTTCACCAGCGATTTGTAGCATCGCTTCTGACGGATCTATACCAACAAATGACCAATGAGGACTTTTCTCAGCAAGCTGTAAAATCTCATTGCCGCTTCCAGAGCCAACTACTAAAAATTCAGCTGTTTCATGTAACGCAGATTGGTAAAAGGTTTGTGTCAAACGTAGCATTGCATCATAGCTAGGGAGCGTGCGACGAATACCTTTTTCGTATTCGTTTGCAAGTTTGTTATTAAATTCCATCGGTTATCACATGCCTTTCAAAAAATTTTAAAATCCAATTTATATTTGAAACTATTTAAGGGATAGGTCCGTAAATAGTAGTACATAAAATAAAAAATTAAATGGAAGGATTGGTATAAATGGAAACTAAATGGTCTAAGGTAATCATACACGCAAGTGCGTTTTTTGCGCCATGGTTAGTACCGATTATATTTTTCTTAATTAGCTCAGATGAAGAGGTAAAAAGTATTTCCGTGCAAGCCTTATTGTTCCAAGTTGTGATGGGGGTATTAATGACAATTTCGGGGATTTTAAGCTTCCTACTTATTGGTATACCGTTCTTAATTGTTTTTGGTATCATGTATTTTATTGCGCCAATTATCGGTATTGTGAAGGCTCTATCTGATGAGCCTTGGCGTTATCCAATAGTTGGTCGATGGGTATAATTTTTATAGACGCAAGTATATGCTAGTTGCATATGCTTGCGTTTTTTCTATAGCTGAAAAGGGTACCTTATAACTAAGAAACTTATTTTTCAGCGGTTGTCCAAATATCCGCTGAAATAAGTTAAGCCTCTGGCAGATGTCAATCGCAAAGGAGGTTAATAAAGGATGTTAGCCTAAAATCATCGCTTCCATGCGATAACGGCTAACTGACCTGCATCAAGCTACTGACGCTACGCTTTCGCGCAAAAAGCATCCTGCTGGCCTAACCACAAAGCCGATTCCGGACGCAATTATTCCTCGGCATAGGCATAATTGATTTTTTCTAAGTGCGAATTAATTGCAATTATTTTCAAGCGTTTTGTATAATATACTCAAAGAAAGTCAAAGATAGTCAAAGTCAGTGAAGTAAGCGAGGTGTATTCCTAAAATGCGTAATATATCAGACATCATAGAAGGCTACTTGAAGCAAGTGCTTGAATTAGCTGGAGAAGGGCATATTGAAATAAAACGTAGTGAAATCGCAGATAAATTTCAATGCGTGCCCTCACAAATAAATTATGTAATCAATACTAGATTTACTGTCGAAAGAGGTTACCTTGTTGAAAGTAAACGTGGTGGTGGTGGATACATTCGAATTTTACGTGTCCGCGCGAATTCACAAATTGATTTGATCGATGATGTCCTCGCGCAAATAGAAGGTGGGGCATCGCAAACAATGGCAGAAGATTTAGTGTATCGACTAATTGATGAGCAGGTAATTTCAAAGCGAGAAGCGAAATTAATGTTAGCAGCAGTTGATCGCTCAACGATCGATTTGCAACTCCCGTTACGGGATATCATTCGAGCAAGAATTTTACAAGCGATGCTAACAACGATTAAATATGAACGGCAAAAATAAAAGAGGTGATGGGAATGATATGCGAACATTGTAAGCAGCGTAATGCGACAGTTACCGTAACACAAGTTCAAAATGGTCAAAAAGTAGAGCATCATTATTGTGACGTCTGTGCCTCGCAGTTCCATCCATTTCATGCTGAATTTAAGCAGGAGCCAATATCTATTCAGCAGCTATTATCCAATTGGTTTGGCTCTCCTACATGGCAGCAACAACAAGTGGGTGAAAAACAGCAGGCACCACCACAACCGCAAACATGCCCACAATGTGGATTTACGTATAAACAATTTTTAAAAGAAGGTAAATTTGGATGCCCTAGCTGCTATGACACCTTTAGTGAACACTTACCGAAGCTCTTTAACCGTATACAGGCTGGTCCTCAACATATAGGAAAAATGCCCGGTGCCCGAAACAATGTCTATGTTATCAAAAAGCAAATTGAAGATATTCGTAAACGTATGAAGATTGCTGTAGATGAAGAACAATTTGAAGAGGCCGCAAAGCTTCGTGATGAAGCGAAGGAACTTGAGAAGCAGCTACAATTTGAAGGTGGTGATGTGTCGTGATGATTGAGTCATTTTTAGAGCGTGCTACACCGATATGGATGAGTGTAGAGGACGATTATTCAGATATTGTCATAAGTACACGCATTCGCCTTGCTCGAAATTTAGATGGTTATCGTTTTCCATTAGCCTTTACAGAGGATGAAGCATTACAGGTGGAACAGGCAGTTACACATGCAATCAAGGATAGTACAGAACTTCGAGAAAATTATTCATATTTTGCTATTAAAGACTTAACGTCTTTACAGCGTCAAATACTTGTGGAAAAGCACTTGATTAGTCCTCAGCTTGCAAAAAAAGAGCGAGTTGGCTCTATGCTCTTATCTGATGAAGAATCAACTAGCATTATGGTGAACGAAGAAGACCATTTACGCATTCAATGTATGACAGCGAGTTTTCAACTTCAAAAGGCATACGAGCAAGCCAATAAAATTGATCGTACCTTAGAGAAAGCTTTGCCTTACGCATTTCGAGATACATTTGGTTATTTAACAAGTTGTCCAACAAATATTGGTACTGGTTTACGAGCATCTGTCATGATGCACCTGCCTGCCCTTACACTTACGGGTCAGATGAATCAAATTATTAATGCGATGACACGATTAGGAATGACGGTAAGAGGAATATATGGGGAGGGTAGTGAAAATATAGGGAATGTTTACCAAGTGTCAAATCAGATTACACTAGGGAAAACAGAGGATGATATTATAGCCGATATCCAAAGTGTCGCTGAAAAAATAATTCAAAAAGAACGACATGCAAGAGGTAAGTTAATGGAAAAAGCAGAGCTTGCCTTAGAAGACCGGGTATACCGCGCTTTAGGGACATTAACACATGCTCGAATTTTAACGAGTGAGGAAGCTGCTACCTGTCTTTCCAATGTTCGTTTAGGAGTAGATTTACGGTTAATTGAAGGTATTAAAGCGACTAAATTAAACGAATGCGTAGTTAGTATGCAACCTGGATTTTTACAGAATTACGCAGGTGACGTTTTGCCACCTACTGAGCGAGATCGCGTACGAGCGGAAATGCTTCGTGAGGCACTATCTCGAGAAAATATGAGTAAGCCTATTATTCGGAGAAAAGGAGAGGATTCATTTGATGTTTAATCGTTTTACACAACGCGCGCAAAAAGTATTACAGCTTGCACAAGAAGAGGCAATTCGTTGGAAACACGAATCAATTGGAACAGAGCATATTCTATTAGGGCTTATCCGTGAAGGTGGCGGTATTGCTGCAAAAGCATTAGAAGCCATTGATATTAGTCCTCAAATGATTGAATCAGGTATTGAAGAGCTTGTAGGGAAAGGTAAAGAAGATGTTGGTCCAATTGTCCACTACACACCTCGTGCTAAAAAGGTAATAGAACTATCAGTCGATGAATCACGTAAATTAGGTCATTCCTATATCGGCACAGAGCATTTACTATTAGCGCTTATTCGTGAAGGTGAAGGTATAGCGGCCCGTGTATTAAATAATGCTGGTGTCGGATTGAATAAGGCTCGTCAGCAAGTGCTATTGTTATTAGGCAATAACGATAATGCTCAATCTGGTCAACAAGCTGCACAGGCTGCCAATACACCTACATTAGATAGCCTTGCGCGTGATTTAACGCAAATTGCTCGTGAAGGCACTTTAGATCCAGTCATTGGTCGAAGCAAGGAAATTACACGTGTTATTGAGGTTCTGTCACGTCGTACAAAAAATAACCCTGTATTAATCGGGGAGCCAGGTGTTGGTAAAACAGCTATTGCTGAAGGCTTGGCACAGCAAATTATTAATAATGAAGTCCCAGAAATTCTTCGAGATAAACGTGTTATGACGCTTGATATGGGGACAGTTGTTGCTGGAACAAAATATCGTGGTGAATTTGAGGACCGCTTGAAAAAGGTAATGGATGAAATTCGCCAAGCAGGAAATGTTATTTTATTCATCGATGAATTGCACACATTGATCGGTGCAGGTGGTGCAGAAGGTGCCATAGATGCATCAAATATTTTAAAACCATCTTTAGCACGTGGCGAGCTTCAATGTATTGGTGCAACGACACTAGATGAGTATCGCAAATATATTGAGAAGGACGCGGCATTAGAGCGTCGTTTCCAACCAATTCAAGTTGATGAACCAACTGTAGAAGAAGCGATTCAAATTATTCAAGGCTTACGCGATCGTTATGAAGCACATCACCGTGTGAAAATCACCGATGAAGCAATTGAAGCGGCAGCAAAAATGAGTGATCGATATATTTCTGATCGTTTCTTACCAGATAAGGCGATTGACTTAATCGATGAAGCCGGTTCTAAAGTCCGCTTACGTTCATTCGCAGTGCCACCAAACTTAAAGGCACTTGAAGATAAGCTTGAAAATGTGCGCTCTGAAAAGAATGCAGCCGTCTCAGGCCAAGAATTTGAAAAGGCAGCATCATTAAGAGATACAGAGCAAAAGCTAAAAGATGAAATCGAAACTACAAGAAAAAATTGGAAGGAAGAACAGGGTAAAGCCGAGTCAAAAGTGACAGTGGATGATGTAGCAGCGGTAGTATCTATGTGGACTGGAATTCCAGTTTCGAAAATTGCGTCAGAAGAATCTTCTAAGTTATTACAACTTGAAGAAGAGTTGCACAAACGGGTTGTAGGTCAAGGAGAAGCAGTAGAGGCAATTTCTCGTGCAATACGTCGTGCAAGAGCTGGTTTGAAAGATCCGAAACGACCAATTGGCTCATTTATTTTCTTAGGCCCTACAGGGGTTGGTAAAACAGAGCTTGCAAGAGCACTAGCTGAGGTTATGTTTGGCGATGAGGATGCAATGATTCGCGTTGATATGTCTGAGTACATGGAAAAACATTCGACTTCACGTTTAGTTGGTTCACCTCCAGGCTATGTAGGTTTTGATGATGGCGGTCAACTAACAGAAAAGGTTCGTCGTAAACCGTATTCAGTAGTATTACTAGATGAAATTGAGAAGGCTCATCCAGATGTTTTCAATATCTTACTTCAAGTACTTGAAGATGGCCGTTTAACAGATTCTAAGGGTCGAGTGGTCGATTTCCGCAATACCGTTGTTATTATGACATCAAACGTCGGTGCAGATGCTTTAAAATATCAGAAAAACCTTGGCTTTAATGTAGGTGGTACGGATACGAAGTATAAAGATATGAAGGGTACAATGCTCGAGGAATTGAAAAAAGCATTCCGTCCAGAGTTCTTAAACCGTATCGACGAAATGATTGTCTTCCACTCACTAGAAAAAGAACATTTAAAAGAAATCGTCGCAATGATGGGGAATGCTTTAACAAAACGTCTGAAAGAGCAAGACATTTCGTTAGAGTTAACGGATTCGGCACTCGAGAAAATTTCAGAGGAAGGCTACGATCCTCAATACGGTGCTCGCCCACTACGTCGTTCGTTGCAAAAACAAGTAGAAGACCGTTTATCGGAAGAACTGCTGAAAGGCAATGTAGAGAAGGGTAATCAAGTTATCATTGATTACGTGAATGAAGAGTTTGTTGTGAAGAAAAAAGAGGAAGTTTCTACTTCTAAATAATCTTCAACAGTGGGGGCTTTCATCCCTCATCTGCCCATTAAATGTTTATTTGAAAAGAACAGCCAGGCTATAGTGCCAAGCTGTTCTTTTTTATCGTCATTTAGAAGAAGACTCCCACCTCTGAAGGTGGTGAGATGAATGCAAATGTGATTCCTTTTTAGAGGGTATCCAAACACCTACTGAAATAGAGGAACTCAGTGTAAGAGTGGCACATCCTGTGGCAACGACTGAGTGACCAACATCACGTTGGCCCAAAGCCTCCGGCGGATGTCACGGATTTTAAAAGGAATAAATTGCGCGGGCACAATTTAAAATCCGGACGCAATTACGCCAAGGCTTAAATTAATGTACAATATATATAAGAACAAATATTCGAGGTGGATGCATTTTGGCGAAGAAAAAAACAAAATTTGTATGCTCAAGCTGCGGCTATGAATCCGCAAAATGGATGGGAAGATGTCCAGGGTGTGGGGAATGGAATAAGATGGTTGAAGAGGTGGAGGTGGTCGCGAAAGGGCCACGTGGTGCATTCCAACATTCTGCTACGGTTACCCAAAAGGCTCTCCCTATTATGCAGATTGAAGCAGCTGAGGAATCACGGGTTGTAACAGAAATGGGTGAGCTTAACCGAGTGTTAGGTGGAGGCATCGTGCCGGGTTCTCTTGTATTAATTGGGGGAGATCCTGGGATTGGGAAGTCGACGTTGTTATTACAAGTATCTGCGTTACTTTCGAATAAAGGGCATCGTGTGCTTTATATTTCTGGTGAGGAATCCATCCGTCAAACAAAGCTACGTGCAGAACGTTTAGGGGTGGTATCACAGGAGCTGTATATATATTCTGAGACGAATTTAGAGTTTTTAAATCAGACCATAGACGATGTGCAGCCAAAGTTTGTTATTGTCGATTCTATTCAAACTGTTTTTCATCCGGAGGTAACGAGTGCACCTGGTAGTGTATCACAAGTGCGTGAATGTACAGCAGAACTTATGCGAATTGCAAAAACAAAGGGAATTGCAATTTTCTTAGTTGGACATGTAACAAAAGAGGGACAAATTGCAGGGCCACGTATATTGGAGCATATGGTTGATACGGTATTGTATTTTGAAGGAGAACGACATCATAATCACCGTATTTTACGCAGCCAAAAAAACCGTTTTGGCTCTACGAATGAAATTGCTATTTTTGAAATGCTTCAGGGGGGCTTAAAGGAAGTGTTAAACCCGTCTGAGTTGTTCTTACAGGAGCGTTCACAGGGAGCGGCAGGGTCAACAATCGTAGCCTCAATGGAAGGTACACGGCCAATTCTAGTTGAAATTCAGTCACTTGTAACACCAACAAGTTTTAATTATCCAAAACGAATGGCAACAGGTGTCGATCAAAACCGTGTACAACTGCTTATGGCTGTTCTTGAAAAGAGAATGGGCCTCATGTTACAGGCTCAGGATGCATATATTAAAGTTGCTGGCGGCGTGAAACTTGATGAGCCTGCAATTGATTTAGCTGTGTTGACAAGCATCGTTTCAAGTTTTAAGGATCAGGCTGTCAGAGCAACGGACTGCTTGATTGGGGAAGTAGGTTTGACAGGCGAGGTGCGTCGTGTATCTCGTATTGAACAACGTGTGATTGAGGCAGCAAAGCTCGGATTTAAACGGGCCTTCATACCGGCTTCGAATATAGGTGGATGGGATTTCCCACAAGGTATTGAGATAGTTGGTGTGGAAACGATAAAGGATGCATTGAATGCTTGCTTTAGGGAGCTATAAAGAAGCTTGTGCATGTTGGACAATGTTCTGACATGCACTTTTAATTTTTTTGTAATTCATAGATAGAAGGTAGGAAACTCTAAGGGGGGAAACGGCGTCTAAGATAACGTCTGTGAAAAGGCTTCTTTAATGTCCAGCAGATGCTTAAGCATTTCTAATTTGAGTGTGAAGGATTTCAATAATTGATTTTCCTCTTTCATTAGAATCGAAATGGTCGATCACAAGATGAGATATTAATGACTTTGATGGGTTCATAAAAGATTTTCTACAGTAAACTATGTATAATTATATATTAAAAATGGGAGGTGACAGTTTATGAAAAAATTTGTTCAAATTGCTTTTTTACTGATTGGAGGAGCATTAGGCCTTGTTTTCTTACCGCCATTATACGAATTGCTTCATTTATCATCTAATCCTTGGCTTGATAATCCCTACGTATCAGTAGCTTTAGGAGCGCTTTTACTGTTTACACTATCGTTTGCCTTTTCAGATTACTTCGTAAGGCTTCTTAGTTGGATGGAAGAGGTGCTATTTAAAGTACCTGTTGGGGATTTATTATTTGGTACACTTGGCCTTATTATCGGGCTAATCGTAGCTTATTTCTTAGGATTTGCAATTGATAGTATGGATTTACCGAAATTTACAAAGGTTTTACCAATAATACTGTCATTTGTGCTCGGCTATTTAGGGTTCCGTGTAGGCTTTAAAAAGCGAGATGAATTAATCCAGCTATTTACATTACGTGGTAATAATGCGAAGAAAAAATTAACGGAAGGTGTAGAGCCTCAAGAAGCGCGAGGAAGCTATAAACTGTTAGATACTAGTGTTATTATTGATGGTCGTATTGCAGATATTTCTGAAACAGGCTTTATAGAAGGTACTCTAGTTGTACCTCAATTTGTCCTTACTGAGCTTCAGCATATTGCTGATTCTTCGGATACATTAAAGCGTACAAGAGGTCGCCGTGGCTTAGATATTTTGAAGAAATTACAAGATGAACGTATGACGAAGGTACAGATTACTGAAGAGGACTTTGAGGATGTTCAAGAGGTTGATTTAAAACTAGTACGCCTTGCAAAGAAAATGGGGCACGATACACAAATTGTTACGAACGACTTTAACCTGAACAAAGTTTGTGAGCTCCACCACGTTAAAGTGCTGAATATTAATGATTTAGCAAATGCAGTAAAGCCTGTCGTTATTCCAGGTGAGGATATGCAAGTGATGGTCATTAAAGATGGCAAAGAGCATAATCAAGGGGTTGCCTATTTAGATGACGGCACAATGATCGTTGTTGAAGGGGGACGTAGCTATATAGGACAGGCAATTACAGTAACCGTAACGAGTGTTCTTCAAACATCAGCAGGTCGTATGATTTTTGCTAAACCAAAGGATGACTAGGAAGTGGGAAATGTGCAATATGAAGTAGTGTTACCTGCTGCGGGAAGCGGAAAGCGAATGGGTGCAGGGCAAAATAAGTTGTTTTTAAATCTTTTAGAAAAACCAATCCTCATACACACACTAGAGGTTTTTGAACAGGATAGCCAATGTACAGGTATTTGGCTTGCAGTGAAGCCGGAAGAGCGTATATTTATTCAAGAAATGCTAGAGAGGTATGGAATTACTAAAGTTAAAGGTTTACCTGATGGTGGTGCAGAACGACAGCATTCCGTCCATTCGTGCATGAAAGAAATGAAGCAGGTTGGTATTGTGCTTGTGCATGATGCTGCGCGTCCGTTTATTACGCATGATATTATTGCGAATCTTGTACAAAGTGCGTATAACTTTGGCGCTGCGATTGCGGGTGTTCGTGCGAAGGATACGATGAAAAAAGTGCGCGATGGTGTTATTGAAGAGACTATTGATCGAGAAAGCTTATGGATGATTCAAACCCCACAAGCATTTCAATTTGATTTGATTGTAGAGGCAGAGGATGTAGCTGAGAAGGTAGGCTTCCTTGGCACAGATGAAGCAATGCTTGTTGAGCGTCTCGGACATGAGGTGCATATTGTGGAAAGTAGCTACGAGAATGTAAAGATGACGACGCAAGAGGATTTAGTTTTCGGTGAAGCGATATTGCGTAAACGTGCTTTAAAAAAATTATAATAACAAACTAAAAATCTCATCAGCATTATAATTTGCTGATGAGATTTTACATTTTGCTATATTTTGATGTTAATTCACAGTACTGTTCACTACCGACTCAATTTCCTAGGAAATATGTTAAAATGTGAGGGTATAATATAGAGTAAATATATAAGTGAAGGAAGGTGAATGAGGCTGCCTTATAAGCTGAGTAGAAGCTTTTTAAGTCTGCATATTTTTTGAAGTGAATGAGCTTCAGTTGGTGGATTTTCCTGTTTTATTTATCTTATTAGACAGTTTCAAAATCATATGTTTCGAGTGGGACAAGGATTTGACGTGCATGCATTTGAAGAAGGACGTCCTTTAATTATTGGTGGTATAACAATTCCTCATGAAAAAGGGTTAGTAGGGCATTCCGACGCTGATGTTTTATTGCACACTGTAACAGATGCGGCGTTAGGGGCAATTGGTGAGGGAGATATCGGTCGTCATTTCCCAGATACAGATCCCGCGTTCAAGGATGCTGATTCAGCGAAATTATTAGCGTATATTTGGAATATTGTTGAGGATAAGGGCTATGTTCTAGGTAATGTGGATTGTACGATTATGGCACAGCGTCCGAAAATGGCGCCGTATATTCAACAAATGCAAAATCGTATTGCTGAATTGCTTCATGCAGAGCCTTCTCAAGTGAATGTAAAAGCAACAACAACTGAGCGTTTAGGTTTTACAGGTCGCGAGGAAGGGATTGCTGCGATGGCGACAATCCTATTGATTAAGAAATAAAAGCAGGCTCTAAAGCGCTTTTATTTCCTGTAACAGAGTGGTAAAATGAACAAAGTCAATTTTTTGATCGAAAATTTAGGAGGCTTTTAATTATGGCGAAAGAAGTTCGTGTTCGTTACGCGCCATCCCCTACTGGTTTCTTACATATCGGTGGAGCGCGTACAGCGTTATTTAACTATTTATATGCAAAACATCATAACGGTAAATTCATCGTACGTATTGAGGATACAGATATTGAGCGTAATGTAGAGGGCGGAGAAGCATCTCAGCTAGATAATTTAAAATGGTTAGGTATAGAGTATGATGAGTCGATCGATATTGGTGGACCATATGCACCTTACCGTCAAATGGAGCGTCTTGATATTTATAAAGAGCACGCTGAGAAGCTACTAGAGCAAGGTTTAGCTTACAAATGCTTCTGTTCTTCTGAGAAATTAGAAGCGTCTCGTGAAGAACAAAAAGCACGAGGTGTTGCAGCTCCAACTTATGATGGTACTTGTCGTCATTTATCAGCAGAGGAAGTTGCGGCTAAAGAAGCTGCTGGTGAACAATATACAATTCGTATGCGCGTACCTGAAAATGTAACATATAAATTTGAAGACTTAGTACGTGGACAAGTAGCGTTTGAGTCAAAAGATATTGGTGACTGGGTTCTTGTAAAAGCGAACGGTATCCCTACGTATAACTATGCGGTAGTGCTAGATGATCACTTTATGGAAATATCGCATGTGTTCCGTGGTGAAGAGCATTTATCGAATACACCAAAACAAATGATGATCTTTGATGCATTCGGCTGGGAATATCCACGCTTTGGTCATATGACATTAATTATTAATGAAAACCGCAAAAAATTATCAAAACGTGATGAATCCATTATTCAATTCGTCACACAATATAAAGATTTAGGCTACCTACCTGAAGCAATGTTCAACTTCTTTGCATTACTTGGTTGGTCTCCTGAAGGAGAAGAAGAGATTTTCTCAAAAGAGGAATTTATTAAAATCTTTGATGAAAAACGTCTTTCAAAATCACCATCTATGTTTGATAAACAAAAGCTTACTTGGATGAATAACCAATACATTAAAAAATTATCTTTAGAAGAAGTAGTGGTATTATCTTTACCGCACTTACAAAAAGCTGGTTTATTACCAGAAGAGTTAACAGAAGAAGAACGTGTATGGGCTACAGATTTAATCGCACTTTATCATGATCAAATGAGCTTTGGTGCTGAAATTGTAGAACTATCTCGCCTATTCTTTAATGATCATATTGAATATGATGAAGAAGCAAAAGCAGTTTTAGCAGGTGAGCAGGTACCTGAGGTAATGGCTGCATTTAAAGCACAGCTTGAAGGTTTAGAAGAATTTACGCCTGAAGCTGTCAAAGCGGCTATTAAAGCTGTTCAAAAAGAAACAGGTCACAAAGGTAAAAATCTATTTATGCCAATCCGTGTCGTTACGACGGGTGAAACGCATGGTCCAGAACTTCCTAACGCGATTTGCTTAATTGGCAAACAGAAAACAATTGGCCGTGTAGAAAAATTTGCACAATAAGTAGAAATTGATTGACAATTTATTAGTTCGTTGTAAAATGTATTTACATTGAGAAAGCGTTGATAAGGAGAAGTAAGTGGCGCATGCTCTTTAGAGAGGACCATCACCGGCTGAAAGTGGTCTGAGCCTAGGTAAAACTGAAATGCACCTTTGAGCATAAAGCTGAACAACTAGTAGGCTTTATCGATTCGTTCCCGTTACAGAACGTCCAAAGTGGAAGGCATACGCCTTCAATCAGAGTGGAACCGCGCAAATTTAGCGTCTCTGTCATTCCTTTTTGGGATGATAGGGGCGCTTTTTTATTTTCTGGACAGGTGACTTGAAGCGATGGATGCGCCGGATTCTACTTCACTGACTCTGCGGTGAGATCAACGTCAGCTATAATATTTCAATGGCCAGGGATGCAAGTGGTTGTGTGGAATTAAAGCAGATCAAAACGAAAAGGGGGAGCTTTTGTGTTTAAAAGAATGAAGGAAGATGTAGAAACAATTTTTGAGAATGATCCAGCGGCGCGTAGTGTATTCGAAGTTATATTAACATACTCAGGTTTGCACGCTACTTGGTCACACCGAGTTGCCCATTGGTTCTTTAAAAAGCGTTTTTATTTTATAGCCCGTGCCATTTCACAAATTAGTCGCTTCTTTACTGGAATTGAAATTCATCCTGGAGCGAAAATCGGCCGACGTTTCTTTATTGACCATGGGATGGGCGTTGTAATTGGTGAAACATGTGAGATTGGTGATAATGTAACGTTGTATCAAGGTGTAACTTTAGGTGGTACAGGAAAAGAAAAGGGGAAACGCCATCCGACGTTAGAGGATAATGTACTAGTTGCGACAGGTGCAAAAGTGTTAGGTTCTATTACAATTGGCGAAAATAGTAAAATTGGTGCAGGTTCAGTTGTCTTAAAAGAAGTGCCACCAAATGCTACAGTTGTCGGTATTCCTGGTAAAATAGTGATTAAGGATGGAGTTCGTCTAGAGAAAAAACTAGACCACCAAAATATACCTGACCCTGTAGAAGAACGTTGTCAAGCTTTCGAGAAGCAGATTGCAGCATTGAATCAGGAAATCGAACGCTTACAAAAGGAGAGAGAAACACAATGAGTATTCAAATTTTCAACTCATTAACACGACAAAAGGAAACTTTCGTGCCGTTGGAAGAAGGCAAAGTAAAAATGTACGTTTGCGGTCCGACAGTTTATAACTACATTCATATTGGGAATTCACGTCCTGTAATTGTCTACGATACAGTGCGTCGTTATTTCCAATACAAAGGCTATGATGTAAAATTTGTTTCAAATTTTACAGATGTGGACGACAAAATTATTAAGGCTGCAAATGAACTTGGAGAAGAAGTTCATGAATTAACGGAGCGCTTTATTGCCGCATACTTTGAAGATGTTTCAGCGCTAGGTTGTAAGAAAGCAGATGTACATCCGCGTGTAACAGAGCATATGGATGATATCATTCAATTTATTCAAGTTTTAGTCGATAAGGGTTACGCTTATGAATCAGCTGGTGATGTCTATTATCGAACTCGTAAATTTAATGGTTACGGTAAATTATCTCACCAATCGGTGGATGATTTAAAAATTGGTGCTCGTATAGAAGCAGGCGAGAAAAAAGATGATGCGTTAGATTTCGCTCTATGGAAAGCTGTAAAGCCAGGTGAAATTTACTGGGAAAGTCCTTGGGGCAAAGGACGTCCGGGTTGGCATATTGAGTGCTCCGTAATGGCACGTGAGCATTTAGGAGATACTATTGATATTCATGCTGGTGGGCAAGATTTAACATTCCCGCATCATGAAAATGAAATTGCACAATCTGAAGCTCATAATGATAAAACATTTGCGCGTTACTGGATGCACAATGGGTATATTAATATTGATAATGAAAAAATGTCCAAATCCCTTGGTAATTTTATACTCGTAAATGATATTCGTAAACAAATCGACCCACAAGTTTTACGCTTCTTTATGCTTTCTGTACATTATCGTCATCCGATTAACTTTGCAAAGGATTTAGTAGATGCAGCCGCAAATGGGTTAGAACGAATTCGTACTGCCTACAACAATGTGAAACACCGTTTAACAGCAACTGCGAACTTAGGTGATCACTCAGCAGAATGGCTTGGAAAAATTGCTGAACAAAAAGCTCACTTTGAAGAAGCGATGGATGATGACTTTAATACAGCCAATGCCATTTCTGTATTATTCGAATTAGCGCGTATCGCAAATATTTATCTAAATGAAACGAATACTGATGAAAAAGTATTAGTAAGTTTTACTGAAACTTTTGAGGTGTTAGGTGACGTCTTAGGTATTGAATTTGCAAAAGAAGAAGAGCTATTAGACGAAGAAATTGAAGCACTGTTACAGGAACGTGTAAATGCACGTAAAAATCGTGATTTTGCTCGTTCGGATGAAATTCGTGACCATTTGCAAGCGCAAGGTATCATTTTAGAAGATACGCGACAAGGAACTAGATGGAAACGAGGGTAAGTAACTTGGATAAACTCCGCAACGAAGATGTTAAGCAATTGAATGCATTAGCGTTAGCCTATATGGGAGACGCAGTTTTAGAACAAAAGATACGAGAGCATTTACTACGTGCTGGCCGTGTCAAACCTAACACACTTCATAGAGAAGCAACACGTTACGTATCAGCGAAAGCACAATCTATGATTGTACATCGAATGATGGATGAAGGCTTTTTAACAGAGGAGGAGTTGGCTGTGTTCCGTCGTGGACGCAATGCCAAATCCGGCTCTGTGCCCAAAAATACAGATGTTCAAACATACCGTAATAGCTCAGGCTTTGAGGCTGTGCTTGGTAGTTTGTATTTATTAAATGAATTAGAACGCGTTTATGCAATCATTGCATACGCTATTCAAATCATCGAGGAATCAAAAGGAGTGTCGAATTAATGGCAGAGCAAAATGGTGAAATTATTGCCGGTAAAAACCCAGTGTTAGAAGCACTTCGTTCAGGCCGCGATATGAATAAAGTATGGATTGCAGAAGGTGTGAAAAAATCAGGGGTCAATGAACTTCTAGATTTAGCACGAGAACGTGGCATCATCGTTCAATTTGTCCCGAAAAAAAAGGTGGATCAATTATCAGATGCCAACCACCAAGGAATAGTTGCTTCTGTTGCAGCATATAGATATGCAGAGCTAGAGGATTTATTTGCTGTAGCGGCAAAAAAACAAGAAGATCCATTCTTTTTAATTTTAGATGAGCTAGAAGACCCTCATAATCTAGGCTCTATTATGCGAACTGCTGATGCGATAGGTGCGCATGGTATTATTATTCCGAAGCGCCGTTCTGTGAGTTTGACAGCTGTAGTGGCAAAGTCATCAACGGGAGCAATTGAGCATGTACCTGTCGTGCGTGTTAATAACCTAGCGCAGACGGTAGATGAGCTGAAAGAGCGAGGAGTTTGGATTGCGGGTACAGATGCAAAAGGTTCTGCAGACTATCGTAAAATGGATGCAACATTGCCACTTGCGATTATTATTGGTAGTGAAGGTAAAGGGATGGGCCGCTTATTAAAAGAGAAATGTGACTTTTTATATCATTTACCGATGATTGGGCATGTCACATCACTAAATGCATCAGTAGCTGCTGCACTTTTAATGTACGAAGTGTATCGTAAACGTCAAGAAGCGAATGATTGACGATGAACAACATTTTGCTTGTTGACGGCTATAATATGATAGGAGCTTGGAAAGAGCTTCGACCATTACGTGATACTAATTTTGAAGATGCCCGTAGGAGATTAATTGAGCTTATGGCTGAGTATAAGGCAGCTATAGGGTGGCGCGTAATTATAGTTTTTGACGCACATCTTGTATCGGGTGTGGAGCAAACTTATTTAGAAAATGATGTTGAAGTCATTTATACACGGAAAAACGAAACAGCAGATGAACGTATCGAAAAAATGACACACGAACTAAAAGCTAGAAATGTACAGATTCACGTAGCAACCTCTGATATGGCAGAGCAAAATGTTATTTTTGGTAATGGTGCTCTCCGAAAGTCGGCGAGAGAGCTAGAAATTGAGATGGGTATTATTCAACATAAAATTTCTCATGATGTGAAACAAAAACAGGATAGCAAGCCGCCTTCTCGCATAGCGCTAAAGCCTGATGTTGCTTTGGCCTTCGAAAAATGGCGGCGTGGTTTGAAATGATTGATTGACTCATATTTTCCAATTCCGTTATACTGTTCCTAATTATCTGTTGTGGCTGAGGTGATACCATGTTTAAAAATAGTATTGTACAAGTGACACAAGATTTTGAACGATTCAATGATGAAGAACTTATTGAAATGGTGCATCAAGGTAATACAGATGCGTTGGATTATTTAATTACGAAATACCGTTTGTTAGTGAGAGCGAAGGCTAGATCTTATTTTTTAATTGGTGCAGATAAAGAAGACATTGTGCAAGAGGGCATGATTGGTTTGTATAAAGCTATTCGTGATTTTAAGGGAGATAAGCTCGCTTCTTTTCGAGCTTTTGCTGAATTATGTATTACAAGACAAATTATTACGGCTATTAAAACAGCTACAAGACAAAAGCATATACCACTAAATTCTTATGTTTCTTTGGACAAGCCTATTTTTGATGAAGAGTCAGACCGTACATTAATGGATGTGTTAACCGGTGCTATTATGGATGATCCGGAAGAATTAATGATTCATAGAGAAGAGTTTGGCTACTTAGAAGAAAAGATGGGTGAGATTTTAAGTGAATTAGAGCTACAAGTGTTAGCGCTTTACTTAGACGGGCAATCTTACCATGAAATTTCTGAGAAATTAAATCGCCATGTGAAGTCTATTGACAATGCTTTGCAACGAGTAAAGCGTAAATTAGAGCGACATTTAGTTCTTGAAGAAATGTCTTAGCGGTTGTATGCCTTTATTGACATTGACAAATATAGGTGTTAGTCTTGAAAAGACAAAGTGCCGAAAAGGTGATTATATGGCAAAAAAAGTCGTTCTAAATTGCGAAAAATGCGGATCGAGAAATTATACGTTTCCAGCTAAGGAAGATACAACTGTACGCCTCGAATTAAAGAAATTTTGCTCGCATTGCAATGAACATACAGTGCATAAACAAACGCTATAAAATAATTTGTAAATAGACAGATATGATTGATTCGGAGGTTAGGCTAGAATGGGCAAGATTAAAGGCTTTTTCAGCAATGTAATGTCGGAAATGCGCAAAACAAGCTGGCCAAAAAGTAAAGAACTGACGAAATATACAGTCGTTGTAATTTCAACTGTTGTAATTATGGCTTTATTTTTTGTGTTAGTAGACTTAGGTATTTCATCATTATTCCGCTGGTACTTAGAGTTATAATTTAGTAAATAGCATGTTAATACTTCTGAAATAGCCCGTCATTACAATAAACGGGTTTTTTCGTTTGTTTTATCTTCGTTGAAGATAAAGCCTCCGGCGGATGTCACGGATTTTTAAAGGAATGAATATAAGGATGTTAGCCTAAAGTCTTCGCGTCCTGCGAAAACGGCTAACTGACCTGCATCCTGCAGGCCTGGGCACAATTGAAAATCCGGACGCATTGTTTATCTGCGCGAAAGTGAAGCGTCAGCTACAATTACGCCAAGGCGAAATTGAAGAAGTGAACAGCAATAAAATATTCTCAATATGATTAGTATGCTACTAGGGATAGTATGAGGGTAGCGATAGATGACTATGCTAGATTTGGTATATATCATCAGGCTTTCGCTAGCTGTTAGCGAAAGCTATGTTTTTCTAATGAGCAGTTTGTGAAAAGAGTAAAGAATGCACTTAGCATATCGTGAATCATTTTCACTCTTATTTGTAAGGGAGGGACGGACGAGGAGTCCTAGTAGTTATGGAGAAAAATTGGTATGTTGTTCATACGTATTCAGGGTATGAAAACCGCGTAAAAGCAAACCTAGAGAAACGTGTAGAAACAATGGGTATGCAGGATAAGATTTTCCGTGTTATTGTACCTGAACATGAAGAAACAGAAATGAAGGATGGGAAAAAGCGTACTATGATGCGTAAAGTTTTCCCTGGTTATGTTTTAGTAGAGCTAATTATGACAGATGATTCATGGTATGTTGTACGTAATACGCCAGGTGTAACTGGCTTTATCGGTTCATCTGGCGGTGGTGCAAAACCGACACCTTTATTACCTGAAGAAGCGGATCGTCTACTTCAACAAATGGGAATGACTGACAAAATTGTCGAGATTGATATTTCTGTTGGAGAAGCAGTAGAAGTATTGGAAGGGCCTTTTGCTCACTTCCAAGGACGTGTTGAAGAAATTGACACTGAAAAAGGAAAAGTGAAAGTTTCTGTCGATATGTTTGGTCGCGAAACAATTATGGAACTAGACTTTGAGCAAATACAAAAAATGTAGTTCTAGTAACTAAAGTACATATGTCTAAGACGTATGTCGCAGATTTTGTTAATTACTACTTGCTTAAAAAAATTAAAAGTGGTATCATTTCTAGGTCAGATTGTCATACTTTGGTTTGACGTCTGCAATGATAATTTTAATGTTATCGGCAATTAGCTGACAGACAGATATTGAGTGGGAGGGGCAACCCAATTACCACATCACGGACTTAAGGAGGTGTGTCTCGTGGCTAAAAAAGTTATTAAAGTTGTTAAACTTCAAATCCCTGCTGGTAAAGCAAACCCAGCTCCACCGGTTGGTCCTGCATTAGGTCAAGCAGGTGTGAACATCATGGGATTCTGTAAAGAATTCAACGCGCGTACTGCAGATCAAGCTGGTCTTATCATTCCAGTTGAAATTTCAGTATTCGAGGACCGTTCATTCACTTTCATTACAAAAACTCCACCTGCAGCAGTACTGCTTAAAGTAGCAGCTGGTATCCAATCTGGATCTGGTGAACCAAATCGTAAAAAAGTGGCAACGGTTAAACGTGATAAAGTTCGCGAAATCGCTGAAACTAAAATGCCAGACCTTAACGCTGCTTCAGTAGAAGCTGCAATGTTAATGGTTGAAGGTACTGCACGAAGCATGGGTATTGTTATCGAAGACTAATCCCATTACTTGATGATGTATTTGTTTTTTGGAAGGTTGCGGAGTTTCTTTGTGAACGCGCAACCTTTATTCGTGGGAGGTAAAATCCGCTATAACCACAATCAAGGAGGAATTATATAATGGCTAAAAAAGGTAAAAAACTGCAAGATGCAGCAAAATTAATCGACCGTAACGCATTATACGGCGCTCAAGAAGCAATCGAACTTGCTCAAAAAACTAGCACAGTGAACTTCGACGCTACTGTAGAAGTTGCTTTCCGTCTAGGAATCGATACTCGTAAAAACGACCAACAAATCCGTGGTGCAGTAGTGTTACCAAACGGTACTGGTAAAACTCAACGCGTATTAGTATTCGCTAAAGGTGAAAAACTTAAAGAAGCTGAAGCTGCTGGTGCTGACTATGTAGGCGATGCAGAATACATCCAAAAAATCCAACAAGGTTGGTTTGATTTCGATGTAATCGTTGCAACTCCTGACATGATGGGCGAAGTTGGTAAACTTGGTCGCGTATTAGGACCTAAAGGTTTAATGCCAAACCCTAAAACTGGTACAGTTACTTTCGATGTAACAAAAGCTATCAACGAAATTAAAGCTGGTAAAGTAGAATACCGTGCTGATAAAGCTGGTATCATCCACGCACCTATCGGTAAAGTTTCTTTCTCTACAGAAAAATTAGTAGAAAACTTCTTAACTGTATTTGATGTAGTGCAAAAAGCTAAACCTGCTGCAGCTAAAGGTACTTACATGAAATCTGTAAACGTTACAACTACAATGGGTCCAGCTCTTAAAGTTGACGCTTCAAGTGTAGTAGTAAAATAATTAAAGTTTTTATGTAAATCTGTTGACGGCGCTGTCTATCTATGATAAGATGGTTGCTGTTGTGAATCATCCATTTGTACCGTAGACAGTAGGAGTGACTTGTCACTTAATGATCCTACCGAGGACAGCGGAATTCGGAATCTTATTTTAAAGATGATGACTTTCAGCCTCTGTGTCTATGTGACCCAGAGGCTTTTCTTTTGTCGGTATAAATGACCCATTCTAATAGGAGGTGTCATCATGAGCAAAGTTATCGAAAACAAACAAGCACAAGTTCAAGAGATTACTGAGAAATTCCAAAACGCTGCTTCCGTAGTAGTTGTGGATTACCGTGGTCTTAACGTTGCGCAAGTAACTGAACTTCGTAAACAACTTCGTGAAGCTGGCGTTGAGTTCAAAGTTTACAAAAACACTTTAACACGTCGTGCTACTGAAGCTGTTGGTCTTGAAGGAATCAATGACGTATTAGTTGGTCCTAACGCAATTGCGTTCTCAAATGAAGATGTTGTAGCTCCTGCTAAAATCATCAACGAGTTCGCTAAGAAGAACGAAGCTTTAGAAATTAAAGCGGGTATTATTGAAGGTACAATCTCATCTGTTGAAGATGTTAAAGCACTTGCAGAACTTCCATCGCGCGAAGGTCTTCTTTCTATGCTTTTATCTGTACTTCAAGCTCCAGTGCGCAACTTCGCACTTGCAACAAAAGCTGTTGCAGAACAAAAAGAAGAACAAGGCGCGTAATATACGCACTATAACTTCCGCGGCCTGACCGCAACAATAAAACATTATCCAATTAGGAGGAAATTATAATGAATAAAGAGCAAATCTTAGAAGCTATCAAAGCTATGACAGTTCTTGAATTAAACGATTTAGTAAAAGCTATCGAAGAAGAATTCGGTGTAACAGCTGCTGCTCCTGTAGCAGTAGTAGGTGCTGCTGCTGGCGCTGCTGAAGAAAAAACTGAGTTTGACGTAGTATTAGCATCTGCTGGTGCAGAAAAAATCAAAGTAATCAAAGTGGTTCGTGAAATCACTGGTTTAGGTCTTAAAGAAGCTAAAGAAGTAGTAGATAACGCTCCTAAAGCTCTTAAAGAAGGCGTTTCTAAAGATGAAGCTGAACAAATCAAAGCTAAACTTGAAGAAGTTGGCGCATCTGTAGAAGTTAAGTAATCTCGCATTACTTTTAAACAAAAGGGAAGCTCGTCATTGTGGCGAGCTTTTTTCTTCATTCTGAGGAGGCGTGGAAATGTCAGATCACTATTATACGAGTAAGCCTCAAACCGAGAGTAAACCTCGTCACTGGACATTCAAGTTGTTAGGGCATACGTTTTCCTTTGAAACGGATGCAGGTGTATTTAGTAAAAGCGAAGTAGATTTTGGATCCCGTGTTTTAATAGATGCTTTTCAAATGCCTGATATTGATGGTGCGATTTTTGATGTGGGGTGTGGGTACGGACCAATCGGATTATCGATTGCCAAAACAAACCCAGACCGTACCGTTCTTATGATGGATATCAATGAACGTGCTGTTGCACTCTCACAAAAAAATGCGCAAGTAAACGGTGTTCAAAATGTACGGATATTTGTGAGTGACGGACTATCGATGGTTGACAATAATGTAAACGCCGCAGCTATTTTAACCAATCCTCCAATTCGCGCAGGAAAGGAAACAATTTTCCGCTTTTACGATGGAGCTTATGATAAGTTAGTGTCATCTGGTGAGCTGTGGGTAGTAATACAGAAGAAGCAAGGTGCACCATCAACGGTAAGTTACTTAGAAGAAAAATTTTCTGAAGTCGATGTTGTGGAGAAGAAAAAAGGGTACTGGATAGTACGCGCGAAAAAATAAGTGAAATATGCATAAATTATTGACTTGACAAATCGGCTATGATAACATGATACAATGCAAAAATATTATTTTGAGGTCGTATGCCCTTTTTGAATATGATTGTTATAATGTGGGTATACTTGCCAAGATAAGTTTAGTTAACCGAAAATGAGATCTTTTTGAAGACTCGTTTTCTTTTTGTCTTTCGAAATCATACACTATTTGTATGATTTTGCAAAGACCTAATATCGCTTTATTGAGGGGTGAATGAGTTGACAGGTCAACTAGTTCAGTATGGACAACACCGCCAGCGTAGAAGCTTTGCGCGTATTAACGAGGTGCTTGAGCTTCCAAATCTGATTGAGATTCAAACGGCGTCTTACGAGTGGTTCCTTGAAGAAGGTTTACGTGAAATGTTCCGTGACATTTCGCCGATCGAGGACTTTACAGGCAATCTTTCATTAGAATTCATCGATTATTCATTAGGAGATCCTAAGTATGATGTTGATGAGTGTAAAGAGCGAGATGTTACTTACGCAGCTCCATTACGTGTGAAAGTACGTCTTTACAACAAAGAAACAGACGAAGTGAAAGAACAGGATGTCTTCATGGGTGACTTCCCATTAATGACAGAGACAGGTACGTTCATTATCAATGGTGCTGAACGTGTTATCGTTTCACAATTAGTTCGTTCACCAAGTGTGTATTTCCATGATAAAACTGATAAAAACGGTAAGAAAGGTTTCGGAGCGACAGTTATTCCGAACCGTGGTGCTTGGTTAGAATATGAAACTGACGCGAAAGATGTAGTGTACGTGCGTATTGATCGTACTCGTAAGCTACCAGTAACAGTGTTACTTCGTGCATTAGGCTTCGGTTCAGACCAAGAAATTATCGATATTATCGGTGATAACGAGTATTTACGTAATACGTTAGAAAAAGATAACTCTGAAAGTACTGAAAAAGCACTTTTAGAAATCTATGAACGTTTGCGTCCAGGTGAGCCACCAACAGTTGAAAGTGCGAAGAGTTTATTATACTCTCGTTTCTTCGATGCAAAACGCTATGATTTAGCGAATGTTGGTCGCTACAAAATGAATAAAAAGCTTCATATCAAAAATCGTTTATTTAACCAAACGATTGCTGAAACGCTTGTAGACCCAGAAACAGGCGAAATTTTAGTAGAGAAGGGTACAGTTCTTGATCGTCGTACTTTAGATAAAATCTTACCGTATTTAGAAGATTCATCAAAAGGAATCGGTTACCGCACTTTATCACAAGTTGGCGGGGTACTAGAAGACGATGTAACAATCCAGTCTATTAAAATTTATGCACCAAAAGATGAAGCGCAAAAAGAAATCAATATTATTGGTAATGCGTACATCGATGAAGAAGTGAAGAATATTACGCCGGCTGACGTATTATCTTCAGTAGGTTATTTCTTCAACTTACTTTACCAAGTAGGGGCAACAGATGATATCGACCACTTAGGTAACCGTCGTCTACGCTCTGTTGGTGAGCTTTTACAAAACCAATTCCGTATCGGTTTATCCCGTATGGAACGTGTAGTGCGTGAGCGTATGTCTATTAACGATACAGCTGCGATCGTACCACAGCAATTAATTAATATTCGTCCGGTAATTGCGTCAATTAAAGAGTTCTTTGGTAGCTCTCAATTATCACAATTCATGGACCAAACAAACCCATTGGCAGAGTTAACGCATAAGCGTCGTCTATCTGCATTAGGACCTGGTGGTTTAACACGTGAGCGTGCTGGTTTCGAAGTACGTGACGTTCACTATTCTCACTATGGTCGTATGTGTCCAATCGAGACACCAGAGGGTCCAAACATTGGTTTAATTAACTCGCTATCTTCATTTGCCAAAGTAAATAAATTCGGATTCATTGAAACACCTTATCGTCGTATTGACCATGAAACAGGTCAAGTAACGGATCAAATTGATTACTTAACAGCTGATGAAGAAGATAACTACTATGTAGCACAAGCGAACTCACTATTAAATCCTGATGGTACATTTGCTAAAGACGAAGTAGTAGGTCGTTTCCGTGGGGACAATACAGTATTTAACAAATCGCAAATGGACTACATGGACGTATCTCCTAAACAAGTAGTTTCAGCTGCGACTGCATGTATCCCGTTCTTAGAAAACGATGACTCGAACCGTGCACTTATGGGTGCCAACATGCAACGTCAAGCAGTTCCTCTTCTTAACCCAGAAGCTCCATTCGTTGGTACTGGTATGGAACACGTTGATGCGCGTGACTCAGGTGCGGCTGTAGTAGCGAAATATGATGGTATTGTTGAGCACGTTGAAGCTCGCTCTATCCATGTTCGCCGCATTGAAGTCGTTGACGGTAAAGAGGTAAAAGGCGATTTAACAAAATATAAATTACAGAAATTCATTCGTTCTAACCAAGGTACTTCATACAACCAACGTCCACTTGTAAAAGTTGGCGAACGTGTGAAACCTCGTGACATTTTAGCAGATGGTCCATCTATGGAAAATGGTGAACTTGCTCTTGGTCGTAACGTACTTGTTGCGTTCATGACTTGGAACGGCTTTAACTATGAGGATGCTGTTATCATGAGCGAACGCCTTGTAAAAGACGATGTTTATACATCTGTTCATATTGAAGAATATGAATCAGAGTCTCGTGATACAAAATTAGGACCTGAAGAAATCACTCGTGATATTCCAAACGTTGGGGAAGATGCGCTTCGTAACTTAGACGAACGCGGTATTATCCGCATCGGTGCAGAAGTACGTGATGGTGACATTCTTGTAGGTAAAGTAACACCTAAAGGGGTTACAGAATTAACTGCTGAAGAACGTTTATTACATGCTATCTTCGGTGAAAAAGCTCGTGAAGTTCGTGATACTTCATTACGTGTACCACATGGTGCTGGCGGTATTATTCTTGACGTTAAAGTATTTAACCGTGAAGATGGCGATGAATTACCACCGGGTGTTAACCAATTAGTTCGTGCTTATATTGTTCAAAAACGTAAAATTCGCGTAGGGGACAAAATGGCCGGACGTCACGGTAACAAAGGGGTTATCTCTCGTATCTTACCGGAAGAGGATATGCCATTCATGCCAGACGGTACTCCTGTTGATATCATGTTAAACCCACTTGGTGTACCTTCTCGTATGAACATCGGACAAGTTTTAGAACTACACTTAGGTATGGCTTCTCGTTACTTAGGCGTTCATATGGCAACTCCAGTATTTGATGGTGCCAACGAGGAAGATGTTTGGGAAACAATGGAAGAAGCAGGCATGAACCGTGATGGTAAAACAATCCTGTATGATGGACGTTCAGGTGAACCATTCGATAACCGTGTATCAGTTGGTGTCATGTACATGATCAAACTTGCTCACATGGTTGATGATAAACTTCACGCTCGTTCAACAGGTCCTTATTCACTTGTTACTCAACAGCCGCTTGGTGGTAAAGCACAGTTCGGTGGACAACGTTTTGGTGAGATGGAAGTATGGGCACTTGAAGCATACGGTGCTGCTTACACACTTCAAGAAATCTTAACAGTTAAATCTGATGACGTTGTTGGTCGTGTGAAAACATACGAAGCAATCGTTAAAGGTGAAAGTGTACCAGAGCCAGGCGTTCCTGAATCATTCAAAGTATTGATTAAAGAACTTCAATCTCTTGGTATGGATGTCAAAATGTTAACAGTTAATGATGAAGAGGTAGAGCTTCGCGACTTAGACGAAGAAGAAGATCTTCAACCAGCTGACGCACTTAACATTGCACCACAGCAAGAAAAAGAAGAAGAGCCAGTAGAGTCTTTTGAATAATGGAAAACGTTAGTTCACAACTTTGTGAACACGGTCAAAGTTATTTTTCAAATTAGTCGGGCAGGATTTAACGCCCTGTCCGACTTTTTCTTTTAACTTCTTTCAGCAGAAGTCCAAATGCCTGTAGCTGACGCTTCGCTTTCGCTACAAAAAACACTTGCTGAACAGAGGAACTCAGTCTAAGAACGCCACTTCCTGTGGCAACGACTGAGTGACCAACATCACGTTGGCCCAAAGCCTCCGGCGGATGTCACGGAATCGGAAAGGAATTCTTAGGGGATGTTAGCCTAAAACCATCGCATCCATGCGATAACGGCTAACTGACCTGCATCGTGCAGGCCTAAACACAAAGCCGATTCCGGACACAATTATGCCGAGGCATAATTGATTAAATCATTCTATTTTTAATCTTTTGCTAAAGAGACATGATTCTTGCAAACGATTATCGAGCTGCGTAAAAGAGTCTTTATAAAGACCTATACTAGAGGGAGGTAGGCTCCTTGATAGACGTTAATGAATTTGAATATATGAAAATCGGTTTAGCTTCTCCTGACAAGATTCGTTCTTGGTCATACGGTGAAGTCAAAAAACCTGAAACAATCAACTATCGTACTTTAAAACCAGAAAAAGATGGTTTATTCTGTGAGCGTATTTTTGGTCCAACTAAGGACTGGGAGTGTCATTGTGGTAAATACAAACGTGTACGCTATAAAGGCGTAGTTTGTGATCGTTGTGGAGTTGAAGTAACACGCGCTAAAGTTCGTCGTGAACGTATGGGCCACATCGAATTAGCAGCACCGGTATCTCATATCTGGTACTTCAAAGGTATTCCTAGCCGTATGGGACTTATTTTAGATATGTCCCCACGTGCACTAGAAGAAGTAATTTACTTTGCTTCTTACGTTGTAATCGAGCCAGGTGCTACAAACTTAGAAAGTAAGCAACTGCTTTCTGAAAAAGAGTACCGTGCATATCGTGAAAAATTCGGCAACACATTCGAAGCAGCTATGGGTGCGGAAGCAATTAAGAAATTGCTAGGCAAAATTGATCTTGAAGATGAAACTCATTCTTTAAAAGAAGAGTTGAAATCAGCACAAGGTCAACGTCGTACACGTGCAATTAAACGTCTTGAAGTTGTTGAATCATTCCGTAACTCAGGTAACTCTCCTGAATGGATGATTTTAGATGTACTACCGGTTATTCCGCCAGAGCTACGTCCAATGGTGCAATTAGATGGTGGTCGTTTTGCAACTTCTGACTTAAATGATTTATATCGTCGTGTAATCAACCGTAATAACCGTTTAAAACGTTTACTAGATCTTGGTGCTCCAAGTATCATCGTACAAAACGAAAAACGTATGTTACAAGAAGCTGTTGATGCATTAATCGATAACGGTCGTCGTGGTCGTCCTGTTACAGGTCCTGGTAACCGTCCATTAAAATCACTTTCACATATGCTGAAAGGTAAACAAGGTCGTTTCCGTCAAAACTTGCTTGGTAAACGTGTTGACTACTCTGGTCGTTCGGTTATCGTAGTAGGTCCAAACTTAAAAATGTATCAATGCGGTCTACCGAAAGAAATGGCAATTGAGCTATTTAAGCCTTTCGTAATGAAAGAGTTAGTAGAACGTGGTCTTGCTCATAATATTAAATCTGCTAAACGTAAAATCGAGCGTTTAAACAACGATGTATGGGACGTTTTAGAAGATGTCATTCGTGAGCATCCAGTATTACTAAACCGTGCACCTACGCTTCACCGTCTTGGTATTCAAGCGTTTGAACCAACACTAGTTGAGGGTCGTGCTATTCGTCTTCACCCATTAGTATGTACAGCTTATAACGCTGACTTCGATGGTGACCAAATGGCGGTTCACGTACCATTATCAGCAGAAGCACAAGCAGAAGCTCGTCTTCTAATGCTTGCTGCACAAAATATCCTGAATCCGAAAGACGGGAAACCGGTTGTAACACCATCTCAAGATATGGTATTAGGTAACTACTACTTAACACTTGAGCGTGAAACAGCTCGCGGCGAAGGAACAACTTTCTATGGACCAAACGAAGTATTAATTGCATATGATACAGGTCATGTTCATTTGCATACTCGTATTGCGATTAAAGCAAGTTCGTTAAATAACCCAACATTTACTGAGGAACAAAATAATATGTTCCTATTAACGACTGTTGGTAAAGTAATCTTTAACGAAATCTTGCCTAAATCATTCCCATACATTAATGAGCCAACTGCATTCAACTTAGAACAAGAAACACCAGACAAATACTTTGTTAATTTAACAATTGATGAAGAAACGTTAAAAGAACTTGAAGCAGATGCTACTTATAATGGGCTTGATGAAAAAGGTAAAGTTGATGCACAACGCACAGCTGTACTGCGTAAACACTTTGCATCTGTACCAGTTGTAAACCCATTCCGCAAAAAATTCTTAGGTAATATCATTGCTGAAGTATTTAAACGTTTCCACATCACTGAAACATCTAAAATGCTTGACCGCATGAAGAACTTAGGATTCAAATATTCAACACGTGCTGGTATCACTGTAGGTGTTTCTGACATCGTCGTATTACCAGACAAAGGTGAAATTTTAGCGGTAGCTCAAGAAAAAGTAGATAAAGTTCAAGCGCAATTCCGTCGTGGTTTCATCACGGAAGAGGAGCGTTATGATCGCGTTATCTCAAGCTGGAGTGCTGCGAAAGATGAAATTCAATCGAAGCTGATGAAGTCGCTTGAGAAAACAAACCCAATCTTTATGATGTCTGACTCAGGTGCCCGTGGTAACGCATCTAACTTTACACAGTTAGCTGGTATGCGTGGTCTGATGGCCAACCCGGCTGGTCGGATCATCGAACTTCCAATTAAATCTTCATTCCGTGAAGGTTTAACGGTATTAGAGTACTTCATCTCAACTCACGGTGCTCGTAAAGGTCTTGCCGATACAGCCCTAAAAACTGCCGATTCAGGTTACTTAACACGTCGTCTTGTTGACGTAGCACAAGATGTTATCGTTCGTGAGGATGACTGTGGAACTGACCGCGGTTTAACAATTGGTGCGTTAATGGAAGGCACAGAGTTAATTGAAGCGTTAGATGAACGTATTATCGGTCGTCATACGAAGAAAACAATTATGCATCCAGAAACAGCTGAAGTTATCTTAGAAAAAGATGGCTTAATCGATCAAGATATCGCTCGTGCGGTTATCGAGGCTGGTATCGAGGAAGTAACAATCCGTTCAGCATTCACATGTAATACAAAACATGGTGTATGTAAAAAATGTTACGGCATGAACTTAGCAACAGGTGAAGAGGTTGAAGTTGGAGAAGCAGTTGGTATTATTGCGGCTCAATCAATCGGTGAACCAGGTACACAATTAACAATGCGTACATTCCATACAGGTGGGGTTGCCGGGGATGATATTACACAAGGTCTTCCACGTATCCAAGAGATTTTTGAAGCACGTAATCCTAAAGGTCAATCAGTTATTTCTGATATCGCAGGTACTGTTTCAGACATCACCGAAATCCGTGAAGGTCTAAAAGAGATTACAATTGAAGGTGAAGTAGAAACACGTAAATACGCAGCACCTTACAATGCTCGTCTGAAAGTACAAGAAGGCGACTTTGTTGAACGTGGTCAAGTATTAACAGAAGGTTCTATTGATCCAAAACAATTATTAAAAGTTAAAGACGTTTCAACAGTTCAAGAATACCTGTTAAAAGAAGTACAAAAAGTATACCGTATGCAAGGGGTAGAAATTGGAGACAAACATATCGAGGTAATGGTTCGCCAAATGCTTCGTAAAGTTCGTGTGATCGAAGCTGGTGATACAGAATTATTACCAGGCTCATTACTAGATATTCACCAATTCTCAGAAGCAAATGCAGATGCTGTGCTAAATGGCAAAAACCCTGCAACTTGTCGTCCTGTTATCCTAGGTATTACAAAAGCATCTCTTGAAACAGAATCATTCTTATCCGCTGCATCATTCCAAGAAACAACTCGTGTGTTAACGGATGCTGCTATTAAAGGAAAACGTGATGAACTTCTTGGTCTGAAGGAAAACGTAATTATCGGTAAACTTGTTCCGGCAGGTACTGGTATGCAACGTTACCGTCAAATCCGTATTGAAAAAGATGAGCTTGACACAGAAGACCTAATTTCTGCTGAATAATCATTAAAATAAGTGCCGAAGAGATGTATTTTGATCATCTCTTCGGGCTTTTTAAAGATATTAGTTGACAGCCGAAATTGGTAATGATAATATATTGAAGGTTGATAGTTAACTGTCTGTACTTCGGAGGATATGAAAATGTCTTATGATAGAGTAAGGGATAGTCAAACAATCATAGGTACAAAGCAAGCAGTAAAAGCAATGCAAGCTGGTTCAGTGAAAGAACTTTTCGTGGCACTTGATGCAGACAATTGGGTAACCGATTCGGCCATATCTTTCGCGAGAGAAATCGGTATACCAGTTATTCTTGTTGAGTCCAAAAAGGAACTGGGCAAGGCCTGTGGAATCCATGTTGGAGCTGCGGTAGTTGCGATTACTGTAGAGTAGTTTTTGTGTATTAAACACAAAGACTTTGTTTTTACCCAAAAAATGAACCACCTGGATGTGTGGTATTAACAAGGAATAAATGAAGGGAGGAAATATCGATGCCTACAATTAACCAATTAGTACGTAAGCCTCGTCAATCTAAAATCACGAAATCAAAATCACCAGCGTTAAACAAAGGATATAACTCATTTAAAAAATCTTTAACTGATGTTAAGTCTCCACAAAAACGCGGAGTTTGTACTCGTGTGGGTACAATGACACCTCGTAAACCAAACTCAGCGTTACGTAAATACGCTCGTGTACGTTTAACTAACCAAATCGAGGTTACAGCTTATATCCCAGGTGAAGGCCACAACTTACAAGAGCACAGTGTTGTTCTTATCCGTGGCGGACGCGTAAAAGACTTAGCGGGTGTTCGTTACCATATCGTACGTGGAGCTCTTGATACAGCTGGTGTAAACGGTCGTTTACAATCACGTTCTAAATACGGAACAAAACGCCCTAAAGAAAAAAAATAATTTAACATTATTGAGCGTTGCTTAATAATGAGCTTGAGTAGTTGTCGCAAATTTCTAATCTTGCTAGCAGATTGGGATTTTTTGCGGCAAATATGACAAGACAATTTTTATAAAATAAATCGATAATTATTCGAAAGGAGGAAAACACATGCCTCGTAAAGGTCCTGTTTCCAAACGTGACGTGTTACCAGATCCAATTTATAGTTCAAAACTAGTAACTCGTTTAATTAATAAAATGATGGTTGATGGTAAAAGAGGTACTTCTCAAAAGATTTTATACGGTGCGTTCGATTTAGTTAAAGAACGTTCTGGTCAAAATCCAATTGAAGTATTCGAAGCTGCTCTAAATAACGTAATGCCAGTTCTTGAAGTACGCGCTCGCCGTGTTGGTGGTTCTAACTACCAAGTGCCAGTAGAAGTACGTCCAGAACGTCGTACAACTTTAGGTCTTCGTTACCTAGTTAACTACGCTCGTCTTCGTGGTGAAAAAACTATGGAAGAGCGTTTAGCTAACGAAATCCTTGATGCTTCTAACAACACTGGTGCATCAGTTAAAAAACGTGAAGATATGCACAAAATGGCAGAAGCGAACAAAGCATTCGCTCACTACCGTTGGTAATCTAAACATCGCATAAGCCCAATATGGAAGGAGAAATACCTTATGAAACGCGAATTCTCTCTAGAGAATACTCGTAATATTGGGATCATGGCTCACATTGATGCTGGTAAAACAACAACTACTGAGCGTATCCTTTATTACACAGGTAAGATTCACAAAATCGGTGAAACTCACGAAGGCGCTTCTCAAATGGACTGGATGGAACAAGAGCAAGAACGTGGTATTACAATCACTTCTGCTGCGACAACAGCTCAATGGAACGGCAACCGTGTAAACATCATCGATACTCCTGGACACGTAGACTTCACTGTAGAAGTTGAACGTTCACTACGCGTACTTGATGGTGCTGTAACAGTTCTTGATGCTCAATCTGGTGTTGAGCCTCAAACTGAAACAGTATGGCGTCAAGCTACAACTTATGGCGTTCCACGTATCGTGTTCATTAACAAAATGGATAAAACAGGTGCAGATTTCCTATATTCTGTAGGAACTCTACACGAACGTTTACAAGCAAACGCTCACCCTATCCAATTACCTATCGGGGCTGAAGATCAGTTCTCAGCAATCATTGACTTAGTTGAAATGAAAGCTACTTTCTACGGCGACGAAAAAGGTACAGCAGTGACTGAAGGCGAAATTCCTGAAGAACACCGCGCACAAGCTGAAGAATACCGTGAAAAATTAATCGATGCTGTTGCAAGTGTTGATGAAGAAATCATGGAAAAATATTTAGAAGGCGAAGAAATTTCTGTTGCTGAACTTAAAGCGGCTATCCGTCGTGCTACGATCGCAGTAGAATTTTACCCAGTAATCTGTGGTACAGCATTCAAACACAAAGGCGTACGCCCAATGTTAAATGCAGTAGTTGATTACTTACCATCTCCATTAGATGTACCAGCAATCAAAGGTACTGATGTTGATGGTGACGAGGAATTAGAACGTCATTCTTCAGATGAAGAGCCATTCTCAGCTCTTGCATTCAAAGTTATGACTGACCCATTCGTAGGTAAATTAACTTTCTTCCGTGTGTATTCTGGAACTTTAGAATCAGGTTCATACGTACAAAACTCTTCTAAAGGTAAACGTGAACGTGTAGGCCGTATCCTACAAATGCACGCAAACTCTCGTGAAGAGATTTCTAAAGTATTTGCTGGGGATATCGCAGCAGCAGTAGGTCTTAAAGATACTACTACTGGTGATACTCTATGTGACGAGAAAAACCTAGTTATTCTTGAATCAATGGAATTCCCTGAGCCAGTAATTTCTCTTTCTGTAGAACCAAAATCAAAAGCTGACCAAGATAAAATGGGTCAAGCTTTACAAAAACTTCAAGAAGAGGATCCAACTTTCCGTGCTCACACTGACACAGAAACTGGTCAAACAATCATCTCAGGTATGGGTGAGCTTCACCTTGATATCTTAGTTGACCGTATGCGCCGTGAATTTAAAGTAGAAGCTAACGTAGGTGCTCCAATGGTATCTTACCGTGAAACATTCCGTGGCTCTGCAAAAGTTCAAGGTAAATTCACTCGCCAATCTGGTGGTCGTGGACAATATGGTGACGTAACGATTGAGTTCTCTCCAAATGAAGAAGGTAAAGGCTTTGAATTCGAAAACGCTATCGTTGGTGGTGTAGTACCTCGTGAATACATTCCTGCAGTAGAAGCTGGTCTTCGTGACTCTCTTGACCGCGGTGTAGTAGCTGGTTACCCACTTATCGACATTAAAGCGAAATTAGTATTCGGTTCTTACCATGACGTTGACTCGAATGAGATGGCGTTCAAAATTGCTGCATCTATGGCTCTTAAAGAAGCTGCTAAACAATGTGACGCAGTTATCTTAGAACCAATGATGAAAGTAGAAGTTGTAATTCCAGAAGAATACCTTGGTGATATCATGGGTAACATTACTTCTCGTCGCGGACGCGTTGAGGGTATGGAAGCTCGCGGTAACTCTCAAGTTGTTCGTGCAATGGTTCCACTATCGGAAATGTTTGGTTATGCAACAACTCTTCGTTCAGCAACACAAGGTCGTGGTGTATTCTCAATGACATTTGATCATTATGAAGAAGTACCAAAATCAATTGCTGCTGAAATCGTCAAAAAAAATAAAGGTGAATAATTGAATTTTCATCTTGCATAAAGTATAACTAATTTGTAAGCTATGATTGTGGGATGGTGGATGGGCCCATCCACCATCAGCAATCATTCTATAAATTTTTAAAAAATATAAACATATAATTTTGAGGAGGCAATCTCTAATGGCTAAAGAAAAATTCGACCGTTCAAAAACGCATGCTAACATTGGTACAATCGGACACGTTGACCATGGTAAAACTACTTTAACTGCTGCTATCGCAACAGTTCTTTCTAAAAAAATGGGTGGAGAAGCTAAATCATACGCTGATATCGATAACGCTCCAGAAGAAAAAGAACGTGGTATCACAATCAATACTTCTCACGTAGAATACGAAACTGATACTCGTCACTATGCACACGTTGACTGCCCAGGACACGCTGACTATGTTAAAAACATGATCACTGGTGCTGCACAAATGGACGGCGGTATCTTAGTAGTATCTGCTGCTGACGGCCCAATGCCACAAACTCGTGAACACATCCTTTTATCTCGTCAAGTAGGTGTTCCATACTTAGTAGTATTCATGAACAAATGTGATATGGTTGACGACGAAGAATTATTAGAATTAGTAGAAATGGAAATCCGTGACCTACTTTCTGAATATGACTTCCCAGGCGACGATCTTCCTGTAATCAAAGGTTCTGCTCTTAAAGCTCTTGAAGGTGAAGCAGAATGGGAAGAAAAAATCATTGAATTAATGGACGCTGTAGATTCTTACATCCCAACTCCAGAACGTCAAACTGACAAACCATTCATGATGCCAGTAGAGGACGTATTCTCTATCACTGGTCGTGGTACAGTTGCAACTGGCCGTGTTGAACGTGGTCAAGTTAAAGTTGGTGACGTTATTGAAATCATCGGTATCACTGAAGAAGCTAAATCTACAACTGTAACTGGTGTAGAAATGTTCCGTAAATTATTAGACTACGCTGAAGCTGGTGACAACATCGGTGCTTTACTTCGTGGTGTAGCTCGTGAAGAAATCCAACGTGGTCAAGTATTAGCTAAACCAGGCTCAATCACTCCACACACTAACTTCAAAGCTGAAGTTTATGTTTTATCAAAAGAAGAGGGTGGCCGTCATACTCCATTCTTCTCTAACTACCGTCCTCAGTTCTACTTCCGTACAACTGACGTAACAGGTATCTGTAACTTACCAGAAGGCGTTGAAATGGTAATGCCTGGCGATAACATCGAAATGACAGTAGAACTTATCGCTCCAATCGCTCTTGAAGAAGGTACTAAATTCTCTATCCGTGAGGGTGGCCGTACTGTAGGCGCTGGCGTAGTTGCTTCTATCCAAAAATAATTTTAGCGCAAGCTAATTTTCCAAACCAATCTGTAGGGACGCTTACAGATTGGTTTTTTTGTGTTAAAATATGTAAAGAATATTTGGTAATCTTAGTTGAATTAGAGATTATTTTATGTATACATAATGGGTGAAATACCATATCGATTTTTTACGAAACCGCTAGAGGTGAAAGCTAGTACCAGAGACACCCGCCGGAAGTTTTAACTTCTTTCAACGGATGTTTGGACAGCTGCTTAAAAAAGTTGAAATTAAAAGGCAGTGTAGCATGTAGAGTATAGAATCGCACCCCTTTTAATTACTATTAGCCGTTTAATAATTCATCTTTAAAAAGTTAGGATAATATTTGTTAAAAACGTATGATATATATAAATTGGTTGGAGTGGAGGCTGGGCGGCTCATCGGACGCGCCCAGTCGGAGCGAAAATCGACCTCACGTTATGACGATTAGCCTATTTAATACATAAGAACACTTCATGGAAGGAGAATTTGCATATGGAAATGAAAATATTGCTAATTGAAGACGATCCATCAATTTTCGAAATGATTCAGACACGTTTTGCACAGTGGTCGCTTCAGGTTGTGGGTCCTAAAGATTTTCAAAAGGTAATGGATGATTTTATTGAACAAAAGCCACAGCTTGTATTGATTGACATTCAGCTTCCAGCCTATGATGGTTTTCATTGGTGTCGCGAAATACGTTATATCTCAAAGGTGCCAATTCTCTTTCTATCTTCACGAGACCACCCAATGGATATGGTCATGGCAATGCAAATGGGTGCGGATGACTTTGTACAAAAGCCTTTCCATATGGAAGTATTACTAGCAAAGGTACAAGCCATTTTACGTCGTACATATGATTATATAGAAGAATCTATGGATGTCACACGGTTTAATGGTGCAGTCATTGACTATGCACGCAGTGAAATTATGTATGAGGGTAATCTTGCCTCGCTAACTAAAAATGAACTCTTTATTTTACGTATTTTAGTGGAGAAGGCCGATCAAATAGTTTCAAGAGATGATTTAATGAGAAAGTTATGGGATGATGAGCGCTTTGTTAATGATAATACATTGTCGGTAAATGTTAATCGGTTACGTAGTAAACTTGAGGATATAGGTTTACAAGAAGCGATTTTAACTAAAAAGGGACTTGGTTATATGGCTGTAACACAAGGGAAGTGAGTGACAATGCTAATTTTATTTTTAAGAGAACGCCTCGCTTGGATAGGCTTTTTTGCTTTTATCATCGTTATGATCAATGTTTTATTCTCTTTAGACGCTGGATTAGAGGGAATATCTATTTGGTATATGAATATTAGTGTGCTTATTAGTTTTATGATTTTTCTTATTTGGCGATATATACTAGAAGTAAGGCAGTTAAAGGATTTCCTGGGAAATGTGGAAAGTCAACTCGATGATGTGCATGGCAAAAGTATGACGTTATCACCCTTTCAAGCAGCATACCTGACGAAAATTGAAGATGTATTTTATGATAAGAATACAGAGTTAAATCAAGCAAAAGTACAGCTGCAGGAATATTCGGATGAACTGCTAGCGTGGGTTCATGAAGTTAAGGCACCTTTAACTTCAATTAATTTAATGCTGGATCACGTAGAAGATTTGACACTACGTCGTAAATTAGAGACGGAGTGGTTAAGACTACATTTATTGGTCGATCAGCAGCTACACCAAACACGTTTAGCCTCTATTGAAAAAGATAATTATATGACAGAGATCGAGCTAAGAACTGTGGTCTATAAGGAAATAAGAGCTATGCAGGCATGGTGTATTGAAAAAGGTATTGGTTTCGATGTTGAAGCGTTAACAGTGCCAGTGATGACAGATGGAAAATGGCTAGCCTTTATCATCCGACAAATTCTGTCCAATGCGATTAAATATAGTCCTGCAAATTCAGAGGTACTGATTTTTACGGAAGTAGATGCTACTGGAGCAATATTACTACATATAAAAGATGCAGGTATTGGCATTCGTAAGGAGGATTTACCTCGAATCTTTCATAAGTCGTATACTGGGACAGCCGGTAGAGAGTCTGCACAATCAACAGGTATGGGTCTATACTTAGCACATAACGTGGCGCAGAAAATCGGCGTTCGTATAACTGTCCAATCCAATGTTGAGGAAGGGTCGATATTTACATTACGTTTTCCATTACAAAATGAATATGTCAAACTAACAGGTAGATGACGAAATTGTCACCTACCTTTTTATATTGTCATGTAAAACACACGAATTAGTGAAGAAGACAGGATACACTTGAACTATAGAAAGGGGCGTTTACAAGTGGCAGTTTTAATTGGTCGTAAAGTTAAAAAAGTATATGGAAAAAAATCAACAGCCCAAGAGGTTTTAAAGGGTATTGATTTAGAAGTTAGTAAAGGTGAATTTGTTGGTATTATGGGACCTTCAGGCTCGGGGAAGACAACACTTTTAAATGTTTTGTGTTCGATTGACTTTGCAACAGAAGGTGTAATTGAAATAAATGGTCAAAACTTACGTGGTATGAAGGAGAAGGCGTTAGCTAATTTCCGTCGTGAACAATTAGGATTCATATTTCAAGATTATAATTTGTTAGATACACTGACGGTAAAAGAAAATATTTTACTGCCGTTAGCTATTGGTCGGCTACCAAAGGCTGTGGCAGAGAGTCGCTTAAAAGAGCTTACTCATCTATTAGGTATTACTGAAATTTTAAATAAATATCCAAATGAAATATCGGGTGGTCAAAAGCAACGTACATCAGCAGCGCGTGCACTAATTACAAATCCGTCGCTTGTATTCGCTGATGAACCTACAGGCGCACTTGACTCAAAATCAGCTACTGCACTTTTAAAAAATCTACAAAGTATTAATGAGTCAAAAAAAGCAACGATTATGATGGTTACACACGATGCGGTAGCAGCGAGTTTTTGTACACGTGTTTTATTTTTAAAGGACGGACTCATTTATAGTGAGCTATATAAAGGAGATAAAACGAGACAGGCATTTTTCCAAGAAATCATGCATACGCAAAGTGTGCTAGGCGGTGACGGCTATGAGTCTTAGTAAACTCGTATTGCGCAGTATGAAGAAAAATATGAAGCATTATTATTTATATTTTTTCGCACTTATTTTTAGCGTTACTTTATATTTTTCCTTTGTGACATTGCAAAATAATGCTGAAGTGCTGGCAACAGTACAGGAGAGCGGTACAGCCACAGCGGGTTTTGCTGCGGCAACCTATATGCTGTACTTTATCGTTTTGTTTTTCGTACTTTATGCAAATCATCTATTTATGAAGCGTCGCAGTAAGGAAATAGGCTTATATCAGCTAATAGGGATGACAAAGGGGCTTATTGTTCGCTTATTAGCGGTAGAAAGTATTCTATTATTTGTAGGCGCTATCGTATTAGGTATGCTTGCTGGGTTCTTTAGTTCGCGCTTATTTGCAATGATTTTACTGCGTGTACTCGAAAAAGAAGCGCTTGTGACGATGACATTTAGTATAGAGGCATTACAGCAATCTATCGTAGTATTTGCCATTCTACTAGTCATTGTACTCGTGCAAATGGCTTGGATGATATACCGAGTGTCATTACTGTCATTATTCAGTGCTTCCAAGCAAGCTGATGAGCGCGTAAAACGTTTCAGCTCATTACAAATGGTTATTGGTTTTTTAGGACTTGTATTTATTGTATATGGCTACTATGCATCAACTAAGCTTTTCGATATTAACTCTCAGGGTAATTTAACGCTTAATATGATTATTATTTTAGCAACTACCATTGGCGGAACGTTCCTTGTTTTCCGTTTCTCTGTAGCATTTATTATGAATTCAATTCGTCTTAAGAAAAATGGACATTTGACTGTGCGTGATGTATTAGCATTAACACCAATTATGCATCGTATGAAAGGTAATGCGAAATCCTTAACGCTTATAACGGTTTTAACGGGTGTTTCACTTGGGGTTACAACATTAGCATATATAGCTTATTATTCAACAGGCTCGTCGTCATATAGCCAAGTGCCTGCAGATTATATTTTACTTGAAGATCACGGTCAGGAGTTTTTAAAGGAACTTGAAGAAAATAATATTGCTTTTGACAAAATAGAGTACCGATTACAGAGTGTTTCAGCTTCTTTTTCACAATTATTATCTGAAAGTCAGCAAAATGAAGATAATCCCCTTTATGGTGCAGAAGGAATCATTACTACAATTCCACTTTCTGATTATCAACAAATAGTTCCTGAAGCTTCCATTTCGGATAATGATGTTATATTAACGAACTATGGTGGCTATATGGCAGAAATGTTTCCGCTTGAAAAGGATCGTGATGTAGATGTCACTATAGGAGGATCAGAGGAAAATAAGAAAGAGACGCTTCATGTTAAAGATGTTCGACATGAGAGTATTTTAAGTGGTGCTGTAACTAGTGGGCCTGGGGGACCAGTTTTCGTAGTTCCAGATGCATTGTTTGAAGAATTAGCTACTTACAAAGCAATTGATTTGTTGCATAAACAAACCACTATTAATCTAAAGAATAAAAGTGATTTAGCTCAAGCGGAGAGTTTATATGCAGAGAGTTCGCATGTGAAAAAAAATGGAGTGGATTTTTCCTTTTATATACAGTCCTATGAAAAACAACGTAAAGAAAATTTAGAAACTTTAGGCTTAACAATTTTTACAGCAGCATTTTTAGGCTTAGCATTTTTAATGACAACAGGTAGTATTTTATACTTTAAGCAAATGTCTGAGGCTGAAGAGGAGCGAGGCTCTTATACGATATTAAGAAAGATTGGCTTCGCTGAAAAAGATATTATGAAAGGTATATATATGAAACAAGCCTTTAATTTTGGTGTTCCATTAATAATAGGGCTGCTTCATAGTTACTTTGCTGTAAAGTCAGGATGGTTTTTATTCGGCTCAGAGTTAACGGCACCATTATGGATTGCTATGAGCTGTTATATAGCGTTATACGCTATTTTCGCTATACTGTCCGTCGGCTATTATAAAAAAGTTATTCGTGAATCATTATAATAGGAAGAAATCTAAAACAGTATGGTTATTTAAGATCATACTGTTTTTTTGTGTCGTTTAAATTTGGAAGATTATTATAGGGCTATAAAAATATCTTGACTTTCAATTGTTAGACGGTTAAAGTTTAACGTATTAGTAATCTAGTGTACGAAAGTGGTGTGTTGAAATGAACGCAGTAATTGTGGCAGTAGCTGTCATGTTAATATTAAGCTTGCTCCGTATTAATGTTGTTCTTTCTCTTGTGTTGGGGGCCTTTGCGGGAGGTCTAACAAGCGGCATGGGTATAGAAGCAACTGTAAAATCATTTACAGAAGGATTAGGGGCAGGCGCAACGATTGCTTTAAGCTATGGGTTGCTTGGTGGTTTTGCTATCGCCATTTCCAAAACAGGAATTCCTGAATTAATGATTGCATGGATTTTAAAGATATTAAATAAAAACGGTACAAGTAATCGAAAAGGTTTAGTAAAGGTGTTAATCTTCTTACTGATCTTTATGATGTCTATTTTCTCACAAAATTTAATTCCAATTCATATCGCCTTTATCCCATTATTGATACCGCCACTCTTAAAAGTTTTAAATATGCTAGAAGTTGATCGACGAATTATCGCAACATTAATTGCTGTTGGTTTAATAGGGACATATAGTTTCGTTCCTGCTGGCTTCGGAGCTATATTCCAAGACATAGTATCTACACAAGTATCTAAGGCTGGTATGGAGGTATCTTCACGTGATGTACCAGCAGCGATGGCTATACCCGTTCTAGGGATGCTAATTGGGTTATGTGTAGCCTTTTTCGTTTACCGAAAGCCTCGACAATATCAAAATAATGATGTAGAGACAGAGTCTTTAAATGTAAATGTTAGTAAGTATGTTATTGTCTCTACGACTGTGGCTTTAATTATTTCTCTATGTGCACAAATTTATACTGATTCGATGATTGTAGGTGCTTTTGCAGGCATTATGATTATGTATTTCACTGGTGCACTTAAATGGAAAGAAGCAGATGAGATTCTTTCAGAAGGAATGAAGATGATGGCCTTTATTGGTTTCGTTATGATCGCAGCAAATGGCTTTGCATCTGTTATTAACGCCACAGGTCAAATAGATAGCTTAATTAATGGTTCGATAAACATTCTTCAAGGGAATACGAGTCTAGCTATATTTATTATGTTGGTCATTGGTTTAATTGTGACGATGGGAATCGGATCTTCCTTTGCGACAGTACCAATTATCGCGACCTTATTTGTTCCTCTTGCACAAGGGCTGGGATTGAGTCCTTTGGCGATTATTTGTCTAATAGGTACAGCAGGTGCTTTAGGTGATGCGGGCTCTCCTGCTTCAGATTCTACTCTTGGACCTACTGCTGGTTTAAATGTAGATGGACAGCATAATCACATTTGGGATACATGTGTGCCAACGTTCATTTTTATTAACATCCCACTTATTATATTTGGCTGGATTGCATGTGTGTTCTTCTTATAAAATAATAGTAAGAGCGGTTTCTAAATAGTAGAGACTGCTTTTTTTATATATTGGTACTACTTAATTGTTAGAAATGTCCGAAAACGTTGGTGTAATTGCCTTATGTGTTGCAAAGTACATTGAAATTTTATATACTAGTAAACGGCTTAGATAAGCGAGAAATATTAGTAGTAAGAATATCTGCAACATTTAAAAAGAATTTAGCGAAAGGCCTTGCTTATTCTTTTTTTATTGTGTATAATGTTGAATGTTGGTCTTTGACTGCGATGAAACGAGAGGTTGCCGACACACCCGGCCGCTTTGCCATGGCGGTGTGTGGGAAAATTTTCGTGGAGAATGTCTAGAAAATAGGCGAGAAGGAGGGAAAATAATGGCAAAACAAAAGATTCGTATTCGTTTAAAAGCGTATGATCACCGTATTTTAGATCAGTCTGCTGAGAAAATTGTGGAAACTGCAAAACGTTCAGGTGCAAGTGTATCAGGTCCGATTCCACTTCCAACTGAGAAGTCTGTGTACACGATTCTTCGTGCTGTTCACAAGTACAAAGATTCTCGTGAACAATTCGAAATGCGTACGCATAAACGTCTGATCGATATCGTTAACCCAACACCACAAACTGTTGATGCGTTAATGAAACTTGATTTACCATCTGGCGTTGATATTGAAATCAAACTTTAATGGTAAAAAATATAACTTTTTTAAAACTTACAGGAGGTGTGACAAATGGCTAAAGGAATCTTAGGTAGAAAAATTGGTATGACACAAGTTTTCGCTGAAAACGGCGATTTAATCCCGGTAACAGTTATCGAAGCTGCTCCAAACGTAGTTCTTCAAAAGAAAACTGTTGAAACAGACGGCTACGAAGCAATCCAAGTTGGTTTTGAAGACAAGCGTGTTAAGCTTTCTAACAAACCTGAACAAGGTCACGTAGCAAAAGCGAACACTGCTCCTAAGCGCTTCATCCGTGAATTCCGCAACGTAAACGTTGGAGAATACGAAGTTGGTCAAGAAGTCAAAGTAGAAATTTTCGCAGAAGGCGATGTAATTGATGTAACAGGTGTTACTAAAGGTAAAGGTTTCCAAGGTGTAATTAAACGCCATGGTCAATCTCGTGGTCCTATGGCCCACGGTTCTCGTTACCACCGTCGTCCTGGTTCAATGGGTCCAGTTGCTCCGAACCGCGTATTCAAACAAAAGAAATTACCTGGTCAAATGGGTGGCACTGTAGTTACAATCCAAAACTTAGAAATCGTGAAAGTTGATGCGGAACGTAACTTACTACTTGTTAAAGGTAATGTTCCTGGTTCTAAAAAAGCTCTAGTTACAGTTAAAACTGCAATTAAAGCTAAGTAATCACCTAAGGAAAGGAGGAAACAGGAATGACAAAAGTATCTGTACTTAGTCAAACAGGTGCTTCAGTTGGTGAAATCGAATTAAACGATGCGATTTTTGGAATCAAGCCAAATGAAGCAGTATTATTCGACGCTGTAGTAGCACAACGCGCTTCTCTTCGTCAAGGTAATCACAAGGTTAAAAACCGTTCTGAAGTTGCTGGTGGTGGTCGTAAACCATGGCGTCAAAAAGGAACTGGTCGTGCTCGTCAAGGTTCTATCCGTTCTCCACAATGGCGCGGTGGTGGTATCGTATTCGGTCCAACTCCACGTAGCTACTCTTATAAATTACCTAAAAAAGTTCGCCGCTTAGCTCTTAAATCAGCTTTATCAGCTAAAGTAGTAGAACAAAACTTCTTAGTTCTTGATGCTCTTACATTAGCAGCACCAAAAACAAAAGAATTTACAAAAATCCTTAAAGATCTTTCTCTAGAGAAAAAATCTTTATTCGTAACTGCTGACCTAGATGAAAACGTAGCATTATCTGCTCGTAACATCCCTGGTGTAACAGTTTTAACTGCAAATGGAATCAATGTTCTTGATCTATTAGGTCATGAAAAAGTTGTATTCACAAAATCTGCAGTAGAAAAAGTTGAGGAGGTGCTTGGATAATGGAAGCACGTGATATTTTAAAACGTCCGGTCATTACTGAGCGTTCTTCAGAACTTATGGCAGAGAAAAAGTATACTTTCGAAGTAGACACTCGCGCTAACAAAACTCAAGTAAAAGACGCTGTAGAAGAAATCTTTGGTGTAACAGTTGAGAAAGTAAACGTTCTTAACTACAAAGGTAAATTCAAACGCGTAGGCCGTTACGGTGGTTACACTAACAAACGTCGTAAAGCGATCGTTAAATTAACTGCTGATAGCAAAGAAATCGAATTATTCGAAATGTAATCCTTTATGGATTTATGATTTGAACAATCAAGAAGGAGGGAAACACAATGGCGATTAAAAAGTATAAACCTACCTCTAATGGTCGTCGTAATATGACGTCTTTAGACTTTGCGGAAATTACAACTAACAAGCCTGAGAAATCATTGCTTGAACCAACTAAACGCAAAGCTGGTCGTAATAACCAAGGTAAAATCACTGTTCGTCATCATGGCGGTGGACATAAGAAGCAATACCGTGTTATCGATTTCAAACGTGTAAAAGATAGCATTCCGGCTAAAGTTGCTACTATTGAATATGATCCAAACCGTTCTGCGAATATCGCATTAATCAACTACGCTGATGGAGCAAAAGCTTACATCTTAGCACCAAAAGGTCTAGAGGTTGGTCAAACAATCGTATCTGGTCCAGATGCTGATATTAAAGTAGGTAACGCATTGCCATTAGCAAACATTCCAATGGGTACTACAATCCATAACATCGAGTTAAAACCTGGTAAAGGTGGACAATTAGTACGTTCTGCAGGTACTTCTGCTCAAGTACTTGGTCGTGAAGACAAATACGTAATCGTTCGTCTACAATCTGGTGAAGTACGTTTAGTGTTAGCTACTTGCCGCGCTACAATCGGTCAAGTTGGTAACGAACAACACGAACTAGTACACATCGGTAAAGCAGGTCGTAGCCGTTGGTTAGGTAAACGCCCAGAAGTTCGTGGTTCTGTAATGAACCCTAACGATCACCCACACGGCGGTGGTGAAGGACGTTCTCCAATCGGACGTAAATCACCAATGACTCCTTGGGGTAAACCAGCACTTGGTTACAAAACTCGCAAGAAGAAAAACAAATCGGATAAATTCATCATCCGTAGTCGTAAAAAATAAAGTGGTTAAACTACGGTTCTATGTGAGAGCCGTGGTGGAATCACGGAGGGAGGTTCCTACATGGGTCGCAGCTTGAAAAAAGGACCTTTTGTCGATGACCACTTAATGAAAAAAGTGGAAGCGCAAGAGGCTTCTGAGAAAAAACAAGTTATTAAAACTTGGTCTCGCCGTTCAACAATTTTCCCGACTTTTATCGGTTTAACGATTGCTGTTTATGATGGACGTAAACACGTTCCTGTATACGTAACAGAAGATATGGTAGGCCACAAACTTGGTGAATTCGCACCAACACGTGCTTACAAAGGTCACGGTGCAGACGACAAGAAAACAAGACGCTAATTTTGAGAGGAGGTAAATCCTAATGACACAAGCTAAAGCTATCGCTCGTACTGTTCGCATTGCTCCTCGTAAAGTCCGTCTAGTTGTAGACTTAATTCGAGGCAAGCAAGTTGGTGAGGCAGTTGCAATTTTACGTCATACTCCAAAAGCGGCGTCTCCAGTCGTTGAAAAAGTATTAAAATCTGCAGTTGCTAACGCTGAGCATAACTACGATCTTGACATCAACTCTTTAGTAGTTTCTGAAGTATTCGTTGATGAAGGTCCAACATTAAAACGTTTCCGTCCACGTGCACAAGGACGTGCAAGCGCAATTAACAAACGCACAAGCCACATTACTCTAGTGGTATCTGAGAAGAAGGAGGGTTAATCCGTGGGTCAAAAAGTACATCCAATAGGACTGCGCGTTGGTATTATTCGTGACTGGGAGTCAAAATGGTACGCTGAAAAAGACTATGCAACTCTACTTCACGAAGACATCAAAGTGCGTAAATATATTGAAACGGCTCTTAAAGACGCTTCTGTTTCTAAAGTAGAAATCGAACGCGCTGCAAACCGTGTAAACATTACAATTCACACTGCGAAACCAGGTATGGTAATCGGTAAAGGTGGTTCTGAAGTTGAGAATCTTCGTAAATACCTTAGCGATTTAACTGGTAAACGTGTACACATCAACATTATCGAAATCAAACGTGCTGATCTTGACGCTCGTCTAGTAGCTGAAAACATCGCTCGTCAATTAGAAAACCGTGTATCATTCCGTCGTGCGCAAAAGCAAGCGATCCAACGCACAATTCGTGCTGGTGCAAAAGGAATTAAAACACAAGTATCTGGTCGTTTAGGTGGCGCTGATATCGCGCGTGCTGAACACTATAGTGAAGGAACTGTTCCACTTCATACTCTACGTGCTGACATCGACTATGCACACGCAGAAGCTGACACTACTTACGGTAAATTAGGCGTTAAAGTATGGATCTACCGTGGTGAAGTTCTTCCTACGAAGAAATCTGTGGAAGGAGGCAAATAATATGTTATTGCCTAAACGCGTAAAATACCGTCGTGAACACCGCGGAAACATGCGTGGCGAAGCGAAAGGCGGTAAAGAAGTATCTTTCGGCGAATGGGGCTTACAAGCTCAAACAGCTAGCTGGATTACTAACCGTCAAATCGAATCTGCACGTATCGCGATGACTCGTTACATGAAACGTGGCGGTAAAGTTTGGATTAAAATCTTCCCGCACAAACCTTACACTAAAAAACCTCTAGAAGTCCGCATGGGTTCTGGTAAAGGTTCTCCTGAAGGTTGGGTTGCAGTAGTAAAACCAGGAAAAGTAATGTTCGAAATCGCTGGTGTATCTGAAGAGATCGCACGTGAAGCACTTCGTTTAGCATCACATAAGCTTCCTGTTAAATGTAAGATCGTAAAACGTCAAGAAACTGGTGGTGAATCTAATGAAAGCTAATGAAATCCGTGACCTTGCCACTTCTGAATTAGAATTGAAAGTGAAATCACTGAAAGAAGAGCTTTTCAACCTTCGCTTCCAATTGGCGACTGGTCAATTAGAAAACACAGCTCGTATTCGTGAAGTGCGTAAAGCAATCGCGCGTATGAAAACTGTTATTCGTGAAAGAGAAATCAGTGCAAACAACTGATAAAGGAGGTTTTCAAGTATGACTGAGCGTAATCAACGCAAAGTTTACACGGGCCGCGTTGTTTCAGATAAAATGGACAAAACTATTTCTGTTTTAGTTGAAACTCACAAAAAGCACAAGCTTTATGGTAAACGTGTAAAATACTCAAAAAAGTTTAAGGCTCATGATGAGTTAAACACAGCGAAAATCGGTGATATCGTACGTATCATGGAAACTCGCCCGCTATCAGCTACTAAACGTTTCCGTCTAGTTGAAGTTGTAGAAAAAGCGGTTATTATTTAATAACTATTTCGGAACAACCAATTTCCGAAGGGAGGTAACCTAAGTGATCCAACAAGAAAGTCGTATGAAAGTTGCTGACAACTCAGGTGCACGTGAAGTTCTTACAATTAAAGTCCTTGGTGGCTCTGGCCGTAAAACTGCTAACATCGGTGATATCGTTGTTTGTACAGTTAAGAAAGCAACACCAGGTGGCGTTGTTAAGAAGGGTGACGTTGTTAAAGCTGTTATCGTTCGTACTAAATCAGGCGTACGTCGTAAAGATGGTACGTACATCAAATTTGATGAAAATGCTTGTGTAATTATTCGTGATGATAAATCACCACGCGGAACTCGTATTTTCGGACCTGTTGCACGTGAATTACGTGACAGCAACTTCATGAAAATCGTTTCTCTAGCTCCAGAAGTTCTTTAATTTCATGATAGTGCCAATCAAGGAGGTGCGACAGCATGCATGTAAAAAAAGGTGACAAGGTTAAGGTTATCACTGGTAAGGACAAAGGCAAAGAAGGCGTTATTCTTGCTTCTTACCCTAAACAAGATCGCGTTCTTGTTGAAGGTGTAAACATCGTGAAAAAACACGTAAAACCTAACCAATTGAATCCACAAGGTGGAATTGTAAGCCAAGAGGCTGCAATTCACGTTTCGAACGTAATGCTAATCGATCCTAAATCTGGCGAGCCGACTCGTGTAGGTTATAAAATCGAAAACGGTAAAAAAGTTCGTGTTGCAAAAAAATCAGGTGCAGTAATCGACTAATTTCTATAAAAGAAGGGAGGTACACAAATGAGCCGCCTAAAAGAAAAATATTTAAATGAAGTTTCAACTGCTCTTATGAGCAAGTTTGGATATAAATCAGTTATGCAATTGCCGAAAGTTGACAAAATCGTTATCAACATGGGTGTTGGTGATGCAGTTCAAAACTCAAAAGCATTAGATGCAGCTGTAGAAGAATTAACAATTATCACTGGTCAAAAACCAGTTGTAACTAAAGCGAAAAAATCGATCGCAGGTTTCCGTCTACGTGAAGGTATGCCTATCGGTGCTAAAGTTACATTACGCGGTGAGCGTATGTATGAATTCTTGGACAAATTAATCTCAATTTCACTACCTCGTGTACGTGACTTCCGTGGTGTTTCTAAAAAAGCATTCGACGGTCGCGGTAACTACACTTTAGGTGTTAAAGAGCAATTAATTTTCCCAGAAATCGATTACGATAAAGTTTCAAAAGTACGCGGTATGGACATCGTGATCGTAACGACAGCGAATTCTGATGAAGAAGCTCGCGAGTTATTGACACAATTCGGTATGCCGTTCCAAAAGTAATTAAACAAGGAGGGCGAAAACGTGGCTAAAAAATCTATGATCGTTAAACAACAACGTAAGCAAAAGTTTAAAGTGCAAGAATATACACGTTGTGAACGCTGTGGCCGTCCACACTCTGTATATCGCAAATTCAAACTTTGCCGTATTTGTTTCCGAGAACTTGCATATAAGGGACAAATTCCTGGCGTGAAAAAAGCCAGCTGGTAATCCCCTAATTTGGGAAGGAGGTAAATGTAATGACAATGACTGATCCGATTGCAGATATGCTTACTCGCATTCGTAATGCGAACATGGTTCGTCACGAGAAGTTAGAAGTACCAGCTTCCAACGTGAAAAAAGAAATCGCTGAAATTTTAAAGCGTGAAGGTTTCGTACGTGACGTAGAATACGTGGAAGACAACAAACAAGGTATCATCCGTATCTTCTTAAAATACGGTAAAGATAACGAGCGCGTTATCACTGGTTTAAAACGTATTTCTAAACCTGGTCTACGAGTATACGCAAAAACAAATGAAGTTCCTAAAGTACTGAACGGTCTTGGTATCGCTTTAGTGTCAACTTCACAAGGTTTATTAACAGATAAAGAAGCTCGCGCTAAACAAGTTGGCGGCGAAGTTCTAGCATACGTTTGGTAATTAGCAATAAATGAATGGAGGTGCAACTAAATGTCTCGTGTAGGTAAAAAAATTATCGAGGTACCAGCTAACGTAACTGTTACTGTTGCAGCTGACAACTCAGTTACCGTTAAAGGTCCTAAAGGCGAACTTGTTCGTTCTTTCCACCAAGATATGAAAATTGAGCAAGAAGGTAACGTAATCACTGTATCTCGTCCTTCTGATTCAAAAGAACACCGCACAAACCACGGTACGACTCGTGCGCTATTAGCGAACATGGTTACTGGTGTTTCTGCAGGTTTCGAAAAATCATTAGAACTTATCGGTGTTGGTTACCGTGCGCAATTACAAGGAAAAAAACTTGTTCTTAACGTAGGTTATTCACATCCAGTTGAGTTCACACCTGAAGATGGTCTAGAAGTTGAAGTTCCTTCAAACACTAAAATCATCGTTAAAGGTATCAGCAAAGAACGTGTTGGTGCTCTTGCATCTAACATCCGTGACGTGCGTCCACCAGAGCCTTACAAAGGTAAAGGTATCCGTTATGAAGGCGAATACGTTCGTCGTAAAGAAGGTAAAACAGGTAAATAATGCTGCTTAAGCATTAGAAAGGAGTGACCCTTGTGATTACGAAACAAGATAAAAATCAGGTTCGTAAAAAACGTCATGCACGCGTACGTTCTAAAATTTCGGGTACTGCTGAGCGTCCACGCTTAAACGTATTCCGTTCTAACAAGAACATCTACGCGCAACTAATCGATGACGTAGCAGGCGTAACAATCGTTAGCGCATCTTCTCAAGAAAATGGTTTTGAAAGTGCTGGTAGCAATGTTGATGCTGCAACTAAAGTCGGTGAAACAATCGCAAAACGCGCTACGGAAAAAAATATTACTGCTGTAGTATTTGACCGTGGTGGTTACTTATATCATGGACGTGTTAAAGCTTTAGCTGAAGCTGCACGTGAGAACGGTTTAGAATTTTAATAAAAAGGAGGGACACATTTCATGAGTCGAATTGACGCAAACAAACTTGGAGAACTTGAAGAACGCGTAGTTACTATTAACCGTGTTGCTAAAGTTGTTAAAGGTGGACGTCGCTTCCGCTTCACAGCGTTAGTTGTAGTTGGCGATAAAAACGGTCACGTTGGTTTCGGTACTGGTAAAGCTCAAGAGGTGCCAGATGCTATCCGTAAAGCTGTTGAAGATGCGAAGAAAAACTTAATCGAAGTGCCACGCGTAGGTGGAACAACTCCACACTTAGTGCAAGGTCGCTTTGGTGCAGGAGAAATCCTAATTAAACCTGCTGCTCCTGGTACAGGAGTTATCGCTGGTGGTCCAGTACGTGCCGTACTAGAACTTGCTGGTATTACTGATATTCTTTCAAAATCACTTGGAACTAACACACCAATCAATATGGTGCGTGCAACTATTCAAGGTTTAACTGAATTAAAACGCGTAGAGGACGTAGCTAAATTACGTGGTAAATCAGTGGAAGAAATATTAGGATAAGGGGGGAAAGATAATGGCTAACAAATTAGAAATCACCCTTACAAAATCTGTGATTGGTTCTAAACCAGCACAACGCAAAACTATTGAAGCACTAGGTTTACGTAAATTAAACCAAACTGTTGAGAAAGTTGATAATGCAGCTACTCGCGGTATGATTGATGTAGTAGCTCACTTAGTTACTGTAAAAGAAAACTAATTTTTAATTAACGAACAAGGAGGTGCCATCCAATATGAAACTTCATGAGTTAAAACCAGCAGAAGGTTCCCGTAAAGTACGTAACCGCGTAGGTCGCGGTATCGGTTCTGGTAACGGTAAAACTGCAGGTAGAGGTCATAAAGGTCAAAACTCTCGTTCTGGCGGCGGTGTACGCCCTGGATTCGAAGGTGGTCAAAACCCTTTATTCCGTCGTTTACCGAAACGCGGCTTTACTAACATTAACCGTAAAGAGTACGCGATCGTTAATCTTGACACATTAAACCGTTTTGAAGATGGTGCAGAAGTAACAACTGCATTATTACTTGAATCAGGTTTAGTGAGCAATGAAAAAGCTGGAATTAAAGTTCTTGGAAACGGAACTCTTGATAAAAAGCTTACAGTAAAAGCTCATAAATTCTCTGCTTCAGCTAAAGAAGCAATCGAGAATGCCGGCGGAACTACTGAGGTGATTTAATGTTTCAGACGATCTCTAACTTTATGCGTGTTCGAGATATACGAAATAAAATCATTTTCACTCTTTTAATGTTAATCGTTTTCCGTATTGGTACGTTTGTACCGGTACCAAACGTTGACGCTAATGTATTAAAGGTAACTGATGAGTTCAATCTCGTTGGTTTCCTAAATACTTTCGGCGGTGGTGCTTTGAAAAACTTCTCTATCTTCGCGATGGGAATATATCCATACATCACGGCCTCAATTATTGTTCAGTTATTGCAAATGGACGTAGTACCGAAATTTGCTGAGTGGGCAAAGCAAGGTGAAGTCGGAAGACGTAAACTTGCTCAATTTACTCGTTACTTTACAATTGTTCTTGCCTTTATTCAATCATTTGCAATGTCATTTGGTTTTAACAAAATGTATGGTGGATCATTGATTAAAGAAGAAGGAATTTTAACGTATGTTACGATTTCTATTGTATTAACGGCGGGTACAGCATTCCTAGTATGGCTTGCTGAACAAATTACTGCGCATGGTGTTGGGAATGGTATTTCAATTGTAATTTTCGCAGGTATCGTTGCGGCATTACCGAATGGCATTAACCAAATCTATGCACAGCAAATCGAGGGCGCTGGAGATAAGCTATTTATCAATCTAGTAATTCTTGGTTTACTTATTTTAGTTTTGCTTGCAGTTGTTGTTGGTGTTATTTACGTGCAACAAGCACTACGTAAAATTCCAATTCAATATGCAAAACGAGTTACTGGACGTAACCAACAAACTGGTGCTCAACAAACGCATTTACCGTTAAAAGTAAATGCTGCAGGGGTTATTCCGGTAATCTTTGCATCAGCGTTTCTGATGACACCACGTACGTTAGCTCCGTTCTTTGGCGAAGGTGCTGTAACAACATTCATTGAGAACACGTTTGATTATTCTAAACCTGTTGGGATGATTGTTTACATTGCATTGATCGTCGCGTTCACATATTTCTATGCATTCGTACAAGTGAATCCAGAAAATGTGGCAGATAACTTGAAAAAGCAAGGTGCTTACATTCCAGGTATTCGTCCGGGTGAAAGTACGCAAACGTATTTAACAAGCGTGTTATATCGTCTGACATTTGTCGGTGCGATTTTCTTAACTGTTATTTCAGTAATGCCGGTTATATTCATAAACATTATGAAACTACCTGCCACAGTGCAGATCGGTGGTACTAGTATTATTATCGTAGTCGGCGTAGCGCTGGAAACGATGAAACAGCTAGAATCTCAACTTGTTAAACGTCACTACAAAGGCTTTATGAAGTAATGTTGGTTTTTAGGGAACGTTTTATCGTTTCCTGAAATCAGCAAACCTTTTGTGGGAGGATTATTTCCGTATGAATATCGTTTTAATGGGTCTGCCAGGTGCTGGTAAAGGTACACAGGCAGATAAAATTGTTGAGAAGTACGCGATTCCTCATATTTCTACAGGCGATATGTTCCGTGCTGCTATGAAAGATGGTACAGAACTTGGCTTGCAAGCTAAATCGTTTATTGATCAAGGTGCTCTAGTACCTGATGAAGTAACGATTGGTATTGTTCGAGAACGACTTGCTAAACATGATTGTGAAAAGGGCTTCTTACTAGATGGATTCCCACGTACTGTTCCTCAAGCTGAAGCTTTAGACAGCATTCTTGCTGATCTTGGTAAAGCTATTGAGCATACAATTAACATTCAAGTTGAAAAAGATGAGCTAGTTGCTCGTCTGTCAGGTCGTCGTATTTGTAAAACTTGCGGTACATCTTATCATCTTGTTTTCAATCCTCCAGCTGAGGAAGGGAAATGTGATAAAGATGGTGGCGAGCTTTATACACGTGCGGATGATAATCCTGAAACGGTTGCAAACCGTCTGGAAGTAAATATGAAACAAGCACAACCTTTACTTGACTACTATGAAGTTAAAGGTGTGTTAACAAATATTGATGGACAGCAAGATATTAACAAAGTGTTTGCTGATCTTGATGCTCTATTACAGGGCAGCCGCAGCTGATACCCGGCTCCGGGCGCAGAATACTGCTTCCGCGGGAGGCATGCGGGAGCAACAACGAAACATAATTTTTTGAGAGTTGCAAAAGCATATTGTGCCCGGTATATATTTCTTTTAAAAAGTGCAACATGACTTTTGAAAGAGTATAATGGGTTTCGTGGAAGCATCTGTGTAACGGGTATGAATATCTCATCAAAGACATTCCGGTATTCGTGTAAACATGGGAGGTTCAGTGCCCTTAATGGTTCTGTATGTTCCGTGGATTGTGTGAAGCGAAACCAGACGAGCGTCTTTCAAACATCTCTCATACAATCCAAACATATGTTGAAACGAGGTTGCTTCTATAGTTGCAGCAGATATCCGTTTGATGTAACGATGAGAACTTTAATTTGCATATAGAGAGGAGACAGAGTAGATGGCGAAAGATGATGTAATTGAAGTCGAAGGGACAGTTGTTGAGACTTTGCCAAACGCGATGTTTAAGGTAGAATTAGAAAATGGACATGTAATTCTAGCACACGTTTCTGGTAAGATTCGTATGCACTTTATCCGTATTCTACCTGGAGATAAGGTTACTATCGAGTTATCACCTTATGATTTAACTCGCGGTCGTATCACATACCGTTTTAAATAATCTTTTGCGCTCCGGACTACTAAGGAGGTTAGGTTAGATGAAAGTGAGACCATCTGTAAAACCGATCTGCGAAAAATGTAAAGTAATTCGCCGACGCGGTAAAGTAATGGTAATTTGTGAAAATCCTAAACACAAACAAAAACAAGGATAATTTTAAAGGAGGTGCACAACGTACATGGCACGTATTGCTGGTGTTGACATTCCTCGCGACAAACGCGTGGTAATTTCATTAACTTACATTTACGGTATTGGTAAAACTACAGCTCAGAAAGTATTAGCTGACGCAGGTATTTCAGAAGATACACGCGTACGCGACTTAACTGAAGATGAGTTAAACAAAATCCGTGAACAATTAGACTCATACAAACTTGAAGGTGACTTACGTCGCGAAACTTCATTAAATATTAAACGTCTGATGGAAATCGGTTCATTCCGTGGTATCCGTCACCGTCGTGGTTTACCTGTTCGTGGTCAAAATACGAAGAACAATGCGCGTACGCGTAAAGGTCCTCGTAAAACTGTAGCGAACAAGAAAAAATAATAAGTAAAGGAGGTTCCTTCTTAACATGGCTCGTAAACAACAAACTCGTAAACGTCGTGTGAAAAAGAATATCGAATCTGGTATCGCACACATTCGTTCTACATTTAACAATACAATCGTAACGATTACAGATATGCAAGGTAACGCTGTATCTTGGTCAAGTGCTGGTGCTCTTGGTTTCCGTGGTTCACGTAAATCTACACCATTCGCTGCTCAAATGGCTGCAGAGACTGCTGCTAAATCATCCCTTGAACATGGTCTGAAAACGTTGGAAGTAACTGTTAAAGGTCCTGGTGCAGGTCGTGAAGCTGCAATTCGTGCACTTCAAGCTGCTGGTTTAGATGTAACTGCTATTAAAGACGTTACTCCAGTTCCTCATAATGGTTGCCGTCCGCCAAAACGTCGTCGCGTGTAATGGGTGCGTCTCATATTGTATGAGAACATCATTTTTTGTACAGACTGTCTTGTGCAGATAATAAACGATACGTCATTGACGATCGAATCTATGATGGAAAGAACCTATACATTCGATGTTTTGAAGGAGGGTAAATAAAATGATCGAAATTGAAAAACCAAAGATTGAAACGGTGGAGATCAGCGAAGATTCCAAATATGGAAAGTTTGTTGTAGAACCGCTTGAACGCGGATATGGAAACACTTTGGGTAATTCTTTACGTCGTATCCTTCTGTCTTCATTACCAGGAGCTGCTGTCACTTCAATTCAAATTGACGGTGTTCTTCACGAATTCTCAACTGTAGAAGGCGTTGTAGAGGATGTAGCTTCAATTATTTTGAACGTGAAAAAACTAGCTCTTAAAATCTACTCTGACGAAGAAAAAGTTATTGAGATTGATGTAAAAGGCGATGGTACAGTTACAGCTGCTGACATTACACATGACAGTGATGTAGAAATTTTAAACCCGGATCTATATATTGCAACAATCGCTAAAAACGGTCATTTACGTATGCGTATGTACGCACAACGCGGCCGTGGTTACACTCCTGCTGATCAAAACAAACGTGAGGATCTTCCTATCGGCGTGATCCCGATCGACTCTATTTACACTCCAGTATCACGCGTCAATTTCCAAGTGGAAAATACTCGTGTAGGTCAGTCTTCTGACTACGATAAACTTTCTCTTGATGTGTGGACAGATGGTAGCATCGGTCCGAAAGAGGCGATTTCGCTCGGAGCAAAAATTTTAACCGAGCATCTAAACATCTTCGTTGGCATGACAGATGAGGCACAAACAGCTGAAATCATGGTCGAAAAAGAAGAAGATCAAAAAGAAAAAGTTTTAGAGATGACTATCGAAGAACTTGATCTTTCTGTCCGTTCTTACAACTGCTTAAAACGCGCTGGTATTAACACAGTACTAGAGCTTGCGAATAAGTCAGAAGACGATATGATGAAAGTTCGTAACCTTGGACGTAAGTCACTTGAAGAGGTAAAAGCGAAGTTAGAAGAGCTTGGTTTAGGGTTACGCAAAGAAGACTAAGCGATTTAAACAAAACTTACAAGATCAGATATTTTTTTATAAAGGAGGGAAACATCCATGGGTTACAGAAAACTTGGTCGTACAAGTTCTCAACGTAAAGCGATGTTACGTGACTTAGCTACTGATTTAATCATCAACGAGCGTATCGAAACTACTGAGGCTCGCGCTAAAGAAGTACGTAAAGCTGTTGAAAAAATGATTACTTTAGGTAAACGCGGTGATTTACATGCACGCCGTCAAGCTGCTGCATTCATCCGTCGTGAACTAGTAACAACTACTGATGCAGAAGGTAACGAAACAACTTCATTTGCACTTCAAAAGTTATTTGATGATGTTGCACCACGTTATGCAGAGCGTCAAGGTGGTTACACTCGTATTCTTAAAGTAGGTCCTCGTCGTGGTGACGGTGCACCTGTTGTAGTGATTGAATTAGTTTAATCATTAGAGAAGACAAGTGATGAAGAGGGTGGAATCATCACCCTCTTTCTTTATAAACGATTTATACGACAAATAATTAAGCTGAGCGTTATGATGAGCGGACACTGTTGTGTGGCGTCTCGTTTAGCTCTCCGTACCTCATTCAAATGGAACAAGGGCTTGAGCACCCGTGTTTCTTGAAAATGTAACGACTAGCGCATTTCGAATGAGGTGCGCGCTTTTTTATTTTTTAGGGAAGTATGATAGCGCCAATTTAGTGGTGCTTTTTTTTATAGGCTGATTTATAGAATGCAGTTACGGTAATGTTTGAGGTGCTCCACACAAATATTTGATGTATTCTATAAATTATATTTAGTCCTATTTGTTTTAAAAAAATAAATGAAAAGTGATTTTAGCACTTTTCTTTTATTGACATAATGATTGTAGTAGAATTCATACATAAAAAAGTGTAAGTTAGTTAGTAGAGCTGAGCATGTAGAGAGGAGTTCTAGAAATGCCAGAAATTTTATCATTAAATAATGTGACATTTTCATATACACCAGAAGAAAAAGAAAGTCGCAATGCTGTTGAAAATGTAAGCTTTGCGGTTCAAGAAGGGGAATGGATTGCCATTGTTGGCCATAACGGTTCTGGTAAATCCACCATTGCAAAGCTTATGAATGGTTTGTTATACCCACAGCAGGGCGATGTACGTATATTACGAGAACCATTAAGTGAAGAAAACCTATGGGAAAGCCGTTCACAGATAGGCATGGTTTTCCAAAATCCAGACAATCAATTTGTTGGAGCGACAGTGCAGGATGATGTTGCTTTTGCTCTTGAAAATAACGGAGTACCGTTTGAAGAGATGGTAGAACGTGTACATGCGGCACTTGAGCAAGTAAAAATGAGCGATTTTTTAGACCATGAGCCACATCACTTATCAGGTGGTCAAAAGCAGCGTGTTGCTATTGCAGGTGCACTTGCGATGAAACCCAAGCTCCTTATATTAGATGAAGCTACTTCTATGTTAGATCCACAGGGGCGTGCTGAGGTATTACACACTGTTCAAACTTTACGTGCTGAAACAGGGTTAACGGTAATATCTATTACGCATGATTTAGAGGAAGCTATGCTTGCAGATCGTGTTCTCTTTATGAATGATGGAAAGAAATTTGCTGAGGGTACACCTGGTGAAATTTTTGCACTTGGGGACAAGTTAGTTGAGTTTGGACTAGACTTACCATTTGCCATGAAGTTATCAAAGTTACTACAAAAGGAAGGTGTTCCATTAATGGGACAACATATGACAGAAGAAGAGTTGGTGAATGATTTATGGACATCAAACTTCAACAAGTAAGCTATGCCTATTCACAGGGTACACCTTTTGAAAAACGTGCATTATTCGATGTGGATTTTGAAATCCCTTCACATACGTATCAGGCAATTATCGGACATACAGGTTCCGGTAAATCGACAATTCTTCAGCATTTCAATGCACTTCTAAGACCAACCTCTGGGGAAGTACATATAGGAGATCGTATTGTTGTAGCTGGGAAAAAGGCGAAGGATTTAAAGGCTGTACGTCATAAGGTTGGTATTGTGTTTCAATTCCCGGAGCATCAGCTGTTTGAAGAAACCGTATTAAAGGATATTATGTTTGGCCCTATGAATTTTGGTGTATCAGAGCAAGAGGCAGAAGCACGAGCAAAAGAACTTATAGGCTTAGTCGGCTTACCAGAGAACATACTTGAAAAATCACCTTTTGATTTATCAGGCGGACAAATGCGCAGGGTAGCAATTGCAGGCGTTTTAGCGATGGAACCTGAAGTTATTGTTTTAGATGAACCAACTGCAGGGCTTGATCCACGCGGTCAGAAAGAGATTATGAATATGTTTTATAAGCTACACAAGGAACGCGGCCTAACGACGATTCTTGTAACGCACAGTATGGAGGACGCAGCTCGTTATGCAGACAATATTGTCATTATGCATGAAGGGAAAAATGTACTAAGTGGCACACCGCAAGAAATTTTTAAAGATGTAGAGACATTAAAAAATTTCCGCTTAGAACCACCCCGTATCGTACGCTTTCAACAAAAAATCGAAGCAATGATAAACAAATCCTTCTCAAAGATCTGCTTAACCGAAGAAGAGCTAGCAGCTGAAATTGCTCGGGTACTAAGAGAGGAGCGTGGACAGTCATGATGGAGAAAATGATATTTGGTCGCTTCCTTCCCGGAAATTCTCCAGTTCATAAGCTCGATCCACGATCAAAGCTTATATTTGTGTTTGCATTCATTATTATTGTTTTTTTAGCAAACAACACAGTGACATATGCCTTGTTATTAGCTTTTACTTTACTCATTGTGCTAATATCAAATATTCGTTTATATTTTTTAATTAATGGTCTAAAACCAGTAATTTTTTTAATGGCATTTACCTTCTTAATTCATATATTTATGACGAAAGAAGGTGCATTAGTATTTGAGTGGAAGTTTATTACTATTTACGAAGAAGGTATTCGTCAAGGGATCTTTATTTCGATACGTTTCCTAGTTCTAGTGTTTATGACATCTATTTTAACGCTTACAACATCACCAATTTCCATTACGGATGGTATTGAAGTACTGTTAAATCCATTAAAAGCGGTGAAAGTGCCAGTACATGAGTTGGCTTTGATGATGTCTATTTCATTGCGCTTTATTCCAACGTTAATGGATGAAACAGATAAAATTATGAAAGCACAAATGGCACGTGGTTCAGATTTATCTTCTGGGCCAATTAAAGATCGCCTTAAAGCGGTTGTGCCATTACTGGTTCCTCTCTTTGTCAGTGCTTTTAAACGAGCCGAAGATTTAGCAACAGCTATGGAAGTAAGAGGTTACCGTGGAGGCGAAGGGCGTACGAGGTATCGCAAGCTAAAATGGGATATGAGTGATACATTTTCACTTGTGTTATTAGTAGCAATGGCCGTTTTACTATTCTTCTATAGAAGTTAAAAGGAGTAAGCTTTATGCGACGATTAAAAGCAATTATAAGTTATGATGGAACGCAATTTTCTGGGTATCAAGTACAGCCTGGAGAACGCACAGTACAGGCTGAGGTTGAGCGTGTTCTAGCCATTATGCATAAAGGGGAAAAGATAAAGGTAACAGCTAGTGGACGTACAGATGCGAGGGTACATGCAACAGGCCAAACATTGCATTTTGATTCACCACTAGCGATTCCGGTAGATAAATACATGAAGGCATTAAATGTTCAACTGCCAAGAGATATTCGAGTAATGTCGATGGAAGAAGTAGCTGCTGATTTTCATGCGCGCTACAGTGTAACAGGAAAGCGGTACCGATATATATGGTCATGTGAGCCTGTACAAAGTCCATTCCGCAGACAATACACTGTAGAGACAAATGGTGTGAAACCAAATGTTGAGGCAATGAAGGAGGCAGCAAAGGCTATTATCGGTACACATGACTTTTCATGCTTTTGTGCAGCCAATACAAGTGTCAAAGATAAGGTCCGTACAGTGACTACACTACAATTTGAGTGGTATGGTGAAGAGCTTCATATGGTGATTGAAGGAAATGGCTTCTTATATAATATGGTACGCATCATTGCAGGCACACTTTGGGAAGTTGGTATAGGACGTCGTGACATTGAGAACGTGGGGTTAGTCGTTCAATCTATGAATCGCGATAAGGCGGGTAAGACTGCACCTCCACAAGGCCTATATCTTGAGAAAGTCTTTTATTAAAATGGCTTATCCAAAGTTGGGCTGTCATTTGTTTAACGTATATCATGAGGATAAGTTGATTGGAGTGGAGACTGGGCGACTCCTCGGGGATCAGCGTCACAGATGAGACCCTGCAGCGTAGCGAAGCGGCTCATCGGACGCCCCCAGGAAAGCGCCCAGTCGGAACGGAAATCAACCACTCGTTTTGGTGATGAGCCATTATAATGGTATAAAATTTTTGACACGAAATAACATTATTATTTTAAAAATGAAGGCTCATAAAAGCCCTAATTTAACCAATCAATGAATCTGAACAACTTCGCCAGGTGTTTATTGAAATTGCTTGACTTTAAAAGTCATTCATTATATGATAACAGATGGTATTTTCATTACCACCACAAATAAGCCCCGAAAACTTATAGTGTAGTCTAATGAAAAATAACGGTAATCGAATCGATTAGGAGGATATATACATGCGTACAACATTCATGGCTAAAGGTCACGAAGTAGACCGTAAATGGCTAGTAGTTGATGCAGAAGGCCAAACTCTTGGACGTTTAGCTTCTGAAGTAGCTGCTATCTTACGTGGTAAACATAAACCAACATTCACACCAAACGTTGACACAGGTGATCACGTAATCATCATCAACGCTGACAAAATCCATTTAACTGGTAACAAATTAGAGGGTAAACTATACCGTCACCATACTCAATTTGCGGGTGGTTTAAAAACTCGTACTGCTGGTGAAATGCTAGACAAGTACCCAACAAGAATGATCGAATTAGCAATTAAAGGGATGCTTCCTAAAAACTCTTTAGGTCGCAAAATGTTCACTAAACTTAACGTTTACACTGGAACAGAGCATCCACATGCTGCACAAAAACCAGAAGCATACGAGCTTCGCGGATAATATAAATTAAGAGGAGGATATTACTTTGGCACAAGTTCAATACATCGGCACTGGTCGCCGTAAAAGCTCTGTAGCTCGCGTACGTTTAGTACCAGGTACAGGTAAAATTGTTATCAACAAACGTGAAATCGAAGAATACGTACCATTCGCTGCATTACGTGAAGTAATTAAGCAACCATTAGTAGCTACTGAAACTACAGGAAGCTATGACATCCACGTAAACGTTAACGGTGGTGGATACACTGGTCAAGCTGGTGCAGTACGTCACGGTATCGCTCGTGCTCTACTTCAAGTAGACCCAGATTTCCGTGCTGCATTAAAATCTGCTGGATTACTTACTCGTGATTCACGCATGAAAGAACGTAAAAAACCAGGTCTACGCGGCGCTCGTCGTGCACCTCAGTTCTCAAAACGTTAATATCGTTGTTATATCAACGTTTACAAGCCCTTTCTCGAATTTTCGAGAAGGGGTTTTTTAATGTTTTGATACTTCAAGTTCAAGTGTTTCAAAATATCCTGTGGCACTGTTGTTGTATAAATAGCAATTACGATGTGTAATTTATATAGAAATGGCTGATACTATTTTCAAGTTGGTAATTCTGAAAATGGAGGTCAATATATGAAAAAGCTATTAATATTATCCATTGCGGCAATGGCGCTTCTTGGTGCATGTGGTAATAAGACTGATGTAAAAAAAACTGAAGAAGTAAGAACAGGAAATAAGGCAGACCAAAGACAGGTAGAAATAACAGACGGTCAAGCAAATGCTGAAATTCTTAGTAGTTCAGATTGGCAAGCCACAAAAGTTTACGATAAAAATAATAAAGACTTAACAGCGGAAAATTCAAATTTAATGGGCCTAGCGAAATATGACGCTAATTCAGGACGCTATGAATTCTTCGATCCGAATACAGCTGGAAGCATCGACGATAAAGGGATTTTCTTTATTACGAATGATGGAAAGCGTAGAATATTGATCTCAGAAACGAAAAATTATCAAGAAATTGTGGCTATTACTAAGCTAACAAATTCAATGTTTACTTATAAACGAATGGGGAAAGATGCAAATGGTAGCGATGTAGAGGTATTTGTTGAGCATGTCCCTTATAAGGAAAAACATTTAACATTTACTGCACCAGATAAAAAATTAAATAATTCTACAGGCTCTATTGTTCAGGACGTTGATGGAGATAAAATTTTAGCTGGTACACTTTGGCAAGGAACAGTTGTATTAGATACAAGTAAAAATGATGTAACACAATATAATACAAATTTTATTAGCATTGCGAAATACGATGCTAATACGAATAAATATGAATTTTTCAATCCTGAAACAGGTAAAAGTCGTGGTGACTATGGATACTTTAATGTGATCGATGGAAATAAATTAAGAGCTCATGTTTCAATTGGTGAAAATAAATATGGGGTTGTACTCGAAATTACTGAACTAAATAATAAGAAATTCACATATATCAGAACTGGTAAAGATAAAGACGGTAAGGATATAACAGTATTTGTTGAGCATGAACCTTATGCAGGTAAGTATAAACCAGAATTTACACTAAAATAAAAATTAACGGCTTTAGTCCATGTATTATTAATGGAGTAATGCCGTTTTAGTATTACTAATAAAGTATCTTCCATTACAAGTTTAAACTCTCAACTTTAATACTTGAGAGTTTTTTTTACTTTCTGGCATAGTTCAATCACTAACTTCGTACACTATCTGTAAAAGGGTGGTGGATATGGGTGAAGCGCTGGCTTGCACTAGGAGTAATTATGCTAATGAGTATAGTGGTCGTGGCATATGAAACGAATGCTTCGAACCGTAACTTCTTCTTACCGAACCCACTTGGTGGCATAAAAATTGTCATTGATGCGGGACACGGAGGTCAGGATGGAGGTGCTTCAAAGGGCGAAGTAATTGAAAAGGATATTACACTTGCAATTGCGCAGCATGTGGAGAAGCAATTAAAGAAAAAAGGCGCAACAGTCGTAATGACACGAACAAAAGATGGCGATGTTATTGATGAGCACGCGACATCAGAAAAGTTTGGAACATTGAGAGAACGAAAAAAGCAGGACATCTTTTTAAGAAAAGACATAGTAGAAAAAGAAAAACCGGATATTTTTATTACAATTCATGCAAATGCCATTCCTGAAACAAAATGGCGTGGAGCTCAGGTGTTTTATCATAAAGAAGGACATGCTGAAAGTGAATTTTTAGCAAAGAGCATTCAAGATTCCATTCGCACTAATTTGAAAAATACAGATCGAGAAGCAATGTCTATACAACAAATCTATTTACTGAAAAAAGCTGAGGTACCTGCTGCACTAGTAGAAACAGGATTTATAAGTAATGATGAGGAACGTGCACTATTAACTGATAAGAAATACCAAGAAAAAATGGGAGATGCTATTGTTGAAGGTATAGAAGAGTATTTATTAGCTAAAATTGAATAGAGCAACAACACAACGTAAATCAAATCATATATGATATACTAACATTGAGATAATATAAGGGGAGTGTTCGTCGTGATAACTGAACAACAAGTACGGGAAATACTAGGACAACTACAAGATCCATTTTTACATAAATCATTTGCAGAAACAGACGGCATTACAAACGTAGCAATAAAAGAAGAGAAGAATCATGTCAGTGTAAAAATTGCGATTGCTAAAACTAATACACCTGAACAATTACAGCTACAAATGAAAATTGTTGAAACTCTGAAAGAAGCAGGTGCAAGTACAGTTGGTATTCGTTTCGAAGAGCTGTCAGCAGAAAAACTACAAAGCTTCCGTGGTGTAGCAACTGAGGCTGAGGCACAAGATATTTTATCTCCACTTAGCACAGTCCAAGTTATTTCAATTGCCTCTGGTAAAGGCGGTGTAGGGAAATCTACAGTTTCGGTTAACTTAGCTGTGGCATTAGCTCGTCTAGGTAAAAAAGTTGGCTTAATTGATGCTGATATTTATGGATTCAGTGTGCCTGATATGATGGGTGTTACAGATATGCCTAAAGTGGTAGACAATCGAATTTTCCCTGTTGATCGTTTAGGTGTGAAAATGATCTCAATGGGCTTCTTTGTTGAAAATAACGCACCGATTGTATGGCGTGGGCCAATGTTAGGGAAAGTGTTAGATCAGTTCTTCCGTGATGTAGAATGGGGTGAACTAGACTATCTACTATTGGACTTACCACCAGGTACAGGTGACGTTGCATTAGATATTCACCAAATGCTTCCTTCTTCAAAAGAAATTGTCGTAACAACACCGCATCCAACTGCAGCGTTCGTTGCTGCTCGTGCAGGTGCAATGGCTTTACAAACAGATCATGAAATTTTAGGTGTTATTGAAAACATGGCATGGTATGAATCGAAATCAGGTGATCGTGAATTCGTATTCGGTCAAGGTGGAGGTCCTAAGTTAGCAGAAGAATTACGTACAGAGCTACTTGGTCAAATTCCTCTTGGTCAGCCTGACTGGTCAGAGGAAGATTTTGCACCTTCTGTTTATGCTGAAAAACACACAACAGGACAAATTTATTTAGACATCGCGATGAACATCATTAATAAATTAAATAAATAATGAAAACGGATTTCCTCGAACAATGGAGGAAATCCGTTTTTCATATATGAGTGGTTACTCAGAGCCTTTTTGCTCATTACCTCCACCACTGCCACCAGCCTCTTTTTTACCGCCGCTAGCTTTACCTGTCTCGCCACCGCTCTTCTTAATAAGCTCCTGCCATTTCGTTTGCATAAGCGGACTTTCAATCGTTTCCTTGACGACTTCCTCCATTTGTTTTCTCATATTGGAGGATTTTAAAATAGTCTCTAACTGCTTTTGCATATCTGGCTGGCCAAAGAAAGCTTCCATATCTTTTTGGAAAGAGGGATCTTTTATTAATTCCTTCATAATATCCTGTTGCTGCTTTTGCATACTTTTAGCTACAGTTTCTTTAAACTTTGGATCTTCGAATGTTTTCTTCCAAAAGTCTTCTGCTTCTTTGGAAAGCAGTGTAGCTTCGGTAGCTTTTTTCACTTCATCATGCTCCAAAACCAATAATTCACGGAAACTTGGTTCTTCTAAAAGCTTTCGCAACGCCTTTTTACCATCCTCGGTTTGTAAAGAGTCGATCATTATTTTTTTTATTTCATCATAGGACATGGTAGAGGCTTTATCTGGTGAAGAACAGGCAGAAAGAAAAAGCATTAGGATTAGTAGTAAGAAGAATTTTTGCATCAATCGTCAGTCCTTTCTATAAATAGACTCTTTCAATTATTGTTCACATTTATGATGACTTTATGTATTGGTTACGATGAGAAATAGCTTTTTTAACAATGCATTGTTAAAATAAGTACAGATGTACATTTAGAAATTGGGGGACTTTTAGTTGTGACGATACGAAATTGGGCAAAGTTTTTCTTCTTTGCAATGCTCGTTGGTGGCGCAGTCAACGGACTTTGCAGTTTATTTATTCGATGGGACTTCTTTCAACCATACATAACAAACGGTCACTGGGGCGAATTTTTTGCCGGGCTTTTATGGATGGTTTTCTTAGGATTTACGATGAGTGTTATTGCACAAGCGGGCTTTTTTGCTTATTTAACGCTTCATCAAGTGGGAGTAAATATTTTTAGAACACTTACATTATGGAATTGGGTACAGCTGTTATTAATTGCTATTACTATTTTTGATATTATATTCTTCCGCTTTATACCAGGTGTAAAAGATGGTCAAAATTGGTTATTCTATGTTGGTTTGTTAATTGTATTACTATTAGGTGCTATTGCAACAGCCATTCAAAAAGTAAAATTAACAGGGAAAAAACATGTGTTCATTTCGGCATTATTTTTTATGATTGTCGTTACAACACTTGAATGGACAATTGCATTAATGGGTCGTGATGAAAATATTAACGAGTATGTTGCACTTTTACTATTCCCACTTCTCGCTGTAAATGCTTATCAATTATTAGTATTACCAAAATATAATGCAAAATCCGAAGAAGATCGTCAAAAATTAGAAGCGCGCCGCAAAGCACGTCGTCGTGAACAAGCTAAAAATGCATAATAAAAAGAAGTTGCCTCTATTTTTGGAGGCAACTTCTTTTTTATGGTGATTTTTTAGTTTGAACTTTATAGCCGAATATATTTTCTTCAATCGACATAAATTTATTTTGTTGTAGAAATGTATTCAGCTCTTTAAACGAGATCTTATTATTTTGGTGTAAAGACATAAAAACAAAATCTCCCTTTTGTAATTTAGGTGTTTTTTCACCTTTCCAGATGAGAGAGGGAGAAAGTATATTCATCTGCTGTTGAAATAAGTTGTTTTGTAAATCCTGCGAATACTGATGATTTCGTGTTGCAAACCAAAGTGGTGTTTTTTGAAAATGCTTTTCGTAAATTTTAATATCTTTTTGAACGACGGCAAGATCAATTGGCTTATCTACTGAATCCTCAGGTCCTAATAATCCTGTAGGTAGTTTTCGCTCTTGAATGATTTTTAGGTGCTCAGGTGAACGTTCAATCCATGCAGCATCTAACAATAGAAGCGGATAAGGTTCTTTTACAGTTTTAAGCCAGTCCAACAGGGTGTCATCAGAGAAAGAAATTTCGACAATAAGTGATGTACCATAATGTCCTTTTGTTACAACTGCTGGAGCATCAGCAATGTTGAATACAGAAATCATAGTAGAATTTATCGGCTTTATAAAGACAAATAGTATTACGATTAAAAACAGTGAAATCAACGTTTTACGAACCATCTTAACGACCTCGTTTCTATATTTTTAACTTCTTTCAGCAAATGTTTTCGTAGCGAAAGTGAAACGTCAGCTACAAATGTTTCCTGGGCGGTGAGATGAATGCGGATCTCAGCTACTACCTGTGAAAACGTCTAAGAACATCGTGTTGACCCAAAGCTTTGTCACGTCGCATCCATGCGATAACGGCTAACTGACCTGCATCGGTGCTACAGACGCTACACTTTCGCACAAAAAACATTTGCAGACCTAAGCATAAAGCCGATTCCGGACGCAATTAGCCGAGGCATAATTGATATGAAAAAATAAGTTCCTAAAAAAACTTATGATTTAGTGTTGACTTTCATGAATAATCGATGTTATTATGTATAAGTCGCCAAGAGGTGACGCAGTAAATGAAAAAATGAACCTTGAAAACTGAACAAGCAAAACGTAATCAATAAAGTTTTTACTAGCTAACCTTGAGTTAGTGAACGAAACAAAATTTTGGACATCAAACATGATGCCAGCAAAACAATTTGAGCTAATCAAATTTCTTTTTATGGAGAGTTTGATCCTGGCTCAGGACGAACGCTGGCGGCGTGCCTAATACATGCAAGTCGAGCGAACAGAAAAGGAGCTTGCTCCTTTGACGTTAGCGGCGGACGGGTGAGTAACACGTGGGCAACCTACCTTATAGTTTGGGATAACTCCGGGAAACCGGGGCTAATACCGAATAATCTATTTCACTTCATGGTGAAATACTGAAAGACGGT
>NZ_SADV01000016.1 GCF_006864135.1 Lysinibacillus sphaericus | reverse complement strand
GATTCCTCCGTTTGAATGTTGGTGTGGTAACTACATTCTACACGAGGTCGTTATGGGCTTCCTTTATATTGACTTCTAGGTGTTGCACTTAATATTACAATCCGTCATTCAAAAAAATAAGCTTAGCCAAAAAGCTAGGCTCATTATATTTATTTGTGCTATTATAAGACACGTTAATAATTTTATTTATTGTAGTGTACTCTTGAAAGGATGATATATATTATGAGTAACGAGCGACCGAAAATCGTGAGTTTCCATACTCTAGGTTGACCATTTCTCAAATGAGAAAGCCGATTCAAGTAAAACTTGGATCGGCTAATCTATTTTATACAGATATTCACAGCCATGGTGTTAAGCAAGGTATAGAATCGATTGTTGGTTTCTATTTGTTTATTTATAAAAATCCCCTCCTAAATATATGGAGGGGAAGATAATTAATATTTATTTAATTGTTAGTGAATAAGGCATACCATAGCTTGAGCGCCTAAACAACTAGCGCAAGCTACTATACCTACAATATTTCCGCCAAATATTACAGAGAGACAAGCAGCGGAACATAATTCTTTCGTAAGTTCAGGAGCATTTTTCCAAGCATTTTTTAAACAATCCCAAGTATCGCTCCAATAACCTGCTTGACCACTATCAGTTGGAGATACTTCGTTATATATTTTTCTGTCAATAACTTCATTTGTGCCTACATCAAGAGTCATGCCAACCACTTTTTCATCATTTAATGTTGAGTAGGTAACTTCAATTTCATTATTTTCGATATCAAGAACTGATTTCATAATAATAAAATCATCACTAATTTCACCAGTTGTTTTATCATAAGCAGTTAATAAACGAATATCAAAGTTTTCATTGTTCTGCTTATGGGGAATCATTAAACCATCTTTATCCTTGCCGAAATCCATGAACTCAATATTTTTCCAATCGAAATCATCTTTATTGTACTCACTATGATTAAAATTCTCCGCTATATCTAAATCTTCTTTTACATCGTTTATTACTAAATTATTTTTTAAAAAACCTGCTTGTTCCATTTGTAAAGGTAATTTTTGTGAACAGCTATTACAATCATTGTTCTCACCTTTTTCTTTAGCAATAGCTCGATCTAAATTTACAGATAGGGGTTGCAATGCTAAAAACATAACCATTACCAAAAATATCAACTTTTTCTTCATGTACAATTCCTCCTGAATCTTAAATTTATTTTTTGAAAAACTTGTACCACGGAACACCAATGAAAAAAACGACAATTAAAAGATAAAGAAAATCATGAGATTGTATCCCATCTGAAAAAAGTATTAGTAATACGGCTATAAACGCCAATATTCTAATTAAGATAGTTTTTTTCATTAAAGACCCCCCATTCTTTTACAAAATATTACGAATGGTTTTTTTAAAAAATGGAATTACCATCCATTGAAAATATTACCATTTTCTATATACAATTTCCATCTATTTATAAAAAAATAGGTTATGCAAGTAATATTTGAGATTTGGAGAGATGAAAGAAAGGCACTCATTTTTTAACAATGAGTGCCTTTCTCCATGAATAGAACCTGGTAGTCACAAAAAAGTATCTTAAAAGTACTGATTTCAAAAGGTTTGTGTTATTATAGTTCACGTATCTAAATTATGGACATCAAATAATAATTAAAAGTTAAGAAACAAAATGTAATGCAATCTTGAAAGGATGAAATATATTATGAGTGAAACGCTTCCTAAAACCCTAGCTCTATATACATTAGGTTGTAAAGTGAATCATTATGAAACAGAAGCGATTTGGCAGCTATTTAAAGAAGAAGGCTATGAACGTACGGAGTTTGATCGTCAAGCAGACGTTTATGTCATTAATACATGTACAGTCACAAATACAGGGGATAAAAAATCACGTCAAGTTATCCGTCGAGCAATTCGTCAAAACCCAGACGCTGTCATTTGTGTAACGGGATGTTACGCTCAAACATCTCCAGCTGAAATTATGGCGATTCCTGGTGTTGACATTGTTGTAGGTACACAGGATCGTACAAAATTAATTGGCTACATAGACCAATATCTTACTGAACGCCAACCAATTAATGCTGTACGCAACATTATGAAAAATCGTGTTTATGAGGAATTAGATGTGCCAGCATTTACAGACCGTACACGTGCATCTTTAAAAATCCAAGAAGGCTGTAATAATTTCTGTACGTTTTGTATTATTCCATGGGCACGTGGGTTAATGCGTTCTCGAGATCCTCAAGAAGTATTGAACCAAGCTCAACAATTAGTGGATGCAGGGTATCTTGAAATTGTTCTAACTGGTATTCATACAGGTGGCTATGGACAAGACTTAAAAGATTACAATTTAGCTCAGCTACTACGTGATTTAGAGGCAAATGTGAAAGGCTTAAAACGTCTTCGAATTTCTTCGATTGAGGCAAGTCAATTAACAGATGAAGTGATTGAAGTTTTACGCGAATCAAAAATTGTTGTTAATCACTTACACATTCCAATCCAATCTGGCTCTGATACAGTTTTAAAACGTATGCGTCGTAAGTATACAATGGAGTTCTTCGGTGAACGCTTAACTAAACTACATGAAGCTTTACCAGACTTAGCTGTCACTTCTGACGTAATCGTAGGTTTCCCAGGAGAAACAGAGGAAGAGTTCATGGAAACATATAACTTTATACGTGATCATAAGTTTTCTGAATTACACGTATTCCCGTTTTCTCCACGTACAGGTACACCAGCAGCGCGTATGGAGGATCAAATTGACGAGGACATTAAAAACGAACGTGTTCACCGATTAATCGCATTAAATGACCAATTAGCAAAGGAATATGCTTCTCGCTTTGAAGATCGAGTACTAGAAGTAATTCCTGAAGAATTCGTGCATGATGGAAGCGATGAAGAAGGGCTTTTAACGGGCTACACAGATAATTACTTAAAAGTAGTCTTTGAAGGTCCTGAAAGCCTAATCGGTCAGCTTGTAAAGGTGAAAATTATTCAAGCTGGATATCCACATTCTAAAGGACAATTTGTTCGTGTTTTAGAAACTGTAAAATAAAAATAGTGTAACTATGAAGAGAAACACCGTTCGAACTTTGGACGGTGTTTTACTTTTTTGATTAAAGAGATGGCGTATTTATCTTATAGAAATCCCTTGCTATAAAAGAGATTAGACGGAAACGTTAAAAAATGTTATGATGCCAAAGAGGTACGTACAACTTGTTGGTAGAGGAGAGTTTATTAAAAATGGAACAAAATTTTGCGCGTATGATTGATCACACATTATTAAAGGCTGAAGCAACAAAAGAGCAAATCGAAAAAATATGTGCGGAGGCAAAACAATTTAACTTTGCTTCTGTTTGTGTAAATCCAACTTGGGTAAATTATAGCAGCGAGCTTTTACAAGGCTCAGAGGTCTTAGTTTGTACTGTAATTGGCTTCCCTTTAGGTGCTAACACGCCAGCTGTTAAAGCATTCGAGGCGAAAGATGCGATTGCTAACGGTGCTAAAGAGGTAGACATGGTTATCAATATCGGTGCGTTAAAGGATAAAAACTATGACCTTGTGCAAGCGGATATTGCTGCAGTTGTTGAAGCGGTGAAAGGCAATGCACTTGTTAAAGTAATTATTGAATCTTGCCTTTTAACGGACGAAGAAAAAGTAAAAGCATGTGAGTTAGCTGTGGCAGCAGGTGCTGATTATGTGAAAACATCAACTGGTTTTTCTACTGGAGGCGCAACAGCAGAAGATATTGCATTAATGCGTAAAACAGTAGGCCCAGATTTAGGTGTAAAAGCCTCTGGCGGTGTCAGAAGCTTAGAGGATATGAAAAAGATGATTGAGGCTGGAGCAACTCGTATCGGAGCAAGCTCTGGTGTTGCTATTATGAACGGATTAATTGCAGATTCTAATTATTAATAGTAATGAAAATCCTTCTATAGTAAGGGATACGGGGCTGTTCATTATGGACTAGCCCCCTATACATTTAGAATTTAAAAACCCAATTAACCCCCACGTTTAAAATCCTTCAACAATTTATAACAAATATTTAATCAATCGATCTATTGTCATTATTTCATCCACATCCCCCCTCTTTTTAACTTATAGTAGATGATGTATTATTGAGAGTAATTGCAAAAATGTATAGGAAGGAATATGATAAATTTTAGGTTTTACAATAAAGTTTTTATATTGTTATTGGACTGATAAATTTTTTCTCTATAAGAACATTGTATAGATACGAACCGACTTCTTACATAACTTAGTAACATCGATAACATAAAGTATCGTAAAATGAACGGGTCAATCATTCGTTAATTACTATATTTTCGTCTGAGTTGCCTCTCAAATTTTTAACTTCTTTCAACAAATGTTTTGGCAGCGAAAGCGAACATCAGCTACAAAAGTCTCCCACCTCTATAGGTGATGAGATAATGTGGAATTTAGTTACTTTTCAGCGGGTGTACAAACATTTGCTATTATGCCAAGGTATAATTGATTAATCATCCCGGTGTTTTAATAAGCAAAAATGGGGTAATATAGATATTTGATAAAAGTAACGAATTGTATTAAAAAAGGAGAAACTATCTGTGGAATTCATAAGCAGTTTTATAAGTCAATATGGATATATTGCTATATTTTTACTTTTATCTTTAGGGATAATTGGCTTACCTGTCCCAGATGAAATCTTGATGACGTTTGTGGGATTTATGTGTCAAGAGGGGCATTTAAACTATCTATTGAGTATACTTTTAAGTTTTCTAGGCTCATCTACTGGTATGATCATTAGCTATTTAATTGGTAATAAATTAGGGAAACCTATACTATTAAAATATGGGAAATGGATTGGTCTCAATAATAAACGGTTCGTTAAAGTTGAACGATGGTTTCATCGTTTTGGACCATGGACAATAATTATCGGATATTATGTTCCAGGTATTAGACATGTTACAAGTTACATGTCTGGAATAACTCAGATGAACTTTAGGACTTATCTTGCTTTCGCTTGTTTTGGAGCTTTGACATGGGTCATTATTTTTATTTCTATAGGATATTTTCTTGGTATAACTATATAAAAATGCATAATAATAGGTACAAAAAACAGCTTGCGTTTTTCGAAATGCGAGCTACTTTTGTGTTCTTTGTACGCGAGTGATTACCAATCTTGTTTTGTGATGTGACTTCCTCAAGATCAAAACACTACTTTGAATAAAAATTTCATCTACCTCATATACTCCACTGATGTAATTGATTACAGAAGGGAGGATACAATGTTCACTCAATATAAATATTGGAAGCCTTTTATTAGCCCATTCGATCCATGTCCACCTATAAGGGTTAAAAGTTTTGCTACACCACCCCAATTGTATATGAGTTTTCAACCGCCTGGGCTACCACAATATCAAACCCCTCAAGAAGCTCTTAGATCCGGCACATTATGGCCGCAATTATTTAGCCCCTATCCAAATCCCCAAAAAGGAGGGATGAAGAATGAGTAAAGAGATGCCACCAGAATTTTATAAGCTACTTGAAGAAATACAAGCAATTGATTTTGTAATAGTGGAATTAAATCTTTATTTAGATACTCATCCTCACGATTATGATGCTATCCAGCAATTTAATGAAAACACTGAAATAAGCATGCGACTTAAGGTTGAATTTGAGCAAAAATTTGGTCCGCTTATGAATTTTGGGAGAAGTTATTCAAATTATCCTTTTAATTGGGTAGATACACCTTGGCCATGGCAAGTTTAACTTTATCAGCAAATGTTTTGGTAGCGAAAGCGAAACGGCAGCTACAAATGTTTTGGTAGCGTTCCGAATGCAATTTATGCCTAGGTATAATTGATTATGAGTAACTAGGAGGAATTTTTTTGTGGTATTACGAAAAGAAGCTCCAGTATCCAGTAAGGGTGAGTACATGTAACCCAATGCTAGCTAAGTATTTAATTGAGCAGTATGGTGGTGCGGATGGAGAATTAGCAGCGGCACTTCGATATATGAATCAGCGCTATACTATTCCTGATAAAGTGGTTGGTTTGTTGACAGATATAGCTACAGAGGAATTTTCTCACTTAGAAATGATTGCCACGATGGTTTATAAACTTACGAAGGATGCCACTCCAGAGATGCTGAAAGAGGCAGGTCTTGGAGAACATTATGTCAATCATGACAGAGCATTATTTTATCAGAATGCAGCTGGATCACCGTTTACGGCAACTTATATTCAGGCTAAAGGGGATCCGATTGCTGATTTGTACGAGGATATTGCAGCTGAAGAAAAGGCACGTGCGACATATCAGTGGATTATTGATTTATCAGATGACACAGACTTGAATGATAGCTTGAAATTTTTACGCGAACGAGAAATCGTCCATTCTCTACGTTTCAGAGAGGCGGTAGAGATTTTAAAAGACGATAGGGATAGCAAGAAAGTCTTTTAATTGCCTTGATCCATTATTTTCTGTAAACGACAGCAAATCGATAGGTACAAGTGTTAGTTTCTTTTCAGTGGAAGTTCAAACCGCTGCTGACATAGGAGAACTCAGTCTAAGAATGCCACGTCCTGTGGAAAAAAATCGTGCAGGGCTAAGCACAATGTCCACTGTAGACGCATTGTTTATCAAGGTGACAGCGGCAAATGTTTACTGCGCGAAAGCAAGGCGACAGCGGCAAATGTTTACTGCGCGAAAGCAAGGCGACAGCGGCAATTATGCCGAAGCATAATTGATAAAATAGCAGGCTGTTTCAGGGGGAAATCACCTTTTGACGCAGCCTCTTTTAATTTATGCTTTTTTCTATTCAATATTTGAAAATATAGTGAGATCCTTTCTATGCCCAATCATAACTAATATATCTTTTTCCTTAATAATTTCATCTGGAGAGGGTGAAATGGTAATATTACCGTCTCGAACTATGGCGATAACACTGACATTATATTTAGCTCGAATGTCTAAATCCCGTAAATTATGGCCAGCCATTTTAGAAGGAATCATAATTTCCTCTATACTGTATTCTTTTGACAATTCAATGTAATTTAGCATATTCGGTGAAAGTAGCTGATTGGCTACACGTTCCCCCATATCTCTCTCAGGGTAAATAACCCATTCAGCACCTACCTTATCTAAAACTTGTCCATGTCTTTTTCCAAGAGCCTTTGCAATTATTTTTTTGATACCTAGCTCTTTTAATAAGGAAACAGTTAAAATACTTGATTGCATATCAATACCTATAGCAACAATGACACAATCGAAATTTCTTATCCCAATGGAGTTAAGAGCTTTTTCTTCTGTCGTATCGGCAACTACTGCATGTGTAACATATTGTTCGGCATCTTCAACTCTTTCCTCGTTAATATCGATTCCTAAAACTTCGTGCCCAGCTTCATACAACTTGCGTGCTACGCTAACTCCAAACCTACCAAGACCTATTACAGCATATTGTTTGATAGACATTGTACACATCGCTCCTTTATCATCGTTATCCAATCATAATATTTCCTTTTGGATGATGGAAAGCCTCTTTTTTCCGTCGATTTGTAATGGCAAAAGCAATTGTTAAAGGGCCTAATCTTCCGATAAACATCGTTAATATGATAAGAAGACGGCCACCAATTGATAGCTCGGGCGTTAGCCCCATTGAAAGTCCAGCTGTTCCAAATGCAGAAGTAGCCTCAAATAAATACATCATAAAACTATGACGTTGTTCAATGATACTTAAGACTATGGTAACAAGTACGACAATCATCATCCCACACATTGTGACTGTTAAAGCTTTTAAAATTGTTTCATGAACGATCCTACGTCTAAAAAGCACAACATCTTCTTGCCCTTTTAATTGAGACCACATCGTAGCAACTAAAACAGCAAAAGTCGTTATTTTAATACCACCAGCCGTTGATCCAGAACCGCCTCCGATGAACATTAGCCAAATGATTAAAAATAATGTTGAATGTGTTAAATCACTAATAGGAAGGGTATTAGAGCCAGCTGTTCTTGGTGTAACCGCTTGGTATAATGAACCAAGAATTTTGCCCCATCCAGATAGTTGCCCAAGGGTTTTACTATTTCCGTATTCAAATAAGAAAATTAAAAGTGTCGAGCCGACTGTTAAAATAAGCGTTGTCGTTAATACAATTTTTGTGTGCACTGAAAGTCGTTTCGTTTCACGGTATTCATATAGTTCATTTATAACAATAAACCCTAAGCCTCCAATCGTAATAAGTGCACAAATAGTTATTACTACGAATGGATCGTCTACGTACTCTGTTAAGCTCTTAAACCCACCCATTAAATCAAATCCTGCATTATTAAAATTCGATATGGCATGGAAAAATCCGAAATAAATGGCCTTACCTACTGGCATATCGAACGAAAAACGAATAGATAAAATGATACCACCTATAAATTCAATCAGTGCGGTAAATAACAGTATCCTTTTAACTAATTTAACTAGACCAGCAATTGAAATATTATTAAATGCTTCCTTTAACAAAAGCCTTTCTTTTAAAGAAATTTTTTTCCCCAATAGCAAAAATAATAACGTCGCGAACGTCATAAAGCCCAATCCGCCAATTTGGATAAGAAACAGAATAACTAATTCCCCAAATATCGAAAATGTATCACCGGTATCTACAACAACGAGTCCTGTTACACAGGTAGCAGAGGTCGCAGTAAATAAAGCATCTAAAAATGAAAGACCTTTACCATCGACCGTTGCAACGGGGAGCATTAACAAAAATGTTCCGATTGAAATGATGACGGCGAAGCCTAGCACAAGTATTTTTGGAGGATTTAATTTATTTTTAAATGTTTTCATGTTTATCTCCTCATTAAACCTTTCATTTAACTTCTTTCAGCAGGCGTCCAAACACCCGCTGAAATAGAACGCCACGCCCTGTGGCAATTTATCTACAAGTTGCTACCGCTGGGTTAGCACATTGCTTTCACGCAAAAACATCTGTAGCTGTCGCTTTGCTTTCGCTACAAAAACATCTGTAGCTGTCGCTTTGCTTTCGCTACACAAACATTTGCCGTTACGCTTTCGCGCACATCTGCAGGTCTAAGCTCAAAGCTAATTCCGGACGCAATTATGACGAGATATAATTGATCACTTTGTATGTTTATGGTGTCCAAAAGCAAGCTGAAAATTCTTAAGGTAATAAAACCAAAAATTCATCGGATTAATTCGTACACTTTCTATTGACCATTTTTAGACAATACGTTATAATTCTTTAGTACACAGCAAATGGTTATTTGCCTATTTGTGTATTGACGTGTGTTCGGAGGGAGGGAAAGAGAGATGTCAAAAACTGTCGTTCGCAAAAACGAATCGCTTGAAGATGCTCTTCGCCGCTTCAAACGTACTGTATCAAAAAGTGGTACAATTCAAGAAGTTAGAAAGCGCGAGTTCTACGAAAAACCTAGCGTAAAACGTAAAAAGAAATCAGAAGCTGCACGTAAACGTAAGTGGTAATTTAATTTCCCATTAAAAATCCCTACGTTCATAACACGCAATTGTATGATTCACTGAGCAGAAAAAGATATACCTGAAATTAATCGCATGTCGGTTAATTTCAGGTATTTTACTTTAAGCACTCAAATTTACGTACATATTGAAGAAGCCGAATGTGATCCCTGAGATTCATTCGGCTTTTATGTTATATTCTGATTGTATAAACGTAAATTAATAATTCACGGTATAATAAAATTATTAGGATTTTTGAAACTTTTCGGTTAGTCAGTCGTATATACAGGAGAGAAGCATGTTAGAAGGGAGGGAAAAAGATGCGGAGACGAAGAATCCTTAGTTATTTAATAGTTATTTGGATGACATTTTTGTTAGCGTTTCCATTAACGTCGGCTTTTGCAAGTAGTAAGGTCTACCACATACCTATTCATAATGAAGTAGAACGAGGACTTCACGCATTTTTAGAACGAGCTTTTAAAGAGGCGGAAGAAAACTATGCAGAGGCGATTATTTTAGATATTCATACGCCTGGCGGTTTCGTGAATGCAGCAGGTGATATTGCTATGCTAATGGATGCAACGGATATACGTACGATTGCGTATATTAACAAAGACGCGCATTCTGCAGGTGCTTTTTTAGCCTTACATGCGGATGAAATCTATATGGTACCAAATGGAACGATCGGGGCGGCTGCAGTAATTGATTCAGCAGGAAATGCAGCAGACTTAAAAGCTCATAGTGCATGGGTTGCTCAAATGGAGGCAGCTGCAGAATCGAAAGGTCGCGAACCAAAATATGCACGAGCAATGGCTGATGTATCTGTTGATTTACCAAAATTTCGAGCGGGAGAAGGGAATTTATTAACTTTATCGGCTTCGGAGGCAAAAGAAGTTGGATATTCAAATGGAACTGTTTCGAATTTCCAGGAACTTTTAAAAGAAGCGCAATTAAATGGGAGTGATATCGTTCCAGTTGAACCTACGTTTGCTGAAAAACTTGCTCGTTTTATTACGAATCCGATTATAGTTCCGATTTTATTGTCGATTGCAAGCTTGGGACTTGTAGTTGAGCTTTATTCGCCAGGTTTTGGTGTTCCAGGTATAATGGGATTGTCAGCACTTGGATTATTTTTCTTCGGTCATATGGTGGCGGGTTTGGCAGGTTATGAGACATTGCTTTTGTTTATTGTAGGCTTAGCGCTTATTATAGCCGAGTTTTTTGTCCCCGGAGGTATTGTTGGTATTTTAGGTGGTGCGCTAATATTACTAAGTCTAATACTGGCAGGTGCAAACATGATGCAAATGATTATAGCGATTTTCATTGCGCTTGTTGTAGCGATAATAGGAATGGTGATCCTGATGAAATTTTTTGGTAAAAAATTGCATGTTTTAAACAAGCTAGTCTTGATGGATGCGACAACAACGGAAGAGGGCTATGTCTCTAACGTGAATCGCACAGAGCTGCTTGGAAAAGTGGGTAAAGTGATTACACCACTTCGTCCGGCGGGTACAATGTTATTTGGAAGTGAACGCATTGACGTAGTATCGGAAGGTGGCTATGTTGATGTTGAGAAACATGTAGAAGTTATTAAAGTAGAGGGCTCACGTATTGTTGTGAGACAAACAGAAAAAGAGATGGAGGAATAACAAATGGGTATTGATTTTGCTTTAATAGGTCCAATTGCGGGGCTAGTCTTATTATTCATTGTTCTCGCGGTATTCTTTACCTTTGTACCAGTGGCGCTGTGGATTTCCGCACTTGCTGCAGGTGTCCGCGTTAGTATTTTCACATTAATCGGTATGCGATTACGTCGTGTAATTCCATCACGAATTGTAAACCCATTAATTAAAGCACATAAAGCAGGTTTACCTGTGACGATTAATCAATTAGAAAGTCACTATTTAGCAGGTGGTAATGTTGACCGTGTAGTAAATGCGTTAATCGCAGCCCATCGTGCAAATATCGAGTTAACATTTGAACGTTGTGCGGCAATTGATTTAGCGGGGCGTGATGTATTAGAAGCTGTACAAATGTCTGTTAACCCGAAAGTCATTGAAACACCATTTATTGCGGGTGTTGCGATGAACGGGATCGAAGTAAAAGCGAAGGCACGTATTACAGTGCGCGCAAACATTGAACGTTTAGTCGGTGGTGCTGGTGAAGAAACGGTTATTGCCCGTGTAGGTGAGGGGATTGTTTCTACAATTGGTAGCGCCTCTAGTCATACGACAGTTCTTGAAAATCCTGATATGATTTCTCAAACTGTATTAGCAAAAGGCTTAGATTCTGGAACAGCATTTGAAATCTTATCGATCGATATTGCAGACGTTGATATCGGCAAAAATATTGGTGCTGAATTACAAATTGAACAAGCTCAGGCTGATAAAAACATCGCCCAAGCGAAAGCTGAAGAACGTCGTGCAATGGCTGTAGCGAACGAGCAAGAAATGATTGCACGCGTACAAGAGATGAAGGCAAAAGTTGTAGAAGCAGAAGCTGAAGTACCGCAGGCAATGGCCGAAGCTTTACGTTCGGGTAATCTTGGTATTATGGATTATATGAACTACCGCAACATTCAAGCAGATACAGCTATGAGAGACTCCATCTCTAAAGTAAGCTCAGATAAATCAGAAAAAAATGAACCTAACGAATAAAAAACGGAAAGGAGCAGTACTAATAAGTGGAACAATTAATTATATTTGTGATCATTGCCATAGTCAGCTCTATTTTCGGTAAAGCAAAAAAGAAAGAACAAACACCAATGCCTCCTTTTAATAAGGATTCACATGTTGATCCACCTGTTAAAGCAGAGATGACACCAGAGCAACGACCTGCTTCTAAATCCCAGAGCTTTGAGGATTTTGCACGTGAATTTTTAGGTGAATGGAAAAGTGAACAGCCTAAAGTGGAAGAGCCGAAAAAAATTGTCGAAGAAACAGTGAATAAGGACGTTCCAAGCTATGCGGCTCCACCGTTAATCCCGACTGACAAAGTGAGTCGTACTTCGAAGCGAGAAAGTATCGGTCGTTTAGCAGCTGGGAAAAAAGCAGTGGGAGTAGCTGAATCGCAATCTGCTTTTCCGTTACCAAAATCAAAAAAATCATTAATGCAGGCTGTTGTAATGGCAGAAGTTTTAGGTCCTCCAAAAGCAAAAAGAAAATAACTAGCATGTCCTCCTTTTTCGATGCATATATTGCCGAAGAAGGAGGCATTTTTTATGAGAAAACTATTTCAATTAACGCCACTACTTGAATTATTACAATATGATACATTAAAAATCATTGGCCCATATCGTTTTCTACATGCTGATGCTTCATCATGCTCTTTTATTTATGCAGACTATCATATTACTGTGCGTGGGAAATCAGTGGAAATTAATGCTCTTAAAGAAGAAATGCTTCATCTTTCTGTAGAGGATTTGCAGGAGCTTCATCTGAAAATGACAAAGGATATGGGTGTGAGCGATAATGTGGAATAATCGGCCAATTATCATACGTATAAAGCGCCATGAAAATGTTCATCCTTTTATTCAAGCATTGCATGCGCAACATGTGCCATTAAAGCGGATTGTCTTTCGTGAGCAAGAGGTTACTTTTGAAACAACGATGCATTATCTACCAAAGATACGCCGTGTACGTAGTCGATACCGACTTAAAGTGGCTATTTATTATGCAGATGAGCTTCAAGTTTTTCGAGCGCAGCTTTGGACTTTACTTGGTCTAACGTTGATGATGTTAATACCATTGCTATGTGCACAGGTTATTTGGCGTATTGATATTAAAGCGGCAACGCCTGAGTTAGAGGAACGTCTAGGAAAGACTTTTCAAGATACATTTCAGCTAGAAACACCCATTTCTAAAAAAGACTTACCCTCAGATGCTGTCATTCGTCAGAAGCTATTAGAAGGGCATCGAGATCTTTCGTGGGTGCATATTGAAAAGCATGGTGGACGTGTAACTTTACGGCCTCAGGAATCCCCGAAGCAAACTAAACAAACGAATGAGAAACTAGCGACGCATTTAGTGGCAACAAAAAGTGGTGTTATTACTAATTTTAATATTCAAAATGGTGAACGGAAAATTGCAGTTAACGATACTGCTTACGAAGGTGATGTTCTTGTAAGTGGCGTAATTGAAAGTGGCGAAGATCAAGTTTTTGTTGGGGCAAAGGGAGAGGTCTACGCTGATTATTGGCTCGAATGTTCTTTTAAAATTCCGACAAAGCTAACGATGGAAACGCTACAACAGAAGCAGTGGCGTGTATTAGTGAAAGGCATTCATCAAGAAAAAGAAAAAGTTGACTATGTGCAAAAGAAAGATATACCAAGCTGGCTCGATCAGTATGTGTCAATTGTTGAAGAGCAGTACACTAAAAAAGTGCAAGTGGAGCTTGATGAATCCAAAATAGATTCACTGCTCTTACCATTACTTCATGAAAAGGTAATACGTTCATTACCTGCGAAAACGGTTATCAAAAAAGAAAACCTTTTACAGGTAAAGTGGGGGAATGGTACAGTTGAAGGGAAAGTTCTATTTTTAGTCAATGAAAACATTGCCAGTCCAATACAAGGCCCACAAGGAGAATGATTATGTCAGAACATTTAACTGTATTACAAGTGGATAATCCAAACGAAGCGGTTATGCTACTCGGAATTTCCGATGCAAATATGAAGTTAATCGAAGAGGCACTACAAGTCCACATTATTACACGTGGTGAACAAATTCAGCTTGCTGGTGAAGAGGATGCAAAGGAACAAGCGACATTCCTTTTACATGCTCTTCTAAAGGTCATTCGTAAAGGAATTAATATTGATCAGCGTGATGTTGCAACTGCTATTGAAATGACACAAAAAGGAACGATTGAATATTTTGCAGAACTTTATGATGAAGAAATTGCACGCACGACGAAAGGAAAGCCTATTCGTGCAAAAACAATCGGTCAACGTGAATACATACAAGCAATCCGTCATAAAGACGTTGTTTTTGGTATCGGTCCAGCTGGTACTGGGAAAACGTATTTAGCGGTAGTCATGGCAACGCAGGCGCTAAAAAATGGGCACGTTAAGCGTATTATTTTAACACGCCCTGCAGTAGAAGCAGGAGAGTCTCTAGGCTTTCTTCCGGGGGATTTGAAGGAAAAGGTAGATCCTTATTTACGACCTCTTTATGACGCTTTAAACGATATTTACGGGACAGAACAAACGCAAAGACTTATTGAACGAGGTACAATCGAAATTGCACCTTTAGCGTATATGCGCGGCCGTACTTTAGACGATGCCTTTGTTATTTTAGATGAAGCTCAAAATACGACACATCAGCAAATGAAGATGTTTTTAACGCGACTAGGCTTTGGTTCAAAAATGGTCATTACCGGCGACAAAACACAAATTGACCTCCCGAAAAACACGGAATCTGGGTTAATCGTAGCAGAACGTACGCTAAAGTATGTAAAATCCATACATTTCCAAATTTTAGAACAAGGCGATGTTGTACGCCACCCAATCGTAGCAAAAATCATCAAAGCCTACGAAGAACAGCAACTTTAATAGGACCGCTAGCGGTCCTATTAAAGTCTGCACCGAAAGCGACTGATATAAAATTTAACAAGCATGAAAATACTTGGAAAATGGAAAAATTTGTGACAGCTATACAAATTGTATAGCTGTTTTTTTGCTTTCTTATACATTTTTCGGGAAAAATGTTTTTTGAATTGGTATGATAGTAGATAGATAGAGGAGGTGCCGGATGGAGAAACAATTAAAAAAATTTACAGAACTTATTGGCTTCCGCTACTTTTTAATTGTCGTTCTCATCTTAACAGGAGCCCTACAATTTGCTTTTATGTATGGCAATGTTAAAGGTGTTACATATGATTTTAAACCATTACAACTAGCGCCTGAAACAGTACGATCTACTAAAACGATAGAAGATACTTATAAAACACAACAGGAACGAGAAAAAGCAGCGAATGCGGTTGCGCCAGTCTATCAATTTTCTGCGGATGTTGCTAAGCAGCGAGCTGCGATTGTAACGTCTTTATTTGACTATGTTCTCGACGTAAAGGCGGATGTTGAGAGTAGCAAAGAACCTATTCCGATTGACGACCAAGTGACGAAGCTCCGCAAAAAGTTTGAATCCATAGATTCAGAGCAAATGCCAATTATCTTTACTGATTCACAGTTAGAAGGATTGTTAGTACAAAGTGAAGCAGATTTAAAAAGAACAAGTACGCAACTTTCAAAATCTGTGCAGGAATATTTGCAAAAATCTATTCGATCAGAAACTGTATTTGCGGGTCAAAATGATTTTGAGACAAAAATTCGTGGACAACGTGGCTATCCAGATAAAATATTTAATACGGTAGTTTTAATTGGACGGACGAGTATTATCGAAAACGAGACGGTAAACGAAGAACAAACGAAAATTCGAAAGGATCAAGCGAAGGAATCGGTTGAACCAACTCGAATTCTTCAAGGGCAAATCATCGTACAGGAAGGTCAAATTATTGATAATGAGGCATTTCGTCAATTAGAACTTCTAGGTATGGTGAGTAATAAGGCATCGTTGAAACCGATTGCAGGGCTGATTATATTAATACTTTTGGAAATGACGTTCATGTTTGTTTTATTTGAACGTTGGGATACAGATGAGCACAAGAAACGTAATGCCTTGTTGGTGACAGTAATTGTTTATGGTTTATCCATCTTGCTGATGAAATTTATAAGCCTAGTTTCTGGTGGCTTCGATGTTACGGTTGCCTTCCTTTTCCCAACAGCTTTGGCAACAATGCTTGTACGGCTATTAGTGAATGATCGTGCTGCAGTACTCATTACGGTTATGACAGCGGCGTCTGCGGGTGTTATTTTTCAAGAGGGCTATTCATCTGTTATGCAGATGGAAATTACACTGTATATAATTTTTGGAGGCTTTGCGAGCTTATTCTTTTTGGGGAGTATGGAAAAGCGTTCGCATATTCTACATGCTGTAGGTGTTATAGGGCTAGTAAATATGTCGTTTATCGCATTTTATTTATTAATGACACAATCTACTTACGGTTTGTCAGAGTTATTGTATTACTTTATAGCGGCATTGATATCAGCTCTATTATCAGGTGCTCTTACAATGGGTCTTTTACCATTCTTTGAATCAGCATTTAGTTTATTGTCGTCGTTGCGTTTAATTGAATTATCGAACCCAAACCATCCGTTGCTGAAAAAATTACTAATGGAGGCTCCAGGAACATATCATCATAGTGTAATGGTGGCGAACTTAGCGGAGGCAGCATGTGAGGAAATTGGAGCAGATGGATTACTGGCTCGTGTAGGATGCTATTATCATGATATTGGCAAAACGAAGCGTCCTGCCTTTTTCATCGAGAATCAAATGTCTGGTATTAACCCACATGATTCATTGCCCCCAGAAAAAAGCGCGGAAATTATAATCGCACATACAACTGACGGAGCTCAAATGCTAAAACGTTATAAGATGCCACAGGAAATTATCGATATTGCCTTGCAGCATCACGGATCTAGTCTGTTAAAGTTCTTCTACTTTAAAGCGAAGGAAGAAGGAAAATGTTTAGCTGATGATACAAAGTACAGATATCCAGGTCCGAAGCCACAAACGAAGGAAGCGGCAGTGATTAGCGTTGCAGATAGCGTTGAGGCAGCAGTTCGATCGATGAAGGAACCGAATGCAGAGAAAATTCAAAAGTTGGTACGCGCAATTATTGATGATCGAGTACAAGACAATCAATTTGATGAATGCGATATTTCAATAAAAGAGTTAAAATGTATAGAGCGAGTACTTTGTGAAACGTTGAATGGAATTTTCCACTCACGAATTGAATATCCAAAGGCAGATAAGTAGGAGGATCTATGATTTTAACAATTGATTTTACAGATGAAACAAATGAAGTGGCTGCTGAGCATATGGAGCTTGTTGAAAAGCTTTTGCAGCATGCTGCGAAAATAGAGAATATTGAGCCGGAAACAGAAGTGTCAGTAACGTTTGTTACAAATGATGCGATTCAAGAAATCAACCGAGAATATCGTGACAAGGATCAACCGACAGATGTTATTTCTTTTGCCTTGGAGGAGTTAGGTGAGGGAGAAATAGAAGTAACATTTGAAGGGATGCCCCGTGTGTTAGGAGATATTATTATTTCAACAGATCGTACAAAAGAACAAGCAGAAGAATATGGGCATACGTTTGAGCGAGAATTAGGCTTTTTAGCGGTTCACGGTTTCTTACATCTACTTGGCTATGATCATATGGTGCCAGAAGATGAAAAGGTAATGTTCGGTAAGCAGGATGAGATTTTACAATCTTTCGGCTTAGGACGAGAATAAATGAATGTTTGCAAATTCGTACGCTCTTTTGGGTATGCCTTTAAAGGTATCATTACAGCCTGTACCGAGCAAAATTTCAAGTCCCACTTGCTAAGTGCAGGAATAGTTTTGATTGCTGGCTATTTTACGGATTTATCACATATAGAATGGTATATAGTGTTGCTATTAATAGCACTAATGTTAGTACTCGAAATGGTTAATACTGCAATTGAACGAGTAGTGGATTTAGCTTCACCTAACATCCATCCGCTTGCTAAGCAGGCTAAAGATCTTGCAGCAGGCGCAGTACTTGTATTTGCGATATTCAGTGCTATAATCGGATTACTCATATTTATACCGAAATGGTTTTGATATTACAAAAAATTATTAATCGGTCATGAAGTAGTAACAGTTGTGCTGAAGAAATATGATTTATTCAATTACGCCAAGGCGAAATTGATTTGTAGAGGTGAACATAATGACAATTGATATGCATGCATTACTAGAAGAATCAAAAAAAGCGCGTGAAAAAGCTTATGTACCTTATTCAAAATTTAAAGTTGGCGCGGCGATTTTAACGAAAAATGGAGAGGTTATTCATGGTTGCAATATTGAAAATGCTGGCTATAGTATGACCAATTGTGCTGAACGTACAGCCTTTTTCAAAGCTGTGTCAGAAGGTATTTATGATTTTGAGGCGATCGCTATTGTAGCTGATACGGATGGGCCATGTGCGCCATGCGGGGCTTGTCGTCAAGTGATGATGGAATTTTGCAAACCATCTATGCCTGTATATTTAACAAACTTAAAAGGTGATGTCACGGTAACGTCTGTAGGCGAATTACTACCGTTTGCATTCACAACGGAGGATTTAGAGAATGCTGGAAAATAACAATGGCTATAAGTCGGGTTTTATCTCCATAATCGGTCGACCAAATGTAGGGAAATCAACATTTTTAAACCGTGTTATAGGTCAAAAAATTGCGATTATGAGTGATAAACCACAAACAACACGAAATAAAGTACAAGGTGTACTAACAACCAATGATAGCCAAATGATTTTTATAGATACACCAGGAATCCACAAGCCAAAACATAAGCTAGGGGATTTTATGTTAAAGGTTTCTAAAAATACTTTGCGTGAAGTGGATGTTATTATGTTCATGGTAAATGCAGAGCAGAAACTTGGGAAGGGTGACGAATTTATCCTTGAAATGTTGGCGGGTAATCCAACGCCTGTCTTCCTAGTAATTAATAAAATCGATCAAATTCATCCTGATGAATTAATGGGGATTATTGAAAGTTACAAAGAGCGTTATGACTTTGCTGAAATAGTTCCGATTTCCGCATTACAAGGGAATAATGTTGAAAATTTATTAGCAACATTAGCGAAGTATTTACCAGAAGGCCCACAATATTACCCAGCAGATCAAGTAACAGATCATCCTGAGCGTTTTATTATTTCAGAGTTAATTCGTGAAAAAGTGTTACATTTAACGCGTGAAGAAATACCCCATTCCATTGCTGTTGTTATTGATAAAATTCGCCGTGATGAAGAAAATGAAGATAAAATTCGTGTAGCAGCAACAATTATCGTGGAAAGGGATTCTCAAAAAGGGATTGTCATTGGTAAACGTGGAGCGCTATTAAAAGAAGTAGGGATACGTGCAAGAAAAGATATTGAAATGCTTCTTGGTTCAAAAGTATATTTAGAGCTTTGGGTAAAGGTACAAAAAGATTGGCGAAATAAATCAACACATTTACGTGACTTCGGTTTCCGTGATGATGAATATTAATAGGAAAAGCTGTTAAGTTCCAAAGCAACTTACCAACATTCCTGTTTGTCGCTGTAGTTTTAAATGGAGCTGTCCAATAATTATTGGAGAGCTCTATTTTCACTTCTTTCAGCAGGTTTTTTGTAGCGAAAGCAAAGCGTCAGCTACAGGTGTTTGGACACCGCTGAAATAGAGGAACTCAGGCTAAGAACGCCACATCTTGTGGCAATTTATCTGTGTGAAAGCGAAACGACTGTGCAACACATGACTGAGTGACCGACATCGTGTTGCTGTCGCTACGTTAGCACTGCGCTTTCGCACAAAAAACATTTGTTGGCCTAAAGCCTCCGGACGCAATTATGGCGAGGCATAATTGATTGCGAAGCTTGGAGAAAGGAGGAGGATCGATGCTTCATAAATGGGAAGGAATTGTCCTAAAGGTGCGTGCCTATGGAGAATCAAATAAAATTGTAACATTACTAACAAGAGAAGCAGGAAAGGTTGCAACAATGGCTCGAGGAGCGAAGAAGCCTTCCAGTAGGTTAGCATCTGTGACACAGCCATTTACGTATGGCATGTTTATGGTACAGCATCATACCGGTATGGGGACATTGCAACAAGGAGAGCATCTAAATTCAATGCGTCATATTCGTGAGGATATAATGGCAACGGCCTATGCAAGTTATATAATGGAACTTATCGAACGTGTAGTAGAAGAGGGGAAACCAGAGCCACTTGCATTTGATGTGCTCCTTCAAGCATTACAAGCAATTGAGGAAGGTTACGACCCGGAGGCCATTACATTGTTCGTTGAATGGAAAATGCTACCCTATACAGGTGTGCAGCCTATATTACATGCTTGTGCTACTTGTGGAGCAGTAGACGGTGAATTTGCATTTTCTTTTGTGCAGGGAGGTTTTTTGTGTCATCGTTGTTATCATCATGATCCTTATATCATTCGATTAACACCGACTCAGCTTAAGCTTATCCGAATGTTCTATACTGTACCGATTGACCAAATTGGGAAATTAGAATTAAAAAAGGAAACCAAATATTTTATTAAAAAAATAATTACAACCATTTACGAAGAACAAACAGGAATTCGTTTTAAGACTAAAAAATTTATTGAACAGCTTGAAAGAACGCCTGAATTTCAGTTAAGAACGAGTACTGATCAAGAAAAAACGCCAGAAGACCATTAATTATGATCTTCTGGCATTTTTCTTTTTACATTACAATATATTAATATTCTTCTGGATCTTCCATGAACTCGTAAGAAGCAACCCATTTATTAGCGATTTTTAGAAAATCAATATATAGATAAGCAGTTTCACCATTTTTACCTGTTATATGTAAAATAGATGTACCTTCTGCTAATGGTGTAACATTTACTTTCTTGTCCTTTATTGTCGCTTTCACAGCTGCTGGCTCAGAATTAAATTTTTCTAAGGCAACATGTGTTGGCTCGAACGATAGATCGCTACTTGAAAACGTTAACTCATCTGTAACTTGATACAAATCAATACTACGTACGAAATCATATGTATTGACATCAGCAGCCATTGTTTGTTGTTGAGTACCATTAGTGAAAGTAAGCATATATTGACCATTTTTAAAGATAGAAAGTGTAGCAGAATTATTCGTTGATTTAAAATTATATAATTCAGGAGATAAAGTTTGACCATCTGCAGTTTGAATACCTACCTTAGTAGGAACAAATTTTAAATTACTTTCCATTAAGTTGAGCGGTAAGTTTTCTGCATAATCCTCTTCTTTCACTTTTTGAAGCGTTGTTTGTAGCTTTCCGTTTACTTTCTTCACATTTACTAAGTAATAGACATCGATAAATTCTTCCGTATCTTCTTTAAAGCCCGTAATAACTAATTTTCCTGTGCCTTCTTTTAGCGGTTTAATTGTAATGGACTCTGTCATATAATCTTCTTCATCTTCAACCCATGTAAAGATATCCTCTGCAGGGTTAATGCCGCCATAAGAAGCAAAGATATAGTCTTGCTTAAATTGGCTAGCAAAAACTGTGACGTTGCCTTGAGCTTTTTCAGCACGTACAACAAAAAGTGCTAACTGGGAGCGTTTTACATTAGTTTGTGGTCCGAAGGTAGTAGGCGTTGTACCTATTGTAATGCTATTGGCAAAAAGTGTTTTTATATATGGTTCGTATTCGCTACCTTCGTTGACATCATCAAAAGGAATGTAAATGCCGTTTGTAATTGGTAATTTAAAACCTTTCACAATCATTTTTGACATTTGTCCACGTGTAATATTTTTAGTTGGATTGAAATAGCCATTGGTTCCGCTAATAATACCTGCATTTGCTAAAGCAGCAATCGCGCCATAATTTGCGTCGCCGGGTTTTATATCCTTAAAATTTGGATTTTTTACATGAACCGTATCTAGCTTTAAAATACCAGCTAAAATTTTCGCAGCTTGTGTACGAGTAATTGAATTCTCAGGTTTAAAAGTGCCATCGGGGTAGCCTGATATAATGCCACGTTGAGCTAAGTTAATAATAGCTTGACCTTCTTCAGATGACACATTTTTTACATCAGAGAATACCGATGCAGCATGTGCTGGGGGTGCAATGACAATAGCGCTTGTTGCTAGTGCTGATGCTATTGCGATGTGATAAAAACGATTGCTTTTCAAAAAAATTCCTCCAAAATACATAAAAAATTTTTATAGCTAGGACCATCCTGTTAAATAGGTTGGAATCTCCATAGATTGTTAAATTATTGTTATTTAACATTTAAGATTAACTATAATACTTTATTTATATCAAAATGATGAAGATGAGAATAGAGGGAATTATATGATGTTAAAAATTAACATGGATAAAATACTTGTTCATCAACGAGTAATGGCTATTATTTCCTTATCGACTGGGACGTATTTTATTGAATGGTATATAGGATTTTTGGGAGATGAGATAAAAGTTGGGTGAAGTATATAAAAATGATTTCAACGTTTCCTAATGTAAAATTTTCTGGAATGGTAATGTTTGTATAGTAATGTGAGATTTTTGCTAGACTATTAGGACAAAATGAGTAATTTTTTGTAATTTACAGAAAATATTATTTGTGATATAAATTTAACTATAAATTATAAAAATGCGCTTTTAGTTCTATTGTATAGGATTTTATATCTTTTTTATTGTTGTTAATAGCTGTTGTTAAAAGAATAAGTTAGATATAAATTACTAATTTTGGGATGGTTTTTAACATAAACATAGTAGTAACTATTCATTTGTATACCATAAACTAGTTGAAAAGGCATTTTAATCTATGATATTGTAAATAATATAGATGATATTTAACTTCTTTCAACGCAAGTCCAAACATCCGTTGAAAGAAGTTAAAGCCTCCAGACGCAATTATGTCGAGGCATAATTGATGAACAACGCAGTCTATCGAAGAAGGAGGGAGTCACATGATGCTTGAATATTGCATATGTGGCAGAAAATATGCTAAGAAAAGTGACGTTAAGTATTGATGAAGTTGAAGCCAATGATATTTTAGCTGAAGATATTTTTTCTGATTATCGTTTACTCGCTAAAAAAGATTTAGTTTTAACGGAACGAATTATTGCTTTACTTAAGCTTAGAAAAGTAGACGAACTATCTGTCTATTTACCAACTAATTCAGTCCGAATTGTTCATGATTTAAGTATGCAGCATACAAGGGATTGCTGGGATATATTTGCACCACTTATCGATAAAAAGGATGAGGTAGATGAGTATAAAGATAAGGTGAATAACCTTTTTATGACTACATTAGAGAATGTTGTGCATGAATTGCGCTATGGTCAAATTTTAAAAAGTATCCAAGATACTACTTATGTACAAGGTGTTTTTGAACAAATTTTAGAAAAAAAACATCGCTATGAATTACTTATGCGATTAAAGGAATGGGATGAGTATTCTTTTGTTCATTCATTTGATGTTTTCGTTTTAGGTACTATCTTTGCACGTTATTTAGGTTTAACGGATATTGTAACGCTAGCAAGGGGCTATTTGTTCCATGATATTGGGAAGGTGTTTATCCCGCAAGAAATATTAAATTTAAAACGAAAATTATCAGAAGATGAGTTTGACATTGTTAAAACTCATACGACTAAAGGTTACGAGTTGCTCATAGAAAATGGGGAAGAGGATATTGCCTATTTAGCACGTAATCATCATGAACGCTTTGCCGGTAAAGGTTATCCGAATCAGCTTTGTGAGGATGATATGTGTGTGGGAGTTCAATTACTGCAAATAATAGATGTTTATTCAGCTATGACATCAAAGCGTGTATATCATTCGGGATATGCTGCAACAGATGCATTAGCTGTTTTATATCGTGATCGACATTTATATAACGAGAAATTTATGCACAAATTTGTAGAGTGCTTAAGGATTTATCCTGTCAACTCGGTCGTTCAATTATCTGATAATCGAAGTGCACAAGTAGAACTTGTCTATGATTTATTCCCAACATTACCTAAAGTTAAGTTGTTGGATGAACAAAAGTCAATGATTTTACCTTTAAATTATAATGTGAAAATTGCGAAAATGATTGATTATCGTGCTAACAGCTTTGAAGAAATTTTTAATTTATTTATAGAACAATTAATTCGTTGTGACGAAAATGGCTTAAGAGTCTACTTCAATAAATTAATAGATCATTTACATCCTAAAGAAATTATTTTAAAAATATTTTTACCTGCCTTTCGAATTCTACGTTTATTAACAAGGGAAATTCAAATAGATTTGAAAAAATATAGGAACTCTATTACTATATTAAAGAAACTATTAGAAGAGCAATTACATATATTGTATATGGATTATCAGCATGAGAAAACAACAGTATTAGTTGTGGAAACTTCACTACGTGAAAATTTCTTCATAAAACTTGTGCAAAGTATTTTGTATATTGACAAAATTGTGCCGTTCTTTATTAATCCAGATGATGATCAGAGCATTACGCAATTAATGGAACATTGTAACGTAAATGTAGCTTACTTTATTGGGGAAGAGCTGACAGTTGATAAGAGAGTTCGCCCGATGCGAGAAGGAACATTCCTTTTTTATTCGCTTGTAGATATTGAGGAACTACTTATAAGCTTAGTAGGCATGAATATGAAAAGGTTTTCATTTGAGGAGAAGATGCAAGAGCGCTTGTTTTCATTATTAAAGACATAATAAGAGGGAGTCGCTAAAATGCGACTCCCTCTTTATAAACTGATGAATTTTAGAATTGAAGATGTTTTTCGATGTATGCTTTAACATCTGTAATTGGCATACGAACTTGAGCCATTGAATCGCGATGACGCACTGTAACTTGACCATCCTCTTTTGAGTCAAAATCGTAAGTGATACAGAATGGTGTACCAATTTCATCTTGACGACGGTAACGTTTACCGATTGATTGTGACTCGTCAAAGTCAACTGGGAAAGATTTACGAAGCTCTGCCCAAACATCTGTAGCTTCATCCGAAAGTTTTTTAGAAAGTGGTAGGACCGCAGCTTTAAATGGTGCTAGAGCAGGGTGGAAGCGTAAAACTGTACGCTTATCATCGCCTTCAAGCTCTTCCTCGTCATAAGCATCGCAAAGGAATGCTAATGTTACACGGTCTGCACCTAAAGAAGGCTCGATACAATATGGAACATAACGTTCGTTTGATACTGGGTCAATGTAAGTGAAATCTTCACCAGAATGCTCCATATGCTGTTTTAAATCGAAATCTGTGCGATCCGCTACGCCCCATAGTTCGCCCCAACCGAATGGGAATTTAAATTCAATATCAGTTGTAGCATTTGAGTAGTGAGACAATTCGTCGTCTTCATGATCACGAAGACGCATAGAATCTTCCTTCATGCCTAAATTTAATAACCAATTTTTACAAAATTCTTTCCAATATGCGTGCCATTCAAGGTCCTCGCCAGGCTTACAGAAAAATTCAAGTTCCATTTGTTCAAATTCACGTGTGCGGAAAGTGAAGTTACCTGGTGTAATTTCGTTACGGAATGATTTACCGATTTGAGCAATACCGAATGGTGTACGTTTACGCATTGAACGTTGTACGTTTTTAAAGTTCACGAATATACCTTGTGCTGTTTCTGGGCGTAAATAAATTTCATTAGTAGAAGATTCTGTTACACCTTGGAATGTTTTAAACATTAAATTAAATTGACGAATATCTGTAAAATCAGCTTTACCACAATCCGGGCACACTACGTCATACTTAATCATCGTTTCTTTCATTTGATCAAATGTCATACCATCGACAATGATTTCATCGCCTTTTGCTAGCGCAGCGTCCTCGATGATTTTGTCAGCACGATGGCGCGCTTTACATGCTTTACAATCAATCATTGGGTCATTAAAGTTGCCAACGTGACCAGAAGCAACCCAAGCTTTTGGGTTCATTAAAATTGCTGCATCTATTCCAACATTGTGCTCTGATTCTTGGACAAATTTTTGCCACCACGCTTTTTTAACATTGTTTTTTAATTCAACACCTAGTGGACCGTAATCCCAAGTGTTTGCTAAGCCTCCGTAGATTTCAGAACCAGGGAAGACAAAGCCGCGATGCTTCGCTAAAGATACGATTGTTTCCATTGATTTGTTTGCCATAAAAAATAGCCTCCTTCATAATTTTCACAGAGTGAACATTGATTTTGTTTTAGCGAATTTATACAATTCGCTAGAGATTTTTTTAATTTAGGTAGGACTAAATTAAAAATAGCACCCGTCTCCGGGCACAATGAATGCCCAGGGACGAGTGCTAAAACCCGCGGTTCCACCCTGATTGTTTTAAACGCGTTGTTTAAAACCTCTTTTCAAAAAAGTTAGCTCAAGGAGTGCCTTTTCTCTGCTACTATGTAGACTTTCACCATCTTCTACTCGCTTTAAAGTGGAACAGATACTTTTTTCCCATCATCGCCTATAAAACGCAAATCGCTCGAAAATACATTTAGAGCAAGCGTATGTGTCAATATTGTAGCATGTAGTTCTTTTCTTCGCAATAATTATTAAAATAGTATATAATAATTGAGCATAAGTATAACACTATTAGATTTGAGGCGGTGAGTCCAATCGAACTCAATAAACGTCAGGAAGACATTTTACAAATTGTGAAAGAAAACGGCCCAATCACAGGCGAACATATTGCAGAACGTCTCAATCTGACAAGAGCAACTTTAAGACCAGATTTAGCAATACTCACAATGGCGGGCTTTTTAGATGCTAGACCTCGTGTTGGCTATTTCTATTCAGGTAAAAAAACATCCGTTACATTGACGGATAGTATTAACAATTTAAAAGTGAAAGATTTCCATTCAGGACCAGTTGTTGTACCGGAAACAATGACTGTTTACGATGCGATTTGCTTCATGTTTTCAGAGGATGTTGGAACACTCTTTGTCGTAGATAAAAATGAGTTTTTGACAGGAGTACTTTCTCGAAAAGATTTACTACGAACAAGTATTGGCACGCAGGATTTAAACAAAATTCCTGTACATATAATTATGACACGAATGCCAAATATTTCGTACTGTGAGAGAGCAGATTCTTTAGTTGTTGCAGCGAATAAACTAATTGAACGAGAAGTTGATTCGCTACCAGTAGTAGAGCCACAAGAAGGTGGTTTGAAAATCGTTGGTCGTCTTACAAAAACGACGATTACACGAGCTTTCTTATCACTGGCACAGAATGACTAAATATTTGAAGGAGAGCAGCATGAAAAGACTACGGGTTTTTGTTGTATCTGATTCAGTCGGTGAAACTGGTGATCAAGTCGCGAAAGCGGTTATTAGCCAGTTTCGACCTAGTTTGGAAAACACAGTAATTCGCCGTTTTCCTCATATACAATCAGAGGAGCTCATTCGGAAAATTGTATGCCTTGCAGCGAAACAGAATGCTTTTATTGTGTATACGCTTGTTCGCCAGGAGATGCGATCGTTATTACATGAACTGTGTGAGCAAGAAAATGTCTATGCTGTCGACATCTTAGGGCCTGCTTTAAAAACAATGACAACATTTGTGGAAGAATTCCCATTAGAAGCACCAGGAATTGTTCACCAGCTAGATGATGATTATTTTAAAAAAATAGAGGCTATTGAATTTGCAGTAAAATATGATGATGGTAGAGATCCACGTGGTCTTTTACAGGCTGATATTGTGTTAGTCGGTGTTTCACGTACCTCTAAAACACCGTTATCACAATATTTAGCACATAAACGCTATAAGGTGGCGAACGTACCTTTAGTACCAGAAGTGGAGCCACCAGAAGAACTATTACAAATTGATCCGAAAAAATGTTTTGGTTTAATTATTTCTCCTGATAAATTAAACTCAATTAGAAAAGAGAGACTAATGTCTCTTGGCTTGAATGATGATGCTATCTATGCGCAGCATAATCGAATATTAGAAGAAATCCAACATTTTGAAAAAATTGTCGCTAAAATCGGTTGTAAGGTTATTGATGTGACAAACAAAGCTGTTGAGGAAACAGCGAACGTCATTATTGAGCATATCTTGAACTGTAAATAAAAAACGGATGATGATAAACCACCTCATGTGAGAGGCGGTTTTTTTGAGTCCATTTTGAAAATAGTATAGATAAAAATTAATTTTTGTTTTATAATAATAAAATTGTGGTAAAAATATTTATTAAGAGAAAAATCCTATTTTTTTGTCGAGAAATAAAGGATTTTTAAATCGGATAGCGAATTGTGTTTTAGAACGTAATTTAAAGATGGTGATGGATTTGGCAGGGAAGATTCCTGAAGAAGTGATTGAACAGATTCGTTCACAATCGGAGATTGTTGATGTCATAAGCGAATACATGCAGCTTACAAAGCGTGGGCGCAATTGGTTTGGGCTCTGTCCATTTCATGGAGAACAAACGCCATCTTTTTCTGTGTCATCAGACAAACAAATTTTCCATTGCTTTGGTTGTGGTGCAGGCGGTAATGCTATTACTTTTGTTATGGATATAGAAGGTATTTCTTTTCCTGACGCTGTCGTGAAACTTGGTGAACGTGTTGGCATACAGTTAGATATTGGGCCAAGTTTACCTGAAGTAACGAAAAAGGTATCTAAAGCGGAAGAAAGGATGAAAGAAGCTCACGCTTTTGCAGCAGATTTTTTTCATCATTTACTGTTAAATACCGAAGATGGTGAAGAACCTTTAAATTATTTGCTAGAAAGAGGATTTACAAGGGAACTTATAGAATCTAATAGCATTGGATGGTCTCTCCCAAGCTTTGATGCATTAACGATATTGCTTGAAAGAAAAGGTTATAATTTACAAGAAATCGCGGAAAGTGGTTTAGTAATCAAGCGTGAAGGGGAAGAACGCTATTTTGATCGTTTTAGAGGGCGTATTATGTTTCCCATTCGTGATGAGAACGGAAAGATTATAGCATTCTCAGGACGAATCCTTACATCTACTGGTGAAGAGGCAAAATATTTAAATAGTCCAGAATCACCAATTTTTCAAAAGAGTGAAGTGCTATATAACCTAGATAAAGCACGAACCTCGATTAGAAAAAATCGTCAAGTAGTATTGATGGAAGGATTTATGGATGTTTTAGCAGCAACCTCTGTGGGTGTAACGAATGCTGTAGCAACAATGGGTACTTCGCTTACGAATCAGCATATCACAAAGCTAAAGCGCTTAGTAGAGCAGATTACCATTTGCTATGACGGTGATAATGCTGGGTTTGATGCGGCGAAAAGAGCAGCACAGTTACTTCAAACGGAACGTATGAAAGTCAATATTGCGGTGTTACCAGATAAGCTAGATCCCGATGAATACATTCGTAGTTTAGGTGGACAAGCATTTAAAGAACAAATTTTGGAAAACCCTCATGCGTATATTGCTTTTATGATGATGCATGCTAGACGAAATAAGAACTTTCAGTTTGAAAATGATACGCTTCAATATATTCAAGAAGTTCTTGAACAACTGGTAGGTAGATCATCACCAGTTGAACGAGATTTGTATATAAGACAGCTATCGAAAGAAACAAACATCTCGGAAGAAGCGATTTATGCTCAATTCCGAAAGCTAGAAGCCAATCAGGTTCGTTCTGCAAAAGTAGAAATGCCTGTTCAAACGCCTTCGATGCCGGTCACTCAGCAACATAAGCCTATGGACGCAGCTGAACGTGCCGAACGTTTATTACTGGCTCATATGCTTCATAATATAGATGTAGTGGACAGGGTATTACGTAGTGAGCAAAAAGATCCATTTGTACGAGATGCTTATATGGCAGTTTTTGTTCGCTTAGTAGGATTTTATGAGGAATATGGTCATCCTGATTATCAACGTTTTGTTGAGATATTAGATGACGCTGAATTACGCAAGATTGTAATGGAAGCAGCTTTAGCGGAAAGAGATCCCGACCAAGCAGATGCAGAGGTCACAGACTCAATACGTCAGCTGCAAAAATATAGAATTGAGCAAGAAATTCAACAAAAGATGCATGAGTCAAAGGAAGCGGAGAAGATGCATGAGTATGCGCGTGCACTTGAAATCGCCCAACAGATTATTCATTTAAGAAAATCGTTATCGGCGATTTAACCCGATTCGGTTGTTTAGAAGGAGGAAGGTTTATGGCGGACAAGTCAGAACGTTCAAAAGAGGTAGAAGTAGAAATTACATTAGATGAAGCAAAAAAAATACTACAAGAAAAAGCAAAAACAGAAGGTGAAATTTCTATGAAAGAAATTTCAGAGAAACTAGCGCCTTATGAATTGGAGAACGAAGAGATTTTCCACTTTGCTGAGGATCTTGAAAAGGCTAAAGACATTCAAATCATTGGAAAAGAAGAGTTTGAAGAAGAAAGCTTAATGAAAGAAGAAGCAAACGAAGAGACTTTTGATTTAAATGATTTGAGTGTACCACCAGGTGTTAAAATAAATGACCCTGTACGTATGTATTTAAAAGAAATTGGTCGAGTTGATTTACTTTCTGCCGAGCAAGAAATTGCCTTAGCTGAGCGTATTGAGCAAGGTGACGAAGAAGCACGTAAACGCCTAGCTGAAGCGAACTTACGTCTTGTTGTATCGATTGCAAAGCGCTATGTTGGCCGTGGAATGCTATTCCTTGATTTAATTCAAGAGGGGAATATGGGTCTTATCAAGGCAGTTGAGAAATTTGACTACCGTAAAGGTTTTAAATTTTCCACGTATGCAACATGGTGGATTCGCCAAGCGATTACACGTGCAATTGCGGACCAAGCACGTACAATTCGTATTCCAGTGCATATGGTAGAAACAATTAATAAATTAATTCGTGTACAACGCCAATTACTACAAGACTTAGGTCGCGAGCCATCTCCAGAAGAAATTGGTGAGGAGATGGATTTAACACCTGAAAAAGTACGTGAAATTTTAAAAATTGCACAAGAACCAGTATCTCTTGAAACACCAATTGGAGAAGAAGATGATTCACATTTAGGAGACTTTATTGAGGATTCAGAAGCTCAATCTCCATCTGACCATGCAGCTTATGAATTGTTAAAAGAGCAATTAGAGGATGTGCTAGATACATTAACTGACCGTGAAGAAAATGTCCTTCGCTTACGTTTCGGTTTAGATGATGGTCGCACACGTACATTAGAAGAGGTAGGGAAGGTATTTGGTGTAACACGTGAACGTATTCGCCAAATTGAAGCTAAGGCTCTTAGAAAGCTACGTCACCCTTCTCGCAGCAAACGTTTAAAAGACTTCTTAGAATAAAGATAAAAAGTTGGGCTATCTAATTAGTAATGACTAATTGGATAGCCCTTTTTTAAGCCTATTATTATATTCGCATGAAATAGGAGAATACCTGTGAACGTGAAGTAAATACCCGCGCAAAATTTTCATCATTTTCCCTAGAACATACTAAACATAGTAAATATTTTTTCGATAAATGTTATAGCGAGTAATTAGAATGAGTGAATCTTGATTATTTTTGCTACTTTATACAGATGTGTTATTAACAATTTTAAGATAAAATTGTAATAACAACCATTATTAAGCAATGTTTGGAGTATACACTATGACAAATCCTCGAAAAAAAATAATTTTGAATGAGATTTTGTTTTGGAAGCAAAATAAACTATTACCAGAGCATTACTGTGATTTTTTAGCGGCTCTATATGCAGAGGGGTCAGATATAGAGGAGTTAGAACCAATACATCATAAACAGGCTATATTACCTTCAGAAAAGAGAAGGCTGCTACTTATAATTGCAGGTATATGTATTGCAATGATTACGTTGCTGTCTATTTATTTTACAATATCTTCTTTAATGATAATTTTAACGGTTGTAGTTGGCATAGCTGCGGTGATATTATTTTTGACGGCATTTCGAATGGCAAGAAAAAAGGATCTTTTAGCCCCTATTTTCCATTTATTAGGTGCTGTTTTATTATTTAGTATGTCTATTCGAATTTACACTACATATTTTAATGGCAATAATATTGCATTATTTTGCTTGATTGCAGCAAACTGCGGGGTTTGGCTTTGGTCAGGTTTAAAAATGAAGCTACTTTATTTTACGGTCTCAGGTGTCCTAGGTTTACTGGCATTGATTAGCTATTATATCATAAACTTATTATAGGAACTCATTTTGTAAAATAGTTTCGCTGACAAAGACAAGAATCTGTTTGCTTTCCAATAGCTAACGGATTCTTTTTTGTTTTAAAATTGTGACTGTAATTGAGCCTACACTCTGTTGGTGAAGACTATAATCGTATAGCTTATTTAGCTAATGGATTATTACATAAAGAACTTTGGTTTTCTTGGTATATGACTGTGCAAAGAGAGGAAAGATAACAGCGTGTAAGGAAGTCGTTCAAAAGATAATGGATAGTCCAAATATTGGGGATTTCAAGACATATTTTATCCAATAGTTACAGAAATGTCGAAATTGTTACAAACAAAGGAAAACTTAGCGAATAGGCTTTTCGTTTTATGGTTAATGAAGTACAATATTAGATGTTGACTGATTCTATATTATCATAGAAGTAGATTTACAATGAGGAGGGGAAACATATGAAAAACAATCCAGTCGTTCCTTACATCTTAATTTTAGCATTTGGTATTGGTCTTATTTTCTTTATGTCTTTAATGGGCGCAGAGAACAAAAAGGAAATCACTGCTGAAAAAGAGGGTGGTGGCGAAAAAACAGAAGCTACTGATGACTCTGCATTAGTACAATCTTGTGTTAGTTGTCATGGTACTGACTTAACTGGTGGTATGGGTCCAAATCTACACGGCAAAGATGAAGCTCGTATCGTAGATGTTTTAACAAACGGAATCCCAGGAACTCCAATGACGCCTGGTATGAAAAACGAAGCGGAAGCGAAAGCAATCGCTAAGTACATTTCAACTCTAAAATAGTCTAAAAAAGTAGCTGTACTGAAAGCGTTTAATCGTAATCGGTACAGCTACAATTTATTTATTTCCATTTCAGTTAATGAAAAATGGAGTTGCTCAAAATTTGAGTCAACTCCATTTGTTTTTTTTCACGACATCATACATACTAAGAAAGAACACTATTTAAGACAGGCGGTAAAAATAAATGAACGCACAAAAATTATCAAAGCGATTAGAAACAGTAGCAAAATATGTACCCTCTGGTGCAGTTGTAGCCGATATTGGTAGCGACCATGCATATTTGCCATGCTACTTAATTCATAAAGGTATTGCTTCTTACGCAATAGCAGGGGAAGTTGTGAAAGGACCATTTGAATCAGCAGTTGGACAAGTGCAAAAAGAAGGCTTAACAGAAAAAATTACAGTACGGCTCGCGAATGGCTTAGCGGCTGTTGAAGAAGCTGACCATGTAGATACAGTTACGATTGCTGGAATGGGTGGACCTCTTATTGTTTCCATTTTGGAGAAGCATCCTGAAAAATTGCAAGGGGTAACAAGGCTTATTTTGCAACCAAATATTCATGCTAAAGTGATTCGCGAATGGGCATTAGCAAATAATTGGTCAATCCAGGACGAAGAAATTTTAGAGGAAGACGAAAAAATTTATGAAATTCTTGTTTTGCAAAGAAGCACAATGACGTTATCGGAACCGGAAATTTTATTTGGTCCGAAATTAATGCAACGAAAATCACCATCATTTATAAAAAAATGGTCACGTGAAAAAGAAAATTGGCAGCGTGTATTAAAGTCCATTGAAGGGGCAGATCAAACACCTGAAATTGAAGAAAAACGTGCAGAGTTAGTAGCTCTACTCAATTTAGTGGAAGGGGTTCTATGAGATGAAAACAGTTAACGGTCAGGAAATTATACAATTGTTCGAATCATGGTCGCCTAAAAAACTAGCATGTATGGAAAATGACCCAATTGGTCTTGCGATCGGTACATTAAATAAACCTGTTAGTAAAGTATTGGTCACATTAGATGTTAATGAAGCAGTTGCTGAGGAAGCTATTGCACAAGGATGTGAGCTAATAATAGCGCATCATCCTCCGATTTTTAGACGACTTTCGAATATTCGTACGGACAATCCAGCTGGGCGTTTATATGAAAAGCTACTAAAAAATGATATTGCCGTTTATGCTGCACATACGAATTTAGATGTAGCTGAAGGCGGTGTTAACGATTTACTAGCGGATGCTCTACAGCTTGAAAACCGTTCTATTTTAGAAGAAACATATGCGGAGAATATGTTGAAGCTAGCAGTTTTTATACCGACTACAAATGCCAATGATTTACGTGAGGCATTAGCAAAAGCAGGAGCAGGTCGTATTGGAGATTATGAAGCGTGTAGCTATACTACATTAGGAGAAGGGCGTTTCCGTGCACTAGAAGGTGCAAATCCACATGTGGGTTCTATTGGTGAATTACATGTTGAAGAAGAAGTGAAGGTAGAAGTTGTATTTCCGGAATCTATAAAAAATCGTCTATTAAAGGCAATGTTAAACGCACATCCATATGAAGAACCAGCTTATGATATCATTCGCTTAGACCAGCAAACGAATGTAATGGGCTTAGGACGAGTTGGTTACTTACCACAAGAAATGACTCTTCATGAATTTACGCAATTCGTCAAACAGCAGCTAGACGTACCCGCTGTCCGCGTTGTTGGTGATTTACAGTCGAAGGTGAAAAAAATTGCGCTTGTCGGTGGCGACGGCAATAAATATATCTATTCTGCGAAACGTGCTGGCGCAGATGTATTTTTAACAGGAGATATGTATTTCCATACTGCACAGGACGCTCAAGCAATTGGTCTACAAATCGTAGATCCAGGACATCATGTGGAGAAAGTGATGATTGCAGGAGTAGCTAACAAGATGGCAAGAATGTGTGAGGATAAAAAATACTCTGTTGAATTTGTACAATCTACTATTCATACAGAACCGTTTTTATTCGTGTAAGAGAGGGGAATATCTATGGCGAATGAAAGACCTGCCGGCAATAAGGCCGGCAAGTTATGGATGATGGTTGGTTTGCTGATTGCTGTGTTTGGGATAGGTTTGACATTGATGACGAATACGATGAATGCCAGAAAAATTGATACTATGACAGAGCAATGCGAAAAAGACGGTGGAGAAGCCATCGTCTCAAAGGAAAAGAATTTTCTATCAACAAACTATTCATTTAAATGTAAACAGTAATAATAACAAGGCTGAATTATCGTACTAAATATAATTCAGTCTTTTTGTGTTGTTGAAAAACTATTGTATCAAAGAAATTAAGGTGTCCTATTAAATAAAGTATGATTTTCGGCAAAAATAGCGGCTGATTTCCGTTCCAGCTGGGCGCTTTGTTGCTGTCGCTTTGCTTTCGCACAGATAAAACATTTGTAGCTGTCGCTTTGCTTTCGCTACAGAAAACATTTGCCGTTAACGCTTCGCTTTTGCGCAGAGCAGAGCTTCCTGGGGCGTCCGGTGAGCCGCTTGGGGCAACAGATGATTTTTGTGCGAAAGCGTAGTGTAACGTAGCGGCAGCAACAGATGATTTTTGTGCGAAAGCGTAGTGTAACATAGCGGCAGCAACAGGATGTTGGTCACTTTTATAGTATAAAAAATGGGTGAAATTTATAAAAGTTCTACGCTTGTTTGAAGTAGCCGGGAAAGTAAGTCCTCCTTATTTACACGTTCACCGAAGTTTTCTTGACTAATTTATTTTTCAACACTATACAAAGGCTATAGTTAATATAATTCATTCTTTTTGTGTATGCATAGATTAATTTCAGAGTGTTATGATAGGTGAGTATATTGGAATGAGAGGAGAGCATTGAATTGTTTATTCGTTTAACAAAAGAACAACAGGAAACAATAATCGCTGATATTCAACGTTTTTTCTATAATAATCGAGATGAGGACATTACAGAATTTGAAGCAGAAAGAATATTAGACTTTATAAAGGAAAATATTGCTCCACATATTTATAATGCGGCTATCTCGGATGCAAAATATGTTGTAGAGAGACAATATGCATCGATTGAGGATGAACTTGCAGCATTAGAAAGACCGATTAAAATAAAATAAATTAATCCGAATTAAATAACTGGAAATTTTTATAAATATATGATATTTTTATCTTGGATTAAAGATAGTTTAATTCGAAGTAAAAAACATGGTTCATTAACTTTGTACAACATGGCTAAGAGAACTGTTTTTAGTATGAAATGAATGATTCGGTCACATTAGAGGGATGAATGAAGGAGGAACAACATGTTGAAAATAGGGGTAATTTTAGGGAGTACGCGTGAAGGTCGTTTAAGTCCACAAGTGGGCGAATGGGTAAAGGAAGTCGCTGGAAAACGCGGTGATGCGGAATATGAAATTATTGATATTGCGGATTATAAACTACCACTTCTAGGCGAACCAGGTGGGGATGCTTCAGGAGCAGCTACATGGTCACAAAAAGTTGCTGCATGTGATGGCTTTGTTTTTATCGTTGGAGAGTATAACCATTCTATTACTGGGGCATTAAAAAATGCATTAGACTACTTACGCGTGGAATGGAATAATAAGGCTGCAGGTATTGTTTCTTACGGTTCTGTTGGTGGAGCAAGAGCTGCTGAACATTTACGTGGAATTCTTGGTGAATTATTAGTCGCAGATGTCCGCGTCCATCCTGCTTTATCTTTATTTACAGATTTCGAAAACGGCACAGTATTTAAACCAAAGGATGTGCAAGCAGATTCAGTAAATCAAATGCTAGATCAACTTATCCCTTGGGCAACGGCTTTAAAAACAATTCGATAGAGGCTTAGGCAGTATGTACAGTAAAAAAGTGCATATTGCTTTTTTTATGCATTTAGGGGCCTATGTCTGAGTAAAGTATGGCTCAAAACTTAGAAAGATGAAATCTAATAGAGTTTTGATGCTACCTTATACTAGAATTTTTTAAAAGGTCTCTTTGTGATGGTATTTTCTAAGAATGGTTTAATAATGTTAGCAAAAATGGAACTTTTATGCAGTGCATTCGTATCTATTAATGTAAGGGAATAGGAGATAACCGCCGAGTAAGGATAGACAAATTTGTTCCGCAGGATAAAATTTTAGGAACAGAAAGGCTTTGTAATACACGCCAGTTAGAGTAGCCAAGCTTTGATGTAAAACTTAAATAAAGGAAGGGAAAAGAAAATGAAAAGGGTTACCGTCCATCATTATGATGCGTTTAGCACGATACCTAATATGGGAAATCCAGCAGGTGTCGTCGTAGAGGCAGATCAATTTAGTGAATTAGAAATGCAGGCTATTGCTAAGCAAGTGGGCTTCAATGAAACAGCCTTTGCGTTAAAATCGGATAAAGCAGATTTACGTATACGTTATTTCACGCCAGGGCATGAGATGAATTTATGTGGACATGCAACAATGGCAACGATATATGCACTAAAAACAAAAGGTTTACTAGGAGATAAGTCAAAACTGACTATTGAAACGAAAGCAGGAATTCTCCCAATTGAGATAAAAGAACAAAAAGGGAAAATTCATATGACTATGCAGCATGCAGCACCTCAATTTAAAGCATTTAACAACGGTTCAAAATCTAAGCTTGCACAATCTATTGGACTAACAGAGGAAGCGATACATCCTGAATTACCGATAGTCTATGGAAGTACAGGAATTTGGACATTGCTAGTACCTATAAAAAATTTATCATACTTTGAAAAAATGACTCCGCAAACTGCAGATTTTCCGGATGTCCTTGAAGAAATGCCAAAAGCATCCGTGCATCCTTTTTGCTTAGAGGCATTTGATAAGTATGCAGATATGCATGCACGACATTTTTCATCACCTTATTCTGGAACAATTGAAGATATAACTACAGGTACAGCCTCTGGTGTTATGGGAGCATATTTTGCAGGGTATATGGATCGACAAGCACAATTGCCGAAGACACTAATTATTGAACAAGGGCAGGAGCTTGGGAAGGATGGGCGTGTGCATGTACATGTAAAAAATGATGAGGGCAAATTGACTATTTCTATTTCAGGAACCGCTGTATATGTGAAGGAGCTAAATGTGCAAATATAAAAAAGAGGGCCGCTAAAAAACATTTTATTACTTAAGAAGCGGCCCCTTTTTGAAATGCCATCCATTCCATTAATGTTTTATTTCTTCAATGACTTTTTCTTTTAAATTTGCATCCATAGAGGAAAGTTTAACGTTATTAGTGAGACGTTCTTGTAACTCTCTTTCTGTCATAATACCGCGTTCCTCTAGAATTTGAACAAGTAAATCTAGCGTCATTAAATTTTTAATGTCTGCTGCTTTTGTATCCATGTTAAATGCCTCCAAATGTATAGTATTTCTACCTCTTTAGTGTACTCCTTTTATAGAAGAACGGCGTAAAATGGTCAAAACAAAGCGAATTTATTTCGTGTCCCGGAAGATATTGATTGATTCTAGCAGTAATAAAAGGCATAAAAGAGCTAGCTTTTATGAGAAATCCGCGACAAGTAAGCAAAAAAACTCCTAATATATAGGAGTTTTTATTGTTCATCATCTATTTAAAACGTATATGTATATAGTCACCTAATTACTCATAGAAAATAATGCTTGATACAGAGTTGCTAGCAAAGCAACAAAGAGAGTATCGTCAGAGTTAAACAGTTTAAAAGCTATACCAGTACGCACAAGCTCAGTTTCTATATTACTAGCGCTTGCTATTTTTTCATCATTACAATATAAATAGGCGGTTGAAGTAAAATCCTTTTCAAAGCGAAAAACGAGTCCATCCATTGTAAAAGAGTAGGAAGATTCAAGTAATTGAACCGTCTTCCGTTGTATCGGTAAAATGGATCCATCTGGTATAATAAGCTGATGGCTAACACCCTTGGTTAATAGTGTAGATTGCACTTGAAAAAGTGGTGCCCCTAAAGTAGTGCGTGATTCATAGTGATGTGGTAATGACTGTTGTGCAGCAACTAGCATAACAGCATTGATTACTTTTCCAACGGATGAACGTTCAACCTTTTGTAGCACACAAACTGTCTCATGTTGTTCATTCACAATAGGGATATTTGAAAAGCTTTCGAAAGCTTTTGGGTAGGTAAGGGTAAATGTAGTCATAAAAAAGCCTCCAATCTACTTACTATACGGAGAAGCTTTACTCTAAGTTTCATCTTCAATAAAAATTTTGATAGTTAAAGAGGTCCAACTAAAGGGTTAAAAGGTCTATCAGTGTATACCCTTGCTGTAAAATAAGTGATTGTCCTAAGCTAATTCTGATTCTATAATAGTGAATGTAGAATAGTTAAATAAATGAGGTGGCTTATGAAAAAGCAATGGAACTTAATATTAGCACTAATTGTGATCTTAATTATCGCAGTTTTTTCAGTTATAAATGTTGACATGGTAACGGTTAATTATTTATTTGGAAAAGCTGAATGGCCATTGATCCTCGTCATTATTGGGTCAGTCCTATTGGGAGCCCTATTAACTGGATTAATTAGTATGATGAAAATTTATCAACTTCAAAGAGCATTAAAAAAGGCAGGTGGTGAAATAGATCAACATTCTTAAATATTGATCTATTTCGCTAAGAGTCCTATTGTAGAACAAACACTGAATTAAACTACTTTATTATTTTTAATTTAATACCTTCCTCAAATCAGGAAGGGTTATACTGGCATAAGCATAAAGCCGATTCGAAAGCGAAGCGACAGCGGCAATTTTGCCGAGGTATATTTGATTCAAATAGGCGATAAAGTTGTTTCGAAAAGTTGGATTGATTTTTTTTGCAAGCAACAAATGGTGTACATTTGATTTTTAAAAATGGAATATGGAGTTTAACACTGAAAAAGGCTGGCCGATAATGTGAATTTCACACTACCGGCCAGCCTTTCATTTTATTGTTGGGTTGTGACTTCTCCTGCAAGAGCACGTTTTTCTTGCTCTGGATCGAATTCTTTTTCCATTTTTGAAACGACAACTGTTGCTACACCATTACCAATTAAGTTTGTAACGGCGCGAGCCTCTGACATAAAGCGGTCGACCCCAATTAAAAGGGCAATCCCTTCTACTGGAATCATTGGGAATGCTGCTAATGTTGCTGCGAGTGTAATAAAGCCAGAGCCTGTTACACCGGCTGCACCTTTAGATGTTAGCATTAAAATAGCTAATAATGTAATTTGATGCCAAACATCTAAATCCACCCCATAAGCTTGTGCGATAAAAATAGCCGCCATAGATAAGTAGATGGACGTACCATCTAAGTTAAAGGAGTACCCCGTTGGAATAACAAGCCCAACGACTTGTTTAGAGCAACCATAGTTTTCTAATTTACGCATCATCGAAGGTAGGGCAGATTCTGATGATGATGTTCCAATAACGATAAAAATTTCATCTTTAATATATTTAATAAACTTAAAGATACTGAATCCAAAGTAACGTGTAATAAGACCAATGATGACTACGATAAAGATAAACATTGTAATATAAACGGAAAGCATTAAAAATCCTAAGTTTCCTAGTGATTTAAGACCGAAGTTTCCGATTGTGTAGCTCATAGCGCCAAATGCACCAATCGGGGAAACTTTCATGACCATATTAACAATTTTAAAGAATATATCTGCTACTTGTTCGAAAAATTTAATAACTGGTTTAGCGGGTTCACCAATAGCTGCAGCAGCTATGCCGAATAAAACAGCTGAGAATAAAACAGGTAATAACTCGCCATTTGCAAGTGCTCCGACAACATTATCAGGTATAATTTGCATGATAAATGCACCAATACCATGCTCTGTAGCGGCTGCGGCCTCTGTATATTGGGAAACATCTGCACCGTTCGCAGCAGCTGTATTAAAGCCTTTACCAGGTTTTACAATATTGACAACGATTAAACCGATCGCTAATGCGAAAGTAGAGACAATTTCAAAATAAATTAATGCCTTCCCGCCAATTTTACCAACCTTTTTTACATCGCCCATACTACCAATTCCAATAACAACTGTTAAGAAAATAATAGGAGCTATTAACATCTTAATTAATTTAATAAAAATATCTGCTAATATTTTCAACTTCGCTCCGAATTCAGGGAACGTAGCACCTACAATAATACCTAGCACAATAGCAATCAGGACTTGTACTGTTAAGTTTTTAAAATTTATACGCATAAAGTTCTCCCCTAACACTGTTTATGAATATTATGTGAACGCTTTCATGAAGTTATCTTAGCTGAAATTTTCCGACAATAGTTTTTATGACCGTAAAGTTTCTATTGTTCATTTTGTTCAATTTTAGTTGGGAGATCAATAAAACTAGTGATATCAGGGGTTTCAAGCTGTTTTATAGTAGTTTTGTAATTTTAGAACCTATTATAATACACAAGAAAAAAATCCCCACGCTAGTGAGGATTTTATCATTAATGAACAAAAGTATGAATCGCACATTAATACTTTAAGGAGAAACAATTTTTTCAATTTCTGATAAAACATCATTTTCTTGTACATTGTTTCTATAAAAATCATAAACAGGCGCTAGTTTGTCCTTAAAGCGTTGGCGTTCCTTATTACTCATCGTATAGATTTCAAAGTTTTCCTGCTGCTTAAGTTTTTGCAAATCTTCTTCGTTCATTTCTACTGCTTGTTCAAATTGCCAGTCTGTTGTTTCTTTCATAGCCTCCATTACCTGTTGTTGGATATCTGAAGGTAAGGATCTCCAAAATTTGTCATTCATTAAAACAGCGTATCCTAAAATGCCGTGCTTAGTTAATGTCATATGCTTCTGCACTTTATAGAAACCTTTAGAATAAATATTTGACGCTGTATTTTCCTGAGCATTAATCGTATTCGATTCTAAATCAGTAAAAACCTCGCTGAAAGAAGTCGGGATTGGTGTAGCCCCAACTACCTCGAATTGCTTTTCAAGGGTTTTACTTGGCATTGTACGGACACGTAAGCCTTTTAAATCCTCAAATGCATGAATAGGGTGATCGACAGAGGTTAAATGTTTAAAGCCATTATGCCAAAAGCCCAGTCCTTTTATATGAAAAGGCTTAAGCTCATTTAACAATTGTTCACCGATCGAACCTGTAAGTACCTCATGCACTTCATCATCCGTATTAAAAAGGTAAGGTAAATCAAGAACCTGCCAATTTGGTATATAGGATGTCATCTTTGAGAAAGTAGGGATAATCATTTCTACTTGTCCATTTTGCAAAGCCTGAAACTCGTTTTCATCATTAAACAAGGAGGAGTTTGGGTAGACGTGTACCTTCACCTTGCCATTTGTTTTTTTCTCAACAAGCTCGGCGAATTTACTTGCCGCCTGTCCTTTTGGTGTATTCTCAGCAACAACATGACTTAAATGAATCGTAATTTGCGTATTCAAACCTTTTTGCTCATCGTCATAGGGCAGAGGCTTGGCGAATAGTAAGCCTTGTTGAACACCAAACGCTATCGTTAACAATAAAACGGTTGCTATTGTTCCAATAATAAATTTTTTCATCTATTACACCTAATTTATTCGTATTTTCTGATGTTTTTGTTATTCTAACATATGGAGTAAGTTAAAATATAGTAAGAGGGAGGCGAACATCTTGAAATTTCAAAAAATATCGATGAAGAGAAAAATTATGTCTCTGACTTTTTTTATTCTCATGCTCTCCTTTAGTATAGGTGGAACATTTTTGCTAGGGTTTGTCATGACTGTGCAAAAGGATAAGCTTGGAGATCAGGCTTTACTTGTGGCAAAAACAGTATCACAGCTTCCCGAACTGAAAACTTACATAGCAAATAAAAATTTTAACGAGGCTACGAAATATATAAATCCTGTAGTGGAGGAAATACGTGATATAAATGGCGCACAATATATTGTTGTACTAGATATGCAAAGGCGTAAGTACTCACATCCAAATACAGAGGAGATTGGGCAACTCTCGGAGTCAGGAGATCTGAACGCTGCGTTTTCTGAGCATTATTATACATCCATTGCCCATGGTGAACATGGAGATATGGTACGAGCATTCGTCCCAATCATGAGTAAAGAAGGTAAACAAATAGGCGTAGTAGTAGTGGGCTATAGTGTTTTAACTGTGGCAGAGTTGCTACAATCTATTCAAACAGAATTAATGATTACTATTTTATTATCTCTTTTCTTTAGTGCATGGGGGGCTCATACATTAGGGCTTCATATGAAAAAGCAAATGTTTGGGTTAGAGCCCCACGAAATTGCTAAAATGTATGTAGAAAGAACCGAAACATTTAACGCGATGCATGAAGGGATAATTGCCATTGATAATGATTTGACAATTACAATATTTAATGAAAAAGCATGTGACATATTGGGGGTTCACAAAAAACCTTCAACATTAATAGGGAAGAAAATTTTTGACGTGTTACCTGATACACGATTACCAGAAATATTGGAGCTAGATCAACCCATTTTTAATCGTGAGCTCTATATTAATGAAAACAATATTATGAGTAATCGTATACCAATACAAGTTAATGGAAAAACGGTTGGGGCTGTAGCCATGTTTAAGGATCGTACAGAAGTGAAAAAGCTTGCAGAGGAACTAACGGGTGTTAAGGCATTTGTACAAGCATTACGCGTGCAAACACATGAGCATAAAAATAAATTGCACACAATTGCTGGTCTTTTACAACTTGGACATCATGAACAAGCACTTTCTTACTTAACACAAGTAAAAGAAGAACATGATGAAATTACAAACTTTCTAAATGAACGGATTAAAAATGAAAATATTTCCGGGCTATTGCTTAGTAAAATTTCCTATGCAAAAGAACAGGGAATTCTACTGGAGATTGACAGGGAAAGCCGTTTGACAACATTTCCTAATAATTTAGATCATCATGATTTCGTTATTTTATTTGGTAACTTAATTGAAAATGCTTTTGATGCATTAAGGGATGTCCAAATTGAAGAAAAAATGATTCATGTTTCTGTTGATGAAGATGAGGATGTGCTGGCAATATTAGTAACGGATAATGGTATAGGCATGACGAATGAAGTCAAGGCACATATTTTTGATAATGGCTATTCGACAAAAGAGAAAAAAGGTCGAGGCATTGGACTTTTTCTAATACAAGAAATTGTACAAAAAGGAAAGGGAGAAATCGAAGTCATAAGTGAACCGAATAAAGGAACAAGCTTTTTAATAACTTTTTACCATACTTAATAGGCTCATTAACAAATGCTGGACGACTCATGATGTCCCTAAGAAAGCACTTGGTTGTAATGAAGATCAATCCTTTGAGTAATGTAATATGAATCGTTGAAATAGAAGCGAGAATTTCTATGGGAACAGTGTGGCGCTCTCATAGATAGCTTCCTTAAGTAAAAATTTGCACAAATAGAGATAGAACAAAGTGTATGGAGGACTAACAGTGACACAAACAAAGGTTTTATTAATAGAGGACGATCCAATGGTGCGAGAGGTTAATCGCCAATTTATTGAAAAGGTAGTTGGATTTGAAGTAATTGGACAAGCCTCAAATGGAGTTGAAGGAATTGCGCAAATTCAAAAACTTAAACCAGAATTAGTATTTATGGATATTTTCATGCCAGAGCAAGATGGCGTGACAAGTTTACGAAAAATTCGTGAACTCAAGTTACCGGTAGATGTAATTACAGTAACAGCTGCTAATGATATGGAAACTGTAAAACAGGTCCTACATCTTGGCGTCTTTGATTATATTATGAAACCTTTTTCATTTGAACGAGTGCAAGGAACGCTTGAAAATTATTTGCGCTTTAAAAAGCAAATGCAATCGGAGCGTGAAATAACACAAGGAGAGCTGGATCAGTTATTCCATTATCACGGAGGACATAATGAAGCTCAGCAATCAAACGTTTTACGGTCAGAAAAAAGTTTACCTAAAGGTTTTAATCGCGCAACGCTAGAGAAAGTGGTGCACTATTTGCACTCTGTAGAAGGAGCATCAGCAGAAGAAGTAGCCAGTGGTGTAGGTATTGCGCGTGTAACAGCAAGAAGATACTTAGATTATTTAGAGAAGCAAGAGGAAATTACGATGGATGTGCATTATGGTGGTATTGGTCGTCCAGTCAATTATTATTTTAGTAAATAATGAGAAATCCTGATTGTCAACATAGACAATCAGGATTTTTTTCTACTATAGATCGTCTAGACTAAAGCGCTACTTCCTCGAGGTCGCTTCGATTCCTCGTGCAAACTGGTGGCGTTTACTTTTGCTTCGTGCTCTTCAGCGCTTGTCGGATGTAAACGAGCGCTTTAGCGCATTTGTTCTTAGTAAGGCATAATTTTATCAACAGGCTTTGGCGATTTAATTTTAGGTAAAATTTTATTTAATGTAACTGTACGCTCAATGATATGTGTTGATTCATCATTTTCATCGAAATGCTCAAGGAATGAAATAACCTCTTTTACAATGGGTGTTGGCGTAGAAGCACCTGCTGTAACAGCGACAGAATTAATTCCTTTTAACCATTCAACTTTTAGCTCAGAAACGTCTGCAATTCGATAAGATGGCGTCCCTGCTATTTCAACAGAAACTTGCGTTAAACGATTCGAGTTATTGGATTTTGGGTCACCAACAACAATAAGTAAATCTGCCTCCCCAGCTTGCTGAGCAACTGCTTCTTGGCGAACCTGGGTTGCCAAACAAATCTCCTTATGCACTTCAATATGTGGGAATTTCTCTTTTAAACTATCCATTAAATGAGCGACATCCCATTGACTCATCGTCGTTTGATTTGTTACTAGTAATTTATCATTCGTTAAATTTAATGTATCAATATCAGTGGATGATTGCACTAAATGTACATGATCTGGTGCAACCCCAATTGCTCCCTCTGGCTCGGGATGGCCTTTTTTACCGATATATATAATATCATAGCCATTTGCTGATTTTTCACGAATTAAATCGTGTGTAACCGTTACGTCAGGGCATGTGGCATCAATGGATACTAAGCCTTTTCGCTTCGCAATTTCACGAATTTCAGGTGAAACACCATGTGCTGTGAAAATAACAGTGCCAGTTTCAACTTGTTTAATAATTTCTAAACGATTCTCGCCATCTAATGTGATGATGCCATCTGCTTCAAAGGCATCCGTGACATGTTTATTATGGACAATCATACCTAAAATGTAGATAGGTCTTGGTAATGTTTTATCGAGTGCGGCGTTTCGAGCGATGACCATCGCATCAACAACACCGTAGCAATAGCCACGTGGATTAATTTTTAATACTTGCATGGTTGTGACTCCTTTCAAGCTTACCTATCTACATTATAACGGACAGGGACGGCGAATACAAAGAAACCTTCATCTACATAGGCGGCTGGAATATACGGGGCTTAGATGGAAGTGGTTCAGCGGGAGTAAATGATCCATTTTGTCGAGACGCTTTTCGACTTTTAGTAGAACCTGCTCCGCTAGCCGCTGCTTCAGCTGCTACTGCTCCAGCCCCTGCGGCAGCTCCTGCAGCAGGAAGACCTTGAAATCCTTTATACAATTTTAAAAGTGACGGAATATTTTTTACCATTGGCATTGCTTGCTGAATGTAAGGTGTATATGTTTTCGCTGAGTTAAATAAGCTATTCGCCTGCTGCAAAAATGAACCGATTTTTGAAGGTTCCTGCATCGGCATTTGTCCTCCAAATGAACCTATTCCACTGGACATAGGGAAGCCACCGGGAATTCGTGGCTGATTTGGGAAGCCTCCAGGCGGGAAAAAGGACTGCGGTGGCATTTGTGGAGGTGTTGGCATTTGCATTGGCATTTGCATCGGCATTTGCATTGGCATTTGCATGGGCATTCTCATGCCACCAGGATACATCGGAAACTGTGGTCTAAATACCATAACGATCTCCTTTCGATAGTGATTTAACATTGATGACATACTTGATTATAAATATGATATGCAGATGGGTAAGCTAGCGTTCGACACGCACAAATAAATAACTAGATCCATTGTAAATGTATTCACTGTATCCTGTAATGTTTACTTATTATTTCATCTGTAGTCAATTAGTGGTGAAAAATTCTTGAAAACTACACATTTTTTCATTTTTCCGGTCGATAAGAAAGGTATAATGTTTTGTTGGTAAATCATTACGTTACAAAAATGATGATTTTGAAAGTTAGTTTGGTAAATGTGTTACATTAATGTAAATAAATTATTAAAATATTTTCTATCAGACTAAACTATTAGAGGTTAAAAATAGGAGGTATTTTGTGTCAATTAAAGTAAGGAGTATAGTGTCGTTTGGCCTTATCGTAGTATTAGTTTTAATTATGGGGGTATTTCAGCAACAAAATGCTAAATCTCAACTGGAACAAGTACATTTGATGAAAGAAAAAACACTTCAAACGACGTTATTAGCAGATGAGATGAAGTTAGCAGTTGTACAGGTTCAGCAGTATTTGACTGATATTAGTGCCACAAGAGCACTCGATAATTTAGATGATGGATTTGAGCAAGCAGAAGAATATAGCAAAATCTTTTATAAAGATTTGGAACAAGTGAAAAAAATGCATCAGGAAGACCGGGAAAGATTAGATGCGATTAAAATAGCGTTTGATGAATATTATAGTACTGGTCAGAAAATGGCTCATAGTTATATTCAAGACGGGCCTGAGCAAGGGAATAAAATGATGCTTGAATTTGATACTACTTCAGTTGAGATTAATGACAAAGTAGATTTGTTTCAACAAGAAAACATTACAGACATGCAAAATTCTTTAGCACATGTTGAAAAGCTTATTAATAATAATAAACAGTGGTTCTTATGGATGTTCTGCATTATTTTATTGATTTGTGTAGTAGTTGGGTTTAGATTTGTACGTTCCATCGTTGACCCTGTAAATAAGCTAACTTCTGCAGCAAGGGTAATTGCTAAAGGTGATTTATGTCAAAAGGATATCGAAGTTAGAACGAAGGATGAAATTAAAGATTTGGCTGATTCTTTTAATTTGATGAAGTCTAATTTACATTCACTAATACATAGCATGACGGCAAATGTTGAGCATTCATCATCAGCGGCTGAAGAACTAGCAGCAAGTACAGAAGAAATTTCAAATTCCTCACATGATATTGCAAACCTTGTAGAGAGAATGGCGATTAGTGATAACCAAGCAGCTGTTACAGGTCGTGAAAGTTCGATAGCAATGGATGAAACTGCTCAAGGTGTTCACCGTATTGCTGAGGCTACTCAAATGCTTCATTCTAAAGCAGTAGACACACAAGCTATTGCAAATGATGGTGAAAAAACGTTGCATATTGCAGAAAATCAAATGTCAATTATCCAACAATCTTCAAATACAACAAATGAACGTATTAAGAAGCTAAGTACGCAATCAGCTGAAATTGTTAATATTGCGAAAGTAATTACTGACATTACTGAGCAAACAAATCTTTTAGCATTAAATGCTGCGATTGAGGCGGCTCGTGCAGGAGAGCATGGTAATGGCTTCGCAGTCGTGGCAGATGAAGTGCGTAAATTAGCAGAGGAATCCAAAGCTTCTGCCAATCAAATAGTAGATGTAATAACACTTATTCAGCAAGAAACGAAAGAAGTAGAAAATGCCGTAAATGTAACAGTATTGAATGTAGATGAAGGTGTCACATTTATTCAGAATGCCCAAAATGCCTTCGATGGGATTTTAAAAGCGATTAGTGATATGACATCTCAAATCGAGGATGTATCTGCTTCTACGCAACAAATTTCTGCGAGTACTGAAGAAGTGGCAGCATCGGTCAATGAAATGTCCTCTTCTTCCAAGCATGCTGCACAACAGTCTGAAACAATAGCATCGACAATTGAAGAGCAAGCTGCGACTATTCAAGAAATTAACGCTGTTGCTAAGGCATTAAGTGAAGAAGCGGTGTCCGTGAAGGAAGAAATCAATAAATTTAAAATATAACGCTCATTACCAAAATGTGGGGTTTATTTCCGCGAATGCGGAGCGGCAGCAGCAATAACACGATGTTGGTGGCGAAGGCGTTATCACAGGATGTGATAACACCTTCGTTCCTCTATTGCTGATCCTCAAGGAGTCGCGCCCAGCCCTCACTCAGCTTATATATAGGTTATACACTATAACAAATGTCATCACCCTAACTCTTGGTGATGAAACATTTAAAGTACGTTTCTAATACTTAAGCTTTAGAAGAAAGCACTTTAAGTCTAAAAGCTCACAAAAAAGCGAGGTAGTTCCCAATGAAATTTTCCATTTGAAATTACCTCGCTATATATTTATTTAGTGGTGAAATCTTTCAGTTTGGTAGGAGGGACACAAACGTTAGAGGAACAACTCTTCTGTAATGAGCATGATGCGCATTTGCCCTTTTTCTGCTTCTTAATGCTTTTATATAAAGTAATACCAGCATAGCCAAATATAATACTACCGATTAAGATATTAATTAATAAAGTCATCCTCTACACCTCACATCAATAAATTCCCAATACCATAAATCATAAGTGCAATGAGATAAGCTACAACAAATGGATATATGGTTGCAAATAAAGTCCATTTCACAGACTGTGTTTCCCTTTTTATTGCGCCTACTGTTGCTAAACAAGGCATATAAAGTAAAACAAAGGCCAAGAATGTATAAGCACTTAAAGCAGTAAAATGAGTTGTCATTGTAGCGGATAATACACCTTCACTTACGCCATAAATAATCGCCATTGTCGAAACAATTACTTCTTTTGCCAGGAATCCAGCAATAAGGGATGCACCGGCTTGCCATGTTCCAAAGCCAAGAGGGATAAACAACACACCAAAAGCGCCCCCGATAATTGCTAAAAAGCTGTCATCCATATTGACATTAGCACCATGTGGTCCAAGATAAGAAAGAAGCCAAATAATAACGGAACCAGCAAAGATAATAGTACCAGCTTTGCGGAAAAATCCTTTCCCTTTTTCCCAAGTGGAACGCCAAAGTGTTTTAAGTTGTGGTACATGGTAGGCAGGTAACTCAACGAAAAATACGGAAGTTTCATTTTTTAAAATCGTCATTGATAATATTTTTGTTACAATAAGCGCTACCACAATACCCATAACATATAGCGAGAATACTACTAATGATTGATGTGCAGAAAAGAATGCTGCACCGAACAAAGCATATACAGGTAGCCTTGCTGAGCAGCTCATAAACGGCGCAACAAGAATTGTTAATAGTCGTTCTCTCGGCTGTTCAATTGTTCTCGCAGCCATTACACCTGGAACATTGCATCCAAAGCTTACAATCATCGGAATAAAGGCTTTACCGTTTAAACCGAAAAACTCCATAAGACGATCCATTACAACAGCAATTCTCGCCATATACCCTGAATCTTCTAATAGTGAAATAAAGAAAAATAGTACAAAGATTTGCGGAATGAAAACTAAAACACCGCCAACCCCTGCAATGATTCCATCACATATTAAATGAACAATAAAAGGAGCTGCACCAATAGCTTCTAAGCCCTGAGTAACAGCATCTGAAAGAGGGCCACTTACAAAGCCATCCAGGAAATCCGAAAGAGGGGTACCAATCCATGCAAACGTTGCTTGAAACATTAAAAACATAAGCGCTAGGAAAATCGGAACACCTAAAATTGGATGTGTTAGAATTTTATCAACTTTCTCTGACCATTGAGTTTCACTTTTCTCTTGTATAATTACTTCGCTATTGATGTTAGAAATATATAAATCACGTTTTTTAGCAATAGCTTTATTTAATGGTTCTCCTATTTGCTTCTCTAAAGCATCTCGCACAGTAGCTAGCTTTTCAAAGTATTCCTTGTCTTGCAAATAAGCGTCAACAGCGTCATTTCCCATTAAAAATTGAATCGTACACCATCTTCTTTGTTCTTCAGGAACATGCTGTAACAATGCTTCAATTTTTGAGATGCCTTTTTCAATTACGTCATCATAGGCTAATGTAAAACGTTGTTGAGTACGATCTGAGGCTTGAATAGCAGCATAAATACCTTCGACACCTTTACCCGTACGAGCACTTATTGGAACAACAGGTACTCCTAAATAACTTTGTAATTTTTCGACATCAATTGAGACGCCTTTCTTTTTTGCTACGTCTATCATATTTAAACAGATGAAAACAGGCTTGCTAAGTTCAAGTATATCTACTGTTAATTGCATATTTCGTTCGAAATTTGAGGCATCGATAATATTTAAAATTCCATCTACCTGATCTTCCAGTAAAAAGGAAGTAACAACACTTTCATCTTTTGAAAGAGGGTTAAGCGTATAGACACCAGGTAAATCAATTATTTCTTTTTGTAATTTTTTTACTTGTCCTACTTTTTTTTCAACGGTTACGCCACTCCAATTGCCAACATATTCATATGAATTTGTCAACGTATTGAACAATGATGTTTTACCGATATTAGGGTTTCCTATTAAAGCTAATCTACTCATACTTGTTCAACCTTTATATCCATTAAATCTTTTTTTCTAAGCCCGATTTTCTGTCCTTGACATTCCAATATACAAGCTCCAGAAAACCATCCTTTTTGGATCATACAAACCTGACAGCCTTCTTTAATACCAAAAGCGTTTAAACGTTTACATAAAAGAGTGTCAATTTGCTGTAGATCTTTCACTTTAACTTTTTCACCCAATTGAACAGCGTGAAGGTTCATAAGATCTACCTACTTTCTTGTCGATGATAATCATTATCAAATAAATATTATCATTTTTTATCCAGTCAATCAATAATAAGTTTGCCGTCTAAAGTAATATTGGAATAGCTAAACCTTATGCTTCATCGTGACAACGAAGCATTCTGTACCCAACGCGGACATGTGTCTGGATGAACTTTGGGTTAGCTGGATTATCCTCTATTTTCTTTCGAAGAGTAGCCATAAAAACTCTTAAACTTGGAACATCCGATTGAAGTGCGTTATGCCAAACTTCCTTTAAAATAAAATTATGTGTTAAAACTTTGCCGACATGCTTTGATAAAATAACCAAGAGCTTATATTCAATAGGCGTCAAATGTACTTCTTTGTCATGTACAAACACTGTATTTGCCGCGTAGTTTATTTGTAAATGGCCATTTACAAAGATAGAGGGTTCATTTTCTAGCTGATGCTCAAATGACATTCTTCTCAAAGCTACTCGAATTCGGGCTAATAGCTCTTCAACACTGAAAGGCTTTGTAACATAATCGTCTGCACCGGCATCTAAAGCATTGATTTTATCGTGCTCCTCGCCGCGTGCACTAACTACGATAATAGGAGTTTGAGTCCAGCTTCTTATTTTCGTTATAAGCTCTACACCGTCTATGTCTGGTAGTCCTAAATCCAAAATAATAACGTCTGGACTCATGGCAAGAGCCTTTTGTAAAGCACTATTACCATCTCTAGCAATATCAAATTCATATTGCTGAGTAGTTAATGTCATTTTAATTAAATTGCCAATGGCTATATCATCTTCTACTACTAGAATTCGTTTATTCATCGAAATTCATTACTCCTTTTTAGCTCATCACCATAAACGTGTCGTTGATTTCAATGCCGGCTTGTGCTTTCCTGGGGGCACTCGCTTTAGGATATCCTCTGTGGCACTGATTCCCAAGATGTCATCCATCTTCTACTCCAATCAACTTATACAAACGTTTAATAAATGTTATCTCTAACTTTTGGTAAAGGGCTTTTTTTCAGTGAAAAATTAAAAATTGTTCCTTTTGGTTTATTATCCGAAACTGTTATTTCACTTCCATGTAATTTTAATATAGTTTGACATAGCGCTAAGCCTAAACCCAAGCCTCTTCGACTATCGCTCCGCTGTACTTTTCCGGTAGTAAATGGCTCAAAAAGGTTATTTTTTATAGAATCGTCAATGCCAGGGCCATTATCTGCAATGCTAAAGTGGACGAAACGTTCACATTCTTTGACCTTTATAGTAATAACACTGCCTGAAGGTGTATAGGTTAATGCATTATCAATAATATTAATTAGAACTTGAATAATCAGTCGTGCATCCATTACAGCAAATAAAAATTCTGGTTCAATTTGATAGGATATTTCATGTGTATTGTTTAGACGAACGACATGCGTTAGTGCTTCTTGAATAATATCTTCTACAAGTTCCAATTGCATCTCCATTGCAAATTGGCCATCTTCTAACTTAGACACAGCAAGTAAGTTTTCAACCATTTGTACAAGCCATTTCGAATTTTTATAAATATCCTCATATATTTTGCTTTTTTCATCCTCTCGAATTTGAGATGCACTAGATAGTAATATATCTGCATTACCGGAAATAGCAGTTAACGGTGTTCTTAAATCATGAGAAACTGCGCGCAAAAGGTTTGCTCGCATTTGCTCCATTTCAGCTTCTCTAGCTACTTCTGCATTGAGTTTTTGTAAATACCATTTATCAAGTGCGAATGAAAAATCATTCATAATGGCATGCAAAATATTACGCTCAAATGCAGGTAATGGTGATTGCTTTGACAGTGCAATACCGATAACGCCTTTAACACTCCCGTTTGAAATAACCGGTAAATAGTAGGCATTCACTTCAGGAAATATGTCAGTGGATACGCCTGCTACATGCTTATTATTGATAACCCAGCTTACGACACCATGCTCATTCGGATTCTCAAAGAGGGAAGCTATCTTCTTATTTTCAATACTAGATATGCTCTCGGTACGGAAAAAAATAGAGTTCACAATTAAGTTATTTTCTATCTCAAAAAATTGTACTGGTTTTTCTACTAATTTAACAATTTGTGACATGCCTTCAATAATAATTTCTTCTATTGACTTAGCATGTTGAAGTCTACGATTTGTATCAAGGAGCACCTCCATTCGATAAGATTTACGAACAGCGACAATGGTTTGCTCCTTTATTTTTTTCGTTAAGCTACTTGTAATCACTCCTGAAAGGAACATGATCACAAAGGTCATCGGATAGTCACGATGATAGGCGTTAAATGAAAATCGTGGTTCTGTAAAAAAATAATTAAAAAGTAGTACTGCTATGATGGAGCTAATAATGCTCATCATCCATCCTGATGACCAAATGGCAAGAATTAAAACACCTAAAATGTAGATAGTGATAATGTTCGAGTCGCTAACACCAATTGTGTAAAAATATAGCCCAACAACTGATACTATGCCAAATACTACAGCCATTTTTAATAAGTCATGCCATTCAAATGACAGCTTATTTTTTACAGTAGGGAAGTAGAATTGTTCGTTTTCCTGATCAGGGACTATATGTATGGCTAAATTCGGCACAAATTCGTTGAGTCGATCGCTAATTTTGGTGTTTGGTCGCCACCATTTTTTTCTCATGCTAGTTCTACCGATGACTAATTTAGTGACACCACTAATTTGTGCATAGTTAGCAAGGGCGACAGCTACATCATCTTCCTGAACAATTACGACATGGCCGCCAAGCTGTTCAACAAGCTTTATATGCTGCTGAAGTCGTTCAGAATTTGCGTTACTCCTGTCATGCTCCTGTACGTTTTGAACGTAAAGAGCTGTAAATTTCCCATGTAATGCCTGTGCTAATCGCGCAGTAGTTCGAATAACCTTGGCATTCGTAGGAGAGCTACTAATACCCACAAGTAAATGCTCTTCGATTTGTACAGGATGCTTTATAGATTCGTCGCTGTTTACTTGCTTATAGTTAATCGTATCTGCAGCTCTCCGTAATGCAATTTCTCGAAGTGATACTAAATTTTGTTTGCGAAAAAAAGATTGCAACGCTTTTTCAGCTTGTTGTTTTACATAAATTTTGCCTTCTTGTAGGCGTTGAATTAACTCATCTGGTTCAATATCGACAATTTTTATTTGTGCAGCTTGATCTATTAAATAATCGGGAATACGCTCTCGAACCTTTATTCCGGTTATTTCTTCTACTAAATCATGTAGGCTTTCAATATGTTGAATATTTACGGTTGTATAGACATGAATGCCCTTTGCAAGTAATTCCTCTACATCTCCAAAACGTTTTTTGTGACGCATCGTTAGAACATTGCTATGTGCCAATTCATCAATAATGACAATTTCTGGTTTGCGCTTTAGTACTTCATCAATATCTAATTCCTGAAAAGGTTTCCCTTTATAAATTATTTTTTTCGTAGGAATTTGCTCCAGTCCTTCGAGTAAAGCTAACGTATCTGGACGAGGATGTGGTTCTACATAGCCAACTACCACATCTTTACCAAGTTTTTTTGCTTGCTGTGCTGCATCTAGCATTGCATAAGTTTTACCTACTCCGGCAGCATAACCAAGAAAGATTTTTAACTTCCCTACAAATTGTTCTTCCTGTTGAAGCCTCGCTAAAAACGTCTCTGGAGTTGGACGTGTATTTTCCATCCTCTTTCACCTCATTTGTATTATAGCGTTATCTTCCATTAAGAAAGTATTAAGATTTTCCCTCTTTATAGTTTCTTAATAGAAAAAGCGATTTCCTAACACTACATTAATTTGAAAGTCAGTATGATGAGAGCATCCAAATAAAGGAGGGTGCTCGATTGATGGACTTTTATATGATTGGCTTACTCATCATAAGCTTTACGAGTCTATATGCATTAACAGCTTGGTGCTTCAAGTTAGTCGGTGAAAAGTAAGGAGGAATAAAAAATGTGGATTGTTATGGGGATTGTACTTGTATTCCTTTTCGGTTATCTAGGGCATGCATTACTTTATCCTGAAAATTATTAATAGGCTTGTAGGAGGTATTGCGGTATGTGGCAAATCGCCATCGTGTTAATTATTTCTTTACCAATCGTTATTTTAACCGGTCATTATTTATTTCGGGTGACGATGCAACAAAAAACTTGGCTTGATCCAATAATGGACAGATTTGATGGATTTATTTATAAATTATGTGGCATTAAGCAAGTAGATATGACTGGTAAACAGTATGTACTTTCATTAATTTTGTCGAACGCCTTTATGGTGTTTAGTGGATACTTTCTTTTACGAATTCAAGCTATGTTGTTGTTAAACCCAAATGATATTGACAATATGGAAGCAACACTTTCATTTAATACCATAATTTCATTTATAACGAATACAAATCTTCAGCACTATAGTGGCGAATCAGGACTAAGTTATTTATCACAAATGCTAATCATTATTTTTATGATGTTTACATCTGCAGCTACTGGTTATGCGGCTTGTATGGCGTTCTGCCGACGTCTTGTTGCTAAAACCGACACTATTGGTAATTTCTTTGTGGATTTTGTGCGTGTTATCACACGTGTGTTAATACCTATAGCTATTGTTGTGGCCATTATTTTAGTCTCTCAAGGTACACCACAAACCTTGAGTGCGAATAAAACTGTACAAACAATAGAAGGTAAATTACAAGATATTGCACTTGGACCTGTAGCTTCTCTTGAATCTATCAAGCATATAGGAACAAATGGTGGTGGCTTCAATGGGGCGAATTCAACAACACCTTTTGAAAATCCAACGGTCATTTCTAATATTGTGGAGATGCTATCTATGATGTTATTACCAGGTGCTTGTGTAGTTGCCTTTAGTTTAATGGTTGCATATGGAAAAAGGAAAACGATCTTTGGAAAGCAAGGGCTCGCCATTTTTGTGGCAATGAGTGCGCTGTTCCTAGTTGGATTGATGACGGTGTATGTTGCGGAGAGAGCGGGTAATCCAATTATTAATGAGCTCGGAATTGTACAGGACCTAGGAAGTATGGAAGGAAAAGAGATGCGCTTTGGGGTGGCACAATCTGCGTTATTTACGACAGTGACCACTGCTTTTACAACGGGGTCTGTCAACAATATGCATGATACATTAACGCCGCTTGGTGGTCTTGTACCGATGTTTAATATGATGCTAAATGTTGTGTTTGGAGGCAAGGGAGTCGGCCTGATGAACATGATGATGTATGTGTTATTAACAATTTTTATCGCCTGTTTGATGATTGGTCGAACACCTCAGTTTTTAGGTAAGAAAATTGAAGAGAAGGAAATGAAGCTAATTGCACTTTGTATTCTCATCCATCCTGCTATTATTTTGCTATTTTCAGCGCTTGCAGTACTAACACCGTCAGGAGTAGCAGCCGTAACGAATCCAGGTGCACATGGGTTATCTCAAGTTCTTTATGAATTTGCATCTGCCTCAGCAAATAATGGCTCAGGTTTTGAGGGATTAGCTGACAACTCAACATTTTGGAATGTGACGACAGGGCTTGCCATGTTCTTCGGACGTTATTTGACGATCATTATTCAACTAGCTATAGCGTCCCTACTAGCTAAAAAAATGTTTCACAGTGACTCGGTAGGAACATTAAGAACAGATAATACTATTTTTACATTTTTACTTGTTGCTATCGTGTTAATGATTGGTGCTCTTACATTTTTACCGGCATTAGCACTTGGGCCAATTACGGAGCACTTACAACTTTATCTTCATTCAGTTTAAGACTCCCGCCTCTGAATGAGGTGAGATGAATGCGGATGTGGTTCCTTTTAAATAACTACTGAAATAGAGGAACTCAGTCTAAGAACGCCACGTCCTGTGGCAATTTATCTGTGCGAAAGCGAAGCGACAGCAACACACGACTGAGTGACCAACATCATGTTGGCCTAAGCCTCCGGCGGATGTCACGGATTTTGAAAGGAATGAATCTAAAATCCGGACGCATTGTTTATCTGCGCGAAAGCGAAGCGTCAGCGGCAATTACGCCAAGGCGAAATTGATTTTTAATAAGGAGAGACACCTATGGAAACAGCAAGAAAAGGTTTGCTTACGGGCAATATGCTAAAAAACTCGATTATAGACGCTTTAAAAAAATTTAGTCCATTATATATGCTGAAAAATCCTGTTATGTTTGTAGTAGAAGTAGGGTTTATGTTTGTGCTGCTATTAACCCTCTTCCCGAATATGTTTGGTAGCGAAGTAGTAGAACATGATCGATTGTATAATGCGATCGTCGCTAGCATTCTTTTTGTAACTATTCTATTTGCAAACTTTGCCGAGTCGATTGCTGAAGGGCGAGGAAAGGCACAAGTTCAAACGTTAAAAAACACAAAAACAGTTACACAGGCTCGTGTTTTACTTAGTGATGGCTCTGAAATACTTAAACAGGCACATGAACTAAAAAAGGGCGATATTGTTTTAGTTCAGGCAGGTGAGGTTATTCCAAATGATGGAGAAGTTTTGGAAGGCATTGCTACAGTAGATGAATCGGCGATAACAGGTGAATCTGCGCCTGTTGTAAAGGAGCGGGGTGGAGATTTCTCATCAGTTACAGGTGGTACGACGGTTACGAGTGATTGGTTGATGATCGAAATTACTTCGATGCCTGGTGAATCATTTTTAGATAAAATGATCACACTCATCGAAGGAGCCAGTCGTAAAAAAACGCCAAATGAGATAGCACTCAATACACTTTTAGTAAGTTTAACGATTATTTTCTTATTAGTTGTTGTGACGCTCTATCCAATGACAACTTATTTAAATGTACCGATTTCCATCGCAACATTAATTGCCCTTACAGTTTGTTTAATTCCTACAACCATTGGTGGATTATTGTCGGCCATCGGTATTGCAGGAATGGATAGAGTTACTCAGTTTAATGTTATTGCGATGTCTGGAAGAGCCGTAGAGGCGTGTGGAGATGTAGATACATTAATTTTAGATAAAACTGGAACTATTACTTATGGAAATCGCATGGCAGCTGAATTTCTCCCAGTAATAGGGGTGGAAAGTAAAGATTTACTGCAAGCTGCATGGCTTAGTTCTTTAACAGATGATACACCTGAAGGAAAGTCTATTTTGTCACTTGCTTGTGAATTAGGAGTGAATATAGACGGTGAAGAAGACATTATTAAGTCAAGTGAACATATTCCCTTTACCGCACAAACTCGTATGAGTGGTTTGGATAGGAAGGATGGCACAAAAATTCGAAAAGGAGCCTATGATACGATAAAAAAAGAGAGCCTAAAAGCAGGTCATAGCATTCCTACAAATTTGGAACAACTGATTCAACAAGTATCTTCTGTTGGTGGGACACCACTCGTAGTAGCGTTAAACGATAAAATTTTAGGTGTCATTTACTTAAAGGATGTCGTAAAGGCCGGACTCAAGGAACGCTTTGAAAAGCTTCGAACGATGGGGATTAAAACGATCATGTGTACAGGAGATAATCCTTTAACGGCAGCGGCTATCGCAAAGGAAGCGGGGGTGGACAGCTTTATAGCAGAAAGTAAGCCAGAAGACAAAATTCAAGTTATTAAAGATGAGCAGGCACAAGGGAAAGTAGTGGCGATGACTGGTGACGGGACGAACGATGCCCCTGCATTAGCACAAGCAAACGTAGGTCTTGCCATGAATTCGGGAACGAACGCTGCAAAGGAAGCTGCGAACATGGTCGATTTAGATTCAAATCCAACTAAAATTATTGAAGTTGTAGAAATAGGAAAACAGTTGCTCATGACGCGAGGGGCATTAACGACTTTCAGTATTGCAAATGATATCGCAAAGTATTTTGCTATTATTCCAGCTATGCTTATGGTCGCTGTACCAGAGATGGGGACATTAAACATTATGAATCTCAATTCGCCATCTAGTGCGATCATTTCTGCTTTAATTTTTAACGCAGTGATTATACCACTATTAATACCTATTGCAATGAAGGGTGTAAAGTATGAGCCGATGAGTGCTATAAAGTTATTAAATAAAAACTTACTTGTTTATGGTGTAGGTGGAATTATTGCTCCCTTTATTGGCATTAAATTGATTGATTTACTAGTTGGACCACTATTCCAGATGTTTGGTTTATAGGAGGAAGGACATGCGGAAATTTTTTGAGAATTCAAAGCAAGCATTTTTAATCTCAATGACAATGTTCGTTTTATGTGGTTTTATATACCCATTTGCAGTAACTGCATTAGCTCAAGGGTTATTTCATCATAAAGCAAATGGTAGTTTAATAGAAGCGGATGGTGAAGCTGTTGGTTCAGCATTAATCGGTCAAGCTTTTACTGCACCAGAATATTTCTGGGGGCGTGTCTCATCTGTTAACTATAATGTCTATACGAAAGAGGATACGATACCAGATGAAAATGGCCAGGTGAACTATAGTGGTGTTAGCTCTGGAACATTTAACTATGCACCATCGAACCCAGAATTAAAGAAACGGATAGAAGCAGATATCGAGAAGTTTTTATTAGCAAATCCATCCGTTAAACGACAAGACATACCTGCTGATTTAATGACCGCTTCAGGCTCAGGTTTGGATCCGCATATTAGTGTGAAGGCTGCAGAAATACAAGTCGATCGAATTGCCCAAGCAAGTGGGCTTGCGAAGGATGAGATTGAAAAAATTATAGAAGAAAATACAGAAAAACGTACGTTAGGGACTTTTGGAGAAAATAAGGTGAACTACCTAATGGCCAATTTAGATATTATGAAAAAAATGGAGAAAAAAGAGGGGTAACAAAATTAAAAACAGGTAGAGAAAAGTTTCTTCGTTTTCTCTACCTGTCTCTCTATATATTAAGCTTGTGAATTGACAAGGATTTTAATATGGTTTTTTTCTTTCATTAGTGCCTCGAAGCCTTCTGTTACGACTTCATCAAGAGCAATTCGTTTCGTTACAAGTTTTTCAGCAGGGAAGTAACCTTGTTTCATTAATTCCATCACCGCTGGGAAAATATCGCGATATGCAATGATACCTTTTACAGAACGCTCTGTCAGTACGATATTGTTTGGCAGAATAGAAGCTGCAGTTTCCCAAATAGAAACGATAATTGTTTCTCCTTCAAATGTTGTTGAATCAATAGCTTGTTGTAATACTACAGGAACACCTGTTACTTCAAATGCAACATCTACGCCACCATTTGTTAATTCATGTAGACGAGCTACTGCATCCTCATCTTTAGGATTAATAACTGCTGTAGCGCCTAGTTCTAATGCTTTAGCAGCACGCTCCGCCGAAAGTTCTACCGCATAAATTTCCGCCGCTCCAGCTGCACGTAATGCCTCGATAACTAGAAGACCGATTGGCCCAGTGCCAAAAACAGCTGCTGTATCGCCAGCCTTTAGTTTACTTTGACGAACTGCATGTAATGCTACTGCCGCTGGTTCAACAAGTGCACCTTGTTCGTAGGAAAGACCTTCTGGCATTTTATGTACCATTTTTTCATCTACCATTGTATATTCAGAGAAACCTCCGCCGCCGCCAGACAGACCGTGGAATCCTAAATGCTTACAAATATTATATTTTCCTTTTTTACAAGCGGCACATTCGCCACATGCAAGAATAGGTTCTACAACTACGGGATCCCCAACTTGTACCTTTGTAACACCTTCGCCAATTTCTACTACTTCACCAGAGAACTCATGGCCCATAACAATTGGCGCAATATCTTTACTTACATAGTGAGGTTGTTCTACTGGAATGAATATTGGGCCAGCTGTGTATTCATGTAAATCACTACCGCAAATCCCTGTCCAATGTACTTTAATTTTTACTTTTCCAGGTGAGATTACTGGTTCTTCAATGTTTTCTACTCGGATGTCTTTTGCTTTATACCATCTTGCTGCTTTCATGATAAGTCAACCTCCTCTAGTATCTTACATTTTTATCGTAACATATGGTAATTCTTCAAAGCATTAGTTAACAATAAATTGACATAAAAAATACTAATTTTTAGCTCATCATTAGTATAAGTAGCAAAATCAAAATAGTATTAAAACTATGTTTAACAAACTAAAAAGATTTAGACTAAATTATAATGGGAGCTCACCATAGAGAAAATCTCCTCACAAAATGGGAATGTCGAAGTCTTACGATTAAATTACCATACCGCTTTTTACAATCAGGAGTAGAATTTATGTACAGTTCTGAGCGCTTTTTTTATTGCATATTCACAGTATTTCGAGTAACTTTGATAAGGGCTTCGCTACAGCCATGATAAAAGTATAAAATTATGTTCATGCTTGAGATAATAGGACGTTAATATACCTGGAGTTCGAATCATGATACAATGTGAAAGATGTTAGGAGGAACGAATTATGTCAAAATATACTGATTATAATTTTCAGCCATTTTTGCAGGACGCAATTGCAAGACTTGGCTTTACAGAACCAACGCCGATTCAAAAGGAAATCATTCCGCTACTATTAAAAGGTAAGAGTGCAATCGGACAAGCGCATACAGGGACGGGAAAAACACATAGTTTTTTAATTCCGATTGTGCAACGAATTAATGCTGACAAGCAGGAAGTACAAGCTGTTATTACGTCACCTACACGTGAGCTTGCACAACAAATTTTTGATGCGCTAAATCAATTAATAGAAGGAACAACTATTCAAGCGAAACTATTTATTGGAGGTACGGACAAACAACGCTCCATTGATAAATTAAAAACGCAACCACAAATTGTTGTCGGGACGCCAGGGCGTATTCGTGATCTCGTTACAGCGCAAGCGTTATTTGTGCATACGGCATCAATGTTAGTTGTCGACGAGGCAGATTTAGCCTTCGATATGGGCTTTATAGAGGAAATCGATGGTTTTGCTTCCCAAATGCCAGAAAACCTTGAAATGTTTGTATTCTCAGCAACAATTCCAGAAAAGCTTCAGCCTTTTTTAAAAAAATATATGGAAGCACCTGTTCATATTCATATGAACGATAAACGCCCGGTTGCAGAAGGAATTGACTTTGTGCTTGTACCAGTGCGTTCTAAATCACGTAACAAACGTTTGCTGGATGTTATTGAAGGAATCAACCCATTTTTAGCGGTAATTTTCACCAACACACGCAAAACTGCAGAGCACGTTGCAGGTTTCTTAAATGAAAATGGGATTCGCTGTGGTCAAATACATGGTGATTTAAGTCCACGTGATCGTAAGAGGATGATGAAGCAAATTCGAGAGTTGGACTATCAATATATCGTTGCAACAGATCTTGCAGCGCGTGGTATCGATATTCAAGGAATTTCACATGTCATTAACTACGAAATTCCAGAGGACTTAGAATTCTTTATTCATCGTGTGGGACGTACAGCGCGTGCAGGGAATAAAGGAACGGCTATCACTTTGTTTGAGCCATCAGATGAGGATGCAGTAGTACGCGTTGAGAAGATGGGCATTCCATTTGTTCAAAAAGACGTAAAAGATGGCGAATGGTCTGAACTAAAAGATCGTCATGCACGTAAAAATCGTGTGAAGCATGAAAATGAAATCGATGCAAAGGCTAAAGCATTAGTGCGGAAGCCGAAAAAAGTAAAACCAGGCTACAAGCGTAATATGAAATGGGAAATGGAAAAAGTTAAAAAACGTGAACGTCGTTTAAAAGCTCGCGGTAAAAAATAAGGAGGCATTCAAATGCTACTTGGATCACATGTTTCAATGAGCGGAAAAGAAATGCTGCTCGGATCAAGTAAAGAGGCCCTTTCATATGGGGCAAATACCTTTATGATTTATACAGGAGCACCTCAAAACACTCGTCGTAAGGCAATTGCTGACCTCAATATAATGAATGGTTTACTACACATGAAAGAGCATGGTATGACAAATATTGTTGTCCATGCTCCATACATTATTAATATTGCGAACACAGAAAAACCTGAAACTTTCCGTCTAGGTGTAGATTTTTTACAAACTGAAATCGAACGAACAGCAGCGTTGGAAGCAACACAAATTGTATTGCATCCGGGTGCCCATGTCGGTGCGGGAGCAGACGCAGGGATTGCCAAGATTATTGAAGGTTTAAATGAAGTACTGTCACAGGATTACCCTGTACAAATCGCATTGGAGACAATGGCGGGGAAGGGAACTGAATGTGGCCGTTCCTTTGAAGAACTTGCAAAAATTATAGATGGCGTAACGCATAATGAACGTCTTTCAGTTTGCTTTGATACATGCCATACTCATGACGCTGGTTATAACATTGTAGAAGATTTTGATGGCGTCTTAAATGAGTTTGATAAACTAATAGGTGTTGAGCGTATCAAAGTCCTGCATATCAATGATTCAAAAAATGTCCGTGGTGCAGGAAAAGACCGTCACGAAAATATTGGCTTCGGTCATATTGGCTTTGATGCATTAAAAAATATTGTGCATCATCCACAATTAATGGAGATTCCTAAAATCCTAGAAACTCCATTTGTTGCTTTAAATAGTGATGCTAAATCAAAATCGGCTCCTTATAAGCATGAAATTGAAATGCTTCGTAATGGAGAGTTTAAACCAGCGTTAATCGATGCTCTAAGAGGATAGAATAAAAAGTCCGAAATCAGCGTATTTGCTGATTTTCGGGCTTTTTTTATCTCCATGGTGATGAGATGAATGCTGATGTGATCCTTTATTCAATAGGTGTCTAAACACATACTGAAATAGAGGTTTATCTGTGCGACAGCGGCAAATGCCTACTGTAGCGAAAGCAATGCGTCAGCTACAATTACGCCAAGGCGGAATTGATTATTTCGTAAACAATGCAATTAGTTGTCTGGAACGCTTTCTACCTAAAACAGCTTCTACCTCTACAAGAATATCTTTAGGAATACCTAAAAAGAGCCACGTAAATGAGAATTGCTCCAAATAAGGACGGAGTTTTCTTACTTCAGAAGTAGTAATTTCAAATCCTTCAGCACGTGCAATCGCAACAACTTCCTTATCACTACTTTGTGTTAATTGCTGTAAAAATTGAATACTCAAAGCTAATCCTCCTTTTAAAGTTGTTTAGTTTCTTGAAGAAAATCACTCTTGTGAGTCGTGACAGTTATGAAAACCCTTCACATTAAAAGTGTTGGAATCAATGCCTGTTACAAAATAGCGCGGTTCAAATAATAAAATACAGTTTTATTTTTCTAATCAACACGCATGATAATCTTAATTCTGGTCATCACCAAAAGCTTGGATGACATTTGTTAAAACGTATGCCTTAAGTTGATTGGAGTGGAGGCTGGGCGACTCCTTGGGGATAAGCGATATAGATGAACGAAGGCTAAAACCATCACATCCTGTGATAACGCCTTCGTGACCAACATCCTGTTGCCGTCGCTACGTTACACTACGCTTTCGCACAAAAAACATCCGTTGCCCCAAGCGGCTCATCGGACGCCCCCAGGAAGCTTTTATCTGCGCGACAGCAACAAATGTTTTTTTCTGTGCGAAAGCGAAGCGACAGCAACAAATGTTTTTTTTCTGTGCGAAAGCGAAGCGACAGCAACAAATGATTTTTTCTGTGCGAAAGCGAAGCGACAGCAACAAATGATTTTTTCTGTGCGAAAGCGAAGCGACAGCAACAAAGCGCCCAGTCGGAACGGAAATCAACCACACGTTATGGTGATGATTTTATTTTCTTTACAAAAACTGTACTTTCATTTATACTTACAACTTGTAAATCGTAATGATTTTGAATTAGAAAGAAGAGAACATACATGAAAAAATCATTAATTGACATTGAAAACGTGTCATTTCAATATGACTATACTCAAGTATTAAAAAATATCTCTTTTCGTGTAGAAGAGGGAGATTTTTTAGCACTTCTTGGTCCGAATGGTTCAGGGAAATCTACATTATTAAAAATTATTCTAGGATTACTTAAACCAATGTCTGGAGAAATAAAGCTATTTGGTGTACCAAGTTCAACTTTTAAGCATCGTGAATGGATAGGGTATGTGTCACAAAAATCTAATGCCTTTAATTCGGGTTTTCCAGCAACTGTCCAAGAAGTAGTGAAAAGTGGATTATCGAAAAAATTAGGATTATTTAAAAGACCTGGACGAGATGCAAAGGAAAAAGTGTTAGAAGCATTAAAAGCTGTTGGAATGGAAGCATTTATCAATCGTAATATTGGTGAGTTATCTGGTGGGCAACAGCAACGTGTCTTTATTGCAAGAGCATTAGTTAGTGAACCGAGGCTACTAATATTAGATGAACCAACTGTCGGCATTGATCATGAGAATGTGCAGTCATTTTATGATATGCTGGCGAAATTGAATCGGGAACAGGGAATTACAATGATTCTTGTTACACACGATGTTGATACAGTGTCTAATCGTATCAGTCATGTGGCATGTTTAAATCAAACTATACATTTCCACGGTTACAAAAATGAATTTGATACAATTTCTCATGATGCGCTTGATGCTTGGTATGGCCATTCTGTGAGAAAGATTCACTAGAAGGAGAAGGCATAATGATTGAAGCAATTTTTAACTACGAATTTTTACAAAATGCCTTTTTCTCTGGGCTATTAATTGGCATATTGGCACCGCTATTAGGTGTTTTTATTGTCGTTCGCAGGCTTTCACTTATTGCCGATGCCTTGTCACATGTGACACTGGCGGGAATAGCGGGAAGCTTATATATCAGTCAATCTGTTACAGCATTAGCGATGCTAAATCCGATTTACTTAGGCATACTAGCCTCTGTCAGCGGTTCAATTTTAATTGAGCGTCTTAGACGTTTATATAAGCACTATGAAGAGCTTGCTATTCCAATTATTATGTCTGGTGGCATTGGTATTAGTGCTATTTTTATCTCGCTTGCGAGTGGTTTTAGCACGGATTTAATGAGCTATTTATTTGGTTCAGTGTCAGCTGTATCACGTCAGGATTTATGGGTAGTAGTAGGAATTGCTGCCGTTGTCATTATCTTTTTATTTATATTTTTTAAGGAACTTTTTGTTTTATCTTTCGATGAGGAATATGCAAAAGCTAGCGGTCTGCCTGCACGTTGGATTCATCTCTTGTTTATGATCGTTACAGCGCTTGTTATTGCTGCAAGTATGCGCATCGTCGGTATTTTACTTGTATCATCACTTATGACGTTACCAGTGGCTGCTGCAATGCGACTTGCAAAGGGCTTTAAGCAAACAATCATTTATGCAATTGTCTTTGGCGAAACGGCTGTGTTAATCGGTTTAGTCAGTGCTTTTTATTTAGATTTAGCACCCGGTGGTACAATTGTCGTTACTTCTATCTTAATTTTGTTGCTTGTAATACTAGTGAAGAAAATGGTATTTAAAATGGCTACAAAACGGGAGGAGGTAGCGCAGTGAATGTTTCAAGAGCGTGGGAAATTTTAAAAGAAAACGGCTTTAAAAAAACAGATAAGCGTGAGTTAATATTAGATATGTTTGCAGCAACAGATAAATATTTAACTGCTCGAGATTTATTAGATGTTTTGAAAAAAGATTTTCCAGGTATGAGTTTCGATACGATTTACCGCAACCTTTCAACGTTTGTGAAGCTAGGAATACTGGAGGAAACGGAGTTATCTGGGGAACGAAATTTCCGTATGCATTGTGAATCTGAACATCATCACCATCATTTTATTTGTATGGATTGCGGCAATGTTAAGGAGTTAAATCTTTGCCCTATGGAAATGCTTGGAGAAAAGCTGCCAGACTATGAGATTGAAAATCATAAATTTGAAATATATGGTAAATGTCCAGAGTGTAAGCATGAAACATTGTGAATTCTGACATGACAATATTTGAAGAGAGGGGTAGTTCCAAGTGAGGTTTCATTTGGAACTACCCATTTTATTGTATATATGCTTTTATACATGTAGTTTCAATTTTTTTGTACAAAGGTCTTCCCCGACTAGTATTGCGCATCACTTTAATAATCTATGATTTTTGAGTGAAAGGAGATTGGTAATATGTCCGCTAGGCATTTAAAAAGATGTATTCCCTTAAATATTGAATAGAAGGTATTTGCTGCTTCACGGGTATTTGTCTTCTTTCCATAAATAATAAAAAGACGAATGATTACGTTAAGTAAAACATTCGTCGATTTTTTATCTTTATTCAGTGAAAGGGTCCAATCTCTGAAGGTGAAGATGACTGGCGAATGTGTGGTCCCTTTTCAGTAGGTATCCAAACACTTACTGAAATAGAGGAACGAACGCCACGTCCTAGGAGAAATTGATTATTTTTGATGTTTTTGTTGGAATTCTACCATAAAGTCACGTAATGCTTCACAAGCCTCTAATGGTACAGCATTGTAAGTAGAAGCACGGCAGCCGCCTACAGAACGGTGTCCATTAAGTCCAACAAATCCTGCTGCTTTTGCTTCAGCAAGGAATTGTTTTTCAAGCTCTTCATCAGCAACACGGAAAGTGATGTTCATTAAAGAACGGCTTTCAGGTGTTGCATGACCTGTATAGAATCCATTGCTATTGTCAATAGCATCATAAATTACTTTTGCTTTTAATTCATTATGCTTGGCAATTTCAGCAACACCGCCTTTTGATTCTACCCATTTTAATACTTCACCTAACATATAGATACCAAAAGTTGGTGGTGTATTGTATAAAGAGTTGCTGTCAGCATGCGTTGAATATTTAAGCATTGTAGGAATATTTTTATTCGCTTTCTCTAGCAAATCTTTGCGAATAATAACGACTGTTACACCAGATGGACCAAGATTTTTTTGTGCCCCTGCATAAATAAGACCAAATTTACTTACATCTACTGGTTTAGAAAGAATATCACTAGACATATCCGCAATTAATGGTACATTACCTGTCTCAGGGAATTCCTTCCATTGTGTACCGTAAATCGTATTGTTTGAAGTGATATGCAAATAGGCATCCTCTTCATTGAATTGGAGGTTTGCTAAAGTTGGGATATTGCGGTATTTATTTTCTTTTGTACTAGCAGCTTCAACAGGTGTACCAAATAATTTAGCCTCTTTGAAAGCTTTTTCAGACCATGATCCTGATAATACGTAGCTTGCTTTTTGATCTGCTTGTAGGAAGTTCATCGGTATCATAGTAAATTGAAGACTAGCTCCACCTTGTAGGAAAAGGACTTCATAGTTCTCTGGGATAGCATAAAGCTTTTTCAATAAAGCAATTGCTTCATTATGTACTTCGTCGAAAATGGCACTGCGGTGGCTCATTTCCATAATTGACATGCCTGAGTCACGGAAGTTTACTAATTGTTGTTGGGCTTTTTCTAATACTTCTAGTGGTAGGGCAGAAGGGCCTGCGTTAAAATTGTATGCTCGTTGTGTCAAAGTGGTACACTCCTTGTTTGTTTTATAAGGTCAAACCTTAATCAGTTTAGTCCTTACTAATTGGTTAATGAATCTATCGGGCTTTTACAATCAGTTCATAGTCATCTAGCTAACTTTTTTAATTTAAAGATAATAGAATATGCGGATTACTGACCGTTAAAAGCACTTTACTGGATTATAACTCAATTTTCAAGAGAAAAAATAAAATTCTCGCTATTCGAGCAGAATAATGACAGGCTCGCAATAAAATGTACACAATTGAGTTAAAATTCATAATAGCGTTTTAGCTTTAAATACGAACAAACTGAAACGGAGTCGTACATATATGAGTTAATATTTCGTGATTTACATATTGCTAAAACGGAGTGATAATAAAATGTTCGTGTTTGTTTAAATGAAATTTCTTCTGTCAAATCAGTACTCGCTTGCACATTCCACCCCAGAAGGACGCTTTCCGTAGTATAGTTTAAGTTCTTATAGGGTAAAGATGGATACATTTACAGGTAGAAAGGAACTCAAAAAAGTAGCCAACGTTGATTGCTTTTTAAGCATTAATTAAGTTAAATGGACGAAATATCTCTAACCTTGAACATAAACTAAGTAACTTTCGGTATAATGAATAGTGAATACTGCTATAAGGGGTGTTTTAAATGTTTACAATAGAAGAAGCGTGTTTAGTTGTCGTCGATGTACAAGGAAAGTTAGCGACAATTGTTGATGAAAGTGAAGCGGTGATAGAAAATGTGGCCAAGCTGGTACAAGCTATGCAAGTATTAGAGGTACCCATTTTATGGCTCGAGCAAAATCCTAGCCGTTTAGGTGGGACAGCGTTAAATATTGCTCAGCATATTCAAGGTCAACAACCTATAGCTAAAATGGCTTTTAGTGCATGCCAGGAACAAGAGTTTGTCGATGCAATGAAGGCAAGTGGTCGTTCTCAATTTATTGTGACAGGGATCGAAACACATATTTGTGTCTATCAAACGGCCATACAGCTAAAAGAACAAGGGTTTGAGGTTGAAGTTGTTGCAGATGCAGTGTCCTCTCGTACAAAGGCCAATAAAGAGATAGGGCTTGAGAAGATGAAGGCACTTGGAATTTTACCAACAAGCATGGAAATGATTTTATACGAGTTATTACAACGTGCAGATCATCCACATTTTAAAACGGTGCTACAACTCGTTAAATAACAAAAAAACTCATCATAACGATGAGTTTTTTTGTTATTAAGCAGGCATATCAGTCGGTGTTGGTTTTGCGTAGCCTTCTTTATATGTGTTATCAATTGTTTGACGAATTTCTTTTAGGCTCATACCATCTTTATGCATTTTTGCAGACTGTACAGCAATTTCTAGGCAAACGAGACAACGAGTACCGTGATCATCCCAAACAATTGTGCCATCCTCACGTTTTTCCTCAATAAAGCAGTTTAAATTGCTTTTATGTCCAGCTGATTCACCACATCCACAATAGCATGGCATCCATTCTAAAATGTCAGTAGACTGACCAGCAATTTGATACACTAAGCGAATATCTTCTGATTTATTATCTAAAAACGATGGTAATATATCAGAAGATGCAGTTTCCTCCTGAATATCTCCGGAAGCATGTCTATGTTCTTCATGTGAAACTTCTTTTTGCGCTGCATTTTTTTCAACAACCTGTTTATCTTCACCACAAGCACTTAACACTAATAACGACAAAGTAAAAATAGATAGTAGTTTTTTCAACAAAAGCGCCTCCTACATGTTTAAAATACTTCCATTATAACATCGTTCGTTTTAGGATTTACAAGAAAAGCACTAGTGAAAATTAATGAAAAATATCTAATCCGCGTGTTTTGTTCATTAAAAGTTCCATTTTCTCACTCAGTAATTTTTTCATGAAGAAACCAAATAGAATGAAAATGAGCCAGAAGAAAGATAAAAAGGCAAGATCAATCCAGACCTTTGACCAAATAATACCACCAACTGCTTCTCGCATCATTCCAATTGCATAAGTGAACGGAAGAAATGGATTTATCATTTGGAAAAATTTTGGTAGTAATTCTACAGGATATGTGCCACCGGAACCTGCAATTTGCAATACTAACATGACAATGGCTAACGCTTTTCCAACATTTCCGAATACGGATACTAGCGTATAGACAACTGTAATGAACACTAAACTAATAAATAGCCCAAATGGAATAAAGAAGTAAGGAGCACTAATTGATCCATCTAAAATAACAATATCACCTATTGTGATAATGAGCGTTTGAATAAATGAAAAAGTTGCAAATGTTAATAAACGTCCAAAGTATATTTGGCGAATACTATATTGAGTATTGTCGTGAATATCTACAGATAATAGAGAAATTAATAATAAACAACCAACCCAAATGGATAGCACAGTGTAAAACGGTGTCATAGCTGTTCCATAATTAGCAATTGGAAACATTCTATGTTCCTCAAGCTTAATAGGCTCCTCAAAAAAATCTCGCTCAGCGTTAACGTCGTTTTTCAATAATTGAACGATTTCAGAAATATCAGCTTCGCTTTCTAATTTTCTCAGCTTGTCTGCAAGAGCTTTAATTTTTGTACTTAATGCAGGAAAATCTGATTGTACTGTACCAATGGTCTTATTAGCTGTGGCTAACATATTTTTAGCATTTGTTAAACGATCTGTTGCTTGAGGCAGTATACTTTTTACTTTTGTTAGCATGGTTGATGCATTTGTTAAAGTATTTTTCGCAGAAGCCAAGGTCGTATGAATTTGTGGCTCTAGATGATCGTTATAATTCGTAAGGAATTGATGAAGATTGTTAGAAGCATTTTGAGCAACACTTTGAACATCAGCAAGATCTTTTTTTATCGTTTCGACATCAATATTATTTAATTGCTGTATTTTAGTTGAGGCGTCCGTTAATAAAGTATTTAGCTGATTTAATGCTGTTAAAGCGCTTAAAGAATAATCAGTAAAACTAGGATTTGCCTGTAAATCTCCACGTATAGCTTCAAGTTGTTCAATAATTTTATTGTTAGTTAGCAAAGTCTTAACATCATCTGAATTGCTTTGCTGTAGCGCCGTCAGGATGTTTTGCACCTTGTTTTCAAGTTGTTTTCGAGTCGAAGCATCAGCTTGTGTTAATTTTTGAAGTGCTTCAAGTGTTTGGATGCTAGTATTTACTTTCTCACGAGATGCAGCTAGTTGGTTTTTAATCGTATCCTTTATTTGTGCAAGAGCAGCTGTATCTATATTAGCATTTTGTAGCTTCCCTATAATATCTGTAAATCGTTGAGCAATATTTTGCACAGATTCTAGATCTTTCTTTACGATAGGGGACAGCTGATTGAATAGTGTATCTGCTTCATTAATCAATTTTAAACCTGAGCTGATAGTTGTTAGACCATCATTTGCTAATTTTTCAACCTCAGGAACTTGCGTAATCGTATGATTCAGTAATGTCTCAGCTTCTTTTCCGCCATTAGCAGTTTTCGCTAAAAATGTTCCGATATCTGGAAGATGATGTTCAATGGTAAAAATGTAATTTTCGAATTTTTTAAAATCTGGAATTTCCTTTTCCATTTCAACACCGACCGTATTAAAAATAGAAAAAAGTGTTCCATTAACGGTTGAGATAAACTCGCTAGAAACTTGTTGCGTCAGGCCACTAGCACCTTTACTTGTAATTTTAGGGGCAATTGGATTTATTTTTTCATTTACATAATAATCGATATGCGCTTTAGTAGGCACTTTTGAAAGTATGGAGGTTAGTTTTTGAGAAAAATCACTAGGGACAACTATAACCGCAAAATAGTTACCGTTTTTTAAATTATCAAGTGCTTGTTCATGAGAGGTAAATTCCCAAGTAAAGTTTTGATTGGTACTTAAATTGTCTACTACCTCGTTACCGACATTAATATCTTCTCCTCTAACATTCGCTCCTGTGTCTTCATTGACAATAGCGATCTTCATGTTGGATGTATGAGCATAGGGATCCATAGATGCATAAATATTGAGCCAAGCATAAAGAGAAGGTAAAAAAATGAGCCCACCAATAATGACAGCAACTACCCAATTTGTTAAAATATTATGGATATCACTTTTATAAATTTGAAAAATATTTCGGATAGTGTGTTTCATATTAACCACTCCATATTCGTATTGAGCATTATATATGTATGTTCCCAAATTTGGGCCAAATTATGTTTGAATTATGGAAAAACTTATTTTTAAAGACTTATTAGTTTACTAGGTTTTAAAAACACATTATAATCAATTGCGAATACACTAAAACTAGGGTTTTTAGTGTGAAAAAGGAGGAACATATTCTCGTGAAAAAACTACTAATTATTGGCTCAGTCATCGTTTTGTTATTTGTAGCGATTATTGTAGTAACGCTTGTATCAAACAAAAGTAAGTTAGAAAGTGCAAATAATCCTTACGGCGACAAAGAACTAAAACAAGAAACTATTGATCAATTAGATGATAAAAATTACCAAAATATTATGTTGCCCGACGAGCTTGAAAAAAAAATAAAAGCTGGTGAAGATGTAAATGCTTATTTCTTCAGTCCAACATGTGTGCACTGTAAAGCTTTTACACCCAAGTTAATGCCTATGGCTAAGAAGCTTGGTGTTGATATTGCTCAATTAAATGTTTGGGAATATCAAGATTTATGGGATAAATATCATATTAATGCGACACCAACTTTTATTCGTTTTGAAGGTGGTAAAGAGGTTCAACGCTTTGAAGGTGCCTTATCAGATGAAGATTTACGTACATTTTTAAATAAAGAAGTATTGAAAAAATAAGTAAAGCTGAGACTGTATCAAAAGTTATTTTTGAACAGTCTTTTTTTATTGCTAGTTAAAGCCTCCGGACGCAAAAATGCCATAATGGATTTTTGTAGTGTATACTAAATATACTGAAGAGTTGTACATTGGAGGAATATTGAATGACAATGGATGATTATTTTTATAATGGTGAGCTAATGAAGTGTTATGAGGCGGCTAAGCGAGTTACAGATAACAATGAGAAAGCGTTAGCTGATAAATATATTAAATTATTAGAAGAGTATGATTTTACTTGCTATCCAAAGCCTGCATTGGATGTTGAAACTCAACATGCAGAACGAGCGGATGAAAGTTATCCTGAATCGGATACCGTAGTCGAAATTCGTGCGATCAAAGATGAAACAGAGTTTTCAAAGCGTATTAAAGAACTTGAGGATGTAGTAACAACAGGTACCTCAATTGAAAAGGCACAATCATATTTTACACAAGGTGAACTGTTTTTGTTTGCACATCATTACAATGAGAGTGTCCATTGTTTTAGACAAGCAGTAAAAGAAAACCCTAACAAGGCGTTATATTGGGGCATCACGGGTCAAACGATGCATCGCTTTGGGTGGATGCCATTCGATGCACTTGGCTACTTAGAGCAAGCTATTAACTTAGATTCGAAAAATGCGCGTTGGAAATGGAATAAAGCACTTGTTCTTATTCAATTAGCGAAAGATTTGCAGATGGCACCGTTTATGGCAAATGCTGCAATTACATTAGAAGAAGCAATAGCTGATTGTGGCAAACATCAGCGTTCCTTAAAAGATGCTATCCAAAATACAATAGATAATATGGATAGCTATGTATTTTCGTAGTAGATAGAAGATGTCTCAAAAGCTGAGGCATCTTTTTTTCTTTATTCAGCATCTGTTTTTTGTAGCGATATTTTTATCCCGAAAAAGCCCGATTAGTGAAGATTAATAATTAGTGTAGGATGAAGAACCCCTCCTACTGATTAAAGTTTCACTTTATTGTCCTGAATTTTTGTTCTTTTTTGGTTAAAAAGTCGATACTTCATAATAGTTTTATAGTATAATTATCCTAAAACCATCAATAAAGCAGTAGATGGAGGAAATTATTTAGAGCTTAAGAAGGGAGTTATGATGTGGAAATTTAATGAGGATTTTTCATTTGTGAAGCAGGGCAATCAATTCATCCTATTATCAATGATTTTATTAATCGTAATGGGTTTGGGTAGCGATAAATTTTATGGGATATTTGGAGAGAACAATTATGTTACGATTCATTTAATGATGGAAATGCTTATAACTGTAGTGACAATGTCTATTTCAATTCAGACATGGTTAATTACGCCTTATATTTTATCGAATAGAGTCCTCTATGTTGGGGCATTATTTTTAACGATTAGCTTATTAGAAATGGCTCATACACTTTCCTATAAAGGAATGCCATTTTTCATTACAGAAAGTACGCCGTATGCATCAACATGGTTTTACATGTTTTGTCGATTACTATTATCAATTGGTTTTCTCATTATTTTTTTTATAAAGGAGAAGGAAATAAAATCAAGTTATCGTTGGTTTATTTATAGCTTGCCATTTCTAATAATCATTTGTTGTTTTGGCGTTCTCTATGGTCCAACGCCAATTTTGCCCCCACTTATAATGGAAGGTGAAGGACCTACTGTTATAAAAAATATTTTACAATATACAGCTGTAGCGCTTCAGCTGGTGATTATGGTTCTATTACTTAAAAATTTTAAGAAAGCACCTAAAATTATATTTTTATTATTATGTAGTTCAATTTATTTAATCATGAGCGATTTTCTTTATACAATTTATCAAGATGTTTATGATATTAAAAACTTCATTGGACATATTTTTGAGCTAGGTGCATCTTATCTTTTATTTAGAGCTATTTATTTTTCATCTATCGAAAAACCTTTTCAGCAGTTAGTTGATACACAAGAGCATTTAGAAAAATCTCGCGAAAAGATGCATCATATGGCTTACCATAATGATATTACGAATTTACCAAATGAACGTTTTTTAATGGAATCATTAAAGAAAGATTTAGACATATCTAAATCCCAAAAGGCAATTCTTGCGATCGGTATAGAAAGAATTCCTGCTATTAAAGCGTCTTTAGGTAGTACATATGCAGACCAAATGATAAGTCTAATCGCGCAAAGATTGAAAAATGTTTTACCAGAGAAGTATTTACTTTGCTTGCTGAGAGAAGATTATTTTGTCGTTTATATTGATGAGGTGAATAATACCCATCAATTAACGCAGCTTAGTCAGCAGCTTCAATTTGTCATGGAAGAATCATTCCAAATACAACATTTTTCCCTCAATAGTCAATTAAATATTGGTATTGCTTTATTTCCAACAGATTCTTATAGGGAAGAGGAACTTATTAGATTTGCACTCTATGCTATGCATGAAGCGCAGAAATCTCCAACTCGTCTACGGTTTTATGAGTCCTCAATATCTAAAGAGACGACGGAACAACTTTTATTAGAAAATGATTTACATGATGCATTAGCGAAGCAAGAGCTTTTTTTAGAATATCAACCGCAACTAGATTTACATACGGGCCAAATTAAGTCAGTAGAGGCTTTAGTCAGATGGCAGCATCCAAAGAAGGGGTGGATTTCGCCGGGAGTCTTCATCCCAATTGCTGAGGAATCGGGATTAATTATTCCTATTGGACAATGGGTACTAGAAACGGCCTGTCAACAAGTAAAGAAATGGGAAGCAGCGGGATTGCCACCGATTAAAGTAGCGGTCAATCTGTCATTAGGTCAACTTTTTCAGCAAAATTTAGTTGAAATAATTCATCATGTTCTTGAGAAAACACAATTAGAGCCGAAATATTTGCAGCTAGAGATAACAGAGAGTATGACCATCAATATTGATCATATGACGACGATTTTACAAAAATTGAGGGCGCTTGGTGTTACGATCGCAGTAGATGATTTTGGGACAGGCTATTCGTCATTATCTTATTTAAAGGATTTTCCTATAGATTGTTTAAAAATTGATCGATCTTTCGTTCAGAAAATACATTCGAACTCTACAGATAAGGCATTAGTGGACATGATTCTCTCTATGGCAAAGCATCTACAGTTAAAGGTAGTTGCAGAAGGAATAGAAGAGATAGAGCAGCTAACATATCTAATAGACAGTAAATGTGATACTGTACAGGGCTTCTTATTCAGCAAACCTGTACCTCCACATATATTACAGGAGAACTATCAAACGCTTCACAAAAATGCAAAGTCTATTTTAGATTCAATTACTACATCTAAAGTATAAAATGTTCATACAACATCCTTGTTTCATCTTTTGACGAGGATGTTTTTTTGTTAGCTTGTAAAAGTATGAGAGCCTACATGGCAGACCTAAACGCTACCCGTTTATTTCTATTCTACAATCATGGTATGATAGTGAGGAAATGATTTGTAGATATAAAGGACGGGTTTTTTCATGGCACAAGAAGTGGCAAATAAATTTATTGAAAATGTATGTAATCATTTAGTGCGCAATATGAATATTACGAAGGTTGAGGAGCACTTTAAAGAAGTAATAGAGATGCAGCGTAAATCAGCACAGTCTCAAATTGATTTTTGGGATATGTTAATGATGAATATGCTGTATTTTACTGAAAATGAGCAAATTTGGGAAAAAGAGTTTTTGAAGATGCTCGAAAAGAAAGAGTGGTTAAAGACCACTATACTTGAAGAAGAACTATTGATGCATCAAATGCGAATTCGTCAGCAAGTTGCAGAACAAATGGATGCCGCTAAAGAATTGTTTCATAAGCAATATATGACAGACAATGTGACAGAGGAAGATATTGTTTACGATTATGCTTATAGCTCTGCTGGACATTCAATGCGCGTAGATTTATTAACGGTACTTGTCTCAACTCCAGAGCAATCAAAAGTGCTATTTAACGCAGATCCACAAGAAACGATTCGTATAATTAACGGCTATATTGCTTATCACACTGACGGGATTATAAATAAGACAAAATTACTGTAATTTGGCTCATTACAAAAGTTGAGATAATAGCTGTCATGTAAATAGGTCGATCGCAGTACCTTGAGCGAACCGATAGAAGAACAAAGGCTAAAAGTATACGTTCTATTATTACGATTTCGTACATAAAAACATTGTGTTCCAAGTGTCTGATCGTACGTCCCAAAAACTATTTATGATAACGAAGCAATCCTGTTTTTGTCTAGCTATTTTTTGCAGTATAATAAGGTGACACAAGTTCACCTGAAAGGAATTTTTTTATGAATACACCATTTACATTTAAACATACACAACCAACGAATATGGATCCAAATAGAAAATATCCAGCGATTTTTTTATTGCATGGAATGGGAAGCAATGAAGATGATTTACCACAATTAGTGCAGGACTTTAAAGAGCAATGTCATATCTTTAGTTTACGTGGACCTATTACGCAAAAGCCTGGCTATGCTTTTTTCACAATCCAAGACATCGGTAAACCAGACCGTGAAATTTTCGATAAAGTATTAGTGGCTCTACAACGATTTGTGTTAGAGGCAATGGATGAATATCAAATTGATCCACATAAAGTGTACATGCTTGGATTCAGTCAAGGAGCAGTTTTGGCACAGTCACTTGCTTTTGCAATGGGTAATTTAATTACAGGAATAGTAGCATTAAGTGGCTACACGCCGAAATTCGTGACAGAGGAATATGCAATTCGCCCAATCAATCACTTACATGCATTTATTTCTCATGGGGATTATGATTATGTCATCCCATCGCAATGGGGCGCTGAAAGTAAAGAACTATTTGAGCAATTTGGAGCTACTGTGACATTTAAGCAGTATGCAGACGGTCACGGTGTTACACCAGAAAATCTACGTGACCTAATTGCATTTTTAGCACAGGAATTACAAGATAATATTCAATGAAATGAAAAGCCGAGACACGAATGATGTCTCGGTTTCGTTTTATTTTTTAGTAGATCAAGCAAGCTCTATTTTGATAAGTTTCGATCTTTGTTAGTCACTGCAGCGACTGCATCGTGAATCGTTGTTTCAAAATGATTGCTTTGTAATGAGGATACACCTTGAATAGTTGTTCCTCCCGGTGAGCATACCTGATCTACAAGTGCCCAGGGATGTTCCTGAGATTGTATTATCATTTTTGCACTGCCGAGTACTGCATTTGCTGCAATATCAAGAGCCATGCTTTTTGGCATTCCTTCACGAACAGCAGCACGTGCTAAAGCGTCAATATACATATAGGTGAATGCTGGTGAAGCTCCACCGATCGTTGTAAATATAGAAAATAGGTGTTCAGGGACCTCGATTATTGTACCTACTGTTTCAAACAGTGAAACGACATACTGTAGCTGCATATCTGATACTGGTTCACTTGCTGTAAAGCAGCTTGTAGAGGCACCGATAAGCGCATTAATGTTTGGCATTACACGAATAATGGGGGTAACTTCAGATAGATAACCCTGAAAATATGAAATATTTTTACCTGCAGCAATGGAAACAATGACATGGTTGTCTTGTAAATGCTTTTTCACCTCTGGTAAAACATCTGGTAACATTTGGGGTTTGACACCGAGGATAATGACGTCACAATTCGACATAATATCTTCAATAGAGCTTGCGGCTAGAATACCGTAAGAGGTTGTTAATTTTGTTGTTTTTGCTTCGGTACGATTATAGCCATAAATAAAAGTAGGATTAAAATCTCCGCTTTTACACATTCCTTTGATAATGGCCGTTGTCATATTTCCAAGGCCGATAAATCCGTATTTCACGTGATAGACACTCCTTCATATAGAGTTAAAAGCATACACCTTAGTATAGAGTAGATTGTTTTACTTGAATAGTAATATGCAAAGAATCAAGCCAATTAGGTTCAAATTCACGCCAGTCGGTGGTATCATAGAAGATGTTGTGAATGAACGTGTATCTCTATTTTCATTAGGTAGAATATAAAGAGTAAGAAAATCATGTACTTTATGTGAACATTGAGACAGATTCTATCTAAAAGGGGTAGAATAATAATTTGATATGTATACTTATTTCAGCGAATGTTTTTGTAACTAAAGTACATCGGCAGTTACAAATGTTTTTTGTAGCGAGCTATAGAAGTCAACCATCACTATAGATGGTGATGAATGCGGGTGTAAGTGCCAAAATCCGCTGAATGGATGTCAAGGAATCGGCAAGGAGTTCTTAGTGCAAGCGCAAAAGCAGATTCCGGACGCAATTATGCCGACGCATATTAATCGCATGCAAAATTTGTCGCTTTCTAATGGTAAAGCGTGTAGAAATTAAGAGAGAAAAGGAATTAAGATGAATGGAACAAAATCTAAAAACGGAGCATAACCTACAATCTTCCAAGAAGTCCTCGCGCCCTTCTATTTTAGCGCAGACAGTAAAAACAGGGATCATTAAATCCAATTTAATTCCTATGTGGGCTGGTTTAACGCTAGGTATGTACAAAAATAAAATGACTTTTGTAGAGAATATACCTGAAATTATTTTCGCAACGATTGGCTCAGCGCTTGTTATTGGTGCTGCTGGAACATTTAATAATGTGTATGACCGAGACATTGATGCTATAATGCCTCGTACGCAAAGTCGACCAACTGTTACTGGTGAAATGTCAGGTAAAACAGCGTTAATTTTAGCTTTTGCCATGCTTATTCTCGGGGCAGCTGTGTTGGCACTTGCTTCTCCATTAGCTGCAGGATTTGGTCTCTTAGGTGTATTTTTATATGTAGTACCTTATACAATGTGGACAAAACGTCGCACGATTTATAATACGGAAATAGGGAGTATAGGAGGGGCGGTTCCAGCTTTAATTGGTTGGGCAGCTGTTTCTTCTGATATTACACATCCTGCGATACTTGGCCTATTTTTAGTTATGGTTATTTGGCAGATGCCTCATTTCTATGCCATTGCCATTCGTAAGCATGCTGATTACGAAGCAGCCGGCGTTCCAATGCTTCCGGTTGTGAAAGGAATGCGTCGTACTTATTATCAATCGAACTTTTATTTAATCTTATTGATATTATCAAGCTTTTTATTTGGCACTTTAAGTGTTGGTATTATGCTTGTTGCTCTATTGTTAAGCATTGCATGGCTTGTGATGAGTATTTACGGATATCATAGTAATAAAGATCAAATAAAGTGGGCGACAAAAATGTTTGTTTTCTCACTTATCCACATGACAATTTTATTTACAACAGTTATTGTGTACTCTTTAGTAGGTGTTATTTTTAAATTGTATTAAAACTTTTATCTTCATTTTAGCACGAAAAGCCAACAGGTTATTCTACACTTGTTGGCTTTTCCTTTTCCACCGATATTACTTGATGACTTGGCCATTCTAATGCGTGTAACTGACCTCCAAAAACAGCTCCACCATCTATACCGATGATATTATTTTCGCCAAAATAGACACTGTAATCTGTCGGATTATGGTGAAGTCTATAGGTAGGTGTATGGCCAAAGATTACAGTTTTCTGGCCTTGATAACCTACATGAAATTCTTCACGAATCCATAAAAATTGCAAGGGATCTGTTTCTGCCAAAGCTATGCCAGGGACTACACCGCCATGTACAAAAATGGCATCCTCTAATTCGATATAAGTATCAAAGGTTGCGATAAGCTGTAAATGTTCTTCGAGCTTTGGTAAAGACTGAATAAAGCTAGGTAATGTCTCATTTTCAATGACTTCCTTAAAATCTTCTAACTGATAACCATAGCTTGCAAGAGTTGCCTCGCCACCGCAAAGTTCCACCCAATGATTCCACGGCTTAGGATCGCCAGAGCGACAGGCTTTTAGCATAATGGCTTCATGATTTCCTAATAGAACACGTGCACCTTTTGCCTGTAATTCTCCGACTAAGTTTAAAACGCCACATGATGCAGGCCCACGATCAATATAATCACCAAGTAAAAATAACTGATCCTGCACAGTATCGTAATTAGCTTTTAATAATAATTCTTCAAAAAGTTCTAATTCCCCATGTATATCACTAATTGCTAGTATTCGATCCATAAAAGAGCATCCTTTCCAGTATTAGAGAAGTTATTATTAAGTATAGAGAATAGTGTTAGAAATTTCGACTAATGAAACTTTTAACCAAAAGTTTGGTTGTAATGTTATTACGCCATACTATCGGTTTCTAGTTATACTTTATCATATGACGAAGTGATTTCATTTCTGTATTCATTCGTCTAGGTGTTGGAATAACGAAGAGAAAGAATTTGCTATTATATATAGTGATGGTCTTTTCATATCTTCATTATATAGGAGCTAGAACTAGGAGAGGAGAGAGTGAGAATGCAAGAAAGTAGTACAACAAAACAGGAGATTAATAATGAAGAAAAAGAGCGCCATCACTGGCAGTATTGTGCAGCATTTACAAAGGTTCTTTCCGATCCTAGTACTTCTGCCCATAACGTAGAGGTATTTGGATGTAATGCTTCTACGTTATGTGCGAATACAGTACAATAATTATTCTTGAAAATTTTCCCATGATTGCTTAGCTATTGACTCGTCGAATGTTGATAGTAGTCGATAATTGTTTGTATCTAAAATTCGAAAATGCTGACTAATGACGTTTTGTTGTAGACGATAACCTTTGTACTCGCTAAGATTTTTCCACCATATGTATCCACCCATCGTCTTTTCCTTAGGATATAATGTTCCGTTATTAGCAATTAAGTCGACAACCTCTAGTGGGTCCCCGCCAAGCTCATGCTGTAAAATGGAGCTTTCTCGGCATAATGCACAAACTGCAACCGTTGTAGTCCAGCCAGTATAAATACGACCTTTTTCAATTTGAACAAGTGTTTTTTTAGAGAGTCCTAGTAAATCACTCATCTGATCCTGTGTTAAGTCTTTTTCGGTACGGATTAATTTCAGTTTTTCCGAAATAAGTGTGATTAATTGTTCACGATTCATCCAAACACCCTTTCTTTCAGATAATTAAATACCATTATACATGAAAGTGGTATGAGATGTTTTTTGTTTCGAGGGTGACTATGGTTAAATATCGGGGAAAGTGCTGAATATTTGAAACGTAAAAAACAGACTATCCGCATTCTATTGATTGGACAGTCTGTTAAATATTTAAAACTCGTATTTTTTCGTGTCAGAAATAACGCGGAAATGGATACCTTTAATTTGAGCGCTTACTTTATGACGTAGTGTATCAATATCTACTAGCTTATCATTTTCATTGACACATTCTGCAATCTCTTGTAATAGCTTCGTAAATGCCTCTTTGAAGAGTAAACGCATATTATCAAAATCTAGGCTACGGAAGTTTCCGTCAATATCAAATGCCTCAACAGAATTTAATTGCTTTGAAGCACCAGCAAAACGATCATCGTATACTGTGTAGTTTTCATCTGTTACTACGATAATATATAATACTTCACCTGTAATTGTTTTTAATTCAATGTTAGTTTTGTGTTTTTTGACGTCGGTAATGATATGAATACCGTCCGAATGATATAGTTTAAACAATTTCATATGTTTTGCCCCCTGAAAATAGAATCATATCCATATATTTATTATATATGGATATGCCTAATAATGGAATAAGAAAAAAGTATTTAGAAAAACTAGAATAGTCCCATTTGAATGATACTATGGAGTTAAAATTGTTATAAACCATTAAGAAAACCATATCAGTCAGAATATGCCTCTAATACAGTAGGCACAATATTGCGAAGGGGACGAACTTCGATGTAATGAATACGATGGCCTTGCTGCTCATAAATACTAAATATATAAGGGGCCAACTCAATATTTTTAGTTGCTTTAATGCCATTATTTACTGTTAAAAACCAACCGCCCAATGTTTCGACTTCATCTGCTTCAAGTGTTACATTTAATAGTTTTTCAACATCTTCAATGAGAATTTTTGCGTTTAAAATATAGTGGTTGTCACTTACTTTTCGGATTTCTGCAATTTCATCATCATCAAACTCATCGCGAATCTCACCTACTATTTCTTCTAAAATATCCTCGACTGTTACAAGCCCTGATGTCCCGCCGTATTCATCCATTAAAATAGCCATATGAATGCGCTCTTTTTGCATACGCATAAGTAATGCTTGAATAGGAATCGTTTCAATTACTCGTATAACAGGATTAATGAAATCTTCAAGGTTTAATGAATCGTCTGTAAGTTGCTCAAGCAAACAGTGTGTAAACAATTCCTTAACGTTGATAAAGCCTAAAATATTATCACGATCACCATCATAAACAGGATAACGAGTATAATTTTCAGCGGCGATAAAATGAATCATATTTGTAAAAGATTCATTTTTTTCAATGCCAATAATCTCTGTTCGAGGAACCATAATTTCACGAGCAATACGTTCATCAAATTCAAAGACATTATTCACAAACTTTAGCTCTGTTTTATTGATTTCACCACTTTCAAAGCTTTCAGATAGCAGTAATCGTAATTCTTCCTCAGAATGTGATAACTCATGCTCTGAAGCAGGCTTCATACCAAATAGGCCAATTAATACTCGAGCTGAGCCGTTCAAAAACCAGATAAATGGATACATCACTTTATAAAACAACATAATAGGTTTGGCAAAATGGAGTGTAATCGTTTCAGCCTTCTGAATCGCAGCAGTTTTTGGTGCCAACTCCCCGACGACAACATGTAAAAATGTTGCGATGGCAAAAGCACTACCAATTGTAAAAATCGTCATATACTTATCTGAAATGCCTATCAAGTTAAATAGAGGGTGGAGCATAAATTCAAATGTTTTTTCTCCGACCATCCCGATACCAAGCGCTGTTACAGTAATACCAAGTTGACAGGCAGATAAGTACTCGTCTAAATGATTGACAACATACTTTGCAGATACGGCCCTTTTATTGCCCTCCGCAATTAATTGGTCAAGCCTTGATGAACGTACTTTTACAATAGCAAACTCCGTTGCTACGAAAAAGCCAGTTAAAGCTAATAAAATTGTAAAAATTGATAAGTTGAGTATGGTCTCCAAATAGTCGTTCTGTATGAACAGAACGTCACCTCCTAATTATGAATAAGTAAAAATAAAGATTGCATGAGTGCAATGCTTTCGGGAGAAACATTTTTTTTTATTTTTTCAATATTTTTGTTGTCTTGTTTGTTTATTTGTTCAAGTAAAGAAGTTACATCCTGCTCTAGGTCTTGCATTTTTACACGTAGCATTTGTACATCAATTTCTTCATGCGGAGTGATGTTTAGTTCATGTTGGATATCAATGAGTGAAAGACCTTGCTGTTTGCGTTGCTCGATATAATGAAGTCTTTCGATCATTGCAGAAGCATAGTAGCGATAATTGGATGCAGAACGTTCTGCTTCTAATAAGCCGATGTTTGTATAATAATCGATTGTTCTTTTTGTAATGCCTGTTTTTTCTGCAAGCTCGCCAATTTTTAATCTCTCTGTCCCAATGGAAACACCTCCAAACCATCACGTGATACTTTGATTATAACTTGTTGGTTTTGAAAGTTTCAATTAGGAGAGTCCGATATTTCAAAATTGTAAGATTTTTTTGCGCTTATTTGCTGAAGAACACCGAATAGACTTATAACAGAGATGCGCTTGTACATCTACTGCCGCTGCTCTTTCGCACAAAAAATTCTGAAGTTTCGTTTTCGCTATAACTAAAAGTGGTTGGAGTGAGGCTGTGCGACTCCTTGGGGTTCGTCGGACGTCCTCGGGAAAGCACCCAGTCGCAGTTCTTTGTTTGTTTAAGTTTCTTTTTTCACTTGCAGGTTAGGTGAAGAAAAATTGGAACATCACACGATTCCGTTCGTCTTACTATAGATTGGATTATTAAGATTAAAAGGAGAGGAAATGTGTTGTATGAATTTAATCGTAGAGTATGAAAAGAATAACAATGTATGCAATAGTATCTATCGCATACATTGTTATTCTTTGCTCAAGTGTTTTTAAATGATTCGATTCTTTTGCAACTTCTTATTCGTCTTTTGTCATTGTACCTTATATAATTTTATTTCCTTTGCCATCTAAAGAACTGCCACCGGGCGAGATTGTTGTTTTAGGCGCAGATGTAATATTTATATTTTGGACATCAACAATACAATTTTTTATTCTGAGCTTATTAACAGTCGTTTTATATTTATTCCACAGACTATTAAGGAAAGATATGTAGTAATAGCAACGATCTTTTAGAAAAGAATAAAAAACAAGCTCATATATTAAAATTTGCTACCGATAATTTAAATAATGTCAATCGTTACAGTAAATATGGAGGTTATTATGAAGAAAGTATTCAAGCTCATCACTATATTGCTCGCGGTAGTACTTGTTTTTTTTCTTTGCCTACACTTACTTATCGTGTCTCAAGGCAAAAATACTGCGATAGAAAATGCAGATTACCTCATTATTTTAGGTACACGATTATCGGGGGATCAACCGTCTAGTCTGCTGTTCGAGCGCATTACGACTGCAGCTGCATACTTAAAAGAAAACGAACATACAATTGCAATCGCTTCTGGTGGTCAGGGGCAGGACGAAATTGTGTCTGAAGCTTCTGTAATTAAAGAATCATTAATGCAATTAGGTATTGATGAACAACGAATCATCACCGAATCCAATTCTACTCGCACTCTTGAAAATTTTCAGTATTCAATGGATTACATAGACAAAGATTCCACAATTGTAGTTGTAACAAACCGATTCCATCTATATCGAGCCGAATCCATTGCTGAAGATTTAGGACTTAACGTTACCGGCTTACCAGCTGCAACACCATCAGAATTTCGTATTAAGTACTACTCCAGAGAATATTTAGCTATCGTGAAGTATTATTTAGAAAAAATACATATCCTCACCTAGCATCACAGAATAACAGTCAAGAAAAAGCTGCAACTAGACAATAACACTAACAATTAAACAAACAGGGAGCTTTAGTTAAATTTTCGATTCGCGATATATTAGAACAAAAAGACAGAATTTAATCTAGACGTTTTGTAGATTAAATCTGCCTTTTTTTAAAACAATCTTTGAGGAAACAGCCTTGTTTAAAAGCTACGGAGCTTAATTTTGTAAATATGTATCATATAGGTGATGAAGAGCATCTTCGCCAGTCATTTCTAAAATCGTTTCGTCATTAAAAATAAGTGTTACATTTGTGAGAGCGCTATCAATTTTATTGTTGTTAATAGTGCATATAACCTTTACTACACCTGTTTCTGCTAGTTGTTTTTTCTTCGTATCATCCCATGGTTGCTCAGAAAATAGAGGTGCTTTCCAAGTGCCTCTCACATGAAGCTCACTTTTTTCGGCGTCATAATCCCAGCGTACGTCACGTAAAATAGTTTTAAATAGGTCATTAACCGTAAAAGATGTATCTTTATAGTTAATGGCAATTGCTCGTACAGCATGTACATCACGACTAACTGCACTGGCTGCAGTTTCTGCTGCTGAATTTATGCCTGAAACCGCATCTTTAATTTCTGATAATCGATTACCACAGCCAGTGAGCAACGCGCAAAGACATGTTATACAAGCTACCTTTGTTATCCATCTCACAAGTAGTCCCTCCAGTTTTGTAAGTTGATACTACTATATTAACGAAAAGAAAACTATGAAAAAAGGGCATGGAGGCGGTAGATTGTGACGGTTTTGCAACTATGCGAACTCCGCTAGAATATTCGAGAAATTGGAAGTTTAAGTATCTGAAAATTCAGTGAAAAAAACTAAGGGAAGGGAGCAGTTTGTGATGAAGATTAATGATGAATTACTTGAGCGATTAGGGACTTACTTTGTTTACCATGCTGTTTATGAAAATTATGGCATTACCTTTGAAAATTTTGTGGAGCGTTGGTTACGAGGGATACTGGATGTATAAAAGAAGCAGAGTCGTGTTCAATACATGAACACGACTCCATTTGTTTATTTAAAATAATTTGTGATAAAATGGTTGGCTTCTTGCCAGTTATAAACACGTACGACATTGTCTGGAACAGCAAGACGATTATACGGAGTGTCAAATAATACAACCGGTATTTTTAATTCCTCTGCAAGCATAACCGCATTATCATGCTTATCTTCAAAAAATGCATCAACACCATGTTTTTTTGCTACGGAAATTTTATCGTGACTACCGATGAGCTCGATATGATCATACGGAATAGATCGTGATTTAAACCAATTTACCGTAACATCTGATACATTCTCACCACGAGCAGAGATGTAATAAAGTTCGTAGTTTTCTTTCCACGTATTTAAAATATCTTTCGCATCTTTAGCTGCTTCCGAAACTTCATACATAAATGGTTCATTTTCTTTAAACCATGTATTAAATGCTACACGATCAACAGGGTGAGGAAATGCTGATAAAAAATCATATTCGCACACATCGTCGAGTGTAATATTTAGATTGTATTGTTTATTGATATGTGGAATGAGAGTACTAGGACATGTTACTGTTCCATCGATATCAATACCAAAGCGAGGCTTTTTCATACTAGCACCTCCTTAGGCGTTCGCTTTTTCTGCTTCTTCAGCAGCGCGTTTTTCTACCATTTCAGCTGCTAATTTATCGATTTCTTTTTTCAACTCTTCTACCATTGTTTCTTCAGGCACTTTACGAACAGTTTTGCCCTTCATAAATAGTAAACCTTCACCACGAGCACCAGCAATACCGATATCGGCTTCACGTGCTTCACCAGGACCGTTTACCGCACAACCAAGAACAGCAACTTTTAATGGTACATTAAGTTTAGAAATATATTCTTCTACTTCATTGGCAATTGAAATTAAATCAATTTCGATACGACCACAAGTTGGGCAAGAAATAAGTGTTGCCATATTTGAAGCAAGACCGAATGATTTTAATAGCTCGCGTGCTACTTTAACTTCTTCGACAGGGTCTGCAGATAGTGAAATACGTAACGTATTACCAATACCTTTTGATAGGATTGCGCCAAGGCCAGCTGCTGATTTTACTGTACCCGCGAATAATGTACCTGATTCAGTAATTCCTAAATGCAGAGGATAATCAAAGGCTTTAGCCGCTTTCTCATAGGCCTCAATCGCTAGATTTACGTCTGATGCCTTCATTGATACGATAATATCGTGGAAGTCCAAGTCTTCCAAAATTTTAATATGGTGAAGGGCAGATTCTACCATACCGTCCGCAGTAGGGTAACCATATTTTTCTAAAATATGACGCTCTAATGAACCAGCGTTTACCCCGATACGGATTGGAATACCTTTAGCCTTAGCTGCATTAACAACAGCTTCTACTTTTTCCTTACGCCCAATATTACCTGGGTTAATACGAACTTTATCGATACCATTTTCAATTGCTTTTAATGCTAATTTATAGTCAAAGTGAATATCAGCTACTAATGGAATATTGATACGTTTTTTAATATCTGCTATCGCATCAGCTGCACGTTCATCTGGTACTGCGACGCGAACGATTTGACAGCCTGCTTCCTCAAGACGAAGAATTTCTGCTACTGTTGCTTCGACATCATGTGTTTTTGTTGTACACATACTTTGAATGAATAATTCATTACTACCACCTATTGTTAAATTACCGACACGTACGGGACGTGTATTTGTACGGTGACAAATTTCACTCATTAACTTTCTCTCCTTTTCGGGCCATACTTTCGACCGTCACTGACATTTATTTTAGCAGTGTAAGAAAATAAGGACAAGGAAGAAACGTTAACTTTTCATTTTCCGCATTTGTTTTCAAATTCAAATGACAGAGGAAGCTTAATATTTTCACCAGGAATAAGAGCCTGTAATTGTAAGTGTGGATTTAATTCATAAAATAGTTGTAAGCGTTCAGGGAAGGTCATTGGTACTTTGGCGGGATGAAGTGCAAATAAACTGTGAATGGAATCGCCTTGAATAGTTTGTACAGTAATATAATTTGGCTCTCGCTGCTTCTCACAAAGGGCTTTTTCACTATCTTTCGGATAAATGGCAGCAAGGTGTAATGAACCTTCTGTTAAATCTACTTTCACAACAAAAGCAAAAATAATAATGATAGCTGTTAACACAAAAGCACGCAAAAAATCCCCTCCTTTTCTACACTATATTTAGAAGAGAGGGAGTTCATGCACATTATTTTATGTTTGGTTGTTTTGGATATTTTGTGATGGCTACGATTAGTAGAGTTACAGTTAAAAATAAAGAAAAAACAGAGATAATTGTACTGTTAATCGGTAAATAATCTGCTAGCATACTTATTAGAATTGCCCAAGTCATGGCAAATGTCGTAGTACGCCAAATGTGACGGTATTCACCGCGACGTTTCATGACTTTTAAAATCAGTAGACCTGCTAGGGCATAGAGAGCAATTTGTGCAAAAATGAGCATCGTTGTAAAAACAAAAAGCATAATGAATGTCACGGGATACAAAACCCATTTAACACCTTCTATGTATTCAGTAATACCATTTAAACTATTCATATCAAAAGTATCAACAGACATTCCGGCCGTAAAACGACCAAAAGAGAAAACTGTAACAACAGTAATTAGAAGAAAAGTATATTGAATGACTTTTCCGATAGGTAATAAACGATAGGCAGCAAGTTTTTTTGGATGAATTAAGCTATCGATAAATAGTTGTGAGTGTTTCATAAGCAAATCTCCTCCAACCGCTATTCTACCATGTTCAACTTTGACAAGATATGAAATAAGTAATAATAACTGAGAATACGATGATGAAATGTTAATATTGTGTAAAGAAGTTAAAGGTTTTCTTTACTTTTTCTAAACTATCATTTAAAGATTAGGAATAGGGAAGTAGAGATGTAGGAATTGGAGCGAATACAATTGACAATAGATTGGCAAAGCATACTGTTTCAATTTTTAGGCGGATTAGGAGTCTTTTTATTTTCCATTAAATTCATGGGGGATGGGCTTCAAAAATCAGCAGATGATCGACTGCGTGAATGGTTGAATCGTTTTACAACAAATCCTTTAATGGGTGTGTTAGTGGGCATAATTGTGACGATTTGTATCCAGTCGAGCTCTGCAACGACGGTGATTACGGTTGGGCTAGTGAGTGCAGGTTTTTTAACATTACGTCAAGCAATAGGTGTCATTATGGGGGCAAATATTGGGACGACCATAACCGCATTTATTATTGGTATAAATATCGGCATATATTTTTATCCGTTATTGGCGCTAGGTGCAGGGTTGTTATTTTTCTTTAAGAAAGCGACGTATCAGTATATCGGGCAAATATTGTTTGGCTTCGGGGGATTATTTTTAGGATTAGAGTTAATGAGTGCAAGCATGCAATCACTCCATCAATTAGCGGACCTAGCATCATTAACCCTTCATCTCAAGAATCTGCCCATTGTAGGGATTTTTCTAGGGGCAGTTTTTACATTGCTTGTCCAAAGCTCAACAGCAACTGTCGGTGTGTTACAGGGCTTATATGCTGAGCACTTGATTGGCTTAGATAGTGCTTTACCTATTTTATTCGGTGAGAATATAGGCACGACCATTACAGCAGTATTAGCTTCACTGGGTGCTTCTATATATGCTAAGCGTGCAGCGGCGGCACATGTACTATTTAATATTATAGGAACGATCATTTTCATGGTATTCTTTACACCGTTTATACATTTCGTTCAGTGGATTAGTGGGCTATTCCATTTAGATGCGAAAATGCAAATAGCGCTTGCGCATGGCTCATTTAACATAATTAATATGATGATTCAGCTGCCATTTATCGGAGGGTTGGCTGTACTTGTCACGAAGCTAGTTCCTGGGCATGATGGAAATATTGATGTGACAACGAAGCATTTAGATCCATCATTTATTGATTCCTCTCCGGCGATTGCACTCGGGCAAGCGAAGGAGGAAGTGTTACGTATGGGAGAGCATGCACTGCATGGTTTAGAAGAAACGTTTTTATATATGAAAACGGGTGAAACTGCTCATATTCCTACAGTTTTACAATTAGAAGTAGCGCTCAATCATTTAGACAAGGAAATCACGAATTATTTAGTGATGGTGTCTAAGCAACCACTTTCTCGAGCAGACTCAGTAAGACACCATACACTGCTAACAAATGTACGAGACATCGAACGTATTGGCGATCATTTTGAAAATATTTTAGAGCTTTTACAATATAAAGATCATCATGAGGTAAATTTAAGTAAATCAGCACGACAAGATTTAATAGGCATGTTTAGCTTGGCGATTGAAGCTGTACGAAAGAGCATAGCGGCTCTGGATACAGCCAGTTTGAGTTTGGCGCAGGAAGTTACGGAGCTCGAAAGCTTGATAGATGATATGGAAGATAAACTAAGACAAAAGCATATTGCGCGCTTAAATACGTACGAATGTAATGGGGCGGCGGGAATCGTCTATACGGATATCATTAGCAATTTAGAACGTATAGGAGACCATGCTGTAAATATAGCTGACTCTATTTTAGGAATTAGACATTAAATCAATTGCGCCTTGGCGTCATTGTAGCTGACGCTTTGCTTTCGCTACAGGAAAGATTTGTAGCTGACGTTGCACTTACGATACAAACGAAAATAACTGAAACCAATAGCTTTGTAAATCCGTAAAGTAAGTAGGCTATGCACGATAAAAGGAGAGAATTTTCATGGAAGTTGTTGGCTGGATCTTAGTGATTGCCTGCTTTATCATTTCATTTGTTGGATTGGTATACCCGATCATTCCAGGTGTGATTTTTTTAATAGGTGGTTTTTTAGTATACGGATTATTTTTTTCATTTGCGGAGCTAAGCTGGTTGTTCTGGGCGACTGAAATACTATTTGTTGTCATTTTATTTGTTGCTGATTCTGTAGCCAATGCCTTTGGTATTAAAAAATTTGGTGGTTCAAATGCTGGTATGTGGGGGAGTACCATTGGTTTATTAATTGGTCCGTTCGTCATTCCGGTTGTAGGTATACTAATCGGTCCATTTCTAGGAGCTGTGATTGCAGAATTAATCGTGGAGCGTCGTACATTTGGAGAGGCTGTGAAAAGCGGTGTTGGCTCTCTTGTTGGCTTCTTAACATCAACACTTGCAAAAGCAGTCATTCAAATCGTTATGATTGTCGTGTTCTTTATAGCGATATAATTTCCTCCGATAGTTAGCTATTTAAATTCTTTCAGCGGGTGTCAAAACATCCGTTGAAAGAATTTAAAAGCCTGAGGCGGATGTCACTCCTTTCCAATTCCGGCCGTAATTATGCCGAGGCATAATTGCTAAAACAACAGGGTAGTATAGTAATCGTATTGGCTTTTCAGTCAAAAGGCTGAAATCTTCAATTTGAAGTATTTTTCGTTGAATGGTTTGACCAATTTTGATAATCTAAGAATGTATTAATTATTTCTTTATTTTAGGGAGGAACTTAACAATGGCTTACGAATTACCACAATTAACTTACGCTTATGACGCATTAGAACCACATATCGATGCAAAAACAATGGAAATTCACCATTCTAAACACCACAATACTTATGTAACAAACTTAAACGCAGCAGTAGAAGGCACTGAATTTGCTGAAAAAGACATTAACGATCTTATCGCAAACATTGATGCTCTTCCAGCTGACAAACAAACTGCTGTACGTAACAACGGTGGCGGACATGCTAACCACTCATTATTCTGGGAAGTAATCGCTCCAGGCGGTTCAAAAACTCCAGTTGGCGAAGTTGCAAAAGCAATCGATGCTAAATTCGGTTCTTTCGATGCATTCAAAGAAGAATTTGCAAAAGCTGCTACTACTCGCTTCGGTTCAGGCTGGGCTTGGTTAATCGTTGATGGTGACTCAGTTGCTGTTACATCTACTCCAAACCAAGACTCTCCAGTTATGGAAGGTAAAACTCCAGTCCTAGGCTTAGACGTTTGGGAGCATGCTTACTACTTAAACTACCAAAACCGTCGTCCAGATTACATCGGTGCATTCTGGAACGTAGTAAACTGGGATGTAGTGGAAGCTAAATTCCAAGCTGCAAAATAATTAATTTTTATTAAAAGGCTATGTCAAAGGTGATAAATCACCGAGGCATAGCCTTTTTTGCTGCTTTTTTAATATAAGATGGAGGTGAATGCCCCAACACGCCAGTTGGGCTGAAGGGGAGGGAACGATTGCCGGTACGTTTGGAGTGCTTCAAATTGTGGCTCACCCCACAATAAAAAACTATTTTTCTAGCAATTGTTAAAAAACAGAAACTTTTTATCTTAAAGTGCCGTCAAATAAATGATGTTTTCAATCATTAATTCTCAAGTGCATGCTTTCCTGTTACCTTCGAATGGTATACTAAATATCGTGTATTTAAATTGTAATTAGATGAGGAGGGGAATACATATGCGCAAAGCA
>NZ_SADV01000015.1 GCF_006864135.1 Lysinibacillus sphaericus | reverse complement strand
TATTAGTATGAAATGAAAGAGCATTTTTGTACATAGTTATTCAAGCAGGAATGTACATATTTAAATTAGCATTTATACCGAAATAAATATGATACAAAATTAAACGGCTTTAGCCTTGTATTCCAAGGGCTTAGCTGTTTAATCTTGGCTTGTTTTCTAAAAGATTGTTGCTATTCAACTAACGGAGCAGGTTAGTTCAATAAGCAGTAATGGATTCTGTATATTTTAAATGGTAAAATTAATTAAAACTGGGACTGATGTTCATTTTGTTCGTCCTTACAGTAATTGTAGAAATTAAGGAGGCGGTAAACAATGCTCAGAAAAAAAGGGATATTATCTACATTATTTTCAGTAGTAGGACTTATTTGTGTAGCGTGTTTTTATTACTTTCAACTTAATGCTGCTTGGCTATTCTTCGTTGGGGCTATTATGTTCGTCATAGGAATAATATTTAGTGTTCAGAGCTTTAAAAAAAGAGAAAAAGGATTTTGGAAGTATTCCCCTATGATTGTTTTTGGGATTTATGTCATTGGCGTTTCATTGTCAATCGTACTACTTGTGTTTATGGGCGAAACTTGAACTACTCACACTTATAGAAGTGTGAGTTTTCTGTCGGAAAATGATAAAAGGTTATATTATTTTTTTAATTTCCCTCTTAAACTAATGGGGTGCTTTACTTCAAGATGGGATTCCACAAAGACCCCATCTTTTTCTTTTCAACTAACGAGGCTGGTTAGTTGAATAAGCAGGTATTCTTAGAATGGCGTTGAAGTAGTATTATGGTAAAAAAAGTGGGGAAATTAAAAATGAACATAAAACAATTAAGGAGAAAGTTAAAATGAGATTAGAGAGTGAGAGAATTTATTTAAGACCTCTTTGCGAGTTAGATGCACCTATTTTATTAGAAAATACAATGGATAAAGAAATACGTTATATGACTGGAACGAATTCTAATTTTTCACTGGTTCAAATTAAGACACATATTGAAAATATTAATAATGATTCAAGTCGCTATGATTTCGCTATTTGTTTAAAAGGCACTGACGAAATGATCGGGGAGTTATCGATTTTCGATATAGATGAGGAGAACAAAAAAGCAGGATTCAGAATATCGATGGCTTCTATTTCATTAACAGGTAAAGGATATGGTACTGAAGCAACAAAAATTGTTCTAAGTTTTGTTTTTGAACAACTTCAATTAAATCGTTTACAGTTAGAAGTATTTAGCCATAATTTGCGTGGAATTAGAGCGTATGAAAAGGTTGGGTTTATAAAAGAAGGAGTCTTACGTCAATCCTTATATTATAACGATTCGTACTCAGATGAAATTATTATGGCATTACTTAAATGTGATTTTAAAAGATGCTATTGTAATAATCCAAAATGATACAAGTGTAACGTTGATAGCTTTTTAATACATAAATATGGAATCATTCAATTAGCAGATTGTGAAGTAATATACTTAAACTAACAGGTGCTTTAATGGAGCAACGAAAAAAGCCTAATTTCTTAATTTTAATAAGAAATTAGGCTTTTTATATTTACTCATAGTGCAAAATAGCACTTAATATGGGTGCAAAATAACTCCTAAAGTAACATTCCATGTGTGACAACAGGATCCCGGCCTTCAGAAGTTTCACGAATTTTTGGAGGCCTTTATTTCATAGTTATTTTAAGGGTATTCAGTGAATAAATATTTTATTTTACCTTATTACAAAATATTTTGTCAATAATAAATTTGCAAATTTATTAAAAAATGTTACAATTGTCTTACAATCGTATTTGAATTCCGCTGTCCTTTTTGCAGATAGAATTTGGATACGTTTTTTTAATATCCTTTTTAAGCCCAAGAAAGAAATAAAAACAGCTATGAGAGCTTTAAAGGAAGTTAGTTGAATAAAATTATTAATTTACTATCTAATAGTAACTGTTTTTTCCATAAGGAGGACTAGAATAATGAATCTAATCAATAAGAAAGTTACACACAAGCGTTTTGGCACGGGTAGTATAGTTAAACATAATGATTCTAGTATTGAAATACATTTCGCATCGGAAAATAAAATGTTTGTTTTCCCTGATGTATTTGGAAAGCACCTAAAACTACATGATAAAAGTGATGCTAATTCACTTGAAAAAATAATACAAAAAAAGGAAATGGAACGAAGGGAGGAAGAACGGAAGAAGGAAGAGGAAAAAAAACTACAACGAAAAAAACTCGAACTTCGCTGGGAACACGAAAAACTTATGAAAAACCATAAACTTCATCTCGAATCACAAATGGTTTTTTGGTGTGACACAGAAGAACAGAATAGTTCTTTTTCAGAGTGGGAAGTTTTTTCAGGCGTTTTAAAAAGTGGTAATAACAAAGGAAAGCCAAACAAGCCGAGCCGCTTGCACCAAAATAGCGCTGTCCTATTAACAGCAATAGATTCCGGCATGCCTGAAAAAGACAGACGTATCTTGGGTGTCTATATGGTGAATGAAGATTTTATCGGTAAGCTTTGTGAAGATGGAAATATTCCTGCTCATTCAAAATACAGAATTCAACTTACAGAACAGGAATCAGATCAGCTGCTTTTCTGGCAATATTATATAAATGAAAAATTCCCCGAAAAAATGACATGGAATACAGGTAAATACCGTTATTTTGAAAATACATGGATGGCTCAAATTTTGCTTGATATAGTTTCGTTGAAAAGTGACCCAAATGAACGAGAGTTGGCACAACAATTTTTTAAACATTTTTGTATAATGAATCAGATAACAGCTCAAGAGTTACCAAAGCCTAATGGCGCATTAATGCGTATTTAAACGTTAGCCCAAAGATAATAAGAATGACAGGAGACTGACATATTCTCCTATCTATCACTAATGCCGAACAGTGCCTGGCTCTGTTTGCTAATAAACGTGTGAAGTTAATATAATTATTTATCAAGAACGAATTCTTATTAATGGGATTCGTTCTTTTTGGGGTCTCGTAAGATTTATGCGGATTTACAACGTTAAATTTACATTTCCAGTATATCCATACCTTATTTTGGATAATAGTAAGGAATTTGATGAAAATAAAATGTTTTCAAGAGTGAATTTTATTAAGTGCTTTTTTGTACTTTTGGGAATGATTTCGTCTTTTATATGTATGGTATTAGTTGGTTTAATTAAGTGAAAATTTCATTAGCGGAGAACCGTATCATAAGTAAGAACGGTTTTTAGAGGAGGCTGGGACAAAAAGAAAAAATGTTAGACCGATTGCATTTCGGTCTAACATTTTTTGATTTAGGAAGGAACACGCTACTCATTGAAGCGAAAAAGTTATTATCTGCTTTCGCTATTTTTCAAAATAATCGAGTTCTGTCCCAGCCTCATTAATTTTAATTTAGAATCAGTCTCTTTAGAAAGAGATATATTGAAAAAACTATTTGTGAATGAATACACTTAAACTAAAGGAGTGCTTTACTTCAAGATGAGATTCCACAGAGATCCCATCTTTTTCTTATTCAACAAACGGAGCAGTTTAGTTCAATAACGAAAGGATGTTATACTTTAAAGGAATTATAAAAATTCGATGTTCAGCTATTTAGAGCCTAAGAATATGTTAGTGAGGTATTTAAAATAATGATGAAAATAGTATCCCCTAAGCCTCACCTTTAAGTTAATTTACTGTTGCTCTTTTGCCAGAAAAATAATAAACCAAGTATCCTAAAACATTAAATAAGGCAAATGCACATATCCAATTAATGTTTAGTCGTTTATGATGATAGGCATTGATTGTTGCCCAAATGGTAAACATAATCCAGTAGATGGCAATACCCGCAAGTAAATCTATAATTACGAAATCATTGAATCTTTGTATTTCCATAGAGAGAGACCATTTATCATCACTGCTTCCGTGATCATAATAGCTATACAACCACTTTGGAGCCACTACTTCATTTTCATATACAAACGCTTCTTCTTGTGCATTTCCTAAATTGGTTATTTTAACTGACTTGATATTATCTTTATTTTCCACCAATGATTTTATCTTTTCTTGAAGAAATGGCGAAAGACTTTCGTTGTTTTCTAACACCTTGGATATTTGATTAAAGGTCTCGTTTTCAACACTCACCATTTTTTGTTCCTTATTTATTGCCATACCAAGAAGTATCCCACATATTACAAGAAATGCTAGTGCGGTGATAAGTACCCGTTTAGCAAATGTTTTTCGTGTTTTAAACAGTTGACCAACGACGGAACGCATTTCCTTTTCTCCGCCGAATCTTTGGATAGCAATTTCAATTGCTTCTTGTTCAGATTTTCCTTCTGCCTTTAATTCGTTGACAGCCTCTATCAAATGACTTTTCATCTCTGTTTTTGATTCTTCGATTTCTTTCTTGCTCCCACCGACACTATGATAAACTTCATTAACATATGATTCTATTTGTTTCACGCTTTTTCTCCCCCTTCAATAAATGTATCAATAATTTTTTTAACAAATTGCCACTCCTTACGCTTTTCTTCAAAGCCCTCTTCACCTAATGATGTAAGTTTATAATATTTTCTTCTTCCGCCTGGTCCTTGTTCATCACCCCAGTAAGAAGAAATCCATTTTTTATTTTCTAATCTCTTTAATGACAAATAAAGTGTACCTTCTTTTAGTTCAAATTGTTCTCCACTTTTTTCACGAGCCAATTTTGCTATTTCATATCCATACATATCTCTGGTATGTAATAACGAGAGGATTAATGTATCAATATGCCCTTTTAAAACCTCTTTGTTAATTTCCAATTTTTACACCTCTTTACTTATTTATAATATACATTACCTAATAAAGCAAGGTATTAAATTATTTAAAAATCACCCTTTTTTTGAGGGTGATTTTTATATCGGTCTATCACTGATTTTTAATAACATATTAGCGACATACTCATCAGAAAGAGAGCTAATATCGGTTGTGCAATCAACCGATAAATATCCTTTGTCCGATAGCGGCGGAGGATGTTCAATCGGGTTCTTTGCCCACATCTTATGTATAAAGGTTGTCCTTGCAATTCATTTTGTTGAACTAAAGGGAGCTTTATTTGAAGAATATTGAGCTGTTTAGACAGCTCTTATTTTTTACTCAACTAACGGTGCAGGATAGTGGAGGAAGAAAGGTATTTGCAATGATAACTTATTCGCTTCATATATTAAAAAACTATGGGGTGATGATTCAGTAGAGGAATACTCCAATAAAGTAAGTTTAATTTAAAAAAAGCCATAGTTGAATTGATAAGGAAAGAGTCCATTTGAGGAGTTTAATTCAAAATGGATTCTTTTTATTTTATTATAATTAAAGAAAAACAACACATTATTTTTAATAAAATTAAAAAATAATTTAACATTATTTATAATTATGTTAAACTTATATTAATAAAAATAAAAGGAGGGCGTATATGTGGATATTAACAATATTCCAAACTGGATTTTAGTCTTGGAAAATGAGGATTTAGAGTTTGTTAAAAACTTAGTACTTCATTCAGGTTCTTTAAAAGAGATTGCAAAGGTTTATGAGGTATCGTATCCAACGGTAAGACTTAAACTTGATAGATTAATCAATAAAATAAAAATGAATGATGCCGTAGAAAACGAGGAATTTATTAAATTTATCAAGAGCCTGTCGATTGATGATCGCATAAGTGTAGCAGATGCAAAATTAATTATTGAAAAATATAAACAAGAAAGAGATGAGAAATAATGTCATTTGGTATTTATGGGGTTTTTATTATTGCTGGTATTTTAGCTGTTCAATTCTTCTTTTCAACTAGGAACAATATCTATTGGGGAGCAATTTTACCAGTAGCATATATTGTATTTTTGACATGGCTGTCTGTAACGAATCATATTGAAAGTAATATGGGCTTTATCCTTTATCTATTATTAGGGATACTTTTCCTATGTGCAGAATGGAATGGAGGTAGAAAGTATCTTCACGAGAAAAGAAAAAAGGAACTGGATAAAATGAAAACTCACGACATGAAATAGAGAAAATGGGAAGTTGTTAATTATTCGCATAAGTCGTTTATAGGTAGAGTCAAAATGAAATATCTTAATTTTAGGCAAAAAGAGTTTTTGTACAGTCTTATTTCACTAACGGGGTGCTTTAGTGCAACAAGGATTTATAATGTAAACAAAATAAATCTAATAAACGTTCCCAAATGCAAGCTTGGAGATACACCATTAAGCTACGAATATTGTTAAAACAACATTTCGTGGCTTTTCTTATGGACATTGTTTATAAATAATTTTATACACTCTCTTCAAAAGTCAGTCATAGCAATGTTTTAGTGGTTTTTCGTTCATGGATGCATGCTCGACTTTATTGAATAAAATCCTGCATATTTCTTAACGTTGAAAAAATAAGGTAGCCTTGTTAAAAACAATCTAACAAGGCAATCAGGGCATCTCATAAACTCTCTATTTAAACTGCTCAAAATGATTAGCAACCCATCGCTTCTGATTTTCTGCAACATATTGTTCTACTTCAATCAAACGGTTAACTAATTCCTCTTTAGAAAGCTGCATATATTTCTTTCTAGCATTATTTAAATCTCGTTCAGGGGAAATCCGTCTTAAAGTGGATTCATCAAATTTAGAAGGCTTCTCCGGCTTTTTACGAGCATTCTTTATTTTATAAGTTCTACTATGCTTTTTGTAATGCAAAAATGCTGCATCAGAAGGATTTGAATGTAACAGGGTATTATTCAGCTCCTACACCTACACAAATTGCAGAATCAGTAAGTGAGCTACATGATGTCATTTCAAGTTATGTAGACATTGATGATATATATTTAAGAAGTCCACAAGAGTTACAAAAAGAATTCGATGTCCACGCAGAAAAAGTTGGTGTATTCAATAAAGTATTAGGTGGTACTTGTGTTACAGATTATGTTTGCCCCACTAAAATGCAGTGTTTAGGCTGCAAAGCAAAAATACCCGAACCAGATCAAGAGGATGAATTATTAGAAATCATTCAATTATCAAAAGATATGGAAAAACGATTTAAACAAATGGGATTAGAGGTCGAAGTTCGGAAAGCGAAAGAGATGGCAAAGCAAGCTAAGATTGAATTGAAAGAGATTGATTTAATTAAGCAATATAGAGAGGAACGTAGTTATGAACCAATCACCAAAAGGAATCCATTTAGATAATCATCAGTGGCTTGATAAAGTACATCAGCAACGTAAGAAGCGTTCAGTTTCTATTGGCATACAAACTATTGACTTTCTTGTCACACAAGGAATTCCTGTAACCTATCATAACATTAGTGAGCATTCGAAAGCCCTTGATGATAAAGGAAAAGGCATACATATGAATACCATTAAGCGTAATGAAGAACTGTATGAGCACAATATCAATCGGCATTTTTTGACGTTGAACAGCTTCTGTCGCAAATGCATGACGTAATAGGTGTATTTTTATAGTTACAGCTTTTCCGTTCTGCCTCTCAAATAATAATCCATGAAGTAAAAATCGAATGGAACTGTATAAAGCATTTCCTTGTAATGCTTTACCTTCATATTGGAAATAATAAGGCATAGATGTGGGGAATAAGTGCTTTCTTAGATGGCTGTATGGGACACTTGGAATTTTATCGCTGTCATAATGTGCTTTTAACATCCTTGATACCGTTTGAATATGTTCCATCGTTTGTTTACTTAAATAAAATTTTTCTAATGAATCACTTCCTTTAGGAATAGCTTTATAGGAGTAATGAAGCTTTTTATTAATTTTCTTAACCTCAATACATTCTTTTGTATTACTAATTTGAAGTAATTCGTTCAGTCTTGCACCTGTTGTTGTTAAAATGTCGATGGCTAATAATCCAAATGTACAAGCCACATAAAACGGTTCTACATCTATTAGTAAGCCTTCTGCTTTGTCTTTGTGTAAAGCGATAAATTGTGAAGGTGTTAGTATTCCTTTATGTTGTGAAAAAAACGGAGAGGGTTTTTGCTCATTTTCAGACTTGTATCCCCATAAAGACAAGAAATTTAAAATTTTCTTATGTTCTTCAATGTGTCTGTTTCTTGACCACATTCCTATAACATTCTGCTCAATTAATTCATTAAACCAAAAACCTTCTGCTACTGAATCACTCTCTTTTGATTCAGCACGAATAAACTCAAGGAAATAAGCATTATTTTCATCAGAATAAGTCGATTTTTTTTCTGTCGCTTGCTTTATAATAATATCTGAAAAATCCTTTTGATGGTTTAGTACAAAGGAAGGTTTGTCCCATAAGCGAAAATAAAATACTTCCCCAATACGTTTTGGTTCTGCATAAGAAAATTCAATCGGTAATGATAGTGAATCGGTTTCTATCACCCTTATTTGTTGATGAAATGCATCTCGCAATCTCTTCATTTGATTCCATCGTAGATTTGCTTCTGCACGTATTGTTGCAAGATGTGGCACAATAGCGTCTGTTTCATCCTTACGAGTGTTTTGGGCTTGTTCTTTGGCTAATTTAGTAAAGGTAAACTCTCTACTATCATATGAAAAGGGTGGTAATAAAAACTTTTTATAATATTGTTGTTCATCTGTAGGAAGATTATTATTAATCCACTTTTCAGTATAGTATTCAGATGATTTATATTCTTTTATTAATGACATTTTCATATGGTTAGAAGAATTAGCACAAATCTTACCTTGTAAATATTTGTATAAATGAATTTCCGGCTCGAAATCTGAAAATGAAGTAATGTTATATTCTCTAAAAATATCTTTGAATCTTGGATGAAATCTTTTTACTACAGTCAATATACTGTGATTGTCAGTATTCCTGGCTACTCCAATTAAAGCTATAAGAAACAATTGATTTTTCCAATCGAAAGTTAAGCAGTTGTTATACAGATATTTAAGCACCCGTTCGTCTAATTTATCAATTAAAAATTCAACTTTATTATTTTGTAGACACATTAATCGAGTATCCATTTGCCCAAGCATTTTATCGTACCATTCTGTTTTAGGTCTTGACTGCGTTATTTCATCCAAGTTTATTCCAACCCTTCTAACAATTCTTTTAAATCTTCGTCAAAGTTTTCGATGATAGATGATTCAATGACTTCAAGCTTTGGTTTTGATTTCTTCAAAGATTTTTGTTTAATAAAATCCTCTTCATTTTTCTGCATTTGCTCCAACATATTCTCATGAGCTTCTCGATGTTTCGTTTCATCAAAATGATGCTCATACACATTCATCGTATCTGGATTTTTCCACTTCATATATTTAATCAGCTCGTTTTTTCGTTGATGAATTTCTGTTTCATTTTGTGCAACGTTATAAATCTCTTGTAATCGAGAAGTAACGAACCAATGCCTTGCTTTATGTGGATTTAAACTTAGTTCATTACTCTTCATTGCTCGATTCCAGTGGTAGTACCAAGCGTGATAAGTAAGAGGTGTTCCATTTAATGATAAAAAGATAGGGGCATCATCAGGTAATTGTTCAAAATTTAAATGATTCTCATCAAAGAGTTTTCTTTCAGTATCTATGTAGTGAAACAATCTTTTCACCGTATCTTTGCTAACACGTATAAACTTTATTTTTCTACCATGACTCCCCTTATTGAAGGTAATAAATTCTTGATGACTTTTACGTTTGCGGTAATCACCAACTGTTAATTCAATAATTTCTGAGGCTCTTGCACCTGTTTCAAATAGCATACGAGCTATCACCATTTCACGAAGTGACCAACTTGCTTTTTTTCCAGCTTGATATACTTGATAAGGTAGATCTATATCATCAATAATTTGTGGTTGCCATTCTTCATTGATAATTTTAAAATAGGAATCCGTTAATCTTCTATGAGGGATAACTTCTTCTGTACCTGCAATTGAAGGCATTCTTGGCTTATCATCTCGAACACCCTTTATCTCAACTTTATAGCTGTGCAAGAGAGTTTGACCATCTATTAATGGATTACTATACGGATACCGTTTCAAACGAATCATAGCCTTATAAAAAGATTTTAATGCCGATAAAAAACGACTTATCGTATTAGGACTTTTACTAGTTAAATTTACAAAGCGAAATGTGTCTTTATCACGAATCTTACACTTCATTTCATACATCAAATAATCTTCAACCACAACACGTATTTTTTCTTCTGGATCATTCCATTGCACTTTCTCTCCTTGATAGTTGCTTTCTTTCTCTAACCATTTAAAAAATGGAAGTAGACAATTCAAATAGGATATTGCAGAACTTTTGTCTATTCTTCCTAAACAGTCATGGTAGTAATCTGTTAAAGGTAGAAAGGGGTGATTTTCTTTAAATACAAGTAGCTCATACTTACTTTCGATATGTTTAGGACAATATTCAAACCAATACAATTATTAACCTCCCTCAAAAAGAACGAACGTTCTTATGTTAATGTCTTTTTTCGTTATTGTAAAATGTTCAGTCTTTTAACAAATCTAAATGAGAAAGATTGCAAAATAAAATAGCACACCACTAAATTAAAGCATTTAGTAATGTGCATTTTTATTAAATGTGCAACATTATAAGTTAAACACTATTAAATAAGACTTCATGTACAATTACTTGTACTTAATCTTACAGAGTAGTCATCTTTTCTCTTTTATGTTTAATAAATCCTTTCTTGACACTCCTCGAACCTTTCATAACTAAATTCATTGACACAGATTGCTTGATGGGAGCTACAAAGTCTTTTGTTAAGCTGTGATTGAGAAAGTATAACAAAAGGACTTGTGTGTAATTTTACGCACAAGCCCACAGATTGATGTGTGATTTAATTCATTGTTTATCCTCTGAGGTTCTTCTACCTAACCCCCAGCCTACAAACACTCTTACAAACGCACCCATTACACTATATCGCATGATAGAAACTATGTAATCATATACAGGTAAATAGGTTGTAATACTAGTATCAGAATTTCGAGGTTTTTTTATGTAGAATGGTTGAGATGTTGGATAATATTACGTAAAAGTAACATATAGAATTAATCTAGTCGAGTGTATTATTTTATTGTAGAATAAGGAAGAGTTGAGTAAGTTAGAGGAGTTTGAAGAGATGAGTGAAAAAAAGAGTCAATGGTCTAGTAAACTAGGCTTTATTTTAGCATCGGCTGGAGCTGCAATCGGACTGGGGGCAATTTGGAAGCTTCCATATGTTACTGGACAAAGTGGCGGGGGAGCGTTTTTCCTAATTTTTGTTCTATTTACATTGTTGATTGGTTTACCGATGTTATTATCAGAATATATTTTAGGACGTGGTACACAGTCTGAGGCTGTGACTGCTTATAAAAAAATTGCACCTAGGAAAACAGGTTGGGCTTGGGTTGGTCGTATGGGTGTGCTCGGCTGTTTTCTATTATTAAGTTTTTACAGTGTTGTAGGGGGTTGGATTTTTATATATAGTGGCCTTGGTGTGACTGGGGCTGTTATTGATCCTTCCGTTGATCCTAGTGAACTATTTGCAAAGATTGTAGGAACACCTTGGATTACATTACTAGGTTTAGGGCTGTTTACGCTAGTAAATGTATTAGTTATTTCACTTGGTGTGCAAAATGGTATAGAAAAAGCCAATAAGTGGATGATGCCTTTATTATTTATTATGTTTATTGTGCTTGTTGCGAGGGCTTTAACATTAGATGGAGCAATGGAGGGGGTTAAATTCTTCTTATGGCCTGACTTTTCCAATATAACTGGAAAGGCTATATTAGAAGCGTTAGGACAGTCCTTCTTTGGCTTAGCGGTAGGGTTTTCTTGTCTTGTGACGTACAGCTCCTATTTAAAGAAAGATGTGAGCTTACCTAATTCCGCAGGCTCCGTTGTTCTTCTCACTGTGCTTGTATCGTTTTTAGCAGGATTAGCAATTTTCCCAGTTGTATTTGCTTTTGATTTAGAACCAGCATCTGGACCCGGCTTACTGTTTATGGTTTTGCCAACAGCATTTAGTCAAATGCCATTTGGTGAAATATTCTTAGCGATGTTTTTATTATTATTTTTATTCGCAACGTTAACTTCTTCATTCAGTTTGTATGAAATTATTGTAGCGGCATTTATGGAGAAGGGACGTATGTCTCGTTCTGCATTGACGATGCTACTAGGTGTAGTAGTCTTTATTGCGGCGATTCCTGCAGCGCTTTCATCAAGTACATTAGCTGATGTATCAATTTTTGGAAAAACGATTTTTGATGCAACTGACTTTTTAGTTTCTAATTTAATGCTTCCGTTAGGTAACTTATTGATTGCTATCTTTATTGCGTATGTAGTTGATAAAGAATTTGTGAAGAAGGAATTATTAATAGGAAGTCAAATGGGGCAGGGGTTCTATTCAACGTATCGATTACTGATGTTAATAGTAGTACCTTTTGTGATTATCGTTGTGTTTGTAAATATGCTTTTACAATATTAAAGTGAGTAGGTTGCGTTCCGTTTGAAGGGATGCAACCTATTTTTAATTTCTGTTTTTTGTACCGAAAGCGTAGCGATAGGTACGGAAGTCTCCCGTCTTGATAGGTGGTGAGATGTATACGCTTTTGAATTTACTTTTCAGCGGGTGTTCAAACATCTGCAGAGCGTCTCCCGCTTTTGGATAGAAACTGTCGCGTAAGTAAAAGGGGCTTTCTATCTATCTGAAAAAAAGATTAATATATTCGATAAAATGTATGTAATAAAACCTCACATGAATATTGCGTTTTCCATCTTTTTAATGTATTTTAAAAACAGTTATAAAAGAATTGTGTTAATTAAAATTACATTGGAGTGGTGAAGAATGGAACGTTATACAAAAGAAGATATTAAATACCGCGTCAAGGAAGAAAATGTAAAATTTATTCGCCTACAATTTACTGATATATTAGGAACAATAAAAAACGTTGAAGTACCAGTTAGTCAATTAGAAAAAGCATTGGACAATAAAATTATGTTCGATGGTTCATCAATTGAAGGTTTTGTACGCATTGAGGAATCAGATATGTACTTGAGCCCTGACCTTGATACTTTCGTTATTTTTCCTTGGACGGCTGAAAAAGGTAAGGTGGCTCGTTTTATCTGTGATATTGTTAGACCAGATAGTACACCATTTGAAGGTGATCCACGTTCCAATTTGAAGAGAGTTTTAAAGGAGATGGAGGAATTAGGTTTTAGCTCATTTAATTTAGGGCCAGAGCCAGAATTTTTCTTATTTAAGGTAGATGAAAAGGGGCAGCCAACACTTGAGTTGAATGATAGTGGCGGGTACTTCGACTTAGCCCCGACTGACTTAGGGGAGAACTGTCGGCGTGATATCGTATTAGAGTTAGAAGAAATGGGCTTTGAAATTGAGGCATCGCACCATGAGGTTGCACCTGGTCAACATGAAATTGACTTTAAATATGCAAGTGCGATCGAAGCATGTGACAATATTCAAACGTTTAAACTTGTTGTAAAAACGATAGCTGCACAGCATGGACTGCATGCAACCTTTATGCCAAAGCCACTATTCGGTGTTAACGGTTCTGGAATGCATTTCAACTTATCATTATTTGAAGGGGATAAAAATGCGTTTTATGATGAACGTGCACAATTGCAATTAAGCCAAACGGCGCGTAGCTTTATGGCAGGGATACTAAAACATGTACACGGCTTTACAGCAATAACAAACCCACTTGTTAATTCCTATAAACGATTAGTGCCGGGCTATGAGGCTCCTTGCTATGTAGCATGGTCTGCACAAAACCGATCACCACTTATTCGAATTCCAGCTTCACGAGGAATATCAACACGTATCGAGCTGCGTTCTGTCGATCCAGCAGCGAATCCTTATTTAGCAATGGCCGTTATTTTAGCATCTGGGCTCGATGGCATTCGCAAAGATCTTACACCACCAGATGCTGTAGATCGCAATATTTATAAAATGTCACGAGCAGAACGTGAATTGAATAATATCGACAACCTCCCATCGTCATTGGAATATGCACTCCTTGAACTAGAAATGGATCATACCGTACGTGAAGCACTCGGAGATCATATCTTTGAAAAATTCACGGCTGCTAAAGAAATAGAATGGAATAAATACCGCACACGCGTCCATAATTGGGAGCGGGAAGAATATTTGAAAATGTATTAGAACGGGAGTGTTGGGTCTAACACCTTTTTGAACTAAAGAAGAAGGCCATCCCAATTTTTCTTTAATTGGGGTAGCCTTTATTAGTTAGTTAGCTGACTTTGAATTATTAATTTGCCTTTTTCATTTAGTTCATATTTATAGATATAAAAACCATTTTCAGCGGAAAATCTAAAAATATCAGGCATTTCTAACCAGCCATCCTCAACTAATAGATGATCCTTTATCCTAAATTGTTTATAGTACTCATTTTCATTGAAATATAAAAATAGTTGATTATTAAAATCAGTGTTAAGATCACTTACACTATCAATATCCGAAACAACTTCTTGCGTATGATTTGTCAAAGCATCATAAAAAATTAGCTTTTCATCAGCAGTTGAAGGTTCAGAAGGGTCGTCAAATGTTAGATAAACCCATTGTTGATCATTTAGTAGTCTTGCTCTACCAATAAATTCATATGAACTATTATATTCTTTTATTTCTTTACTTTTCACATCATATAAATAGAGGTATCCAAAATGATCTTTTTTATCAGTAAATAATATTTTTCCATCCTTTGCAGACAAACTATATGTAAAGCTATTTAAATTAAATATACTTACTGTTTCGTCTGTTCTGAGATTCTTAAGCATAACTTCCGCTTTATCATCTTTTCTATCCATTCGAATCCAAGTGGCATAGTCTCCGATTAGAATGGGAAAATCATTAGTAACGTTTTCTTCATTTTCTTTTGTCAACGGTTGAATTTTTTTCGTCTTTAAATTCATAAAATATGGGTTCAATTGCCCCCCACTTTCATCGGCATCTACCCATACTAACCAATTATCATTTAATTCTATCCCTTGAACTGAGGGGAATTTGAATTGACTGTTAAAAATCGTTGAGTATTTTTGAGTCTTGCGATTGTATTGAACAATTTTATTATCAAGAGAAGGACTCTCTTGATCTACGCTCATATAAATATAGTTACCATTACCCCTATATGAGGTGATATCAGTAAAAGGTACGTCTACTGTTTTATTAAAATCTTTATCGATTATTTGATAATAATTTGAACTTTGTGGTTTCATTAAAGATCTATTTGACAGTACACCATTATATACGGCTTTAAAAACAATGAATAGGAATATAGCTGCACATGATAGTATTATTGTTCTCTCTATTATTTTCAAGTGAATCTCTCCATTTGAACTACGATATTTTTATAGACTGTGTTAATGTTTTTTTTTAATGAATTTTAGGGAAATGGTTTCCCAATCATATTACAACTCAATGGTTCATAAATGCCGCTATATGGATAAATATTTTACATAATCTCCGAACTGAGATAAATAATTCTTTAAATTGGTACCCACTTCATTCAAATCACCATATATATTTTGGTCTGCTAAATAAAAAGCATCCGATAAGTAATTCATTTCAACCTCTATCCACTTATTACTGTCTTCTAACTGTAAATGGTCACTTAATCGAAATAACATTGAAAAAACATCTGATAAGTTGTTGCTTGAAATAAAATAGTCATTCAGCAGTCCGAGTAATATCTTAGAAGGAAGGTCGTCATTATTTAAGCCTCCTTTGAACAAATTTAATTTCGAACAGACATCAATGGGTTTTTCCTGTGAAGACAATGAGATTGCAATTACTTCATAAGGTGGATTATCAAGGCGTTCAATAACATTATCAGCCCATTTAATCACATCCTGAACAGTATAAAAACCTATTATAATCCCTAACCTATATACTTCGGCTGTTACTTTTATATCCATACTAAAACTCCTTCTTTAGCAGTACCAGCTAAACATTAAATTTAGACAGATGAAAAATTTCAAAGATCTGTCATTTAAAACACAAAAGTTGTAAGCAAGAACTATTTAATATTATGTTTTGTACTGTCGCTACTACGATATCGATAAATAACAACCAACAACCAAGTAAGATAAATGGTTGTAACACCTTTAAAACGAAATCGAGGGATTCATCTTAATGCTCTAATCATCTCATGGTTATAATGGAATTTAAAGTATGTATTACCTAATATTCGGGTATAATAATCTTCCTACTCCTTTTGCGTTCCCGGCTACTACCGAAAATATTTTGTGACAAATACTTCCTTTTAATCTATGATTAGAAGAAAAGGGTGAAAATGTATGACGCAAGCGACTCAAGTAGTTACGATCCAAAATAATGATATTGTACAATTTGAACATGATATTAATAACGCTCTATTTGATTTAAGCGAGTATTTAATAGTTGATATTAAATACAATACGTTATATATAGGGGAACATACAGTTATACATTCAGCTTTAATTATTTATAAATGATTGATCCAGAGGGGGAAATAACTTGTCAAAAATATATTGGGTATCAATTGCTACAAGAACAGGTGATGAATCTGGAGTGGAGAAAAATGTCATTGAAAAAATATTTGCGAAGAAATCTAAACTCAAGCATTTTTTAGAACAAGAAGGCTATTGTAAGGCAGCGAAAAATCAATATATTAAAATTGATGATGAATTGATATATGAAGCTGCCGTTGAAAAAGTAAAAATGAAGTAATCATAATAGAAGAGTTATCCGCGGGTGAAAGGGAAATACCCGCGGTTGTGGATATGCGAGAGGTAATGCCAGGTAATAAGCTTTCGATAGGGTCTTCCTACCACCATCCATCCTAAGTCATGATGATTCAATTATTAAAACAATGATAATAGAAATTGTCTATCTTCAGGGAAGGTTAATGTTAAATCTAGTAATTCATCTTTTGATTTCCACGCAATTTCATAAATCAATTCGTCGGGATCATGTAGCGTCATTTGTCCACCCTTAACGATTGTTTCGAAATAGCGAACTTCTACTACATCATTATTTTTATGTAACACTTCTCTGACGATGTCTACTATAAATCCGGTTTCTTCATACACTTCGCGGATACAACATGTCTCAAAATTTTCAGTAGCTTCTATTCCGCCTGATGGTACTGCCCATGTTTTTGCTTCTTCTTTAGTTCCTTGCAAAACCATTAATAATTCATTGTCTTCATTTAAGCAAATTCCTGCAGCACCTCGCCATTTAACCAATATAAAAACCTCCAATCTAACTTTTTATTTATAATCTTAACCTATAATATCTAAAAATAGGTATTGTATTTGTTAATTATTTACATATCGGTCGATCCCCGTCGTTTCGATGATTCCATCCGTCGCTCTGGCGATTTTTAGCGGCGTTCTTCCCTTGGTTAGCGGCGCAACTGACACATTTAGTGGCGAAATCAAACACATAAGATGGACGATTTGACAAAACTAAAGTCAGGATTAAAAAACTTTTTATAGAATTTTACACAATATTAAGGACTTGACTATTCTTTCTGTTACTTCAATGGGTTCTTCCGTCGTTGGCGATTCTTTCCGTCACTTCGGCGAGTTCTTCCTTCGGTTTGGCGTTTCTTTCTGAAGATTGGGCGACTCTTTAGCGGCTCATTGGACGCCCCGAGGAAGCTTTGCTCTGTGCGAAAGCGCAGTGTAACGAAGCGACAGCGACAACAAAGCGCCCAGTCGAAACGGCAATCAACCTGACGTTATGGTGATAAGCAAATAAAAAATAAAGCTTTCATTTTTACCTGTCCAAAGTTAGCATAAAAAGACAGGAATAACTAATTTTGATGTTTTAAGCTATAACCAAGGAGTGAGAGCAATTGAGTTGGATTGAGTCGATTCAAAAAGCAATAAATTATATCGAAGAGCATTTATTAGATGACATCATAATGGAGCAAATTGCAAGAGAGGTAAATTCTTCGGTCTTTTATTTTCAACGGACTTTCTCGATTTTAACGGATATGTCTATTGCAGATTATATAAGACGTAGAAGGCTAACATTAGCTGCACAGGAGTTAATAAATACAGAACAAAAAGTAATCGATCTCGCCTACAAATATGGCTATGACTCTCCTGAAGCTTTCGCCAAGGCATTTCGTAAGCAACATAACCTAACGCCTAGTGAAGCAAGAAAGAAGCAAGGACAGCTACAATCATACAATCGCCTGGTCATCCAGGTAAGCCTGAAGGGAGCAGAACCAATGAAGTATAAAATCGTAGAAAAAGAAAAGTTTCAAGTGGTAGGGGTAAAAAGAACATATAATAGTCAAAATGGTGAGAACTTACAGGGCATTCCTCAATTTTGGAATGAGATGAATTCGAAAAACTTCGATCATCAACTTATCCAATTAAATAACGGAAGCATCAAAGGGGTGCTAGGTGTTTGTGTACCAAATACAGACCAAGGGCAAAATGGTTTCATTGATTACTGGATTGCTACGGATCATGTAGGGGAAGTGGGAGAAAATCTATTAGCGATGGAAGTACCTGCATCGAAGTGGGTAGTCTTTGAGGTGCATGGCCCTATGCCAGATGCTATGCAAAATACATGGAAACAAATATATTCAGAGTGGTTCCCATCCAATCCATATAAACCAGCAGGAACGGCTGAACTTGAAGTTTACCCTGATGAAGATGCATATAGCCCTGATTCATACTCTGAAATTTGGATTCCGATTCAATAATGATAAAATGGATTTGGTAAACGATTAGTTTGCCAAATCCATTTGTAGTGAGGATGTTCAATCTAAACACCTTAAGAGAAACTTTCGCTTTTTAAACATCCATATTTTGTATAATATTAATGAAGGAGGATGCATATGGACATAGATAGCATTATTTTCGATTTAGACGGGACACTTTGGGATTCAAGCAAAACAGTAGCGCAATCATGGACGCAGGTAGTTCAGAGGTCTCCTTACGGTAAAGGAAAAATAACCGAAGAAAATTTATCTAAAACGATGGGTTTACAAATTCAAGAAATAGCTGCTATATTATTTGATTATCTTGATGAAGAAAAGCAGATGGAGCTTATATTAGCATGCTGCCAGCAAGAGCAAGATGATTTATTACGCAATGGCGGTATTTTATATCCGCAGTTAGAAGAAACTTTACTAGCTCTTTCAAAAAAATTCCGCTTATTCATTGTAAGCAATTGTCAAGAAGGCTACATAGAAACATTTTATGCATTTCATAAACTAGAGAAATATTTTCTTGACTTTGAAAATCCGGGGCGTACAGGCTTGTCAAAAGGAGAAAATATTCAATTAATTATGAAAAGAAACCACATAAAAAAAGCTGTATATGTGGGAGATACGCAGGGAGATATGCTTTCTGCAAAGTTTGCAGGGATTCCTTTTGTTTTTGCTTCATATGGTTTTGGTAAGCCAGAGGAATATGACTATATCATCGAAAAGCCAATAGATTTATTAAAAATATTTTAAACAGAGTGTAGAGTCTGTCTTTTCTGACGGTCTCTATACTCTGTTTTGGCTACGAAGTACAAAACAAACCTCTTGGAAAGCTGAGTAGGAATTGAACTCGGACAAAAATCCATGTAACCTTGATTTTTATTTTGAAATTTGGATTCCGATTCAGTAATAGCAATTTATTTTAATAAAGAATAAACATTAATGCCATAAAAAGATTCTTTTGATTCTTCTTTTTCCTGAAATGTTCCTTCAAAAGTAAAATTCAATTTCTCTACTACCTTTATAGAATTTACATTACCAGGCTCAATTTTTGCTTCAATTCTATTTATGTTTAAAGTGGTGAAAGCATAATCAATTAAAGCCGAAATACTTTCTGGCGCATAGCCTTTTCCCCAATAAGCTTTAGCAAGATCATAGCCGATTTCTGCTGAGGCGTTAACTTCGTCAAATGCATTGAATCCACAAGAGCCGATTATCTCATTTGATTCCTTCTCGATAATAGTAAAGCGAATAGCTTTGCGCTCCTCAGCTAATTCATCAAAAAGCTTAATCATGTCATTCACTTGTTCTTCATGCGTAAAATTAGTGATATTCATAAATTTTGTAACTTCCGGGTCTGACCAAATTTTAAATAAACGATGAGTATCAACCATTTTCATTTTTCTTAAATATAATCTTTTTGTGTAAATTTGTTCTATCAATACTTTTACCTCCAAGTTATTAATGAAGTCTGGATGGAAAATATTGCTATCTGTGCATAATTCAGTCCCTTCAAATATTATGTACCCAGTATACAATATTTAAATATTAAACAATAACCCCAATAATTCCCTTAAACGATATTTATATATAAAGATATGCAGTTTATACAAAATCTTAATTCATAAAAAATGCTCACGGTGGAAAAATAACATCGTGAGCATTTTTTATGAGTTAAAAGAATCTATTACGCATTCCAAAGATATTGTAAAACAATTTAGCATCTCTTGCCATTTTAGTATTGGCGTTCATTTGTGGTCGTAAGCAATTTTGGAACATTTCATCGCAATATCTTGATCTACCATATCGAGCATAACATTCGTCATGTAATTTGCAGCATGAATCTACGGCATTGATAGGTCTACCTGGTCCTGAACACCCTGGTCCACAGTATTTATAACCCGGGTAGCAAAAACCAAATGTGCGGTATCTGTACATCATCTATTCTCCTTTATTAAAAAAATAATGATTACTATAAAATATGAAATTTTTGCTTGTAGGAGGGGATTAAAAACTAATGTAAGTGAAAAAAGCATTAACTGATGAGACAAATCTATAAATGTAAGGTTCCTGTAAGCTTTTCAAAAAACTACTGTAAGGATGAAAGGTTATGATAGCCATAGTTCGTAAAGTATGAAAGATAAGGAGTTTTAAGAATGAATTCATCCATTACTCAAAAAGAAAGAATCGTTTCCTTAGATATTATTCGAGGGCTAGCGTTATTTGGCATTCTGTTTATAAATGTAGCGGCCTACCAGATGATAGTAGAGGGAGGACCGATGCCTGACTATAGTGGAATTAACGGCATTATTGATACGCTCATTGATATTTTTATTGAGAAGAAATTCTTTTCCATTTTTTCATTTCTCTTTGGTGTAGGTTTTTACATTTTTGCTTCACGTGCAGAAGCGCGTGGCGATAAGCCAAGATGGCGTTTTGCAAGACGTTTACTAGCTTTATTATTAATTGGTATTGTCCATGTGTTTATTTTTTGGGGTTCAATCCTCGCTATCTATGCAGTAATAGGTTTTTTATTAATTCCTTTCTATAATGCAAAGGTTTCAACAATTGGTAAATGGCTATTTGCTATCATTGCCGTTCATGTCCTTAGCATTCTTGGACAACTATTTATGCCAAATCAAGGAGCATTATCGACTGTTTTTGGGATATTAGGAAATGATGCCGTTACTATTTTTATCATGTTTTTAACTGGTTTTTTAGCAGCAAAAGCTAATTGGATTAGTCATATTAGTGAATACTCAAAACAAATAAAGTGGCTACAATTTGTGACATTCCCACTCTTTGTTGGCATCTCTCTTTGGATTTGGTTTGCTGCTCAAGGGGAAGATCCACATCTACAATTGATTATTGGTTTAGGGGTAATTCCGACAACGTATTTTTATTTAACTTGTCTATTTGTTATGTTGGAGAATAAAAGCATCGCGAAGTTTCTTAAGCCAATTGGGCGAGTTGGTCAGATGGCATTTACAAACTATTTAGCTCAAAGTTTTATTGGTCTAGCTATTATGTCATTAATGGGGCTTGAAGTTGTTTCGCCTTCTGATGTAGTAATCATCGCAATCTTAATTTTTATCATTCAAATTCTCTTTAGTGTCATTTGGTTCAAATTCTTTAAAATGGGGCCATTTGAGAAAGTATGGCGCTTTATGACCTATGGAAGAAAAACAGTGCCGAATAAGTAAACGATTTGTACGAAACTCCCTTGCGGTAAATGATTCCAATCCGTCAGGGAGTTTTTAGTGCTATGATAATGTATGAATTTGTAAAAAATGAAACCTGAAGAAGTAGACATCCGTAAAATAGGTATCGACATAAAGGAGAAATAGGATATGGCAAAACAAATGAAAAAATACATAACAGTCACAACAGCGTCATTTATGGCTATGCAATTAGCCGCGTGCGGGAATACAGAAACTCAGACTGTCAAAGAGTCTACTGCCATTACAGATAATACAACGGAAGAAAATAATACTTCAACAGCAGGGAATGGTTTACAAAGTGTCTATGACAGTGACATGGCAAATTCATGTAAGAAATGGAAAGAAAATGATGATGGTTCGTTCGAATGTTTAGATGAAAATTCGCCGTATTATGCACATCATTTCTTCAATGGACTTATGTATGCAACTACCGGTGCGATGATAGGAAGTGCTATTTATAAAAGTCGCAATTTAAGAAATGGTACAGACAGAGAGGACAAAGGTGGTGGTTCAGCAGTACCACGAACGAATTATAGCAATACGAGCGACAGTAAAAATGCGAATTCTAATGGAATTACGACGAATGGCTCTCAAAATCCGTCTGGTACAACATCTAGTAGCTCAAATAACTCAACAACAAATAGTTCAAATTCAAATACAAGCGGTTCCAAGTCTTATTCGAGTGGCAAGCGTTCATACTCAAATAGTTCAAGTTCATCAACGAATAGTTCTAATTCTTATTCAAATCACTCATCATCTAGCACAGGGAAATCAGGCTTTGGCTCAGGTGGTGCCTCTCGAGGTGGCTCTTCATCTTCTTAAAAGGAGAAATCAATATGGATAAATATTTTCAACAACGCCAAGCATTTTATTCTCAATTTCCTAATTTCTTTCCTGACTTTGAGGATCTTGAGTATGCCTTGTACGATGTACTAGATTTACCCAAAGAGAAAATCGATGAAATTAACTATGCATCTACTATACTTTGGAAAATATTTTTAAAGGTTGGGAAACAATTTAAGCATTTATCGGATGAACAACTTTTAGCACTAGGCATTCGTTCTGAAATGCTACCATATATTCAATTAGATTATTTACAGCAACAATCGATACTGGCTCGCTTCGATTTTATTTGTTCAGAGGACGGACAAATAAAATGTCTTGAATTAAATGGTGAAACGCCATTTCTTGTCCAAGAAACCTTTGAGATCAATGAAGCGCTTTGTCAGCATTTAGGATTTGATAGTCCGAATGATGTTTCAGCATTACATAAATCCTTGTCTGGTGCACTCTTTGCGGCTATGCATTATTTAAATGATGTAAAAAAACCTAAAATTGTCATTACAGGGAAAACGGCCGCGGAAGATTATGAGGAATATTGTCAGGTACAGTTTTTAAAGAAATGTATACCTTTTGATGTGGAGTATGTTCCTATTCAAGAGCTAATCATTTTTTCTAGTAACACTGCTAATATAGCTCGAGGCCTTTATACACCTGCCATGGAGAAAATTGATATTTTATATCGTCCTGCACACCCAGTAGAGTTTTTAATAGATGATATGTCTTCCGATGGTGATCGTATTGGCCTACATTTACTGGAACTCGTAAAAGATGGACAGCTAGCTATTATCAATGCACCCACTGCATATGTATTGCAATCGAAAATTTTATTATGGTTAATTTGGGAACGCAAAAATGATCCGCTTCTTTTTAATGCAGAAGAACGAGCTGCTATTCAGAAATATATGTTGCCAACGTACCTTTCGGCAGAACTATTTGTACAGGAAAACTTGCCGTTTGTAAAGAAACCTGTCTATTCTCGGGAAGGGAATACTGTAGAAATCTATGCAGGGGATGGTACGAAAACAAATGCTTCTGCGTATACCCATTATAATGATAATTTGTTTATTTATCAGCAGTATGTGGAAATGCCCTCTATAACGATAAACCTAAAGGATGGATTACAAACAAAGAAATGGTTAATCGGCTCATTTATCGCTGATAATCGTGCATGTGGCTTATCTTGTAGAGTAGGTAATCAAATTACAGAATGGGATTCTCACTGGTTAGCTGTTGGATATAAGAAAGAAAATTAACTAAAAAACGGCGAGACTTTTAATAAAGTTTCGCCGTTTTTTATACTCTATTACTCATTCCAGCCTTTACAGACGTTAATCCATTCTTGATAGGGAGTATAGGTTTCTAATTCAGAAATTGTAAGCTCAATGGCGGAGTTGCTACTACCACATGCAGGGAATACCGTTGTGAAGCGTTTAAGTGATTCATCTAAATAAATAGCAACGCCCTCATTCACGCCGAAAGGACAAACACCTCCTACATCGTGTCCGATCTTTTCAAGAACTTCATCTTTCCCAAGCATCTTTGCTTTTGTACCAAAGGCCGCTTTAAATTTTGCATTGTCGACTTTGGCATCGCCTGCAGCAACAATTAGTATCGCGCCATCGTTCACGAGAAACGATAAGGATTTCGCAATGCGTTCAGGCTCGCAGCCAAGTGCCTGTGCTGCTAGTTCAACGGTCGCCGAGCTTTCGTTTAGCTCCTGTATTTTGTGTTGCACATTCCATTGTGCTAAATGTTCACGTACTTTTTCAATTGCCATATGTAATACCTCCTTACAATACTTCATTTTATTTTAACATAATTTTCAGAATATATAGTTGTGTTACTTTTCGAAAATAACCTATTATATAAATATGGTATAAAATCACTCTTTTGGAGGTGGAGTCGTTGATTATGAAAGTGCTACAGTCTCTTTTTGTACTAATAGGATTATTATTTTTCACAGGAGTAGTTGCGTTGTATTTAATTATTAGTGGTGGGCTACATTTTAGTGGACTACTCTTAACCGTTCCGATATGTTTATTTGTCCTATTTATTTGTTTAATTTTTGATTGGTTGACAACGACAAAACGGAAGATATGGTTAGCTGGACTAATGGGCATTGCGTTGTTGCTTGCCTCGATTAAGCCTATTCAACATTACTACAAAATGAGTATTCCAACCGTTGATGCAGAAATTGATGTGTCTGCCTATCAACCATTTATAGAGCAAAATAAAGTAGTAAAGTCAGATACAAAGGCTTCATTGCAATTAGTTGTTGACTCACTACCTCGCTTAGATGGGGCGACGGCGATGTATCCACTGTATGCTACCTTTGTAGAAGCGACCTATCCAAAGGGTTACTATCCATATGATAATAGTAGAGTAATGGTGAGTCGTACACCTGAAGCTTATCAAAATTTGATTTCAGGAGATGTTGACCTGATTTTTGTAGCGGCGCCATCTGAATCACAAAAGAGGCAAGCTGAGATGGAAGGTCTTACATTTGACATGACCCCCATTGGACGAGAGGCATTTGTCTTTTTCGTCAATCATAAGAACAGCGTAGAAAATTTATCATTGGAGCAGTTAAAACAAATATACGCTGGGAAAATTACGAATTGGCATGAAGTCGGTGGTGAAAATGCTGCGATTCGTGCTTTTCAGCGCCCAGCAGATAGCGGAAGCCAAACAGCGCTTGAAAGAATGATGGGAGATACACCAATCATGGAAGCACCTGCTGAAAATGTTGCAACAGGTATGGGTGGTATTATTCATGAGGTATCACAATATCGTAATTATAAAAATGCCATTGGCTACACGTTTAGATTTTACTCAACAGAAATGGTAAATAACCACGAAATTAAATTATTGTCCATTGATGGGATTGCGCCCACAAAGGAAAATATTCGTAAAGGCACATACCCACTCGTATCTGAATTTTATGCTGTAACAGCAGGAACAGATAATCCTAATGTAAAGAAGTTTATCGACTGGATTGTCTCAGACGAGGGGCAAGCACTAGTTGAAAAAGTTGGTTATGTACGAGTAGAAAATGATTGAATAGTTTGCTATACTAGTAGCACAATCAAATATGTTAGTTTTCTAGGGTTCCGTAGCAAAGCTAGTCTGGTCCGAGAGAAAACCACAAATTGATTTTGTGACACGGAAGGATAAAAGCCTGGGAGATACTGTTTACAGCAGTGTTCCTTAGGCTTTTTTTATTTGGCTACTATTTTTATTTGGCTACTGTTGAAGGGAAGTTGTAGAAAAAACGCAAGTCAGATTTCTGGTTACCGAACTACTCGGATAGGTCAGAATACCGTCTTAAAGAACTGCCCAATAATAGTATCCTTATGTGTTTAACTATAAAATGGAGGAATTCGCAATGAACAAACAATGGTTAAGTGTCGTAATTGCTGCTTTTTTTGAAGTCGGCTGGGTTATTGGCTTAAAGCATGCAGGGAATGCATTCGAATGGATTGGAACCGCGATTGCAATTTTTGTTAGCTTTTATTTACTAATTAAGGCTGGGGAAAGCTTGCCAGTAGGCACTGTTTATGCAGTATTCGTAGGCTTGGGGACAGCGGGTACTGTATGTGCTGATAGCTTACTGTTTGGAGAACCATGGAAATTAACTAAGATTTTATGTGTTGTCGTTTTACTTGCAGGTGTCATCGGCTTAAAGCTTGTGACAGGGGATGTTAAAGAAAAAGAGGTGAATGAATAATGGCATGGTTTGCATTAGTAGTCGCGGGGCTATGTGAAATGATGGGTGTTTATATGATTAGTAAATATAATAATGCTAAAAGTATTAAAAATTTACTGTTATTGATTTTTGCGTTTACCTTGAGCTTTGCTGGCCTTGCATATGCCATGGAAACATTACCGATGGGTACAGCCTATGCCATTTGGACTGGCATTGGAGCGGCTGGTGGTGCATTACTCGGTATGGTGTTGTTCAATGAATCTAAGGATTGGAGACGTATTGTTTGCATTACTCTTGTTTTAGGTGCAGCTATTTGTTTGAAATTATTATCTTAATAAAAAACACTAACTTGAAAGATAAAATAAACCCACCAGTTACTGAATTATAACGGCAACTGGTGGGTTTATAATTTCGAGAGACTATTCAAAGTTACAGATGAACTAAGGAAGATAAGAGATGTTAATAGAAAGAATTCTTCCTGTTTTATTCCATGCTTTTAAGTGATTCAATCATATCAATTTTCTTTACAGTTTTTCTTAAAAATATGTTACATAAAATAGTAACAATAAAAGTGATGATTACTGGATACAGTAAAGATCCTAAATCTAGTGTGATAGGAAACACCATATTATCAAGAGTGAATTTCTTTATAATGAGCATATATAAAGCAATCCCTACCGGAATTCCAATAATTACCCCAAAAATAGTAATAAAAATATTTTCCATAAAAATAAGCTTATTTATTTTATTTCTTTGGTAACCTAGTACCTTTAATGTTGCCAGTTCACGAATCCTTTCAGTTATATTAATTACAGAAATGTTATATATTGCTGCAAAGGATAATACTATTGCACAAATAATTAATACTACAATCATATTATATAGATTTTGTAGACCGTCTTCAGTAAGCTTCTTAATTTCATTTTTAGACTTAACTTCTTTTAGATTCCCCATATTATTAAAGGTTTTATAAATTTCATCCAATTTGGTTGGGTCTTTTCCTTGAATTAGAAGTGTGCTTGGTTCATAAAAAACGCCCAAATTAGATAAGAGCTTCGGTGTAGCGAATATTTCTTGATTTAAATACTGTTCAGATATATTAGAGATTTTTACTTCTATAGATTTCCCTTTATACTTTGAATCTATTAATTTTAATTGAAGTGAATCCCCAATAGATAACTTATATTTATCTGCAAATCTTTTAGCGACTATAACACCTTCATCATCTAGAGGTAATATTTTTCCTTCCTTATTAAAATTATTTATTAAATTATTTTCCTTATTTGTAATTAGCAGATTGCTATCTTTTTTATCTTCAATATTAGTAATAACTACGCTAGTTTGAGCTAGTGTATTAAAATTAATATCATTATATGGGATATCGCTACTTAAATTTTTAATAGGTGTTTTATACACAACTCTAAGATCATAATTATATACATCATTAAATTGCTTATCTATTAATAATTGTCTAGAGCCCTTATACCCAAAAGCAAGTATCAATAAAGTTACACAGCAGACAACCCCTAAAGAACTGTAAATAGCTCTTTTCTTGTTAATAAAGATATTTCTTAAAATAAGTTTATTACTGTAAGAAAGCTTTCTCCAAAACGTTGTATTTCTTTCAATTAATATTTTTTTAACTTTTTTAGGAGGTTTGACTCTTAATGATTCAGTAGTTTTTTCCTTTAAAATTATTTTACAAGACATGAATGATGCTAAAACACCAAATGCAATGGAAAAAATTATAGCGATTAAAATAAAGATGTAATATATACGAATTTCAAAACCAGGAAGTGAAATTATTGCTCTTACCTGGTCCATAAATATTTTGGGAAAGAATATTGACCCTAACAATGATCCAACAAGTCCACCAACAAATCCAATTATTATTGCATATCCAAGATAATGAGTTACTATTTTTGAATTTTTAATACCTAATGCTTTCATGATGCCAATTTGGGTTCTTTGTGAATCTACTAATCTGGACATTGTTAAAAAGGTAATGATAGCAGCGACTAAAAAGAATATAATAGGCAATATTTTTGCAAGTTCTTCTTGTTGCTTTATTTCACCGGTAAACTGTTTATAACTTAAATTTAAGTCTCTTTTTAATGTATAAAAATAATGTAAACTAGTTGAACTTTTTTCTATCTCATTTTCAACTAAATTTAAGTCTATTCCATCCTCTACATCTATAACGACTTCATTATAAATATTTTCCCCTATAATATTTCTCATTGTTTGTTCTGAAACGTATGCTATTCCGTATTCTTTATGGTTCGGGGGGAAATCTGAGGTATCTCTAGATTTTATTGTATATTCGGAACTTTCGCCGAATCCGCTTATTTTTAACGTGATATCTTTATAAGCTGTGCTTAGGTTTATCTCATCACCAACGGAATAATTATGTTCTTTTGCATAATCTGTATCTAGTACAATTGAATGAGAGTCTGTTGGTTTATTTCCTTCAATCATTACTATTTGATTAATACGATTATTTTGAGGGAGTGAATGTAGCTTTAAAGTCGTTTTTACATTGTCAAACTTTTGATTTGCATCTAAAACAAAGCGTCCTTCAATATTTTTAATACCATCAATTTCTCCTAATTTTTGGACATCTACAGGAGTTATATTGTCATAGTAAACCCATAAATCAGCTAGGTTCGTCTTTTCAAAATATTCAGAGGAATATTCACTTAGGTTTTTTGAGAAAGTTGAAAAACCTGCAAAGAAAAATGCTCCTACAATAATTACTAACGTAATTGCAATAAATTGCCCCTTATATAACCTTAGGTCTCTTATTAATTTTTTAAATAATTTATTCATTACCATTCAATATCCTTTATAGGTTTTTTATCCTTATTTATAGTAATGTCCTCAATAGCACCACTTTTAACTTTTATTACTTTGTCAGCCATAGGGGCAATAGCTGAATTATGTGTTATTAAAACGATACATTTATTAGTTTCTCTATTTATGTCTTCAAGAAGTTGCAATACTGATTTCCCTGTTTTATAATCTAAAGCTCCTGTTGGTTCATCACAAAGTAAAAGTAATGGATTTTTAGCAATTGCTCTAGCTATTGCAACCCTTTGCTGTTCCCCACCGGAAAGTTGAGAAGGGAAATTATTCATTCTGTCAATTAAACCAACTTGTTTTAAAGTTTCTTCAGGATCTAAATGATTTTTAGAAACCTCAACTGCAAACTCAACATTTTCTAAAGCAGTAAGATTAGGTATTAGATTATAAAATTGAAACACAAAGCCAATTTTTTTTGCTCTGTAGTCCGTAAGTTTTTTTTCATTAAACTCTGTAATATCCTTTCTTTCCACGATTACCTCTCCAGAAGTAGGAGTATCCATGCCACCTAAAATGTTCAATATTGTACTTTTACCGGCACCACTTGCACCAAGAATGACAACAAACTCCCCCTCATCAATAGTAAAATTTACTTCATTCAATGCTATTATCGGGACTTCACCTATTACATATTCCTTGGTAATATTTCTAAATTCAATTAAATTATTAGTCACTAATGTTTGCCTCCTCAGTAAAATGAAATAAATAACCAATAACTTTATTTTCTTGAGGTCATTGAAAGTATGTTATCCCTCCTCATTCCATGTAAATTAGTTATGTTAGCTTTTATTTTTAAACTGAAAATATTTTTTTAAAGGGTTAGACAATAGATCACTTTGGTTAATTTTTTCGAATGAATAATGTCCTATAAATATAATGGATATAATCGGTAATCCAGTAAAATTTATATGGTGCATGAAGGATTTAAAAAGGGAAGTATAAAATCGGTAAATTGAAAAGATTCTAACATTTCGCAACAATAGGAATATATCATATTGTTTTTTTATAATCAACCTATTTTGTAAATAAATAGAAATAATCAAAAAATGACAGCATCTTATTCAATTAGATAAAATTAACAATTCTGTTTGATTAACCAAAAAAGCTGTGATAACATTTTAAATATAAAAAATGGTAATAATGATTATATTTATGGGGGGCTGTAATTATTATCCGGAACAAAAGGATGGTGGTGAGTAATATTTAAAGTTTAATGTTAATTAAAAGTTATACTAAGTGCTTAGAATTTTTTCCTCTTACAAAGTCGTAAAATAAAATTTTCACCTAAACGGTAAGGTAAGTTTAGATGACCCATTTTCTATGTCGATAATTAAGAAGGAAAATATATTCTTAGTCTTTTTTTTATCCTTATAAATAATCTGAATTCTTTGATTATGATGGGAGTCTAGAAGTTTCTGTAAGACAAAATTAAGGTACAACAAATTTATTTAAACAGTCAGGGAGTTAATCTTAGATAAAATATCTTAACGAAGGGAATGTATTTAATGGAAATAAATATTAAATATTCAAAGCAAAATATTCAATCGTATTTAGTCGATTTGATTGAGGATATATTAGATTTAAATATTTCTCGCTATGATGAGCCATTTACTGATTTAGGTCTTGCCTCAATTGACATTCCGTTATTTATTGAAAAAGTGTCGAAAAGATTTGGAATTAATATTCAAGTATCCTCGTTATTTGAATATCCGAATATAAATGAATATACGGATTATTTATTTAATGAGTTAAATAAAGAAGAAAAAACAGTCAATAATTCTATAGACAGTGATTTACATGCTACTGACAAAGATTCTATAGCAATCGTTGGAATTAGTTGCCGTTTCCCGGCAGGAGCTAATAGTCCAGAGGAATATTGGGATATATTAATGAATGGGAAAGATGCTATCTCCAATATGCCAGAAGAGAGATGGGAGATAGAAAAATTTTATAGTTCGGATAAACGTGAGCCTGGGAAATTGTATACAAAAAAGGGAGGATTCCTAAATATCCCAATTGATGAATTTGACGCAAAATTTTTTAATATATCTCCTAAAGAAGCTTATGCTTTAGACCCTCAACAAAGAATGCTATTAGAGCTAACTTGGGAAGCTTTTGAAAATTCAGGGATAAATATAGGTAATTATTTTGGTAGTAATACTGGTGTATATGTAGGTATTGCAGGAGAAGAATACTCATTTGCACATTATAAATCAGGAGATTTACGTAAAATAGATGCATATTCTCTAACTGGAACAACTTTCAGTACAGCTTGTGGAAGAATATCCTATACTTTTGGCTTTGAGGGACCTTCAATGGTTCTTGATACAGCATGTTCTTCTTCTTTAACAGCATTACATGTTGCATGTAAAGCGTTGGAAGCTGGTGAAGTAGACACGGCAGTAGTAGCAGGAGTTAATTTGATGATTTCTCCAGCTATTCATGTATGTTTTTCTAAATTAGAAGCTATATCTGAAGATGGACGTAGTAAAAGCTTTGATGAATCTGCTAATGGATATGGCAGAGGAGAAGGTGCTGGCGTTATTATTTTAAAACGACTAAAAGATGCTGAAAAAAATGATGATAATATATTAGGTGTAATTCGCGGTACCGCAGTAAACCAAGATGGTAAAAGTAATGGATTAACAGCACCAAATGGTTTAGCTCAAGAAAAAGTTATTAAAAAGGCATTAAAAGATGCCAAATTAAATGAATCGGATATTGATTACATTGAAATGCATGGAACTGGTACAAAACTGGGGGATCCAATAGAGGTAAAAGCAGTAGTTGAAACGTATGGTAAAAATAGAACGAAAGAAAACCCATTGAAAATTGGTTCAGTTAAATCAAATATTGGTCATTTAGAAGCAGCTGCGGGAATGGCTAGTATTATAAAAGTACTTTTATCATTTAAAAACGATGTAATTCCAGGAAACTTGTATTTTAAAAATCCAAATCCATTTATTCAATGGGATAAATCCCCGGTAAAAGTGGTGGAAAGTAACGCTGATTGGAAAAATAATGGTGAAAAAAGAAGAGTGGGGATAAACGGTTTCGGATTTGGGGGATCAAATGCTCATATTATTATTGAAGAGCCTCCAAAGAAAAAATCAGTAATAAAAAACAGTAATGACCTAGTCTATATTTTAAAGCTATCAGCAAAGAGTGAGAGATCATTACGAAATAATATTCTAAATTATTTGAATTATATGAAGAGTGATAGTGTGAATATAAAAGATGTTGTTTATACAAATAATCTATCTAGATTTGATTTTGATTATAGATTCACTGTTTCTGGAAGAACAAAGGAAGAAATAATGAATAGGATGGAATCTTATTTAATTAACGGAAATAAAATAGGTATTTCTACCAATGTAAATGAACCAATAAAATTCCAAAAAGAAACAGAGGTTGTATTTTTATTTACAGGTCAAGGTTCCCAATATGTAGGTATGGGGAAAGAATTATATGATAACAACCCAACATTTAGAGAAGTATTTGACGAATGTGATAAATTATTTAAACCATTTCTTTTAAAATCATTAGTAGATCTTATTTATAGTGGAAAATGTACAAATGAAGAAGTGGAAAAGACTTTGTATGCACAACCACTAATATTCACAATTGAGTATTCCATTTGTAAAATGTGGGAGAAGATGGGTGTTAAACCTAGCATTGTTTTAGGGCATAGTATAGGAGAGTATGCAGCAGCTGTTGTAGCAGGAATAATGAATTTAAATGATGCAGTAAAGTTAGTTGCAATAAGAGGAAGACTAATGGATTCAGCACCTGGAGAAGGAGCTATGTTATCAATATATGCAAATGAAAAAATAGTGAATAAATTAATAGAAAAATATGATGATGCATTATCTCTAGCAATTTATAATGCTGAAAATAATATTGTTGTATCAGGTGAGAAAAATACTATTGAAGAGCTTGCAAAAGAAGCTGAAAAACAAAAAATAAAGGTAGCTAGATTATATGTATCCCATGCGTTCCATTCAAACTTGATGGTACCTATATTAGAGGATTTCAAAGAGATTGCATCACAGGTGAAATTTAAGCAATCAAGAGTGAACTATATTTCTTCAACCTTTGCAAGAGCAATAGGGGAAGAAGAGATTTTAGATGCTAATTATTGGACAAACCATATTAAAGAAAAAGTTGATTTTTATCATTCAATTACTTCAATAAAGGATGCAGAAGATAAAGTATTTTTAGAGGTTGGAGCAAATAAAACTTTATGTGCTTTGTCAAAATTATCTTTAAGGGGAGATATAAAATTATTAAACTCTTTAGATATGAAGAAAAGTGACTGGGAACAAATCAGTTATAGTTTAGGGGAACTGTATTGTAGTGGTGTAAAGGTACTTTGGGATAAGTTCGAAACAAATATTAATAAAACATATAACCGAGTTCAATTACCTACGTATTCATTTGAACGAAAACCATATTGGATGGAACCTGTGTGTTCTCATGAAAAAAAATTACCTGATCAAATAAGGAATGATTATCATCCAATTATTGGGCAGAGATTTAGTACACCACAATTAAAAAATAGTTTAGTTTATCAGAACTCCTTTACAATGAATTCTCCATACTTTATGAAAGAGCATATTATTTTTGACACGGCAATATCTCCTGCTGCTGCGCATATGTCAATGCTTGTATCAATTATTGAAGATTATTATAAATCATCTGTATGTACTATTGAAAATGTTGAATTCCATTCACCTTTAATAGCAAGTAAGGGTGATGAAAGAACAGTGCAAATATTAATAGAAGATATCCATGAAGAAAGAAAGAAGTTTCAAATAATAAGTAAAGACAGTAAAGCGGAACATGGAGATTGGTCTACACATTGTCAAGGAAGTTTAACTGTAATAAAGGACGAGACTTCTGAGAAAAAGATAAATATAGATGATCTAAAAAATATGTTTTCGGAAGACTTATCAGGTTTCAATATCTACGATGTGATGGGCAAATTTGGCTTTAATTTAGGCGAAGGTTTTAAAAGAATTAAGAGAGTATGGAAGGGAGAAAGTGAAGGGGTCTGCTTAATTGATCCGAAGATAGAAATTCCAAATAAAGAATCCTATACATTATATCCAGGCTTAATAGATTCTATATTCCAATCTGTGTTCGCTGTATCTGAACTAAGTAGAAAAATGAATTCTGAAAAGACAACAGATGTGCTTAAAACAACAATTCCCATCTCATTAGGGAAAATTAAGTATTTCTATAAAGACGCAGAAAGTTATTGGTGCCATGTAAAGGTTAATAATAATCAAAAAGAAGGGGTTAGTGGAAATATTGATGTTTATAATGAAAAAGGTGAGATTGTATTTGAGATAGACAACATTATGGCAAAACTCACAGATCGAAAAAGCCTGCTAAAGGAACTAAACTATAGTGGCGATCAAATGCTTTATAACGTTGAATGGGTGGAAAAATCACTTGGAAATATTGAAGTTAAAAGTAATGAAAAATTCATTATTTTTTCAAATAATAACGAAATCTGCAATAAAATATCTGACAAGTTAAGTTTACTTGGAATGGATTCTATTAAAGTCCTATCTGGTAAAAAATTAATGGAACTGGATGATAAGACTTATTGCATTTCCGATAATGAAAAAGAAGATTTTTACACACTATTTAAAGACATTGTATATAAATTTGATAATGAAAAGTTTAACATTTTATTTATTTCTGAATCTAATGAAGAAAGCAACAATCAAATAACTTTAGAGACATTGAAAGAAAAGACAGCTTGCAGTCAATTATTGCATCTTGTACAAGCCATAACTGACTTGAATTTAGTTGAAAAAATGAACTTAAAAGTATTAACAAATAACGTACATGATTTAGACGATAGTCCAATTTCTATTTATCAATCAACTTTATGGGGCTTTTCACAAGTTATTAGACTAGAATTTAATCCATTATGGGGAGGAATCATTGACGTCGATAGTAGCATGATTAATAAGGAAATTGATGATGTCATTATAAAAGAAATAATAACAAACGATGAAAAACAAGTTTGTTTAAGAAACAATAATAAGAGATATGTTTCAAGATTGGTCAAAAATACCTATTCTAAGAAAAACCATAAAAATCTTGATATAGCAATAAAGTCTGAAGCAACGTATCTCATAACTGGGGGAACGGGTAGTATCGGAATGCTCTATTCAGAGTATTTAATAGAAAAAGGGGCACGTAATTTAGTTTTGTTAAGCAGAAATAAGCCCAAGGGGGATATTCTTGACAAGGTAAAGAGTTGGGAAGAAAGAGGCATAAAAGTACTTATATGCCAGGTTGATGTGAGTAAAGAATCAGATATTTCTGCTTTAATATCTGATATTACTGAAAATTTCCCGGAGATAAAAGGCGTAGTTCATGCAGCTGGTATTTTAGATGATAGGCTTATAAGAGATCAATCATGGGAAAGTTTTGAGCAAATGTTTATGAGTAAGGTTTTTGGAACATACAATTTACATCATTCATTAAGGAATTGTGAGTTGGACTTTTTCGTTATGATGTCATCCATTGCTTCAGTAATAGGGAATATAGGCCAAGCAAATTATGCAGCCGCTAATTATTTTATGAACATCTTTTCTCAATATAGAAGAAAATTAAACTTACCTGCAATATCGATTTGTTGGGGACCATGGTCAGAGATAGGAATGGCATCTAGGAATGAAGGAAATATGAAAAGAATAGAGAAACAAGGAATATATAGCATTAGTACGGAATTAGGGATGAAAATGATTGATAAATTATTTAATATAAATCATTCATCTATATTGGTCGCTGACATGAACTGGGATTTATATAATGAAAACACTAAATTAGAAGAAATAACGACATTTTTATCAAAACTAATAAATTTAGATAATGTTATTAATAAAAAAGACAAGACAAATAGTGAGATTAATATCTTATCAATTTTAAGGTCGTTAAAGTTTTCCGAAAGACATGATTATTTACAAGAAAAATTGAAAAATATTGCCGCGACTTTAATGGGGTTTGAAGATGCATCCCTTTTAGTATTAGATCAATCACTAACAGAACAGGGCGCGGACTCGTTAATGATCTTCTCTATGAGAAATGAAATAAATAAATTAATAAGTAAAGAACTTGATATTTCTGTATTTTTTAATTATCCATCCTTAAAAGAGTTAAATGATTATCTGCTCATAGAAGTTATATCTTTCGAAGAAGAAATTAGTGAAAATGACATAAATAATGACGACTTAAATACTTCTGAAACGATAGATGACCTTTTAGCAGAAATAGAGTCTTTAGTAGACTAAAAAGGGAGGAATGATTGTGGAACAAGAAACGAATAAATACAAGGAAGCTTTGAGAAAAGCAGCTAGGAAAATTGAAGAATTATCTAAAAAAAACCAAGATGATGATATAGCCATAATAGGACAGGGTTGCCGATTTCCTGGAGGTGCAAATAATCCAGAGCAGTTCTGGCAAATTCTTTCTAATGGGATTGATACTGTAACAAAAATTAAAAAGGATCGCTTTAATTATGAAGAATACTATAGTGATAATATAGACGAAATTGGAAAGATGTATACAAAATACGGGGCATTTTTAAATGTCCCTGTTGATGAATTTGATAATCGACATTTTGAAATTTCTCCTGTAGAAGCAAGCTCTATAGATCCACAGCAAAGATTATTATTAGAGGTAAGTTGGGAAGCGCTTGAAGATTCTGGGTTAAATATTAAAAAATTACGCGGGAGTAATACAGGAGTATTTGTAGGGATTAGTTCTAGTGATTATTTTAGGGCTCATATGTTCTCAGGTGATGAAAAAAAAATAACGCCTTATTCTGTTGGTGGTATAACTTATGGTGCTGCGAGCGGTAGATTATCCTATTTCTATGATTTTAAAGGACCTGCGATAACATTCGACACAGCCTGTTCGTCTTCGTTAGTGGCTTTAAATGCTGCCGTAGAAAGTTTAAAAAAAGGTGAATGCTCTTTAGCCATTGTAGGAGGAGCTAATATGTTATTAACTCCTGAGTCATTCATTGGCCTTTCAAAACAGCACGGATTAGCTGCAGACGGTAGATGTAAAACATTTGCCGAAAATGCAGATGGTTTTGGTAGAGGTGAGGGATGTGGCGTCATCGTACTGAAAAAGTTATCCGAAGCTAAAGCAGATAACGATACAATCTATGCAATCGTAAAGGGCGTCTCGGTAGGGCAAGATGGAAGAACAAATGGGATGACAGCTCCAAACGGAAGTGCACAAAAAAAAGTAATAAAACAAGCTTTAACTCAAGCTCAAATGACTATAAATGATATTGATTATATTGAAACGCATGGGACTGGCACACCTTTAGGCGATACGATTGAGGTTCAAGCTTTAAATGAAATTTTTAAAGATAAGAAAAATGACTTATTAATAGGAGCAGTGAAAACCAATATTGCTCATCTCGAAGCTGCATCAGCAATGGCTGGTCTAATAAAAATAATCCAATCATTTAAACATAATCAGCTACCGCCTAATATCCATTTCAATAATAAAAGTTCTAAAATAGATTGGGGAAATTTACAAGTAGTCGATAAACTTGTTGAGTGGAAACCTGGTGAAAAGATTAGGAGAGCGGGTATTAGTGCATTTGGATTCACAGGTACGTTAGCTCATGCAATTATTGAAGAACTACCATTAGTTAAAGAAAATATCGAAGAGAAGGAATTGCCTCATCACTTGTTAACTTTATCTGCTAAAAATGAAGAGGCATTGAAAGACTCTATCATTAATATGAAAGAATATTTGTCTAAATCTAATACGTCAATTGGTGATATATGTTACAGTTCTAATATTTGTAAGAGTCATATGGATTATCGTTTTGCTGCTAATGGATCAAGCAAAGTTGATATATTAAATATTTTAGATAAATTTGATCATTTTAAAAGTGATTCTTCCAAGTTCAAAGTGAATAATATTACGTTTTTATTTACTGGTCAAGGGTCAATTTATAAGAATATAGGAAAAACATTATATGAAAAATCATCGGTTTTTAAAAAAGCACTAGATATATGTAATGAAAAATTTTATAAAATATTAAATTCAAATATTTTAGATATTATTTATGGAGAAAAAGATCATAATTTATTGAATAAAGCTATTTTTTCGCAACCGATTATATTTTCTATTGAGTATGCTCTAACTAAAATTTGGGATTCTTTAGGGATTAAGGCGAGTTCAGTAATTGGGCATAGTATAGGTGAATTTACTGCAGCCTGTTATGCTGGAATTTTAAGTTTAGATGATGCAATTAAAATGATTGCTCATCGTGGAATGTTAATGGATACCCTGGATATCGATGGAAAAATGGTAGGTGTACTAACAAGTGCAGAAGTAGCAAGAGAGTCAATAAATGAGAGTGGATGTAAAAATGTTTCAATTGCCGCTATAAATGCTCCAGAAAATGTTACAATATCAGGTCTTAGCGAAGAAGTGGATAAAGTTATTGAATTCATCCAAAAAAAACAAAGAGTGTTTATTGAAGAGCTAAATATTACACATCCATTTCATTCGGTTTTAATGAGGGATTTTATCAATAGTTATAAGGAAAAAATAAGCAATATAAAATATTCGGAAAATAATGTTGCTTTTATATCTTCTATAACAGGAAAGCAAGAAAATAAAGAAACGTTTGGGGATGCAATTTATTGGTCCAATCATTTATCCAGTACAGTTAATTTTTATAAAGCAATGGAAGCGGCCAAGGAATTAGAATGCAATATTTTTATTGAAATAGGTGGCGACGCAACACTTTGTGGATTAGCTCATCAATGTATTGATGGTGAAGAGCTATTTTTACCGTCATTAAGAAAAGGATTAAATGAATATAAGCAGCTATTTGATTCTCTATCTCTATTATATTTAAATGGTGTACAGATTGATTGGAAGTCCTTTTACAAAGAATATAAAAAAGAAAAGGTAATACTCCCTAATTATTCTTTTCAAAGGAAAAAATATTGGATTGATTTAAATAAAAATAAGAAGAACTACAAAGAATGTGTGTTGAATGAGAATTCTGAAAGATGGGGTGAATCGAATAGCTCCATTGAGAATAATGTTATTAAAATAGAGAACGCTTCTTTAAGTTTATGCGATATAGAGTTAGAGATAAAAAATATAATGAATACTATAGCTGGATTGAACGTAGAGGAGATAAATCGTGAAGATAATTTATTTTCATTAGGATTTGACTCTTTATTATTACTAAACTTTAAAAAACATATTGATAATAAATATAAATTAAATATTTCTATAAATGAATTCTTATTAAATTTGAACACAGTAGGTTTAATCGCTAAATATATAGAAAAACATTTACCAAAGTCAGAAATGTTTAGACAGAAAACTGTAGAACAACAGTCAAATATTTCATGTGAAGATAGTAATTGCGATAATGCGGATAATGTTAATTATGTAAATAATATGGAAAACCAAATTAAAGATATCCAGGCCCAGTTAGATAATTTGCTAGATATAAGTAGGAAGGGATTTTCTGTTAAACAAGCAAACATTTCAAGGAAGATTTTCCCTAGAATAAATAATAATTCTATGATTTTTGAAGAAGATACATTAAATCATAGGCAAAAAATTTTTATCGACAATTTTATCTTAAAATATAATACTAAAACAAAAAGTTCAAAAAATCATGCAGAAAAGTATAATATAGTATTCTCGGATTGGATAAATTCACTTAATTTTAGAATGACATTAAAAAAATTACTTTATCCAATTATATCCAAACGATCCCAGGGAACAAGGTTTTGGGACATTGATGGAAATGAATATATTGATTTAGCAATAGGATATGGAGTCCATTATTTTGGGCACAATCCTCCATTTATTACGGATGCTATCAAAGCTCAATTAGAGAAGGGCATTGAATTAGGACCGCAAAGTGATTTAGCAGGAAAAGTAGCTAAATTGATAAAAGATTTAACCGGAGTAGAAAGAGTTGCCTTCTGTAATACAGGTTCAGAAGCTGTTATGGTTGCTTTAAGAATTGCTAGAGCTTGCAAAAGAAAGGATAAAATTGTAAAATTCTCCGGATCCTATCATGGAACGTTTGATGGTGTTCTAACAGATACAGATGAAGAAGGTCCGTATCCTACTTCATTAGGTTCAACATATGGAAATATTAAAGATACGGTAAGTTTACTGTACGGATCTAAAGAGTCTTTAGAATATATTAAAAAAAATAAAAATGATATTGCTGCTGTATTAGTAGAACCGGTACAAAGTAGAAGACCAGGTTTTCAGCCGAAAGAATTCCTTAAAGAATTAAGAGTATTAACAGAAGAACTAGATATTATTTTAATCTTTGATGAAATGCTAAATGGATTTAGAATCCAAACGGGTGGAGCACAAGCTTATTTCGGAATTGAAGCTGATATGGTTACGTATGGGAAAATAGTTGGTGGTGGACTTCCGATAGGTATTGTAGCCGGCAAGCAGGTATATTTAGATAGCATAGACGGAGGAAGCTGGTCATTTGGAGATAACTCTATACCGGATAAAGAAACAGTAACTTTCGCTGGAACATTTTGTAAAAACCCTCTTAGTATGGCGGCTGCATATGCGGTACTTTCTCTTTTGAAAGAAAAAGGGAATGATTTACAAAGGGAAGTAAATGAAAAAACGAGGGTATTTGTAGAAGGAGTAAACGAGTTTTTTGACAGAGAAAGTGTTCCTATGAGAATAAGTTACTTTGGATCACAATTCAAATTTGAATCATATGGGAAATATGATTTATCATTGTTTCCAATAGAAATGGATTTATTCTTTTATTTATTAAATTATAAAGGCATTTATACATGGGAAAGAAGAACATGCTGTTTTAATACAGAGATTTCCTATGAGGATATTGAAATAATAATAAGTAAAATAAAAGAAAGTATATATGAATTAAGAGAAGGTGGTTTTGAGTTTTCGGAAAAAACGAAATTAAACAAAACTAAAAATATTTCTCTGAATCATAAAGTAATTCCAATGTCTTTAAATCAAAAAAGGCTTTTCTCAACTATTCTAATAAATGAGAATGATCCATATAATATAATAGGGACATTAGAAATAACAGGTCGAATAAATATAAAAAAATTAGAGACTGTGTTCAAAAAAATAATAGCTAGACATGAAAGTTTACGTACAAAATTATACATTGAAGAAGATCAATTTGTTCAAGAGGTTGTAGAGGAAATAGATTTTAAAATTAATGAAGTTGAAAAGCAAGAATATCAGAGTGTAGATGATTTAATCAAGGAGAATATTAGTAAATTTGATTTATTAAAAGGACCATTGTTTAATGTAACTTTATTGAAAGTTTCGCAGGAAAGGGAAATATTATTAATAGATTTACATCATACAATAGCCGATGGACGTTCATTAGATATTTTAGGCCAGGAACTAATAAAATTATATTCAGGTGAAGATCTGGAGCCGCTTTATAGCCAATATTCTGATTATGTCTTATGGGAAGATGAATTTTTAAATTCTGAGGAAATAAAGGAAAACGAAACATATTGGTTAAATAAATTATCGGGTGAAAGAGAAAAGTTAAATCTTCCTTTTGATCATAACCATTATACGACTAATCAATTTGCAGGTAATACTGTAAAACTGCCAATAGAAACAGATTTGGTTTTTGACCTTAAACAGTTTGCGAAAAAATCAGAGTCATCACTGTTTATGGTACTAGCTGCGGCATTTAAAGTATTACTTTACAAGCTTTCAAAAACGAAGGATATAATAATTGGCACACCTGTTACTAACAGAGGGAATAGTAAATTTGATCAAAATATTGGTATGTTTACTAATACAATTATTTTGAGAAATCAGATTTCTGGCGAAAAGAAATTTACTGAATTTTTGAATGAATTAAAACAAAGTTCTCTAGAGTCTTATGCTCATATGAATTATCCATTTAATTTTCTTGTTAATAAACTAAATACAGAAAATAATGGTGATCGAGACCCATTAATAAATGTCATGTTTATATACGAGAATATGGAAGAAAGAATGTTTAAAATTGATAATGTTGAAATCAAAACATATGATTATAAATCAAAAATAGCTGAGTTTGATTTTACATTGGAAATCCTCGAGGAAAATGGCGCATTTAACGTTAATTTGAATTATAAAACTAGTTTATTAAAAGGTGATAGTGTTACATTATGGGGAGAATATTATATAACGATATTAAAAAATATAGTTAAAGATAATGCTATTACCATATCGAACATTCAACTTTTGACAGATAATGAAAAGAAAAAAATGATTAAAGATTTTAACAATACAGAGGTAACTTATTGTAAAAACAAAACAATACAACAATTATTTGAAGAGCAAGTAAGAAGAGTTCCTGATGAAGTTGCAGTTGTATGTAAGGATGATAAATTAACTTATGATGAATTGAATAGAAAATCAAATCAAGTAGCAAGAAACCTTAGGGAAAAAGGGGTAAAAGCTGATTCAATAGTGGGGATATTTGTAGACAGATCCATTCAAATGATCATTGGTATTATGGGGGTTTTAAAGTCAGGTGGAGCATACTTACCAATTGATAAAAATCTTCCTAGAAGTCGAGTAGAGTATATGCTTGAAGATTCAGGAGTAGAAATTTTAATAACAGCCAGGGAATTAGAAGATGATTTAAAGTTTAATGGTAGTATCATTAATATTAAGAAAGATAGTTATTCTTTAGAAGATAATAATCTTAGTATAGTAAATAACTATTATGATTTAGCTTATGTAATCTATACTTCTGGTTCAACAGGAAATCCAAAAGGCGTGATGGTTGAACATAAACAAGTAAATAATTTTATACAAGGTATTGTAGCTGCAACCAATCTAAATGAGAATAACAACATATTATGTATTACAACAATTTCATTTGATATTTTCGGTTTAGAAACTTTAGTACCACTTGCTCAAGGCATGAAAATAATAATTGCAAATGAGGAAGAGGTAATTGATGGAGATAAGTTATCAAAGGTAATTGTTGCAAATAAAGTGGAGGTAATGCAATGTACGCCTTCCAGATTAAAATCCCTATTAGAAAGCGATAAGTTTAAAAAATCAATAAAAGAATTAAAAACAGTGCTAATTGGTGGAGAAGAAGTTCCTAAAAATTTAGTTGAAGAATTAAATAGAAACGATAATTTAAAAGTATTTAATGTATATGGACCTACAGAGACAACTATTTGGTCTACAAGCAAACTTTGTGTAAATGAAGACAACAACCTTACTATTGGAAAACCAATAAATAACACTCAAGTATATATTCTTGATGAAGATATGCAAATAGTGCCTATAGGAGTTCCAGGAGAATTATGTATAGGTGGAGATGGTGTAGCAAGAGGCTACTTAAATAAGGAAAATTTAACCATGAAGAAGTTTGTAGAAAGTCCGTTTGAAAAAGGTATGAAAATCTATAAAACTGGTGATTTAACAAGATGGCTGAAAAATGGAGAAATAGAATTTTTAGGAAGGATAGATAATCAGGTAAAAGTTAGAGGATATCGAATAGAACTTGAAGAAATAGAAACTAGATTATTGAGTCTTGAAAATATAAAACAAGCAGTAGTTGTAGGAAAAACTGATCAAAATAATCAAAAATATCTTTGTGCATATGTATCCTGTTATAGAAAATTAAATACATCTGACATTAAGGATTATTTATCAGCAACCTTGCCTGATTACATGATACCTACATTTATTATCGAAGTTTCAGAAATGCCACTGAATTCAAATGGAAAAATAAATAGAAAAGCCTTACCTGATCCAAATAAAGAAGATCAAATTTCAAATGACTATGTTGCTCCACGTAATAAGGTGGAAAAAAAATTAGTGGAAATTTGGTCAGAAATTTTAGGAATAAAAAGAATAGGAATAAATGACAACTTTTTTGATTTGGGAGGACATTCATTAAATGCAACAATATTGGTAGGCAGAATTCACAAGTTATTAGATGTGAAAATACCAATAAAAGAATTATTTAAGGCTAAAAATATTAAAGAACTCACTAAATATATTAGCAAAGTGGGGAAAAATAAATACGAAGAAATAGAAAAATTAACAGTTAAACAACAATATTATAGAACTTCCTCTGCACAGAAAAGAATGTATATGCTACAGGAGAGAAATAATGGAACGGCTTATAATATGTCAAAGGTAATAGAAGTAATAGGCAAACTCGATCTAAATATAATAAATAGAGTATTAAGACAGTTAATAGAAAGGCATGAATCATTAAGAACAAGTTTTGAAATTGTTGATGAAGACATAGTACAAAAAATTCAACCAATAAATGATTTAGTTTTTAAAATTGAAATGCTAACAGTAAAAAACGAAGATGAAATTTCAGAAAAGATAGCAAACTTTATTAGGCCATTTAACTTAAAAATGCCTCCTCTTATTAGAGTTGGAGTAATAAATATAGAGGAAGATAGAAATATTGTTATTTTTGATATTCATCATATTATATCTGACGGCATTTCTGTTGCGATATTAACAAAAGAATTTAGCGATTTGTATTCCGACAAAAAGTTGAAATCATTAAAAGTTCAATATAAGGATTTCTCTGCTTGGCAATTACAGAGATTAAAAAGTGAAGAACTAAAAAAACAAGAAAAATATTGGTTAGGCGAGTATCAAGGGAAATTACCTGAAACAAAATTCCCTACGGACTATCCTGTGCCAAATAGACGAGACTTTAAAGGAAATAGTATCGAATTTAAAATAGATAAATCTATTACAGATAATTTAAAAGCAATAGGACGCAAGACTGGCAGCACACTGTACATGGTTTTATTAGCAAATATAAATATTTTATTATCAAAATATTGCCAACAGGAAGATATAGTTGTTGGAACACCTGTCTCTGGAAGAACATCAGAAGATTTGGAAAATGTTATTGGTTTGTTTGTCAACACTTTAGCAATTAGAACAAACGTAGATAATGAATTAAATTTTAAAGATTATTTAAACATTGTAAAAGAGAAGACGATAATGGCCTTTGATAATCAAGAATATCAATTTGATGAGTTGGTTCAAAAGGTAGGTGTGGTGGGAGATTTAAACAGAATTCCATTATTTGATGTTATGTTCGTTCTTCAAAATATGCTGGAAGATAGAATAGAACTAGATAATTTAAAAGTAACATCATATCCTTTCAAAGAAAATACTGAAAAGTTCAACATTACAATTGTTTGTCAGGAAAAAGAAGGGGAATTATTGTTTGATTTAAGCTATGCAACGTCATTATTTAAAGAAACAACAATTGAAAAACTTATAGAATACTTTAAAAGCATTATACATTTAACATCAAAAAATCTGGATATAAAGATTGAAACTATTGACCTAATTACCGAGAATGAATTATCTAATATTTACAATAATTTAATATCCAATAATTTTAACGAAGAAGATTTAGAATTTACTTTTTAAAAAGTAAATAAATGCAATTAAAAAGATACTTCCAAAGAAAATTTATCCCTTTATAGGGGGAGATTTCCCCCTATAAAGACTATTTCTATTAATAGGTTTCACAAACTCAGAACAATTTTAAAGAGGAGTGAGCTAGAATGAAAGAAGTAAAGTATGATGTGATAAATAAATCTAAAAGTTTTTGGAATGAAATGGTGGCAACGGAATTTGATCGTTTAGTATTTCAGAAAAATCAAAAGGGCAATGAATCTTATTTCTTAAAAGTTGATATTGATAAAGAAATAACTAAAAAAGTTAAACAAATAACAAAAGACAAAAATATAATGATATATACATTAATATTAACAGTATTCAAAATGGCTTTATCTAGAATGTGTTCAAACTCCCATTTTGCGATTGGAATTCCACCATATAGTAAAGATAATACAAGACAACCAAATAATGAGTACCTTTTATCAAAACAACTATTAACGAAAGAAGTGAATTTTAAAGAAGTTCTTTTAAATGAAAAAAATGTTCTTTTTAATTCATTTTTATATGAATTTTATCCTTTAGAACAATTATATAAAAGAAACTTTATTTACGAGAAAATAAATGTATTTTGTGTAATGGAAGGATTACATAGTGATCTTCAAATAAAAAATGTTTTAAAGCTACCAAATAATGATCTTACTTTAAATATTAGAGTGGAAGGAGATTCAATTTCCTTAATATTTAATAGCTTTGATTATGTCGAAGAGAATCAGATTTTTATTCTTAAAAATATATTAATAAATATATTACAGAAGGTAGTAAATAACTTAACAATTAGAATAGATCATATCGATATTATAAGTGACAAGGAAAAAAATATATTGAAAGACATTAATAATACAAGTATGCCTTTTCCTAAAAATCTATCATTAAGTGAAATTTTTGAAAAGCAAGTAGAAAATAACCCAGATCATATTGCGATTGTTTTTAAAAATAAAAAATTTTCATATAAAGAGCTTAATGAAAAATCCAATAACCTCGCAAATAAACTAAAGGAAAATAACGTGGAAAAAGGGGATGTAGTTGGATTAATTGCTGAGAAATCGCCAGAAATGATTATAGGAATTATAGCAATATTAAAAGCTGGTGCAGCATATTTACCTATTGATTATGAATACCCAGAAGAAAGAGTTAAATATATGCTAGAAGATTCAAATTGTAAAATATTATTAAAACAGGGAAATTCGATGGATATAGTTAACCAAGGGTGTAAAATAATAAATCTTGATCTAAAAGAGAAAGAAAAATTAAATGTTGATAACCTTAATATTCCATTTGAAGGGAATGAACTAGCGTATATCATTTATACATCTGGTTCAACAGGTAGGCCAAAAGGAACATTAATAAATCAATCCTGTGTTATCAGTCGCCTAGGGGGCAATACAAATTATATTAATATCAATAAAAATGATACCTTCTTACAGTTATCAAGTTATGTATTTGATGGATCTATTTTCGAAATATTCGGTGCTTTATTAAATGGAGCAAGAATTGTAATTCCAGAAAAATATCATACCCTCGATTTGAAAGAATTAGGATCGTTAATAGAAAGAGAAAAAATAAGTATATTGTTTATTACAACTGCGTTATTCCATTCTTTAGTAGATTTAAATTTGAAATCCCTGCAAAATGTAAAAAAAATACTAATAGGTGGGGAAAAATTATCTTTAAAACAAGCTAAGAAAGCATTTGGATTTTTGGGTCCTAATAGAATAATAAATTTATATGGCCCAACGGAAAGTACTATTTTCGCAACTTATTATCCAATCAATGATATAGGAGAGGAAGATATATTTGTTCCGATTGGTAAACCAATTTCAAACACAAAATTATATGTTATCGATAATAATAACAAATTACAGCCGATAGGAGTACCAGGTGAACTATGTATATCGGGAGAAGGATTAGCATCAGGTTATATAAATAGAAACGATTTAACTGAAAAGAAATTTGTGAAAAATCCATTTGAAACAGATGGAAAAATGTATAAAACTGGTGATTTGGTAAGGTGGCTTCCGGATGGGAATATTGAATTTATTGAGAGAATAGATAATCAAGTTAAAATAAGGGGATATAGAATAGAACTTGGCGAGATAGAAAACGCATTATTAAAAATAAATGATATAAATGAAGCGGTCGTATTGGTAAAAGAGATTGAAGATAATAAATATATATACGCATATTATGTAGCTAACTGTAATTATAGTAAAGATTTAATACGAGAGAAATTAAAAGAATCATTGCCAAGTTATATGATGCCAGCAAACTTCATTAAATTAGAGAAAATACCACTTACAATTAATGGTAAGGTTGATAAATTAAAGCTCGATAAATTAGAAGATGAAAGCGAATTAGGCATATATGAATTTCCCAAAAATGATATTGAGGAAAAACTAATTCAAATATGGAAAGACATCTTAAAGATAAATTATACGATAAGTATTAACGATAGTTTTTTTGACATAGGTGGGCATTCTTTAAATGCTGTAAAGGTAGTTGGAAGAATTCATAAAGAACTAAATATAGACATTCCAATAAAAGATTTTTTTAGCCTAGAAAATATAAAAAATATCGCTTCCTATATATCTTCAGTTCGTAAAAAAGAGTATAGAAAAATTAAAAAGATACAAGAAAAAGAATACTATGAGGCATCATCAGCTCAAAAAAGAATATACCTTATTCAAGAACTCGAAACAGCTAGTAATGTTTATAATATTACGGAAGCAATGGAAGTAATAGGTAAGTTGAATGTATCGAAAATAACAGATGGTTTAAAAAAATTAATTAAAAATAATGAGATACTAAGAACTAGCTTTGATGTAGTTGACGGAGTAATAGTACAGAAAATTCATGATTTTGAAGAAATTGATTTTAAAATAGAAAGAATGCAAGTGACAAATGAAATGGATATTGATAAAAAGATTAGAGAATTTTCAAAACCGTTTTTATTGCAGAAGGCTCCTTTATTAAGAGTAGGCGTCATTCGTATAGATAATAAACGGCATATACTAATCTTTGATATTCATCATATTATTGCAGATGGTACGTCCATAAATATTTTACTAGAGCAATTAGCCAGTTATGTTAATGAAAAAGATTTAATGGTGAATGATATACAATATAAGGATTATTCTGCTTGGCAAAAGGGATTTTTCCATACAAAGGAGATAAAAGAACAAGAAAAATATTGGCTAGATGTATTTAAAGGCGAATTACCAATATTAAATTTACCTTCTGATTATAAAAGACCTAGTAAATTTAACTTTGAAGGGGATTCTCTCACACTTGAAATAGATTCTATTATAACAAATAAACTAAAAAAGATTGCAAAGGAAAATGATAGCACGTTGTATATGGTTTTACTTGCTGCATATTCAACTCTTTTATCAAAATATACAAATCAAGAAGATTTAATTATAGGGACACCAATGTCCGGTAGGAATCACAATGATTTACAAAATCTGTTAGGTATGTTTGTAAATACTGTTGCAATAAGGAATTATCCTGAGTCAAATAAGACATTTAAAAAATTTTTAAAAGAAACTAAAGAAACGGTTTTAAAGGCATTTGATTATCAAGATTATCAATTTGATGAGTTAATAGGAAAGCTAGAAATTAATCGAGATACAAGTAGGAATGCTTTATTCGATACAATGTTTGTTTATCAAAATTTAGATGAAGCTAATTTTGAAATGGATGCATTGAAAATAAAAAAATACAATTATATAAATAAAACATCAAAATTTGATTTGACTTTAAATATAACAGAAGAAAAAAATGCAATGAATTGTTGTTTTGAATTTTGTACAAAAATTTATAAAAGAGAAACAATAGAATTGATGATTGACTGCTTTAGTAATCTTTTATATTCAATTATTGAAAATATAGATCGAAAATTGAAAGATATTAATATACTTTCCCAAAAGGAAAAAGATAAAATAAATCAATTTAATAATAAATCTATGATAATTGACAAGAATAAAACAATGCATCAATTGTTTGAAGAACAAGTTAAAAAGGCACCCGATCAAATTGCAGTTATATACGAAAATAATAAGGCGACATATAGTCAACTTAATGAGAAGTCTAACCAACTCGCGAGAATATTGAGGGACAAGGGCGTAAAACGCGATACTGTAGTTGGTATCTTCGTCAATCAATCTATAGAGATGGTAGTAGGTATATTAGCAATATTAAAAGCTGGTGGTGCATATTTACCTATTGATCCAGAATATCCTGAAGAGAGAATCCAATATATTCTAGAAGATAGTAGAGTAGCAATTCTCTTAACCCAGGAGAATATCAATACAGGTTTGTTGAAAGAAAAGGAAACGATCCATATTGAAGATAATAAAGTGTATAAAAAAGATATTGAAAATTTGGAAAATGTAAATGAGAAAAATGATTTAGCTTATATTATTTACACATCCGGATCCACTGGTAGACCTAAGGGAGTAATGGTTGAACATAAAGGTTTAGCTAATTTAAAATCCTATTTTGAAAATGAGTATAACATTTGTGAAAAGGATAACATCATGCAATTTGCAAATTGTACATTTGATGCAGCGGTTTGGGAAATGAGCATGGCATTGTTAACCGGGGCAACACTTTTTATTGTTCCTAAATATGTAATTAAGGATATAAACGACTTTGAAGCGTTTTTAAATATCAATAGAATAACGGTAGCTACATTGCCTCCTGTCTATGCTTCAAATTTAAGTCCTCAAAAAAATAACTATTTAAGATTATTAATAACAGCAGGTTCCGAATCAAATAGTGAATTAGTTAAAAAATGGAATGGTAAAGTTCAATATGTAAATGCCTATGGACCAACTGAAACTACTGTATGTGCAGCCGCTTGGACAGCTAATAAAATAAACGAAGATAATAAAACAGTACCAATTGGAAAACCGATATATAACACAAATATTTATATTTTAGATAAAAATCAAAAAATACAGCCTATAGGAGTTCATGGTGAACTTTGTATTGGTGGAATTGGTATAGCGCGAGGATACTTAAATAATCTAGAATTAACGGAACAAAAATTTATTCCAAATCCTTATATTGAAAGCGAAAAAATTTATAGAACAGGTGACATAGCTCGTTGGTTACCAGACGGAAATATTGAGTATGTAGGCAGAGAGGATTATCAGGTAAAAATAAGGGGATATAGAATAGAATTAGAAGAAATCGAGAGAAGATTACTTCTAAATAAACATATAAATGAAGCGGTAGTTGTAACAATAAAGGATCAACATTATGAAAACAATCTAGCATGTTATGTAGTAGCTGATAAAAAAATGACGCCTTCAGAAATAAGAACTTTTTTATTGAATGAGTTACCCGAATACATGGTTCCAACTTATTTTATGCAATTAGATTCTATACCTAAAAATCAAAGTGATAAACCTGATAGAAGAATTTTAAAGGAACTAAATGGCGATAGATATTTAAAAGAGAATAATTATGAAAAGCCCTCAAATGAATACGAAAGTTTACTTGTGGAAATTTGGGGAGAAATTTTTGTTCATAAAAAAGTGGGGATAAACGATGATTTTTTCCACTTGGGTGGAGATTCCATTAAAGCAATTAAATTTATATATAAGTTAAATGAAAAGAATTTAACAATAAAGCTAAGTGATATTTTTAAATACAGAACTATTAAAAAAATCGTAGAAGTTATTAATTCACTTGAAAGTAGTTCATTATTAATAGAACCTACTGTAGGTGAGTTTAAATTAACTCCTATTCAAAAATGGTTTTTTGAATCACATAAAATTGATCCAGAGTATTTTCATCAAGCAACTTTTTTAAAATGTAATGAAAGACTTAATGTGGATGTGTTAAGGGACGTATTAAAAGAAGTACAAAAGCTTCATGATTCATTAAGAATGCGCTTTACAACAGTTAATAATGAAGTAGCTGGGGAGATAGTAGGGGCAAATTATCCTTTTAATTATGAAGTCATTTACCTGGATGATCTAGAACAGGACAAATCAATTATTTTGGAAAAAGTAAAGGAATTACAAAAAACTGTAGATCTAAAATTAGGTCCACTGATGAGTACGGTTGTAGTTAAAACAAACAGTTTTGATTATATATACATCTTAATTCATCATTTGGCAGTCGATACTGTATCATGGGGTATTTTAATAAATGATATCCAATGTTTATATAATCAGTTTTTACGTAAGAAAGATATTAAATTAACGAACAAATCTAATTCAATCAAAGAGTGGTCTAAAAAACTTTATCACTTTAGTAATAGTGAAGCGTTATTAAAAGAAAAGTCCTATTGGAGAAATATCCAAAAAAAAATAAATAACATTCCTTTTGATTTTAGTCACGATACTAATACTATGAGAGATAGCGATACTTATGAAATATCTCTTAGTCTAGAAGAAACCAGGGCTTTGTTGGAAAAATGTTCCGAATTATACAAAACAAGTGTTGTTAATATTTTGCTGTCTTCGTTATCGTTTGTTTTACAGAATTGGACTGGAAATAGAGAAAATGCAATTATGTTTGAAGGGCATGGACGAGAAGATTTATTTAATGATGTAAGTATTCAAAGTACGATAGGATGGTTTACATCTATCTACCCTATTATTTTAGAAGCTCCAGAAACTAATAATTTGATAGATTATTTAGATAGAACAATCTTAATAAGAAACGCTATCCCTAGAAATGGTATAGGCTATCACATCCTGAAATATTTAACTGAAGAAGAAAATAAAAAAGATATGGATTGGTTCATGACTCCTCAAATTTGTTTTAATTATCATGGAGAAACAGATATAGAAAATAAAAATAGTATATTTGAGATAATTGAAGAGGAATATGGAAGTAATATTAGTATCAATAGTGAAAGACATTTTGAATTGGAGTTTAACGGGAACATAAGCAATGGGAAATTAAAAATATTATTAACGTTCAATACAAAAGCATATAAATCTAATACTATAGCTAATTTAGCAAAAAAATATAAAGAAGTTTTATTAGGATTTATTTCTTTAAATAAAAAGCAATTAAATATAGCTAGTTTAGAAAACAATTTATCGTTGTTTTTAAATAAATACAAGGCTCCAGGATTGATATTGGGAATAAAAGCTCCTGATGGACAAAATACGGTTATTTCGAAAGGGTTTGCGGACATTGAGAATAATATAAATCTGAAGTCTACTACTAATTTTAAAATAGGAAGCATTACTAAGACATTTGTGGCAACTATAATATTACAATTGATGGAGGAAGGGTTATTAAATTTAGAGGATTCCGTTATACGTTTTTTACCAGAATTAGTAGAACAATATAAAGCAGAGTATTTTAATAATATAACAATAAAAAGCTTATTAAATCACACTAGTGGAATACATGACTTTGTAAAACATCCTAGTTTTATTAAAGGTTTAGAAAGTAATAAAGAATGGACTAAGGAAGAATTATTATACTATGGTTTATCTTTACCATATGATCAGACATTTAATAATAACATTTGGATATACTCTAGTACCGGATATATATTATTAGGATTAATTATCGAAAAAATTACACATGTAAGTTTAGAAGAGAATATACAAAATAGAATTTGCAATAAGTTGGGGCTTGAACAAACGAGGTTAATAGATAAGTTACCTAATTTAGATAATTTTAGTCATTGCTATACTAACCCTGAGAAAAAAGATGTGACAAATAATGCTTTAAGTGCAAGTTGGGCATCTGGAGGTATGATATCTAATGCTAAGGATCTACTTACATGGCTTGATGCATTTGTAGATGGATTATTACTAAAAAACAAAGAAATATTCAATGACTATATAGATATTTCAATGAATTATCCAACTGACTACAAAGTGAATATGGGATTAGGTATTTTTAATGTGAACGATATGTTAGGGCATGAGGGGCATGGACTAGGGTTTCAGAATATTCTTTATAAATATAATGGATATAGTTTTGTCATTCATGTAAACCAAGATGCAGCTGATAAAAGTAATGTTATAAGTGAACCTTTTAAAATATTTAATGAACTTATAGCACTTTTAAGGTGATTCGATCAACAGATCATTAAAAAGACTAAAATAGGATAAACATAAAAGGGGAACTCGTGATGTTGTTATTTTGTTTGCCATATGCCGGTGGTTCAGAGCTGATATACCGTAATTGGAATAAATTTATAAATCAACGTATAGAAATACATGCTATTGCATTAAAAGGAAGAGGAAAAAGATTCTGTGAAGGTTTTTATCAAAATATAAATGAAGCGGTGGAAGATATTTACTGCCAAATACAAGATAAAATCCAACAAGAAGAGTTTGCAATTTATGGGCATAGTATGGGAGCACTTTTGACGTATGAGCTATATTATAAAATCATTAATACTAGCAATAGAAAGCCAAAGCATTTATTTTTTTCAGGCAGATTTTCGCCCAATGTAAAAGGTAATATTATTATTAGTCATAAAATGCCTGATAAAGAGTTTATGGATAGTATCGTAGCATTAGGTGGAATTGCTGATGAGGTACTAGAATCGAAAGAATTACTAGAGTTTATTTTACCTATTCTAAAAAATGATATAAGGATAGTAGAAAATTATGTTTACAAAGAAAGGGAAGAAAAGATTCAGTGTAATATATCTGTTTTAAATGGGACAGAAGATAATATAGATTTCTATCAAAAAAAAAGCTGGAAATATTTATGCGATGGAGATTGTGAATTATACGATTTAAACGGCAACCATTTTTTTATTAACAATAATGTAAATGTGAAAAAGATAGCTCGAATAATAGAAGAAAACTTATAAATCTCTTAAGTATTTGGAGAATAAGTATTCATAGTATTGATTGCACTTATATCAATACTATGAATACTTTAATATCAGAATAATGGTGCATTAAATTATATCATAGGAGGGAAACAGTGGATTATTTTGATGGTGGAAATGCGTTTCTTTTTCAGGGAGTTGGATCAGAATATCAAAGCTTATTACATTTACTCGATGAAGAGCAATTAGAATTATTGCGTAAATATTGCTCCATTGTGGAAAAGGAATTAGATTTAGATTTGTGGGACTATCTATTTTATTCCAAAAAAACGAAATACGATGACTTTTTCAATGATTGGATAGCTATCTACACCTGCGATAATATAGTGTTCGATACATATATTTCCATAGGTGTAAAGCCTAAAGTATTTTTAGGTTATAGTATGGGCTTGATTACTGCAATGTCATGTGGAAAATCTATTTCTTTTGAAACAGGATTGCACATGCTCCTAACTATATATGAATATCCGAAAGATATTTCAAGGCATGAGGAGTCTATGGCAACTATAATAGGTTTGAATTACCAACAAGTTGTAAGCTTAATAGAAAAAAACAATTTTTCCGATACTGTCAAGATTGCTAGTGAAAATAGTAAGTACTGCATTGTTATATCTGGAAATAAAAGTGATATAATTAAAATTTTAGGTGGAGCGGAAGAGGAGGGCGCTATAAAGGTTGTAAAAATAAATGTCCCCTATGCATTCCATACTCCGTTTGCTGAAAAAGGGATTGATAAATTTATAGATCTTGTTGAAAGAATAAAGGTTGATGATAGTAGAATACCGATAATTTCAGTATTTACCCAAAATGCTCTTCAAAGTGCTTCTGACTTAAAGAAAGAACTAGTGAAAAATATGCCAAGTTCAATGAATTGGAAATGTTCAATAGAAAAAATGATTGTTTTTGGTATAACTACTTTTATTGAAGTTAGCCTAGATGACTCCCTTACAAAAATATCTAGAGTGATAAATACAGATTATAAGTTCTTATCATATAAGAAAATAGTAAGGTTGAACAGCAAACATTAAAATGGATATATTTTAAAAAAAAATAAACGTGTTTATTGAATGAATGCCCAATAATGAGATGAATTAAATTTTTATATAATTATTAAAATTATGTAAATAAAATCAGAAGGAGTAATTTAGTATGAGAAAAGTAGCCGTCATTGGAGCAGGAGTAATGGGAAGAGGAGTAGCTCAGAATTTTGCTCAAGAGGGGGTAAATGTCATATTATTAGACATTTCTGAGGAAAAATTAGAGCATGCAAAAGAAGAAATACGACAAAATATTCGTTTTCACGCTTTATTTAACAAAAACAAGATAGACGAAGACTCCGAAATAATTTTATCAAGAGTCAATTTTTCAACAGATTACCAACTATTAGAACAAGTAGACTTTGTTGTTGAAAACGTCCCTGAGAAATGGGAGGTTAAAAAATCAGTTTATGAAAAAGTAGATGAAATTTGTACAGAAAATTGCGTATTTTTAGTTAATACTTCTTGTATTCCTATTACTAAAATAGCAGCATTAACCAAGAGGCCAGAGAAGTTTATTGGAACACATTTTATGAATCCTGTACCGCTTATGACTACTATTGAGGTAATTAAAGGATATCATACATCTGAGGAAACTATTTTGCTAACAAAAGAGCTTCTTAAACATATTGGGAAAGAGTGCATTATTGTTAATGATTCACCTGGTTTTGTATCAAACAGAATCTCTCATCTTTTTATGAATGAGGCTGCCTTTGTTGTACAGGATCAAGTAGCTGCACCTAACGATGTAGATAACATATTTAAAAAATGTTATGGACATAAGATGGGACCACTGGAAACAGCTGACTTAATTGGACTCGATACTGTTGTAAATTCACTAGATGTTTTATATGAAAGCTTTCAAGATTCAAAGTATCGGTGCTGTCCCTTACTACGTAAGATGGTTGATGCAGGATTGCTCGGCAAAAAAGTTGGTCAAGGATTCTATACTTATTAAAAAAATGCCCAAAGGAGTATGATAAAATGTCTGAAACTAAAATGAAAATAAAAACTTATCTTTCTAAGTTTTTTAAAAACCATGAAATAATGGATAATGAAGATATATTTTCAACAGGATTTGTCAATTCACTCTTCGCAATGCAGTTAGTAATGTTTATTGAAAAAGAATTTAATATAAAAGTTAAGAATAAAGATTTAGATCTTAATAATTTCAGAACGATTGATTCAATTGTCTCTTTTATTAGTAAAAAGCAACATGAAACAACTATCGAAAATGAAGTAAATACTAAATGAATGATGGTGAAAATATGAATATAGAATTTACATCAGAACAATTAAAATATCAAGAAAGTTTTAGAGCATTTGTTCAATCTGAGATAATTCCTTACGCTGGTGAATATGACCGAAATGAATATTTACCTACCGAACTTATAGAGAAGGTTTCCCAAAGTGGGTACTTAGGAGCGACTATTTCTAAGAAGTATGATGGATTAGGCTACGACATGATTACTTTGGGATTACTTAATGAAGAAGTGGGAAGAGGATGTTCATCAACTAGAGCATTGTTGACAGTACATGGTATGGTAGCACTTGCGATTGAAAAGTGGGGGACAGATGAGCAAAAGGAATATTGGCTTCCAAAAATGGCGAAGGGTGAAATCATAGGAGCTTTTGGTTTAACTGAACCCCAAATAGGTAGTGATGCTAAAAGTATAGAAACATCTGCTGCACTTATAAATGGCAACTATATTTTAAACGGTAGCAAAAAATGGATTACTATGGGCCAAATAGCTGATATTTTCATTATTTTTGCAAAATTAGATGGTAAACCAACTGCATTTTTAGTAGAAAAAAATAGCCCAGGTTTTTCGGCTAAAGAAATTCATGGAATGATGGGTGTGAGGGCATCAATGGTAGCAGAACTATGCATGGATGATTGCCATATTCCTGAGACAAATATGATTGGTAGACCTGGCACTGGATTATCCCATGTCGCATTCTCTTGTTTAGACTACGGTAGATATACTATTGCATGGGGGTGTGTTGGCATTGGACAGGCGTGTATTGAAGAAAGCGTACGTTATGCAAAGAAAAGAAAACAATTTGGATGTACATTAAGTCAAAATCAATTAATTCAAAAAATGATAACAGAAATGGTTGTTAATGTAAAGGCTGCGCGATTAATGTGTTTAAATGCTGGCTATCTAAAGGATACCGGAGACCCCGAAACTATTATGGAGACATGGAATGCAAAGTACTTTGCTTCTACAATGCTAAATAAAGTTGCAGGAGATGCTGTGCAGATTCATGGTGCTAATGGATTAAGCCAAGAATATTCAGTAGAAAGATATTATAGAGATGCAAAGATTAATGAAATCATTGAAGGAACTACACAGATGCATGAAATATTAATTGCTAAAAATATTATTGGAAACAACTAGAAGAGTGATTCTTGTCGGAGGTGTATCATGTTAGAGATTAGTTCACAAGAGAGAAAGGTAAAGTGTGTTGTTTGGGATCTGGATCATACATTATGGCAAGGTGTTTTACTTGAAGATAAGAGTGTTAAATTACATGAAGATATAAAAGAAATTTTAGAAGAATTAGATAATCGTGGCATATTACAATCTATTGCAAGTAAAAATGAACATCATTTAGCAATTGAAAAACTTAAAGAATTTGGTATTGAGAAGTATTTTATTTATCCTCAAATTAACTGGAATTCAAAGGGATCATCTATTAAAAAGATAGCAAAGTCTATTAATATTGGACTTGATACTTTGGCATTTATAGATGATCAGCCTTTCGAAAGAGAGGAAGTCAGTTTTTCAGTCCCGGAAATTATGTGTATAGATGCAAATGATTTAAGTGGCTTACTTAGTCTACCTGAAATGAATCCGAATTTTATAACAGAAGATTCGAAAATGAGAAGAAAAATGTATTTAAGTGATATAGAACGCAATAAAGAAGAAGAAAGCTATGAAGGTACAACGGAGGAATTTTTAAAAACCCTTAATATGGTACTTACCATATCTCCAGTTAGTGATGGTGATTTGCAGCGAGCAGAGGAGTTAACGGTAAGAACCCATCAATTAAATGCAACGGGGTATACTTATTCCTATGAAGAACTCGATAATTTTAGTAAATCGGATAGGCATAAATTATTAATAGCTGATTTAAATGATAAATATGGGCCATATGGAAAAATAGGAGTTGTACTAATTGAATGTGACAAAAATGTATGGACAATAAAGCTATTACTTATGTCGTGCAGAGTTATGTCCAGGGGAATTGGTACAATTATGCTCAATTATGTTATACATCTAGCTAAGAATGCAAATGTACGTCTACGTGCAGAATTCGTTCCAACTACTAAAAATCGAATGATGTATATGACTTATAGATTTTCAGGATTCGAAGAGATTGAAGAAAATGAAAATTTAGTATTGTTCGAAAACGATTTAATGAACCTTCAGCCTTTACCAAACTATATAAAATTGAACTCTTTTCTATTAATATAAAAGATTAAAACGCTGAAATTGTAAAAGTTAAACTTTTTTGATTTGAAGTGAATAAATAATAGAGGGTGGATTGTTTGGAATAATATTTTCCGATAAGAAGATTGGTATGTGAAGAAGGAAAACTTTTAAATATTATGAATCTCTTATTACAAAAGAATAGGTAGAAAAATTTTATAATCATTTATTAAGGGTTAGAGCGTTTGATAGAAAAGCAGTAAGTTTACAGCGGCAGGGCAAGATAGGAACGTTTGTACCATTCGAAGGGAAGAGGCATCACAAGTCGGAAGCGCATTAGCATTAAATGAAAATGATTGGTTAGTTCCATCATATCGCAACCATGGAGCATTTGGCTAATCTTTATAATGCGAAGCTTGATGAAGAACAAATCCAAGTTTATTTATTGCAAGTTAATAAATTTCGATTTTAAAAATTGTTTTTAAAAGCTCTTTGGTTTAAAACAGAATTGATAGAACGAATCTTAACATTGGCGCCAACTTTTAAGATAACTCTGAAAGGGCGCCTTTTTTTATTACATAAAAAGTAAAGAAATTTTTTAATTCAGGAAAGCTATAAGTTTGATCTTCAAATGCAACATCATACTCGTTAGTGCTAATTTTTAAGCTGAAATTAAATTATAGCGTTCTACTAAAGAAAAAAATCTTTCAGGTTTAAGTGTTTACAATCCGAATAATAACTTAAAAGAATAATTTATGAGGACAGTATAAAGACTTTATTTCTATTTAAGTGAGCTATTATTTAAAGCTGCTATCACTAAATCTTCAGGATCAACATATTTTATAGCAGAAGGAAAATCATAATTACGTGCGCAAACTGCGATCTGATAATTTGTATCTATTAAATAATTTTTTAAATAAAATTTTATGTCCTTGAATTGTGACTCAATTTTAAAAGTTTGATCAATGCCATCTTTTATAATGGAGAAAGAGTTTAGAGGAAGGGATAGACCAAATCCGATTGCTTTAATATAGCTTTCTTTTAAAGTCCATATTTCAAAAAATCTATTCAATTGATAATTTTCTAATGAAAAAATGTAATCACATTCTTTTTCTGTAAAGAACTGCTTTGCTAGCGTAATATCAATAGACTTTTCTTTTTCTATATCAATGCCAATGTGGTTACTATCTAATGCACATACTACCCAATCTTCTGAATGGCTTAAATTAAAATAAAAGCTTTCTACATCAGATAAATATGGTTTTCCATAAGGGTTCGTTGCAAACTCAAATTGAAAATTATTTTTAAGTTTTTGTTGTATAATAATATTTCGTATTAAAATTTCCGCAAAAAGACCTCTTATCAAATCTTCTATTCTAGTAAATTTTTTTAATTTGTCTTGTTTTTTTTGTGGTAATAATTGCATTAGTTGTTTGTACGTTGAAAAACAAATGGAATTATTGATATTCATAGCAAATAATTCGATCATCTTATATTCAAATCCTTTATAATTTATATAATATGAGAAAAAAATTCCAAAGTAAATTTCTTTTTGGATTAACTAATTCGACAATACATTTTTTAAACTATAAAACCAATCATTTTCCCTATTGGTTCTACATTTAGCTTTATTATACACAAAATACTAATAATTCCCTTTTGTAAACCATAAATTTATTTTAACACAATATGTATTTTATCTATATACGAGGTGTCCATATAGTAGAAAATTAAAAAGGTGTCTAAAAGCAGTTCAAAACTGCTATTTAGACACGCATTTTTAATAATTATTTAATATCCTTCGTCCATTCAGCAACTTTGTCTGCGTTAGCTTCCACCCAATCTTTAGCAGCTTGTTTTGGGTCTTTGCCATCCATAATTTCTAGCATTACGCTCTCTAAGTCTTCTGATGTCCAGTGGAAGTTATCTAGTACAGAATAGACATCTGGTTGATCTTCTTTTAAACCTTTACGAGCGAATGTGTTAATCGTTTCTTCGCCACCATAAACGCCTTTTGGATCATCTAAATATTTAAGATCATATTTAGCGAATTTCCAGTGAGGAGACCAGCCTGTCACGATAATGTCTTCTTTATTTTTAATTGCTTTAGCAAGAGAAGTGGTCATAGCTCCAGATGAAGAAGTTAATAGCTGCCAACCTGCTAGGTTATCATATTCATCTAAGGCCTTTTCAGTAGAAGCTGTAATCCCAGCACCAGGTTCAATACCCGTAATTGTTTTATCTGCTTGGTTTTTTAAATCCTCAATCGAGTTAACGTCCATATAGCTTGGTACTACTAGACCTATTTTGGCACCAGTAAGGTTTTCACCTAGTTCATCAAGGTCGTTCTTATATTTTTCGTACTGTGGGGCATGAGTATTTGGTAACCATGCAGCGACCATGCCATCTGCTTCACCTTTTGAAACAGCCTCCCACATAATTGCATTATCAAGTGGTGTTAATGATACATTGTAGCCTAAATCCTCTAGTACCTGACCAACTACATTAGTTGAAGCAATTTCTGTATCCCATTCAACGTAGGCTAGATTGACGTCCTTTGAGTTACCACTACTCTTACTTGAATCATCACCATTACATGCGGCTAGCAAAAAGCCAAGCCCTAAAGCCATTCCTAATTTAGTTAATGTTTTCAGTTTCATCGAATCTTCCTTTCAAATATTAATAGTTTTGTAGCAAACTACAAATCGTAAATCTCAGCGGTGAAAGTAAAGAACTAAGATTTTCGTCAATAAATTGCCTCTTTTTCTATACGACTTTCTTCTTATTAAAACTTTGCGTTAGGCGGTCTATAACAATCGCGAAAATTACAAGACCTAAACCTGCAACAAAGCCATTACCAACCTGTGTACGTTGTAGTGCAGTTAATACTTCACGTCCTAGACCAGGTGCACCAATCATTGAGGCAGTTACAACCATTGACAGTGATAGCATAACTGTTTGGTTAATCCCTGCCATTATAGTTGATTTGGCAAGAGGAATTTCTACTTTAAATAGTTTTTGTTTTGAGGTACTTCCATATGAATCCGCAGCTTCTACTAATTCTTTTGGTACTTGGCGAATTCCTAGGTTCGTCATACGTACAGTTGGTGGTAAGGCGAAAATAACGGATGCAAATACACCAGGGACTATCCCAATACCAAAGAAGGCAACGGCAGGAATCAAGTATACGAAGCCAGGCATTGTTTGCATGAAATCGAGTATCGGCTTAATCACATTTTCTGCTACAGTTGACTTCGACATTAGAATGCCAAGAGGAATACCTAATATGATTGAGATGATACTTGAAAAGAGCACGAGTGTGGTTGTTTCCATAAGATGCGTCCATAAGCCTTGATTATAAATAAATAACAAACCAATTAATGAAAACGTTGCGAGCCCGAATTTTTTACCGGTAACGAAAAAAGCAAAAATGACAACAAGTAAAATAAGAATAATCGGAGGAATGCTCACTAATAAATCAGTGACCTGATTCATGAGTAGTTTTCCATTTTTTTGAATCAAGTTAAAAAACACTGAAAAATTACTCGTCAACCAGTCCATAACTGATTCTACCCATGGTCCAACTGGTATTGCGGGAATATTGTCTAATAAATTATTCATGTGCATTCGCCTCCTCATCGCTAGTTGAAAGTGCTTCGATGACAACGCCCCGGATAAGAACACCAAGCAAGCGCTCATCTTTTACAACCGCAATAGGAGTAGGACTATTATGAATCAAACCTAATATATCTTGTAAAAGCATATCTGGTGGAACGGTTAACATATCAGATTGAACAATTGAATGTACCGTTTGTTCTTGTCTTTTAGCTGCAGCCCGTGCGTCGTCAGCAGTAATATAGCCTTTTAAATGTCGATTCTTGTCAACGGCCATTAATAAACTAACCGTTTCCTCACGCATTCTTTTAAGTGCTACGGTCGGTCCATCTACATCTACATTGACAGATACAGGTCGAACCATGGCATTTTCAGCAGTTAATACTTTAGAACGATCGACGTCTTCTACGAATGTTTTAACATAATCATTTGCAGGATTTGTTAAAATTTCTTCTCCAGTACCAATTTGGATGATTGAGCCATCTTTCATAATGGCGATACGATCACCAATACGTAATGCTTCATTCAAATCGTGGGTGATAAATAAAATTGTTTTTTTCAATGTGCTTTGTAAATCGAGTAGCTCATCTTGCATTTCTTTTCGAATTAATGGATCGAGTGCAGAAAAAGCCTCATCCATTAGTAATATTTCAGGGTCATTTGCAAGTGCCCGTGCTAATCCAACACGCTGTTGCATACCGCCTGATAATTGACTAGGATATTGGTCCTTATAAGCAAGTAAGCCTGCATTGTCGAGAGCTTGCTCTGCTTTTGCTTGCCGTTCTTCCTTTGAGATGCCTCTGATTTCAAGGCCGTATTCTGTGTTTTGAAGAAGTGTACGATGGGGGAATAAACCGAAGTTTTGAAAGACCATACTCATTTTGTTTCTTCTTACATTACGTAAACTCTCTTTGCCCATTTTAGAAATATTTTCTCCATCGATGTAAATATTTCCACTTGTAGGTTCTATGAGACGGTTTAAAAGTCGAATCAGTGTCGACTTACCACTTCCTGATAATCCCATGATAACGAAGATTTCACCTTCATTTACGGTAAAACTTGCATCGTATACACCGACTGTTGCACCTGTTTCTTTTAAGATATCAGTCTTGCTTTTTTGTTGCTTGACGAGTTCTAAGGCTTGGGGAATATGTTTCCCGAAAACTTTAGAAACATGTTCCACTTTTATTTTTTCCACTAGAACCACTCCTTTCGTAGATCAATTTCGCCTTGGCGTAATGGGTGTTACTTCACTACGCACATATAAATTGCCACTAGACGAGGCATTTTTAGGCTGAGTCCCTCTATTTTAGTAGGTGTTTGGACACTCACTAAATAAAGATAAATACTATTTGAGGATAATGATACCCAAATATAAACAAGTAACAACTTAACCCTAACAAAAAGTTGTTACTTCTGTCAAATCGACAAAATAGAAAAAATCCGCTTAAACGCTGCTATATCAGCGTTTAAGCGGATTTTAATTTGGATATAAAAAGCTCTGAACTCGAGCGAAACTTTCATCATTCCCGATAAAGTAAATAATGTCTTCTTCCTCCAAGGAGACATATGGACCAGGTGATAGTAATAATTCATTTTTACGACGAATTCCGACAATCGTGCTAGATGTATTTTGCCAAAAATTCAATTCCTGTACTGTTTGGTGGATACAAGGGCTTTCAGCTGTCATCTCTAATTGATAAGGAATAAACGGATTGACGGATCGGAAATGTTCAGTTCGACTAATCAGTTGTTTGGTCTTTTCCTGTAGATTTATTAATTCTTGGTGCTGCTTCTGAATGCTAGACATAAGCTCATGTTGTAGCTCATGGACTGATTGAACATCATGGAATTGGCGGACAAAATGTGCAGCCTTTTCATATGAGATGATGATAACTCCACTACCTTTGGTGGCCTCCACAATTTCCAAGTCTTGCAAAACAGCAATTGCTCTTCTTGCAGTTTCCGCAGAGACATTGTATTGACTAGCTAGGGATGATCTTGCGTAAATTTTATCGCCAATTCGATACTTTCTTTCCACGATTTTTGAGGCTAGGTCGACAGCTATTTGTTGATATTTTGGCTGTTTCACTTGCACATTTTTTTCTAATTGCATTCTAAACTTCCTTTCGTCATTACAGTTCCCTCAGCTTATTATAGACTAGCCTGCACAGAAAAAATAGCATCTCCATAAGCTAGTAGTATATGATAAAAACGTAATATAGCAGTTTTTGTTTCTTAATAGAGTAGGAGCTGGAGTTTGACAGTTGTTAGTTATTATTATAAACTAAGTTACGTTATGTAAGTTATGTAAAAATACAAGTGCTCAGTTAGTTTGTTTTGCTAGCTGTTAACATTAGAAGGTTGGAGAAAATATGACAATTACTACTAAAGTTTTAGATATAGTGAAAGACAAAATGACGATCGTGAAGCAATCAGAAACTGAAAGTATTTGCCTAGTTGGTCCAGTGAAATTACCGGTAAAACAGGGTGAATTTTCGGCGACATTTCAATGGTATAACTGGTTAAAAGTAGGAGCCAATCAGTCAAAAGAGGAAATTATTGATGGGTTAGCATCTGCAAATTTAGCTTTTTTACAACAGTCATCAGTGCTTGTTTATGGAGATTTTACACATGCTGAGGATGCTTTAATTCGCATGCATAGCATTTGTCATACAGGTGATATTTTTGGAAGCGAACGCTGTGACTGTGGTTATCAATTACATGAATCGATGAAAATGATTGTGGAGCATGGCTGTGGGGCCATTTTCTACTTAGCTGATCATGAAGGCCGCGGCATCGGATTGTTCTCGAAATCGCTTGCTTATTTATTACAAGAAGAGGGGTTAGATACGGTTGAAGCAAACCATGCTCTCGGCTTCCCAGATGATACTCGTTCTTACGAAGATGCCATTACTGTGTTAGGAGCACTTCGTTCAAAACCAGTTACACTCATTACCAATAATCCGAAGAAGCTTGCCGCATTACAGGCACATGGTTTAGCAGCAGAAGGACATGTCCCATTATGGGGAGGATTAACGGAGACAAATCGTTTTTATTTAGACACGAAAGTAGAGAAATCTGGCCATTTGCGCGAAGAGGTGGAGGAACGAAGATGACAACAGATGAAAAATATATGCAGTTAGCACTTGACTTAGCCGCTAGTGCAAAAGGAAATACAAATCCTAATCCACTAGTAGGGGCTGTAATCGTCAAAGACGGTGTAATTGTTGGAACAGGTTTACACAGAAAAGCAGGGGAACCACATGCAGAGGTACATGCATTTCGTATGGCTGGAGAACATGCTAAAGGTGCGACACTTTATGTAACTCTTGAGCCATGTTCGCATTACGGAAAAACACCTCCTTGTGCAAATTTAGTGAAGGAATCAGCAGTTAGTCGAGTAGTAGTAGCCATGCAAGATCCAAATCCTGCTGTTGCTGGACGTGGTATACAGCTGTTACGAGATGCGGGTATTGAGGTAGAGGTGGGTGTTTTAGAAGCTCAAGCTCGCCGTTTAAATGAACGTTTTATTCACAATATGCTAACAAAACGACCATTTATTATTTCAAAATATGCGATGACTTTAGATGGGAAAATAGCTGCTCATACAGGACATTCCAAGTGGGTAACTGGTGAGGCAGCGCGTGAGGATGTTCACCGTATTCGACATGAGGTGGATGGTATTTTAGTTGGTGTTGGTACTGTTTTAGCTGACAATCCATCCTTAACAACAAGATTAAAAGAAGCTTACGGAAAAAATCCAGTACGCATTATTATGGATAGCTCCCTTCGTACACCAGCTCATGCCAATGTTCTGAATGTAGAAGAAGCGAAAACAATTATTGTATGTAGTGAGAATGCCGGCCAAGAAAAAATAACAGCATTTGAGGAAAAAGGCGTGACTGTATTGCCAGTTCGACATGACTCTGAGGGCCTTGTTGTTGACGATATGCTTGAAAAACTATATCAATATGGCATTTCGGATATTTTAGTAGAGGGTGGAAGTACGATCAACTCTTCCTTTTTACAGCAAGGTGCTATTAACAAATATGTGATTTATATAGCGCCAAAAATTCTCGGTGGTCGCTTATCATTAACACCGATTGCTGGTCCAAATCCATCTACTATGGATGAAGCATGGGATGTAGAGTTTGCTTCGTTTGAGCAGGTTGGGCAAGATTTACGTATTATTGCTTATCCAAAGATAGGTGAAGGAAAGTGAATTATCAAGCAGATGTTTGTATCGTAGGGGCTGGGCCAGGTGGAGCACTTCTTTCGCACTTACTAGCGAAAAAAGGTCTTTCCGTAATTCTACTGGAACAAAACGCAGCACTTGGGCAGGCATTTCGCGGTGAGCATTTAAATGAGGAGGGTGAAGCTGTTTTAAAAAGTCATCAGCTATTTGAAGCAGTCGAAGCGCTCGGTTTATTACGTATGGGAAAACTTGAATATTACGCAGACGGTAGAGCAATAAAAACTATTTTCCCTGTTGAAGCTGTTGGACATTTAGGAATTCATGTGCCGCAAGCAAATCTATTAAAGGGAATTTTACAAGAAACACAGCATTTTCCTCACTTTTCTTGTTTCTTGAATACGAAGGTAATGAAGCTCTTAGTTGATTCTTTGGGCAGATATACGGGTGTCGTTGCATCAAGAAATGGGGAAAAGATTGAAATTAGTAGTCAGTTAATTATCGGTGCTGACGGGCGTTACTCTACTATTCGAAAGCAAGCGCACATTGAGATTCAAAAGCATAAACATGGCTTTGATTTATTGTGGGCAAAAATTCCTGCCCCTCAGGGATGGGAACCATCGATTAAAATGGCATTAATAGGTGGAAAACAGCTATCCTTATTTACGCAGGTAGGTGGGTTCATTCAAATCGGCTGGAATATTGAACAAGGGAGTTTTCCTCAGCTCAGAAAAAAAGCATTTACACCATTTATCCAACGGCTTTTAGAACAATTCCCAGAACTGTCTGATACTGCAAACGAACATATCAGATCTTGGCAAGATTTTGTCTTGCTTGATGTATTCAGTAGTCATTGTGACTGCTGGGGGACAGAGGGGCTTGTACTATTAGGGGATGCTGTTCACACGATGACACCAACTGGAGCATTCGGGCTCAATAGTGCACTCAAGGATGCAGATTGTCTTGCGTCATTATTAAATAAAGATACACTTGTTCATTTTAACGTACACGATTTTCAACAAATGCGCGAGCGAGCCATTGAAGAAGTATTAGCGATGCAAATTGAAAAAGAGCAAACATTCGCGACTAACTTTATCACCAAGGCTTCTTGAAGGGAAGAAAAACAACATGAAATTTGGCTTTGATATAGATGACACACTCATAGATTTACGAGCACATGCCTTTGCGCTCTATAATAAAAAACTTGATAAAAATGTTTCGCTAGAAGTATTTCAAGCTTTGCAAAGAGTTGAAATTCACGAACCTTTTGCATTAACAGATGCTGAAGGAGCAGCGATGTGGAATAGTTCATTAGAGGAAATTTATTTTACGGATTGTCCTGCTTTTGAGGGAGCACTAGAGACGCTTCAAGCTTTGGCACAGCAGGGACATGACATTTATTATATTACTTCACGTCCTAAGCAATATTGTGAGCAAACACAAGCATGGATGAAAGCACAAGGATTTCCAATTACAGAAGGTCATTTTTTCTGCGGAATGCAAGATACAGAGAAAGTAGCGATCATCAAAGAGCTAGCTTTAGATGTTTATGTAGATGATAAACCAGCTGTATTAGAAACACTGCAAGATGTGAAGACAAAAGTAATTTTAAAAAATCAATCCTATAACAAGCATGTTGAACTGCCACGCTTAAATTATTGGGATGATTTCTTGGAATTAGTAAATAATTAACTTATCACCATAACGTGTAGTTGATTTCCGTTCCGACGGGGCGCTTTGTTGCTGCCGCTTCGCTTTCGCACAGATAAAACATTGCCGCTGACGCTTCGCTTTCGCGCAGAGCAGAGCTTCCTGGGGGCGTCCGATGAGCCGATGAGCCGCTTCGCTTCGCTGCAGGGTCTCATCTGTGACGCTGATCCCCAAGGAGACGCCCAGTCTCCACTCCAATCAACTAATATTTACTTGAAAAAATAGTATCGCTGACTTTGGTGCTAAGTCGATTAAATGTTAAAAAGGAGAGTGCGTTAATAAACGCTGCTCTCCTTTTTGAGTCGCTCAAATGCATAATACTATCACTTTATTCTTTGTTTCGATTAATACAATTGCTTTTCGATTTCTAATGCAACGCTTTGAATAGTGTCAATTAATAAATTTTCATCGTAGTCACTGTAGCGTACCTCTGGTATGACCAGTGTTACTGAAGCGATGATTTGTTGAGATGCATTTAATATCGGTGCAGATATAGAACATGCGCCACGTACACGTTCGCTTTTACTAGTCGCAAACTGTTGTAAACGGATATGTTTTAATTCCTTTAACAGCTGCTCTCTTGAAAGTATTGTCTGATCAGTGATAGGTTCAAGACTTATATTCTCTACATATTCTTCAACATTCGGCATAAATGCGAGCAATATTTTAGATGAAGCACCGGCATAAAGGGGAGAGGTGTCACCTACAAACATTTTCGTTGAAAGCGGATATGTTGAATCAAAGTTTAATATACATCGTCTTTCCAATCCATCAATAATATTCATGGAAACACTTTCGCCGATTTCTTCGTTTAGCTTTTTTAAAATAGGTTCTGCGACAATAATAAGACTTGATTCTTCTTTTACTAAATTGCCTAAATACAGAAGTGAATGACCTAATTGATAGCGCTTTGTACGTTCATCTTTGTGAAGAAAGCCTTCGTACACAAAGGTAGAAACGAAGCGCTGTAAACTCGAAATGCTGATCCCTGTTTTTTTACTTAGCTCAGTTAGGGAAAGGCTTGGTTCATCTTTTGAGAAAGCTTTTAACACTTTAATAGCTTTGTGCAGCGATGACATTGTATAGTTTTTTTCGAAAATCTTCTGATTCATTCCGTCACCTACGTAATAAAATTTTCTTCGACATCCGCCGGAGGATTTATCTTCAGATATACATGCAGCTATGCTTTTGCGCATAAAAACATTTATTAATGAAGATAAAACTGGCCCATCACCATAACGTGGGGTTGATTTCCGTTTCGACTGGGCGCTTTCCTGGGGGCGTCCGATGAGCCGCTTCGCTTCGCTGCAGGGTTTCATCTGTGACGCTGATCCCCAAGGAGTCGCCCAGTCTCCACTCCAATCAACCTATCCACATGACATACTTTTTTATAAAATGTCATTCCGAACTTTCAGTGATGAACCATAAAAGTACTTCTATTATAGCGCAGTTTTATTTTTGTAGAGAGGACTTTTGGAATTGGTCTGTGTGTTCACCAAGTATCGGTGGTGCTAATTTATATTGAATATCTAAATCAGAGAACTTTAACGGGCTTTTGATGAATCTGATTGTACCATATTGTTCGTGCTCTATTTCACCAATCATGTCTCGTGCCATAAATTGCGGTTGTTCTAGTGCCTCAGCAATTGTGTTCACACGTCCACCTGGAATTTTGTATTGCTGTAACAAGGTAATCCATTCATCCCGTGTTTTTGTCATAGTAATGTCAGTAATCATCCGAACAAGCTCCGCTTCATGTTGCTTGCGCATCGTATTCGTTAAAAAGCGCGGATCATTGACCCATTCCTCACGTTGCAACATCGTGCAAAACTTTTTAAATTGTCCATCTGTCCCAACGCAAATCATTAGGGGACCATCCGCACAGTTAAATACTTGATAGGGCGCAACATTATTATGACGATTACCGAGACGTTCTGAAATAAAACCTGTATTTAAATAAGCACTCGCTACATTCGCTAAGCTACTCATCTGAACGTCTAATAAAGCTAAGTCAATAAATTGCCCTCTATTTGTTTGATCACGCATTCGTAAAGCGGCTAAAATACTAATGACGACATAGTTAGAGGTTAAAATATCTGCAATAGGAACACCAACTTTTGTCGCTTCTCCATCAGGTGAGCCTGTGACATGCATTAAACCACTCATCGCTTGAATTACTGGATCGAAGCCTGGTTCGTGTGCAAGAGGACCAGTTTGACCGAATCCTGTAACTGCACAATAGATGATTCTAGGATTCACTTTGCTCAATTCTTCATAGCTGAGCCCCATTCGCTCCATGTCACCCGTTTTAAAATTTTCGAGGACGACATCAGCATCTTTGACAAGTTCTTTAAATTTTTCTCTGTCCTCCATTGTCTTTAAATCTAATGTGATCGATTTTTTATTGCGATTGGCACATAAATAATACGTACTTTGACCATTCACAAATGGCCCCCAATCACGCATGCTATCAGAACCATTTGGATGTTCTATACGAATTACTTCTGCCCCTAAATCTGCCAACAACATGGAGCCAGCAGGAGCAGCATAAACGCGAGATAAATCTAATACTCGAATATTTTCAAGAGGTTGCATTGTTCGTCCTCCTAAACACGTCATTTATAAATAGGCTTACGTTTTTCTACAACTGCGTTCACACCCTCTTTAAAATCATCTAGCTCTGTAACGATAGCCATTTGTGATGAAATATAATCAAGGGCACTACGTAAATCCATCCGTTGACTTTGATATACAGCACGCTTTATGAATTGCAATGTCGTAGTTGGACGACTAGCTAATTCCTTTGCATAATTCAATGTGTATTCGTCAAGCTCATGGTCTTCTACAACAAATGTCACAACACCTTTGTCTTTTGCTTCGTCGGCAGTTAATACACGAGCTGTCCAGAACATGTCCAAGGCTTGATCGATGCCGATTAATTTTGGTAAGTAATAAGCGCCACCGTCGCCTGGCACGATCGCAACGTTAATGTAGCTTTCTGAAATCTTTGTAGATTTTGCGGCAATCCGTATATCGCACATTAAGGCCATATCAAGTCCTGCCCCCATTGCAAATCCATGTACCTGTGCAATAACGGGCTTATCAATTTCTTCAAGGAGAAGGGGAATACGCTGAATCTTTTTCCACAGAGAATTTTTTCGTGCTAAGCCTGTAGAAGAGATATCGTCCTCGCTTTGGAAAAATCCTTCCCCAGCTTGCATCGCCTTAATATCCCCACCAGCGCAGAATGATTTTCCATTACCCTTTACGATGACAACACGAATATCCTCTGAATCACGAACAGTTTCAAGGGCTTCAATCCATTTAGCAATCATCTCTTCACTAAAAGCATTGTACGCCTCAGGTCTATTTAATGTAATTGTAGCAACATAGTCTTGCACTTCAAAAAGTAAATCAGTCATTGATAACACTCCTTATCATGTCATTAGTGGTTTGTCACAAATTAATGTTGGTCATTGGCCTTATCCTTCTACTTTGAGAAGTGGAGAGTTTGCGCTACTTGAAGTTAAATATCCCCATAGACTATCTCCGCTATTTTTTAGTAGCTGTGTTGCTACTAAATTAGTCCAATAAGAGGTGCTAGCCCCTTCATCGCGCCATGACCAAAGTCTGCGTGTAAATTGATGCAAACTATGCTCGTGTGTCGTACCAATTGCAGCGTGTACTTGATGCGCAATTGTTGTCACTGCTTGAATAATTTCTTCGAAACGAATGCAGGCGTAAGCAACCTCACTATTTTGATTGTTTTTTAGAAGTGCTTCCGTTACATTATTAAATGCAGCTAGAGCAATCGCTGTTTCACCTGCTAAATGTACAATATGCTGCTGAACGAGCTGGAAGCGATGAATCGGTCGACCGAATTGCTCACGTTCTTTCGTATATTGAACAGTTAAATCATTTATTTTATCGACGGCACCAGTCATCAGTGCTAATTGAAAAGCAGTTTTGAGTGTTGTAATAGCGTGTATCTTGTCAGGAGATAACACAGCAGATACTTGTGAAACTTTAGCATGATGGAATATCACGGTATCACGCGGTTCGCCTGCTAAATTTGATCCTACCTTAATTTCAGCTTGGCTTAAATCGATTTCTACAAGATGAGTACCCTCTGTGCTATAGGCAAGTGTCACTAGATGTTTTGTATGACGTGCCCAAGGGATGTGGATCGCCTCTCCCGTTAATTTGCCATTCTCTAACGTAAAGGCTTGGTTAGGGTAGAGCATATACGTGGCCAAGCCTTCAATTACTTGTAAACTAGTAAACTCTAATAAATAATTTGCAAATGTTGTTTCTGCAAATGGGATTGGTGCCGCGTATTTTCCAGTTAAACGAACAATATTTAATAAATCCTCTATGTCGCCACCTGCACCGCCATTTTCTTCTGTAAAGGCTACAGCTGTCATACCGTTTTCTTTAAACAAATCCCATAGTTCTGGTGCCCAATGACCTTGTTCCACTGTATCGACTAACTCTTTATCGACTTTTTCTTTTAACATGCGTTCTACAACATCAAGAATCATATCTTTCATTTCACTCATTGTGCTACAACCCCTTTCGCTACAACGCCATACAGTACCTCTGAAGTTCCTCCTCGGATAGTGAAACCTGGTGCATGTAAAATGGATTCAGCCATAAAGCGATCAATTTTTCGATGAGCGTCAAGAGTAGGATAAGTCTGTACGATTAAGCGTGTAATTTCAGGAATACTTTGCTCAAATTTCGTACCGAGTGCTTTCACAAGTGCTGCAGGAATAGATACGTCTTCACCATTACCAGATTCTAAAAGCTGGGCTACGCCAATTGACAAATTACGTAGGCCCCAAAGACGAGCTATTATTTTAGACGCTTGCTGTAACCCTTCTAAATTTTTTTGGCGCTTTAACTCTTGAATAAGTTCATCGATTAATGGGAAAGTGCTTAAAATTCGCTCTGGACCACTGCGCTCAAAGGCAAGCTCTGCTAATCCTTGAGCCCAGCCATTACCGATCTCCCCTACAACCATATTGTCAGGTACAAAAACATTGTCAAAGAATACTTCGTTATAATGATGCTCTCCGGTTAAAAATTTAATTGGAACAACCGTTACTCCTTCCGCATGTAAATCAACAATCAATTGACTGAGCCCTGCATGTTTGCTTTTGCCATCAAAAGGACTAGTCCGTACTAAAGTCACCATATAGTGGCAAAGGTGTGCATTACTCGTCCATATTTTTTGACCGTTGACAATCCATCCACCCTCTACTTTTTCAGCACGTGTGCTAACCGAAGCCAGGTCTGATCCACTATTTGGTTCACTTAAACCTATGCCGAAGTAGCATTCGCCTTTCACAATTTTCGGTAAGAAATATTCTCGCTGCTCTTCTGTTCCATACCGTAAAAGAAGTGGGCCTGTTTGGCGATCAGCAAACCAATGTGCAGCAACCGGAGCACCAACAGCTAAAAATTCTTCCGTTAAAATGTATCGATCAATAGTACTCCTCTCTTGACCACCATATTTTTTAGGCCAAGTTAAGCCAATCCAACCTTTTTGACCAATTAATTTAGAGAATTCAGGATCATCTCCACTAAGCCAAGAGTCACATTTAGGCGTGAAAGTTCCTTTTGCTAATTCATCCTGTAGAAACGTTCGAACATCTAAGCGGAATTGCTCCTGCTCTTGTGTAAATTGCACAGTTGGTACATGAAACATTTGATCACTCCTTATTTTTTACCGTAATGTGGTAACTGTTATTATATATGTGTATTTTATGATGGCTTATAACTGCAGTCAATTACTTTTTTGGAATTATTAGAAAATTTTAATACATAGAGTAGGGAGGCTCGTGGTTTATCACCAAAACGTGGGGGTGATTTTCGTTCCGCCTGAGCGCTTCGTTGCTGCCGCTTCGCTTTCGCACAGAGCAAAGCTTCCTAGGGGCGTCCGATGAGTTACTTCGGCAAAAAGGATGTCAGCTACCCTATAATTCGAAAAAACATTTGATTAAAAATGGAAAAAGAGAGAATAAACGTGTTACTATGTAGAAAATTACGCGATGGAGGTATGGGGTATGCAAATAGCTATCAAAACTTCCCAAAAAATAATGCAAGTGTTATCACCACAGCTAGTACAGCATTTAGAAATACTACAATATTCAACAAATGAATTAGAACAGTATATTTATGATAAGGCTAACGAAAATCCACTGTTAGTTGTCACTGATGCGACGGTGAAAATGCAATATGAGGAAATTATGCAATTAGCAAGTTATTCTGATAAGAGTTATTCTGCGCAATATTATGCACCGCAACATCAATCATTTAATCCCATTGAGATGAAGCTTGCAGCAAAAGAGAGCTATGAGCAGTTTTTATTGGAACAAGTACCAATGCATAAAAATCTATCTACTGTAGATTTAAAAATCATAACGTTTTTAATTCAATCTTTAGATGAACGTCTATTTTTAGATGTTGATGTAGAAATCGTCGCAAATAAGTGTAATGCAAATGTTTTGCATGTAGAGGCGCTATTGGACTTACTTCAAACTTTCGAGCCAATGGGAGTAGGGGCACGTAATTATAAGGAGTATTTACTCATTCAGGTAGACAGTGATGCGCTAGCACCGAAATTAGCCTCTCGATTGATCGAAGAGGATTTAGAGTTAGTGGCCGCACAAGCTATTAAACAATTAAGTAAAAAGTATAAGACGTCTCTTCATGACGTGAAGAAAACTGTCAACTATATAAAAAATTTAAAACCAGTGATGACAGGAGATAAATTTGAAGCGATTCCATATGTCATTCCAGAAATCGAAGTAGAAAAATTAGGAGAGGAATGGATGATTAAATTAAATCGCGGATATTTACCAAGCGTCACTATCGATAAATATTATGTTGAAATGCTAAAGAATGATCCGAACTGTAAAACCTATTTTAAAGACACAATGAAAGATGCACTTTTATTATTACAAGGGATCGAACAACGTGATAAAACACTGTACGAATTAGCTAGATTGCTAGTGGAATTGCAAGAAGATTTTTTTCATAAAGGCATTGAAGCATTAAAGCCTATGCGGTTAAAAGATGTAGCTGACATTTTAAGTCTACATGTATCAACGATTAGTCGGGCAGTACGTGGAAAATATATAAAAACCGCCCATGGCGTATATGCTTTACAATCGTTATTTACAAAAGGAGTAATGAATATTTCTGGAAAGATGGATTCTATTATGTTTATTAAAAAGCGGCTCAAGCAGTTGATTGAGACAGAGGATAAACGACAGCCATTAACGGATCAACAGCTTACAAATACTTTAAGTGCTGAAGGTATCCAAATATCCAGACGGACAGTAGCGAAGTACAGGGAAGAGATGAATATTATGAGTTCATTTAATCGTGTATATGGATAGATGATGTAAATGAACTGTTAATGATGTATTTTTGCATCAAATTTTTAAAATCGCATATGAAAACACTTGGCGCTAAAAAATGCCTTATCACTCAAATTCAGGGATCGCTGAAAAAGAAGTTAAAACGTATATTATGTATGGGTTGAATGGAGTGAAGGCTGGACGACTCCTTGGGGCTCATCGGACTCCCCCAGGAAGCTTTGCTCTGTGCGAAAGCGAAGCGACAGCAAAAAGCGCCCAGCCGGAACGGTAATCAACCTCACGCTATACTAAAATCGCTGAGTTAGAAAAATATTAGCAACAATAGATGTACAGGTTGATAATTTTTTGAAATTTTTAATAATTGAATAGGTTTGGCATCAGAATTGCTCATTAAACGATAGACATTGAAGTAGAGGAAAGGGGCTAGTAAATGTCTACATAACACAAAGGGGTGGTTTAATGGGGGCTTTGCAAAAATCATTGAAAACACGGCATATTACAATGATCTCCATTGGAGGGGTTATTGGTACAGGGCTCTTCGTAGGGACAGGAAAAAATATTTTAAGTACCGGTCCTGCGGCGGTGATTTCCTATGCGATTGCATGCATGCTTATAGTTCTGATCATGCAAATGGTTGGGGAAATGGCATCAGGAGAAATAGTATTAGGAAAGAAATCAGGAGGTTCGGCAGAACTAGGCTCATTTGCTTCCTATGCAGGGAAGTATATTGGTCCGTGGGCAGGGTTTACAGTAGGATGGCTTTATTGGGCAAGCTGGGTATTTATTGTGGGGTTAGAAGCGGCACTCATAGGGGGAATGCTCCATAATTGGTTCCCGATGATACCAACATGGCTCGGAAGCGTAGGCATAACATTATTGATGACAATTGTTAATATTTATTCAGTAAAATCATTTGGTGAATTTGAATATTGGCTGTCCTTCGTTAAAGTTACGGCAATTATTGTATTTTTAGTTGTTGGTATAGCTATGATTTTAGGAATTTGGCCAAATTATGAACCGAAGGGGTTAGGGATATTAACGGAATTCGGTGGATTTGCTCCGAATGGTATTGTCCCGATTTTTACGGCCATTGTCTTTGTTATATTTTCAATTTGTGGTGCTGAGGTTGCAGCCATTGCGGCAGCAGAGTCTGAAAATCCAGCGAGAAATATTGTCCGCGCCATTCGCAACGTTGTCTTTCGATTAGGGTTATTTTTTGTAGGCTCAGTAGCTATTATGGTTTTAATCATCCCTTGGAATGATTCGAAAATATTGGCAGCGCCTTATGCAAATATATTAACGATGGCAGGGCTTCCAATTGCTGCTCAACTTATTCAAATCGTCATTTTTATTTCACTAATCTCTGTGTTAAATTCAGCCCTTTATACAAGCTCACGTATGCTACTTGAAATGTCGCGTCAAGGGGATGCACCAAAAATATTCTCGCAAATTAAAAATCGTCGAGGTGTGCCTGTACCAGCTGTTATTGGTAGTACAGTAGTAGCCTATATTTGTGCGATGCTATACTTCATTTCACCTGAAGTTATTTTCTACTTTTTAGGTAATTGCGTTGGAGGATTAATGATTGCAGTTTATATTTTTATTGCTATTTCACAAATTCGTTTCCGACGTTATTACGATAAAGTTTCAGATGAGCCATTATCGATTAGAATGTGGTTATTTCCATATTTATCGTATGTGACAATTGCTATTTTAACAGTCGTCTATTTATGCCAAGCGCTCATCGAATCTTTACGTTCACAATTCTATTTGAGTACATTTGTATTAATTGGCTCAGTTGTGTTGTTCGTGATTATGCGAAAGCTGTCGACAAGGCCAGCAGAGCAAATAGAGGAAAAGCTAGCATCAGAGTAGAATACTATAAAAATACAAAAAATTCGCAATATTTCTGCGAGATATCAAGCCAAAGGAAACTTTAATACCTTTTAGGCTTCCAGATGCCCCGTAGAAAGAGCGAATTTTTTTGTATGAAAAAGCCTTTAAAGTTCAAGAGGGAGTGATCTAGATGTCGATAACTCAACTACATAAAGAGGAGCATTTTTTTATTGTAAAAAATGCTGAGGTAATGATTAAAAGTGATATCCAAATAGAGCTTCTTGAAAAAATAATAAAAAAATATAGTAAAGGAATAGAAACCTTTGATGTAGAAGGCAATTTTATTCATGTAATAGAGACTTCGCAAGGTAGCTTATTCCATGTCAAACCATTCATGCAGTATAGCTATATAGACTTTATGAACTCATTGTCCATTAAAGTATTAAACTCCATATCCGATGGCGTTACAGTCTGTGATAGCGATGGCAAAATTATATTTCAAAATGATATAGATATTGAAATTGTAGGCATTGATTTAATGGGGAGATATGCAAAAGACGTCATCGCTGAAGGAATAATGAGTGATTCCATCTCGATGAAAGTAATTGAATCAAAAGAAAAAGTAACTATTTTGCAGACGTTCATTAATGGCAAATGCTTTTTAGTTTCTGGAAAACCGATATTTGATGAATACGGCGAATTACAATATGTAGTTGCTATTACTCGTGATATGACACAATTAAAGCTGTTAGAGAAAGAAGTAAAAAAATTAGAAGTTCAAAACGAGAATTTTAAAAATAAACTACATGCCTTACATAATGAAAACACAAAAAGTAGTTTAATCGCTGTATCTTCAGCAATGATGCAGGTTGTAGAGCGTGTTATGAGAGTTGCACAGGTAGATTCTACTGTATTAATTGGTGGTGAATCGGGCGTAGGTAAAGAAGAGATAACAAAGCTTATTCACGCAAATAGCCGCCGTCATGATAAGCAAATTTTAACGATTAACTGTAGTGCAATCCCAGAGAATTTATTAGAATCTGAACTTTTCGGCTATGAAGCTGGAGCCTTTACGGGAGCGTCAAGAGGTGGTAAGGCAGGGTTATTTGAGATTGCGTCAGGTGGCACAGTGTTTTTAGATGAGATTGGAGAGATGCCCTTGCTACTACAGGCGAAATTATTACGTGTGCTCCAAGAATCAGAGGTACAGCGTCTAGGTAGCGGAAAGCCTATTCCTATTGATGTACGCATTATCGCTGCGACAAATCGCAATCTAGCGGAGATGGTGAGGCAAGGTAATTTTCGTGAGGATTTATATTATCGTTTAAATATTATACCTATTGAAATTCCTCCTTTAAGACAACGTCGCCAAGATATCATCCCATTAGTCAACCATTTTTTGGCTATTGTTGAAGATAAATATGGGATCCATCGGACAATTGAGTCATCGGCAATGAAAATATTAGAATCTTATGATTGGCCAGGCAATGTACGTCAACTTAAAAACATGGTAGAGCGTATTTGCTTACTAGCAACGCAGCCAGAAATAACAGCATTTATTGTGCAACAAGAGCTAGATAGTAACCCAACTATTACACGTGTTCTAGAAAACCCAGTAGAAATACAAAGCATTCAGGAACAGGTTGTAACTCCGAAGTTTAGTGGTGCTTTAAAGGAGCAAGTAGCTGCGTTTGAAAAGCAGATTATTAAAGAAGCTCTATCTAACTATCCAAGTATTAGGCAAGCTGCTAAATCACTTGGATGTGATCAGTCAACATTAGTACGTAAAATACAAAAGTTCCAATTAACGAAACAAATTTCATATGAGGATTAAAGGATTAATGATGTATTTTTGCATCAAAACTTCATCTATGCACAGTAACTAGTAATATTGCAATGCTTACTAATTCATACAAGGAAAATGATGTAATGCATCATTATGTTAATAGATTGAGGGACATTTTCGAAAAATGAAAGTGTTCCTTTTTCATTTTGTTGCAGTTGTTGTGAAGTAACTAATAGAAAAAAATGCTGCTTTCTCATAACGTGGGGTTGATTTCCGTTCCGATTGGGCGCTTTGTAGCTGTCGCTTTGCTTTCGCTACAGAGAACATTTGCCGCTGACGCTTCGCTTTCGCGCAGAGCAGAGCTTCCTGGGGGCGTCCGATGAGCCGCTTCACTCGCGTTGCTCGCTCCAAGGTCTCAGGCCAACACGATGTTGGTCACGAAGGCATTATCACATGATGTGATGCTTTTAGCCTTCGTTCCTCTATTGCTGATCCCCAAGGAGTCGCCCAATCTCCACTCCAATCAACTTATATAAAAATCAATTCCTTTTCTTTTAGAAATGAGTCAAAAAAATTACAACGCCTTAAGGAATTTTTTCTTCAGTTGGCATGAGAATTGCTATTAAAATTGTGTATGAAATTTTAAACGAAAAGAGGTTGGCATTTATGACAATTCAACTAAAAGAAGAGTTAAAAAAGTTAGATCAAAAACATTTTCTACACCCAACAACGTCGATTGAGCAACAACAAACACAAGGGCCAGCAGCCATTTTTACAGAGGGCAATGGCATTTATTTAAAAGATATAGAAGGAAATGTCTTCATTGATGGGATGTCTTCTTTATGGAATGTAAATATTGGGCATGGTCGTAAAGAAATTGCCGAAGTGGCGAAGGAACAAATATCTACATTAGCATTTAGTTCCTGCTTCGCTTCTTTTAGCAATGAACCGGCTATTCGTTTAGCGACGAAAATTGCTTCTTTAACTCCTGGAGACTTAAACACTGTATTTTTCACTTCTGGGGGCTCAGAGTCGAACGATACAGCGATTAAGTTAGCTCGTCATTACTGGTTACTAAAAGGACAGCCAGAGCGCCAAAAAATTATTTCACGTACCCATTCATACCATGGTGTCGCAATGGGTGCTACAAATGCGACAGGCTTACAGGCATTTCGTGACTTTACGAATTCGCACGCACCTGATTTCCATTATGTATATAGCGAATCCGTACGTAATTTACGTGAAACGATTGAAGCGTTAGGCCCTGAGACTGTGGCGGCGTTTATTTCTGAACCTGTACAAGGTGCAGGTGGGGTTAATATTCCACAAAAAGATTACTTTAAAGAAGTGCGAAAAATTTGTGATGAGTACGGTATTTTATTCATTGCAGATGAAGTCATCACCGGGTTTGGTCGTACAGGGAAATTTTTCGGTATGGAACATTACGGGGTAGTGCCAGATATGATGTCATTCGCTAAAGGAGTATCGAGTGGTTATGTTCAGCTTGGTGGTGTGGCGATATCCGAAAAGCTGCATCAAGATCTTTGCGAACTTTCTAAAGGGACATTAATGCACGGATACACTTACAGCGGCCATGCACTCGCTTGTCAAGTTGGGTTGAAAAATATTGAGATTCTTGAGCGCGAAAATCTCGTTGAAAATGCTGCAAAGATGGGCGATGCCATGTTAGAAGGATTCCGAGCACTGCAAGAAAAATATAGCTTTATCGGACGCGTGCGAACGCTTGGATTACTTGGAGCCATTGAATTAGTGAAGAGCCGTGAGACGGGTGAATTGTTTGAGTCTCCTCTTAGTCCCATTTTTGTACAAGAAACGATGAAACGAGGATTGATTCTACGAACAGTTACGTATGATCAAGATACAGTTGTCTTTTCTCCACCTCTCATTCTATCAAAAGTAGAGCTAGATGAAATGTTACGTATTTTAGACGAGACATTTGAGCATATACGTAAAACAATTGTTGAAAAAGATTAATGTCAACGAAGCGATCATTATTTTAAGGAGGAGTTTTATGACAACTATCGTTAGAGAAATACGAAAACAGTTTAATCCAGCGAAACCATCTCAATGTATAGGCCAAGTTGAGCTTTTGACAATAGATGAAACGAAAGACGTTATCATTGTAGCTCAGGAAGCATTTGAAGGGTGGAAAAATACGTCTTCTGTTGCGCGTGGAGAAATTTTACGCGTGACAGCAGACTTACTTGAGAAAAATATTGATAGAGTAGCTGAAATAGCTTCGAGTGAAATGGGTAAAACGAAACATGAAATGCTTGGTGAAGTGAAACGTGGCGCTTCCATTTTACGTTATTTTGCACAAGAAGGGATGCGGGCAACAGGGGAAGTGTTACCTTCTGCCAATGAAGCGAAATTATTGTACACAATGCGAGTACCACTTGGTGTCGTTGCTGCCATAACGCCTTGGAATTTCCCTGTCGCTATTCCTCTATGGAAAATAGCACCGGCATTAGTGTACGGCAATACGGTTGTTTGGAAGCCTTCTATTGAAAGTGCTTTAACTGGTGAATTAATAGGGGAATTATTTCAACAAGCAGGTTTGCCAAAAAACGTGTTAAATGTCGTGCAAGGCCGTGGTTCAAAGGTTGGGCAAGTATTATTGGAGGCATCTGAAGTAAAAGCGATTACATTTACAGGTTCAAATAGTGTGGGGCAAAGTATTTTAGATACTGCTGGATCGACTAATAAAAAAATTCAGCTTGAACTTGGCGGGAAAAATGCAGCAATTATTTTAGCTGATGCCAATATCAAGCAAGCTGCAAAATTAACGATTGAAGGTGCGATGAAACAGACTGGACAGCGTTGTACAGCAACTAGTCGAGTTTACATCGAGGAAGCGGTTTATGAAAAGGTAGTAGAGCAGTTAATTGAAGAAGCTAAAAAAATAGAAGTTGGTGTCACGATGGGGCCTGTGTCATCTAAAGGACAATATGATTCTATATTATCCACCATCGAGAAAGCAAAAGCTGAGGGAGCAGAGCTAGTATTTGGCGGGGGTCCTACAAAAGGTATATTTGAAGGATACTATATTGACCCAACAATTTTTACGAATGTATCACATAAGATGTCGATTGCCTATGAAGAGATTTTTGGACCAGTTTTAGCCGTTATCAAAGTAAAAGATTATGAAGAAGCGATTCGATTATCGAATGATTCTAATTTTGGATTGAGTGCTTCTATTTATACAAATAACATTCCGAAAGCATTTGATTTTATTAACCGTAGTGAGGTTGGACTTGTACAAGTTAACGATGAAACGGGTGGAGCTGAGCCACAAGCGCCGTTTGGAGGAATGAAAAACTCAAGTACCGGTGCCCGTGAGCAGGGGCAGGCAGCGAAAGAGTTCTTTACAACGTATAAAACAATTACGATTGGCACAAAAAGTGAGTAAAAAGTTTATGTTGAAAAAAATTTTAGGATAGCAAACAAAAAAATAGTTTGATGGCTACTGCCCAACCAAAAATAATCAGCAGGCATATCTTATTTAAAACGATCGGCATGGATAACGAATACGGATTGAATTATAACATCATCAGTGTAAAATTACACTGATGATGTTATTTTGGTTGCGTAGGCAAATTTGAAGGATATCGAAAAAAAGCATACTTGATTGAGTTATGGCTTCGGGAGGGAATGAAATGGCATTTTTACGTTCTTTGCATGTTAAAATTATGATGATGTGTATTGTTGCGTTTTTAGTGGCAGTAATTGGTATCAATCTATTTGATCTCTATCAACTGGGGATACTTGGTATACTCGCTATTATTGTATTTCCAATTACAGTGATTTTAGCTGGAAGACGCTATGCCCCAGTGCCATTTAATAATTTCACTACGTGGACTGTTATCATTATGATTGGTATTTGCATCTTACATTGGATAGGTCAAGATGATAAGGAACTTTTAATGTCGCTTTTCACGATCGATTTTGTCTATACGTGGTTGCTCCATAACGACCCAGTACGAGAGTATATGGTTGCTAATGATTTTACGTTCTTTCTCTATATCGTGCGCATTGGGCTTGGGTTATTATACGCTATTTTGTTGGATGTCTTCGTCTATTTCGTAAAAAAGATAATGAAATGATAAGTGTACATAAACAGCAGAAAACTGCTTTTATGGCAGTCCTCTAGCAGTAATCCGACACAGTAGTAAGTGCATGGAGTGAAGCAAAGTATCAGTTTGTATTAAATCGACTAAGCCTAAAGCGTGATAAATCCTGCTTACTTTTTCCGTTAAGCGTTAAATCCGCTAGTACTTCACCAACAGCGCTACTAAATTTAAAACCATGTCCTGAGAAGCCCGCTGCAATGACAATATTTTGATACTCTGGTAAAAAATCAATAATGAAATCTTCATCTGGTGTCATCGAATATTTACATGTATTTCCGAATTTTAACGCACCATGTTTAGGCATAAAACGATTAATAAAGTTTTGTAAATCTATTAAATCCTGTTCGTCGAATAGCCGTAGCGGATCGTTTGGATTGATAGCCTCACCGCCATCATGTCTGCCAAGCTTTAGGCCAGCTCCATCAATACTGGGAAAACCATAGTACATAGAATCAGCAAATTCAAAACAATAGGCCGGGAAAATTTCTTCATGATAAAGCTGCTCATCCGCCTCAAACCATGCAAATGTTTTTCGCGTCGGTGTTACAGGAATGGCGATGTCCATTGTTTGTAGTAACTCAGTTGCCCAAGCACCAGCTGTCACAATTAAATGTTTGGCCTCGTATATATTATTTGCTGTTTGTACACGGACAATTTCTCCAGCTTTGATGTTCTGCACTTTTTCATTTGTATGTAAGGTTGCTCCTGCTTCAATGGCTAATTTTTTATAAGCGCTAATGCAGGCTTCTACACGAAGGACTCCAGCAGTAGGCTCAAAACAAACAACGAAGTCTTCGGGTAAGGATAATCCAGGCCATTTTTCCATTGCCTCAGATGCTGAATACTGCTCTAATGATAAATCGTAGAGCTTAGCACTAGTTTTCACATTTTGAATAAAAGGATGGGCCTCTTCACCGACATTCATTACACCTGTTTGTAAAAATAAAGCTTCATCCGTTAACATTGCAAGCTCTTTCCATAATTCACCCGCTCTTTTGACAAAAGGTACATAGCTAGCTCCTTCACCATATGCAAAGCGAATAATTCTTGTCTCACCATGATGACTACCTTCATCGTGAGGTGGATTAAAGGCATCAAGCATCAAGACATTTTTGCCTGCTTTCGCTAAATTATAGCCTGCAGCCATCCCCATCGACCCTGCACCAATTACAATCACGTCGTATATCATTTTAATCCCTACTTTTTTACTCTAGTATAACAAAACAAAAGAGACTGGGACAGAAATTTCAGAAAATTTTTCAGATAAGAAAATGCACAACCTCCTAACGGGAGTATTGTGCATTGCGTTTAAAAGCTATTTCACACTAGGTAATATTTTATTTAATACGATGGCTACTATAGCTGTAGGTGATGGGATAATGGGATATAGTAGATGACAAATTTTAGATATAAAAAACTACACATCAATTCGTTATTGCACAAATTTTGTGTAGTTCAAACTTTTGAAAAGTAATTGTTATGAAATTGAATCATTAATGATGTTACTAAAAGTAATAAAGGTCGAAGAGGTATTTTGTTCATTTTTCCTTGTGCAAAGATAAATAGGACGCTGAATATCGATGTCTTTTATAAAAACTCGCGCTACTTGCTGTCGTTGAATAAAGCTAGATGCCGCTATGGATGGAGCTAGCATCGTACCATACCCAGCTGCAATGGCGTAAATGGATTCATTGATCCCGTCCAATTGAAGCCCTACTCTTGGTGGTGGAATTTTATGAACTTTACATAAAGCATTCAAATATTCTTTCGTAGAGCTACCATCTTCACGTGAAACAAATGGCTGCTGCATTAATTCCGCTAATGTCACTTTCTGTTCTGCCAGCGGATGACCAAATGGGACGATAAACCAATAATCAAGATTCATGAGAAATTGATAATTAATATCTGGATGATGCCCATCTTCTTTTACGATAAAAGCCATATCAACCTTATAGTGAAGCAATTCTTCAATAACCTGCTGGGAGTTAGCCGTTTTTATGTGGATATTAGTTGTCGGATAGGCTTGTTTATACTTTGCGAGCCATTTTGGTAATAAAAAATGGGATGGGACATGGGTAGAAGCAATTTGTAATTCTTCATTACCTGTGTTTTTTAATTGCTCTAGTTTGTTTTCAATATCCAATTCTAAATCAAATAGTCGCTGAGCCTGTTTAAATAAAAATTCCCCATTTTGTGTTAAGGTAATTCCTCGACCTTTTGGTTCTAACAGCGTTAAGCCTAGTTCTTTTTCCAAATTTCTAATTTGAATGGTAACGGCAGGTTGACTAATCATTAGAGCTTGCGCTGCCTTAGAAACACTTTTGAGCTCAGCTACTTTTGTGAATAATCTAAGAGCATGTAAATTCATTATGTATCCCACCTCTTATAAAAATTTTTTATCCTTTTATATAAATTATATATTAGATTTATTAATTTTCACTCTGTATCCTTTTAATTACAAAAAGTTTTTAGGGGGTGGGGGACATGATGAATCGACAGCACATCGGAATTTTATTTGGTGGGGTGCTATTACTTGTAGTGGCTATGGGGATTAGCCGGTTTGCATTCACACCAATTTTGCCATTTATGCGTCAGGATGTCGGGTTTTCGTTTGAAGTTGCAGGGTTTTTAGCATCGAGTAATTATATTGGCTATTTCATTGGCGCTTTGTGGGCAGGATTTATCAATCGCCAAAAGAAGAACTTTTTATTGTTAAGTGTTGTCTTGAATGTCCTTTCTGTTGTTCTTATGGGAATCATTGAAATATATAGTATTTGGCTTGTACTTCGTCTGATTGCGGGCATTACAGGGGGACTTATTTTTGTATTAACATGTAGTATTGTTATGGATTATTTAGCAAAGCATTCACTTACACGATGGTCAGGTTATTTATTTGGTGGTATCGGATTAGGAATTGCTATTTCAGGTTTATTAGTCCCTGCTATTGAAGTACGTTTTGCTTGGCAAGGTACATGGATCGGTTTAGGGGTTTTATCTGCAGTTTTTTTAGTGACAACATTTATACTTTGGAGAGATTTGCATGTACAAGATAGTGTGAAAACCGTAAAATCCTCGGATGCAAAAATGACAAAGGGCTTTATGCCATGGTTGATCGTCGCCTATGGCTTTGAAGGATTAGGCTATATTATCACGGGTACATTTTTAGTGGATATTATTCACAATATTCCTTCACTACAAGCATACTCTTCGTATAGCTGGGTCATTGTTGGGGTAGCGGCTATTCCATCAGCACCTGTTTGGACTGTTTTATTAGAAAAATTCTCTGCCATCAAAATTTTAGTTGTTGCCTATGTATTGCAAGTATTAGGTATACTGTTACCAGTATTTTCACAAACAGTATGGAGTGTATTATTATCGTCATTTTTATTCGGCTTAACATTTGTAGGCATTGTGACGTTAACGACCTCTTATGCACGTCAGCTATTCCCGACGCAAAGCGGTCCAGTCGTATCATTATTAACAACATTTTATGCCTTTGGACAAATTATCGGACCGATCATCGCGGGTCAGCTTGTAGCAGTTTATAGTAGCTATAAGGCAGCACTTGTCTTTGCAGGAGTCATTGTATTTTTTGCATTGATTGTTATGTTATGTGGAAGGTGGATCACTGTTAAACGACAAGCCACTGTAGACAATGTATTGCCTATCAAAACTCAATCTAGTCCTTAAACTAGAAAAGCTAGAAATTCGATCGGGGATTTCTGGCTTGTATTTTTACTTAAAGATGGCATGCATCATCTACATGATATAAAAAATATGAATGTGCATAAGGGACATAACGTTTCGATTCTATACAGCAATGAGTAAATAGCATAATAAGAACAGCAACGAATAAAGAGACGATTAAAAAGGAGGGAACTATGTGCGCATATAGCATGTCAGTGAGGATAGTGATATTACAGTATTTCATCCACGATTACCTGATCGGCCTGATTTAAATCCAGAAAAAGGTCTAGTATGGGCAATTAACGATACATGCTTGCCTAATTTTTTAACACCTAGAAATTGTCCACGAGTTTGCTTCCATATTGGTGAGAGTATAATCGAAGAAGATAAACGAGCTTATATAACATCAGCGTCATGTGATCATGTTGTCGTAATTGAAAGCAAGTGGTTTGAGGCAATGGAAAATACAAAACTTTACTTATATGAGTTTGACATCCGCGAATTTTCACTACAGGAGCAAAATGCTGGTTATTTTACAAGTGAAACAACACAATATCCTTTTGCTAAATTTGAAATAGAAAATCTAGTAGAGGAAATGCTTAACTTCTTTCAGCGGGTGTCTAAACATCCGCTGAAAGAAGTTAAAGCCTCCGGCGGATGTCACGGTAATCGGAAAGGAGTTCAATAAAGGATGGTAGCTTAAAACCATCGCATCCATGCGATAACGGCTAACTGACCTGCATCACGCGGGCCCAAGCACAAAGCCGATTCCGGACGCAATTATGCCGAGGCATAATTGATAAGTAATGTTGAATTACGGGTAGTCGATAACTTGAGGAACATCTATGATGAAATTCAAAAAACCATTGAATTGGTCGATGTGCAGAATGCGATTTGCTCAACCAAGAAAATAATTAGCCAAGCCTCTTAAACGCAAAAGTTGACTATAAAAGAAATTATTTATTATGTTTAGTTAAGCGAAAATTTGGGAGGGTGATATAGGTGGATAAGCGTGAGCGAACAAGAGCACAAATATTAGTAGCGGCAAAAAATGTTTTTTTAGCAAATGGATATAAGGAAACGACGATCAAGTTAATTGCCAAGGAAGCAGGACTAGGTTACGGGACGATTTATTCTCATTTTAACTTAGGGAAAGAGGAAATTTTGGCAACTTTAGTTGAGGATGTCATGGGCCCATTCTATAAAATTGTAGAACTAAATTATACGCCTAAAAATAAGCAAGAGGCTTTTAAATTTACGTTTAAAAATACATATAATTACTTATCCTTGGCAGTTGAAAACAAGGAAATATTTAGATTGATTCATGAAGCAAAGGGGGTGTCCCCGTTAATTGAGGAGAAATGGGAATCAATCACGGATCAATTTATTAAAAGGGTATCTGCCAACGTAGAAATTGTTCGACAGCTGGGGCTGATTCGCAATGAAAATTATCATGCAGAGGTTATTGCGGGTTCATTGTATTACATTGGAGAGCGGTATTTATGGAAAATTATTTTGGACAAAACAGACATTCCGATTGAAGAAATTGCACGTGATATGTCAACCATGTATATATACGGTTTATTTAAATAATTCTTCTTAAAGTGGAAAAAAGCTAAATAAAAACAAAATTAGCTAATGACGCGGCTACGGTTTCTTACTTATAATAGAAATAACGTTATAAAGGGAGGAATTGAAATGTGGTTAAATCAGTCATGTTTAGAGGGAGAAATTGAAATGTGGTTAAATCAGTCGTGTTTAAAAATTGACACCGCGTCAGTTTTGGAGGAAGATTGTTCGCTTTCGGAAACTTTCTTTAAAAGAACGGCTACAGATGAGCAATGCATCGCAATGTATAAACATATGGTACAAGGAAGAATCTTTGATGGCATTGCATTGAAATTTCAGCGCCAAGGTAAAATAAAAACATATCCACCAATTAGAGGGCAAGAAGCAGCACAGGTTGGAAGCGCTTACGCATTGACTTCGAATGATTGGATTTATCCTAGTTACCGAGATATTGCGGCTTCATTTGTTCACGGGATGCCTATCGATAAGTTCTTTTGTTACACAATGGGTAAAATGGCTGGGCAGCATTTAACTGATTTATCTATTTTTCCTATTCAAATCGTTATTGGAGCGCAATTTTTACATGCGGTAGGTGGGGCATGGGCTAGTAAATATAAAGGGGAAGATAGTGTTTCGGTTGCTTATATGGGTGATGGAGGTACCTCTGAGGGCGATTTCCATGAAGCATTAAATTTTGCAGGTGTATATAAATTACCAGTGGTTTTCTTTATTCAAAACAATCAATGGGCAATTAGTAATCCAATTCATAAACAAACCGCTAGCCAAACAATCGCACAAAAGGCTTTGGCTTATGGGATTACAGGAATTAGAGTAGACGGCAATGACGTATTAGCAGTTTATGAGGCAACGAAGCTTGCTATAGAAAAAGCTAAAAATGGAGAGCCTGTGCTGATTGAAGCTGTTACATTTCGCCAAGGACCTCATACAACTGCAGACGATCCGACGAAATATAGAGACCAAGCTGAAGTTGAGCAATGGCTGACAAATGACCCTATAGAAAGAATGAAAAAATTTATTGTTTCTACTGGGCTATGGGATGAGAGGCAAGAGGAGGAGCTGTTAAATGACTGCGAAGAAATCGTTTTAAAAGCCTATGAAAAGGCACTTACAATTGAAAAGACAACGATTCCAAAAGTACTAAGAGCAACGTATGAAACAATGCCTCAAAACTTAGTAAGACAAATGCAACAAAGAGGAGGGGTGTAATGATGGAGATGACAATAGTACAGGCAATCAATACATGCTTAAGCCAAGCAATGGAAAATGATGAAACAATCCTCTGTCTCGGTGAGGATATCGGAAAGAATGGTGGGGTTTTCCGTGTGACGGACGGGCTCATAGAACGTTTTGGAGAAAGGCGTGTAGTTGATACACCGATTGCTGAGTCTGCAATTATCGGAGCTGCAGTAGGTTTAGCCACTAGAGGACTTAAACCAATAGCAGAAATACAGTTTTTAGGGTTTATTTATGAGGCGATGGATCAAATGGTAGGACAAGCTGCACGCCTTCGTTCTCGAACGGAAGGTACAGTTACCGTGCCACTGGTTGTTAGAGCACCGTACGGAGGAGGGATTCATGCACCTGAATTACATTCAGATAGTTTAGAAGCATTGTTTTTACACTCACCAGGTTTAAAGGTAGTTATGCCAAGTACACCTTCCGATGCTAAAGGGTTACTCGCAGCGGCGATTAAAGATCCAGACCCAGTATTGTTCTTAGAGCCATTGAAGCTATACCGAACGATAAAAGAGGAAGTACAAGAAGAATACTATGAAGTGCCTATTGGTCAGGCGGCGATTGTTCAAGAAGGGGAGCATGTGACCATCGTTACATATGGTCCGAGTGTCGTAACGGTAAAACAGGCAGTAGCGCAATTACAAGAGCAGGGTGTGTCTGTGGAAATCATTGATTTACGCACAATCGCACCTATTGACTATGAGACTATCATTCAGTCGGTAGATAAAACTGGCAGACTAGTCGTTGTTCATGAAGCGGCAAAAACAGGCGGTGTAGGGGCGGAGATCGCAGCAGTTATTGCCGAAAACTGTATGTATGCTATGCATGCACCTATTTTACGTGTCACAGGTTATGATACACCGTTCCCAGTATCGAGCATTGAGGCAGAATGGATGCCAACCGTAGCGCGCATTGTAAGTGCAGTACAAAATGTCATGAAAGAATAGGGAGGGATAGTAATGTATGATTTTTTACTCCCTGATATAGGGGAAGGTTTACATGAAGCAGAAATTGTTGGCTGGTTTGTAAAACAAGGGCAAAAAGTAGCGATTAATGAGCCGTTAGTAGAGGTTCAAACCGATAAAGCCGTTGTAGAGATTACAGCGCCAATTACAGGGGTGATTGAGAAGCTTGGAGGCGAGGAGGGGAATACCATTACGGTAGGTAGTCTGCTTTGTCAATTTAGTAAAACCTCAGATTCGTCACCACCCCAGCAAACACAGCCATTTGAAGAGAAAAAAGAGGAGAGTTTGCCAAAAGAGAAGATTGAATTTTCAGTATTAGGAAGGGTGATGGCAGCCCCTTCAGTTAGAAAAGCAGCGCGCACTATGGGCATTAACATTGAAGAAATACAGGGCAGTGGACCAAACGGACGGGTGTTGCGAGGTGATTTAGATAGACATGCTAAACAATCATCGTCTGCGATAGCACTAGTGCAAAATAAGTCAAAACGTAGTGAAGATGAAGTGAATGAAAATAAAATCATCCCTATTCGTGGCTTGCGCAAAGCAATCTTTGAAAATATGCAAAAAGCTGTTTCTAAAGCAGTATTATGCACCGGAATGGAAAAAATTAATGTAACGAAATTAGTGGCTTTTAGGAAAAGTATTCAACAACTGCCGGAAATGAAGGACAAAAAAATAACTTACTTACCTTTTTTTATCAAGGCAGTAGCGACAGCTTTACAGGAACATGAGCAGTTTAATGCCAAGGTAGATGAAGATCAAAAAGCACTTGTGATTTTCCCTTATATTCATATTGGTGTTGCAGTTGCTACTTCAGATGGTCTACTTGTGCCAGTGATAAAGCATGCAAATAAAAAAAGTATTTTTGAAATTGCAGAGGAGCTAGAAAGCTTATTGGCAAAGGCTCTTTCTAAAAAAGCAACGGTAGAAGATTTAACAGGTAGTACTTTTACGATTTCTAGTACAGGAAAGGACGGGGCAACATTTGCGACGCCGATTACGAACTATCCTGAAGTAGCAATCCTGGGCACTCATAAAATTGTGAAAGAGCCAATCGTAGTAGAAGATACAATACAAATTGGCCATACAATGACACTGTCTTGCACATTTGATCATCGTGTTATTGATGGCGAGCCAGTAAATGCATTTATGCGTAGTGTGGCAGACTATTTAGAGGAACCTGTACGTTTTTTACTATAGTTCAAAAATGATAGATGCTAGCCAAAGCGATTTCTGTTGTTCTGTGGATAGTATGCAAGTGTCGCTGTGCAAAATGAGATTTGCACAGCCAAGAGAATAATTAATCCTCGTAAACGCCTCTGTTGTGTTTACGAGTTTTTGTGTCATCTAGACAGTAAATGTTTGTGCAAATGGGGTAGAAGTAACGTTGATCAATTTATTATCTTTATATGTAAATATATATTCATAGTTGGTTGTTTCATCCAACATTTTCGGTAAGTAATATTTTAAATCTGCTATTCCTACATTTTTAGGATGGAAAATCCATGATAGATCTTTCCAATCTAAAATGCCTTCTGCAACTTTAATCGGTGTCACATAATGATAGGATTCTGGTAATTCAGCAATAAAAGCATACATACAGCCGTAGTCGGTCATTCCATCAGTCCAGTTTATTTTTCCTTTGAATGTAATATCGTTCAGTAAGATGCCCGTTTCTTCGTTAATTTCTCGTAAGGCACCAGCTAGTGGCGTTTCATTTTTCTCAATCTTTCCACCTACACCGTTCCAAGCTCCCATCCATTCTGGAAAGTCTCTATTTAGCAATAATATTTGATCACCCTTCTTAAGAAAGCAAATTGTAAATTCAACCAAGTCTTGTCCCTCCTTTTTGTTTGTTAAAGCAAAAAAACTAAGCATTTGAACGTAAATGCCATTGCTCTTATCAAAAAAACTGTAGATGAAAAAATAGTAGCACAAACTAGATAACGTTTGCGCTACTAAAAAAATTATTTTTGCATTATTGTTATTGCTAAAAAATCATATCTGTTAATAAATAGAGTACGGTAGGTGCTAGTAAGCAACCTAAGCCTGTATAAAAAGTTGCAGTAACTGCCTGCTCCATAAGGTACTAGTTTAGGATCTGTAGCTGCTAATCATCCTGTTACACCTGAAGTAGTTCCCATTAACCCACCATAAACAATAGCAGTAACAGGGTTATTCAAGCCGATATACTTTGCAACAAAAGGTGTGCCCACCATCACAAGTACTGATTTTACCAAACCAGCAGCAATACTAATAACAATTACTTTAGAGCTTGCACCTAAAGCTGCTCCTGTAACGGGGCCAACGATATACGTAACTGTGCCAGCCCCAATTGTTGCAATACTAACCGCATCATTGTAGCCAAAACTAGTAGCAAAAATAACACCGATTATAAAAGATAAGACTACTCCGATGAACAAAGAGAGGATGCCACGAAGTCCTGATTTTTTTATTTCATCGAAATTGGCCCCAAAAGAAATAGAAACAATGGCGAAATCACGAAGCATACTACCACCTAAGAAGCCAATACCCGCAAGGAAACTAACATCTGAAAGACCTTTCGCTCCACCAGTTGTAACCCCACCAATATAAGCCAAAATTCAACCAAGCACTATTGCGATAGCAGAGCCGTGGATAAGCCCCTTTGTTAATTTATTTGAAATTAAGTAAGCTATCCACATTGTGATGATGTCGGCAATTGTTTACGCGAGGCAACAATTGGACCAGCAAGTATTAGATTATTGAGACAGTATTGATTTGGATTTTACGATAAAGGATGATATCGGAAATGTATATGGTGGCACAAATTTTGGAGGTCGTGGCTTTCCAAACGATATAAGCACGGGTAAGACGCTTGAGAAAATAGATGAAAGGGCAAAGACTTTGACAATTGTGCCACATGTTCGCCTCACCAAATCATCGGAAAATGATGGTGAACAACCATTCGGTGAATCAGTTGTTAGCAATGGGACAACAGAAGTAGCGGATTATAAAGAAACAACGCTTGCACCGATAGTAATAAATCTACAAAAATAATAGTTATGTAACAAAATATAGCTAATTATCTTCTTTTGCTCCAAAATGCTATAATTAAGGTAAATCATTTGGAGTGATGGGTATGAATGAAAAGGCTTTACGTAGAATTCCACTTGAAAAATTTGTAGATCTCAAAGTTGATTACGCCTTTAAGCAATTATTTGGAAATGATAATAATAAAGATATAACGGTTGTCTTTCTTAACGCAATTTTAAATCGTACAGGTCGCGATGCTATTAAGGAAGTCTCTTTTTTGAGTCAAGAATTTAGTGGTGAGCATGGGGATGATAAGCAATCTCGGCTAGATATTCTCGTGAGAACCCAAGAAAATCTGATGATTAATGTAGAAATTCAATTAAGCAATCAGTACGATATGATTAAGCGAACCCTTTTTTACTGGTCAAGAATATATACTTCACAGCTTAGAAAGGGTACAGCTTATCACAAATTACGACCAACAATTACCATTAATATTTGTAATTTTAGTTTGTTTGAGCAAACTGATGCTTATCATACTACATTTCATCTGTATGAAGATAATGAAAAATTTAGAATTGATGATGTTCTTGAAATTCACTTTATAGAAATGAATAAATTTATTAAGCATTGGTTTGATAATAAATTGAACCCATTAGATAATGTACTTGCGAGATGGCTATTGTTACTAGGGATGGTTGATGCAAGAAAGGAAAGAGTCTATAAAGAAATCTATTTGGAGTTGGAGGAACTTGCTATGGACGATAAAAAAATAGAAAATGCTTTAACTATTTGGCAAGAATTAAGTCAATCTCCAGAAGAAATATTTGCCTATGAATCCCGTTTAAAATATATATTAGACGAGGGAGCGAAGTTAGAGGATGCAAAATATTTGGCGGAAAAAGAAGGATTAGCTAAGGGAATAAAACAAGGTATTGAACAAGGTATTGAACAAGGTATTGAACAAGGTATTGAACAAGGTATTGAACAAGGTATTGAACAAGGGGAGAAAAAGAAGCAGCAAGAAATAGCTTTGACAATGTTACAGAAAGGCATTGATTTAGAAACAATTGCTGAATTTACAGAATTAACATTAACTGAAATAAATAAATTAAAGGAACAGCTTGATTAATGACAATCCATATATCAAAATTATTGCCCCCACTACCTAGGCAGATGGGGGCAATTTTTTATTCAACAAGCAAAATTCGGGGAGAGGTTTTGGAGATGATTTTCGTTGATATCCAACATCCAAGACAGGCTGCCACAACACTTAAGAGAGATAATCCGATGGTTATTGGCCAATTTATCACAAGGGGTAACTCCAGTATGCCATATTCTACAATAATACTTTGTAAAGCTACTGGTATTACTTTTACACCGATAAAAATCCCGAATATAGTCCCTAGTGCTGAAAGAAACAGGATTCCTGATGAAATCGACCATCTAATAGTATTTGAGGTCATACCAATAGATTTAAAAATGCCGTAAGTTCCGCATTCTTTTCTTACGTTTATTCTAGAAACACTAAAAATAATGATGAATGTTACAGCGATAAATAAAATTCCGATAACAGATAATGGGATTATTAAAACAGCGATCACTTCTTTAAAGACAGCATCTAATAATGTTTGTTGGGTGACAGCTGAGATAGAGCTTTTAAATTTATTGTTTAAATCATCAACGATTTGAGCTGATAATGTCTCATCGACCAAATTGATCATACTATGTTCTGAAGCAGAATAGGTAGCATTATAAACTTTAATAACATCAGCGGTAATTCTCGCTGAATTAGACATATTTGCTATCGATTGATAAATACCAGTAACAATCAAATGATGCTGCTTGCCTTCGATATAGACTTCTACAATATCCCCTGAATTTTTGTGTAAAGCCTTCGCGACATTAATACCAAGGGCTATTTCATTTTTATTTACAGGATTACGTCCAGAAATTGTCTCGTATCCAACATCATCAAAACTACCTTCAATAGTATCGACACTAATATTTAGCGGTTGATTGGGTTCATTAGGGAATACTCCTATAAATTGATCTAGCCAAGCGTGATTTTTAATGCGTTCATCTGAGCGTAAAAATTGTTCAAACTGTTGTTTTGAAAATGTTGCCTCATTAATATCCGTTACTACGACATCTGATGAATCGTAGCCCCATGCTGGTGTGTTTTGTTTGATGGAAATAAAGCTATTAAGAATGACTGCGCTAAACACTAAAATAGCAGAAGTAATGGCTGTAAGAACAATAATAAGAATGGAACTTTTCATATTTTTGGTGATATTTTTAATGCCAATTTGAAGTTGAAACGGCAAATTGACTAAATTAGAAAGACGATTAGAGTTGTTTAAACGCCGATTCAATTTACTGTTTGCAAATTCTGACATACCGTATTTAATTGCCTGTACTGGTTCAACGTGGCGTGCTTTGTTTGAGTAAATGAACACAGTAAGGATAACAATGACAAGGATTATTACAGCAAGTAGCATGGCGATTCTAAAATCTTGAATAATCGTTAAATGCTTTCCGGCCTTTAAATAAGATAAAGAGCTTTCTATGATCACTCTGGAAAGGACTGTACTGGCAATAAGACCCGGAATAATTGAGAACACTGATAATAAACCAAATTGTAAAACATAGGTTGCACTAATTTTCCGAGAAGTGAGTCCAAGAGATTTAATAACACCAATCGTTTTATAGTTCGTTAAAATGGCATCTGAAATACTAAAACCAATAATAAACAATGAAATGAATAACATTGCTACACCAAAAGCTATCATGATAAAGCCGATAATTTTATTAATAATTAAATAAAATGAAGAAATTTGCTCGTAATCCATTTTTGATTCAAGGTATGGACCTTTTAAAAACTTTTCAAACTCAATCCAATAGCTTGCACTTTGCTGATAATCATCAAAGCGAAGGGCCATCATATACTCTTCAGACCCTATCAACGTATCAAATTGTTTATGGTAGTCAGAGTCGTTCATCCAAATGCGAGCATTCGTTGTAAAGGATCCACCATATGGCAAATCTACAACGATACCAGAAACATTTAATATAAAAGCTTTTTCGCCGGTGTTAAATTCGATAGCATCTCCAAGTGAAATATTCGAAGTAGCAGCCATCGATGTGGGAATCCAAATCGTTCCCTCTATAGGATAGTCCTGATTTTCGCCCTCTGAAAATAGTAATTGATCAATAACAAAGGGCGTTTTTGGTGTATTCATCATATACAGGTAAAGATGATTTGCCGTTTCTACACCACTCGCTTTAAAGCCAGATAAATTTCTATATGGAATAAGGTTCGAGGGAGTAACTCCTTGTTGCTCTTGCCACCACTTGTTTACAGTGATAGGGTTATGAATATCCTTACCCATCGTTAAAATTTGATGAGCCCCATTGGAATCATGATGTGTTTTCTCAAATATATTGTTTATATTCATAATAATCGTTACAGAGGTAGCTAATAAAAGGGTGGATAGCATAATTAGAACTGCTAGTAGTACATTTTGGATTTTTCTTTTCTTGATATGTGCAAAGCAAAGAGTAAGTATTGCGCGCATTTTTTACTCCTTTCCCGCAACATAAGAGAAGATAATATGTTCACGCTCTTGTATGCTAGCATCATCGAATTGATCGAAATTTAAAATACCTTCAAGCTTTCCATCCTGAATAATAATAAGCCGATTTGCACGACAAGCAGCTTTTATATCATGCGTAATCATCACAACAGACTGACCCTTTTTGTTTAAATTCGTTAAAATATCTAAGACAGCTACACCTTGATCGTAATTTAAACTCCCGGTCGGTTCATCTGCAAACAGAATCTCTGGATCATTTATTAATGCTCTGGCAATAGCAGCCCTTTGTTGCTGTCCACCAGAGGTTTGCGAAGGTAAACGATTTCGTTGCTCTTCAAGACCCATTTTATTTAATAGCGTCTCCGCTTTTTTTATCACATCTTTTTTAGGATATTTTGCAATGTATCCTGGGAGGGTGATGTTTTCTAGCAATGTCATATCCGGAACGAGATTACTACTTTGATAGACATAACCAATTTTTTTAGAACGAAATGTAGCTAACTGCTGTTCAGTAAATGTATCAAGTCTTTCTCCATGAAAATAGACTTCACCGGCTGTAATAGAATCTAGACCACTTAAAAGATAAAGCAATGTCGATTTACCTGAACCGGAGTTTCCCATAATGACAGTAAAATCTCCTTTATATATTTTGATATTAATATTTTTTATTGCATGAAATTGCTCACTACCTGTGGAATATGTCTTACATAGATTTTGGGCCTGAATAAGTACCTCTTTTTCCACGAGAATACCTCCTTCATTTGATTTTATTTCTTTTAGTGTAAGGGGGAATTATTATAAGGTCCTTATTAAATTATTAATAAATTATTACAACAGAAAAATTTGTTGATGGAATCAGCTGATCTTTACATCTCTAAGTAACTTTTAGAGATGTAAAACGTAGTAATAAATACTTTGTTAAATAGAAGGGGGATACTATGCCATTAACGTTTGCCCATCCGGCGGCAGTATTACCTTTCTCCAGAGAAGGGTAATAATTTTTCCGCAATGGTTTTCGGTAGTATGGCCCCTGACTTTGAATAATTTTTACGAGGCCAACCAATAGGGGAAATAGGACAGACCTCCACTTTTTCTGACTTCCCTTTCTTATATTCTTAATTTTCGGAATTATCGTTTAATTTAAGGTGGAGCAAAGATATTAAAAAGAGGCTCCATAAAAAGAGGGCACTGAAAAAGTCTATATCTTTTCACATTGCGAGGTATTCAACGATTAAATCGTTGAATAGCTCGCTTTTTTCATTTGGCACTGTGACTCTACTGTTGTTTTCCGAAGCATTCCGCTCGCTTTCCGCGGGCGAGCGCCGAGCCTCCTCCTACGCTTCGCTTCGTGC
>NZ_SADV01000014.1 GCF_006864135.1 Lysinibacillus sphaericus | reverse complement strand
TCTGTTCGCTCGACTTGCATGTATTAGGCACGCCGCCAGCGTTCGTCCTGAGCCAGGATCAAACTCTCCATAAAAAGAAATTTGATTAGCTCAAATTGTTTTGCTGGCATCATGTTTGATGTCCAAAATTTTGTTTCGTTCGCCAACTCAAGGTTAGCTAGTAAAAACTTTATTGATTACGTTTTGCTTGTTCAGTTTTCAAGGTTCATTTCGTTGCCGTTTTCTCAGCAGCAACTTTTATATAATATCATGTCGTAAACTCTATGTCAACAACTAGTTTAGCTGTTTTTTAGTAGCTGTCTTAACGACTTGTATAATATTACACACTTAATTTAAAAACGTCAACACTTTTTTCTAAAAAAGTTTATAGTTTTTTACTCCATCGAGAAATTTCCTATTATAATGATTTTAAAAATAATATAATATTAAACTCATAATATGACATTAATTTAATGTTTTACAGTTATCTAAATTAGATATCATTATAAAATTATTTTGACCTTAAATTACGGACTCGAATGATGTTCCTCGGAATCTTCTTAGAAAGTAAGGTCTTCCCCATCCATTTACGTAGTTCGTATATTATCTCTACCTGAAAATTTCACTTCCTTTTCACTGGTGTCTGGACTTCATTGCTAAACACAAAAAAGTGAGGAGCACACTCCTCACTCTTCACTTATTGTTTTACATAATAGTCTATTTGTTGAGCTTTCATAAAGCCGGCCTTTTCATAAACAGAAAGCGCCTTTCTATTGTCAATTTCTACATCGAGCATGACGAATTTAGCTTTAATTTTGCTCGCATAATCTTTGGAAAATGACAGCATTGCAGTACCAATTCCTTGCCCCTCAAAGTTTGGATGAACTGCCAATGCCGTTACCCATTGAATTTCATTTTCCTGGGCAGTCGTCACTGTTCCAACAATTTCTCCATCTTTACGGGCTATCCATAGCTTTCTTCCAGTAGTTGATGTATTAAAAGCGATTAGCTCTTTAGACTCTTCAGGTAGATCTCCAAACGCCGCACTATAGATGGCAATCAACTCTGCCTGTTCATCTGTATAAGGAATAATTTCGATATTATTCTTTAATTCTACTGACTCTGCTCTTGTTTCTAAAGTGGCCTCTGAAAAGCTATATGTGAAGCCTTTCTTTTCAATAAATGTGTGTCCAAAAGGCGATCCATCAATCACTACTGCCAATTGACCTTCTGCCCCACGCTCTTCGAGACCGGCCTGCAAAGCTTCCACTAAAGCAGTTCCAATTCCCTTTTGACGGTACGTAGGTGTTACAACTAAAGACCATTCATATGTATGCAGTCCCATTAAATCTATTGCACTGGCTGCACCAACTAATACATCTTTGTCATCTTCATATGCAAGTACCATAAATCCCTTCGTTTCAAAGGAACCCGCCATAGGCAAACCCATAGCAGTCTCATATACACGATAATCATGTGTGGTCGCTTCTTCACACAATAATTTTAATTCATTTAATGTTTCTCCATCTAACGGAAAAGACACTGTCATCACTGAAATATTCATCATTTACTCCGTTCTTGTATCAAACTATTGCCCTATTGTAGCAAGAAAGAAAATAAGCTGGCAACAAATTATACTAACCACTTCTAATCATTTCTATTTATTAACAATTTTACTCCAAATATAGTGAAATTAAAAGGTTTTATATGATTTTCAACGGTTATAAACTGAAAATTACTAGAATAAGGTATGTATTTTTATACAACCCATTCACTTGCAGGCCCTATTTCCGCTGCCATTGAGCATCTAGTTGCTCACTCACCTAAAAGAAATATTTCCTCTTAGCCGCCCATACTTAATTATACTATTTATCCCAATAAATTACATTTAAATTATAGAATAAAAATCATTACTTCAACTAAAAAAGAGCAATTCCAAATGTTCGAAATCACTCTTTTTTATACTGGATCAATGAGATTTATACCCTATATCGTTACTTTCACACTACTCATCAAGATGATGAGATGAAGATTGTAACATCTGCGCATAAATACCTCCCGATTCCATTAATTTTTGTTGAGGGCCTGCTTCAACTAACTTACCTTTGCGCATAACAAGCACAATATCAGCATTGTGTACTGTATTTAAACGGTGAGCAATAACAAAGCTTGTGCGTCCCTGCATTAACACATCAAGAGCCTCTTGAATCGCAAGCTCCGTAACAGTATCAATACTACTTGTCGCCTCATCCAACAACAAAATTTTCGGATCAGCAATCAAAGCTCGTGCTATTGATAATAACTGCTTTTGGCCTTGCGAAATTCCACTGCCATCTGCAGCAAGTACAGTGTCATAGCCATCCTTTAGCATCATGATAAAGTCATGTGCATTTGCACGCTTCGCCGCTTCCTCAATCTCTTCGTCGCTAGCATCTAATCGACCATAACGAATATTTTCACGTACAGACGCTTCGAACAGAAACGGATCCTGTAACACAAAGGCCATTTGCGAGCGCAGTGCTTGTCGTTCTATTTGCTGAACGTTTACACCATCAAATAAAACCTCACCCTTTGATACTTCATAAAATCTTGCAATAAGCTGCAAGATCGTTGTTTTTCCTGCACCGGTTGCTCCAACCAGAGCTACCGTTTGTCCAGGCTCCACGTTAAAATTAATGTCCTTCAAAGTGTAAGCTTCCGCTGCTTGCTCATATTTAAAGTACACATGCCGAAAGCTCACTTGTCCTAATAGCTTATGCTCCCGTACCGAAGCAGCTTCCTCCTCGGGCTGTTCATCCAGTAACGCAAATATACGCTCAGCACCAGCAATCGCTGACAGCACGGTATTAAATTGATTAGCCAAATCATTTAAAGGTCGTGTAAATTGCCTCGCGTATTCTGTAAAAATAACAATTACTCCGATTGATACATGCCCATAAAAAGCAAGTACACCGCCAATACCAGCTACAATTGTAAAACTCATATTGTTTAAAAAGTTCATGACCTTTGGTATATACCCTGAATATGTCTGCGCCCAAAAGCCAGTACTTTTTAAGCGTAAACTTTTTTCGCGAAACTCCGCTTTCATGCGTTCCTCTTGTGAGAAAGCTTTGACAATTCGTTGGCCCGAAATCGTTTCTTCAATCATGCCATTCAGAGCTCCTATGGCCGCTTGCTGCTCCTTAAATAATGGTGCGGTTCTTCGTGTGATCCAACGCATCGCCCAAAACATAACCGGTATAATGGTCATCGTTAATACCGTTAGTAAGGGGCTTAAACTTAGCATGATAATCACTGTTCCTGTAAGCGTTACTACACTAGAAAACACTTGGATAAAGGAGCTATTTAATGTTGAGCTAACTGCTTCAATATCGTTCGTCATCCGACTCATTAATTCTCCATGCTGACGACGATCAAAAAAGGTAATCGGCAGTCTTTGGAAATGAGCAAAGACACTCGTTCGTAATCTATATATGGTTTGTTGGGCAACACCAATCATCCAATAGTTTTGCAAAAATAATGATATTGCTAATAGAGCATAAATGCCGATTAACAGCATAATCCCTTTTTCAAGTCCTGTAAGCTCTCCATGCGTTACGTACATGTCAATCATTTTACCAATTAAATACGGTCCAAGAAGAGACAAGATGGAACTCGCCAAGACAAGTAACAGCACAATAATTAGTAGTACACGTTGTTCATCGACTATTTTCCATAAACGTAGTAGTGTGCTTTTCCAATCTGTTGCGCGAGGTCCCTTCTTTTTCTTAACAACTTGCTTCACATCATCTTTCGTCAAAATCGGCTCATAGCCAAAAGGCTTTTGGAAAAATCTCATTATTCCTCCACCTCCTGTTGAGAGATTGCGATTTTTTTATAAAGCACTGACGTTTGTAAAAGCTCTTCATGCGTCCCATATGCAACCACTTTTCCTGCATCAATAAGTAAGATGCGACTTGCACCTTTAGCTGTCCGAATTTTTTGAGTGACTACTAGCATTGTTGCTTGTTCTTCACTCAAAGCCGCCCATAATGCCTGCTCCGTTTTAACATCAAGTGCACTTGTACTATCATCAAGCATTAATATATGCCCTTTTCTTAATAGCGCTCTTGCAATCGATAATCTTTGTTTTTGACCGCCTGAAAGATTAACACCCTTCTGACCGACTTTTGTCTCGTAACCATTCGGGAAATCCTCCACAGATGCATGAATTTGTGCTTGCATTGTAGCCTGCAGCACTGCATCCATTTCAGCCTCTGCATCGCCCCAACGAACATTATCAGCAATGCTTCCTGTAAATAATAACGATTGTTGTGGAACATAGCCGATGATTTCACGCAGCTCTTGTAAATCCCATTGCTGTACATCTTTCCCCTCTACTACTATTTTACCTTCAGTCACATCGTAGAAACGTGGAATAAGCTGTAACAACGTAGATTTCCCTGCACCTGTTGCCCCCATAATGGCGAGCTTTTCACCAGATTTCACTCGGAAGCTTACGTTGGATAGTACAGGCGAGTCTTCCCCAGGATAAGTAAAGCTAACATGCTCAAAAGCCAATTCTCCAAAATTCAAGCCTTTAGACGTTTTCTCTGCAGATGATGGTAGCTCAATCTCATTCTTAGTTGAAAGAACTTCTGCCATACGCTCTGCGGAGGCTTTTGCACGCGCATAAAAAATAATAATAAAGGCAAACATCGAAAACGAGCCTGTCATACGCATTGCATAATTGACAATGGCTACTACATCTCCAAGCGGTGTTGTACCTGAAGCTATTTGTTTTGTCCCAAACCACAGTACTGCAAGCAGACTCATATTCATGATGAATAACAGCACAGGCATAATATACTCCATTGTGCGTAAAGCCTTTACAGTATCTATTTTTAAGCGTGAGGCAACTTCATCAAAACGAGAGACTTCATACGCACCACGAAAATAAGCCTTCACTAATCGTATAGCCTGTAAATTTTCCTGTAGTACACGATTCAAACGATCCATTCTTTTTTGCACAAGTCCAAAATAAGACACACCTTTTGCCACCATAAAAATAAGAAAAATCAAAATAATCGGTGCGCCAATAACTAAAAACAACGCTAATTTAGCATTTACTACAAAGGCCATAACGATGCTGCCAACAACGGCAAGTGGTGCACGAAGCATAATACGCAAACTCATAAACAGCACTGTCTGAACTTGCGTTACATCATTCGTTAACCTTGTAATAAGAGAAGCTGTTGAGAATTTTTGATAAGTGGTTAATGTAAAGGATTGTATTTTTTCAAACAATGCATTTCGTAAATCATAGGAGAAACTCTGTGCTGTATGCGATGAAAAATACGAATTAACGACACCGGCTATAAAGGCTACGAACGATAAGCCAAGTAAAACAATTCCCCATTGCCAAATCACCCCTTGATTTTGAGCTCGTACTCCATCATCTATGATTTTAGCCATGATAAGTGGCTGAGCGAGCTCCACAAACAATTCCAACAGCATTAAGCATAACGCGATAAATGCAGTCCATTTATAAGGCTTCACATAGGAAAAAACTTCTTTCATATTCTTCCCCCTTATTATTAGAAAGGAGTTCCACAAATTTCAAATATAGTGAATAACTCCTATACAGATAGTATTTTTACGCTTTTTCTTCACCTACAGAAAGCCATGTTAAATAAACAAGCATAACGAAGACATCAACAAATTGCCAAAACCTAAATACGATAACTGAAATAACCATTGCTGTAGGGGTTAATACTAGAAATCATACTTGTTTCTACTTAAAATAGCACAAAAACAACAGATTTGACTCCAAATGCAACAATTAATCTCTAATGTAAATCCTCCTATAAGCATTCCCCATACGGCAACAAGTAGTACACTTCATTCTTTTATCAAACTTGCAGGGTACAATGTGTAGAAGGCAAACGTAAGACCAACCGCTACTCCCCCAATAAGGCTTTACTACTAACTAATAAATCGTCAAATGAAGCATTCGTTAGTAGGAGGGAAAAACCTATAAGTGTACCAATAATCCCTATCACTTGATATTTCGATGGCCATTTCTTTAAACTAAGAGAGACATAGGCAACAACAAATATCGGTGCTAGAAACTGTAATAAAGTAAAAAATACATAGAGAAGCCCAGTTTAAGATACCCACGTCCTGTGGCAATTTAACAGTAGGTGTTAGGGCACCCACTGAATGAAGATAAATATGTAGGTAATTAAATACCTGCAAACAATAACGAAATGGAAACCATCAATGGCGTATTGTTGAGTAACAACTCCATTTAAGGTCCGGGTTCTCCCCGTATCATCGCACAGGAGACGATTAATACTATTTTTTTCAATCTTTCCAATAATTCTAGATCCCTATATTCATACTAAAAAATGTTATTTTTCTTCATTTTTTTCCTTATTTCTAACTAAAAAAGTCCCGAAATTTTTTATTATCAAATATTTACAATCATATTCATAATGACTAATTCCCGATAATTAACTATAATAATAGTATATATAGATTACTCAAGGAGATCGAATAATCATGAGTCATATGCAAAAATCATTTACGATCGATGAACATTATTTAAATTCACTTCCTTTTCCTGCTATTGTCATGAATCAAGATGGACAAGTTATAAATTTGGGAAAGCTTGCTGAACAGCTATTTGATTTTTCAGATACTACTATTAAAGAACATACCACTTTATTCATTCATGAAAATTTACTACGTCAGCTTTCATTAGAAACCTTTCAAGCTATTATGCAAAATAATGACAGCACGTATATCAATCAAATTCAATTAAAAACGTATACAAATGAAGAAATTACAACAGCGCTACTAGCTAAACCATTTACTGAACAAGGAAAGCATTTCGTTCTTATGATGTTCATGCTACCAGAGTTAATGATTAATTCTGTCTCAAGTAGCAGCACTCTCGTAGACTTAAAAAAGGGATTAGACTCGACATTTATGACAGTAACACTTGATCATGATGGGTTCATTTTAGAATGTAATAATGAATTTCTAAAAACGAGTCAATGGACACCAAAACGCGTGATTGGTAAAACATTTTGGCAATTATTCCCTGAAAATAAAGAAAGTGAAAAAATCACAAATACCATCTGGCGGAATTTAAACATTGGCCAAACGTGGCAAGGTGAAGTCGAAAAAGTTACAAAAGCGGGTCAATCTTATTGGGTACTACTAACAGCTATCCCTACATTTAATATCGAAACAAATGAGCAACAATTTTTATTAATTGAAAAGGATATCACCAAGTCCAAGTCAATTCAACATCAGCTGGAAAAAATCGCTTATATTGATACAGAAACTGGTCTGATGAATGCACATCGACTTGAAAAAGTGATTTCCAATATGATTGAGGATGAAAGAAACTTTTCTTTTGTCTATTTAAGTATTGATAAATTTTATACATTAAAAGAGTTACATGATCAGCAAATCGGTCAAAGTCTTATTGTAGAGTTTACAAATCGTATAAAAATGTACTTCCAAGATAGTACGATGGCACGTATTAACGAAAATGATTTTGTCGTGATTACACCATTAAGTGAATGGTTTATTCAAGGCTTCCTGTCTTACTTACAACAACATCCAATTTATAACAGTAATGTTGCTGTCCCTATTTCTATTAGTGGCGGAATTACACGTTATCCAGAGGATCAAACTACATTCTCCCAACTAATGAAGGCATCGATTGCTACTATCACAACTGTCCGTGAAGCAGGTGGCGATAAAATCGTCTCACTATCCAAAGCAACACATAAAGCATTAAATCGTAAAGCTTTAATTGAAAAACGTTTACTTCAAGCTCTTGACCAAAAAAATCTAAAAGTCCTCTATCAGCCGCAAATTGATGTTTATACAGGTAAAATTACAGCTGTAGAAGCACTAGTTCGTTGGGAAGATGAAGTAATTGGCGTTGTTTCACCAGATGAGCTTATTCCAATCGCTGAGGAAACTGGTCTTATTAATAATATCGGTTCCTTTATGCTAGAAAAAGCTTGTGAACAGGCGCTAATCTGGCAAAAAGCTGGTCTTGGTTTAAAAGTATCCATTAACTCTTCTGTACGCGAATTCCGTGATAAAAACATGGCAAAGTCAATCCTTGGAACTTTGGCAAAAACCGGCTGTCCTGCAAGCCTTATTCAAATTGAAATCACTGAGAAATTTGCGCTAGAAGCAGAAGCCGCTACCTTTATCACACAGCAAATGCGTAAGCTTGAAAATGAAGGTATTGCCTTTATACTAGATGATTTCGGTACCGGGTATGGTTCATTTAGATATATGCAAATTTTACCAATAGATACATTAAAAATCGATAAAACATTTACAAGTTCTTTATTAAAGTCCGAAAAAACACAAAAGCTAATGCACGGTATGGTGCAACTCGGAAAATCTATGGAACTTAAAGTTGTAGCAGAAGGTGTCGAAACTGCTGAACAAGCAGATCTTTTGATTTCTTATGGCTGTGATGCTATTCAAGGTTACTATATTAGTAAACCAATTCACGCAGAGGAAATTGAAGCATTGCTAGTTAAATAGTAAATTTTAAAAAAGGAGGTTACGTTTAAAACGCAACCTCCTTTTTTATATTTGTTCTATCCGCCGTGCTCATACATTTGATGAGTGTCTTATTTCTTGTAGACCTTTTGGAATGTCGCTTTACTAGTACGTACAGAACGGAAAATAAGCTGTATTAGTACCTCTGCAAACACAAGTCCTATAACGATGGCACCTGTAATTAAAAATGCCTTTAATCCATACTGTAGCCCTTGTATATAATCATCCTCTACAATATTTCTCATTGCATTATAAGCCATACCTCCCGGAACTAACGGGATAATACCGCCGACAATAAAAATAATCATTGGCATTTTGAAGCGCCGAGCATATAAATGGGAAACGATAGCAATTATGAAAGAACTAAAGAATGAGGCATATACTATATCCATGCCATGTTCAGTTAGAATGAAGTAAATCATCCAGCCTACTACCCCAACAAAACCACAATAAACTAGATTTCTTCTAGGTACATTAAAAATAATTGCGATACCTGTAGTCGCAAAAAAACTAAGAATCAACTGTACGATATAGTCCATGCGTCTGCCTCCTAAAACGATAGAGTGACAGCAATAGCTGCACCGATTGCAAAAGCTGTTAAAAAGGCCTCTACACCCTTCGCCATCCCCGACATAAAATGACCTGCTATTAAATCCCGAACTGCATTCGTGATTAAAATACCTGGTACTAGTGGCATAACGGAGCTAATAACAATTTTATCTATTTCTGTACCATGGCCATATTTCACTGAAAAGACAGCTATAGACCCTACTACTAAAGATGCTGTAAATTCTGCGAAAAATTTCACTCTTGTTAAATCATTTATCAATAAAAGCACTAGGAAGCCTAATCCCCCTGCTAAACATGCAAAAAGGAAATCAGACCATCCTCCCTTAAACATTATAAGGAAACAACCACTCGCAAGAGCCGCTGATATGACTTGAATATATGTTGGTAAAAAATAATTTGTTTTTTGTATCGACTTTAGCTCGTCATAAGCTTCTTCTAATGTTATCATGTGAGATGTGAGTCTCCGAGATACTGAATTTACCAAGGCTATTTTTTGCAAATCTGTAACCCTATTGGAAATTGATGTAATTCTCGTCGGCTGTGTCTTGCCTAACGAAAAAATGATCCCTGTAGGTGTAGCATAACATTGCGCATCCAGCATATTTTGAGAATGTGCCATGCGTAGCATTGTATCCTCCACACGGTATGTTTCTGCACCACTTTCAATCATAATTCGACCTGCAAGCAATAAGCAGTCAATCGTAAATTCATTGTCCACTTCATGTAAAACCATTACAGTTATCTGCCTCCTTTAAAGGGTTCCTTGCCAATAGTATCGAACTGCAAATAAAAACTCAACTAAAATTTTTTTAAACTTTTAACCAAAGTACTTTGGCTTTCATATGCTAAAAATGGTAGCTACTGAGTAATTTATTCATGGAGATGGGTTTCCCATAAATTGATAGCAAAACTTCATAGATTCGTATAACTTTTTCAATGACTAACACGTCTGATTTTATAAGCAGTCTAAAAAACTAAATAAGGAAAGGAGCGTATCCACAAAAATGCCGGAACGCAGAAAAAAACGCGGCCCAATGATTGATTTCCTATTAATTGGCCTCATCATTACATTAACAACTATTATTTTAGTCATTATCCTATCAAAGGATGACTTTAAGTTTCAAAAAATTAGTGCCTCTAAAGAGACAACTTCAGATTCAATAGAGAGTAATCTATCCACAGATAGCTCTGCGTTTCCAGGTATACGTATTGTAACAGATGTCTCTAATGATAAGCGAACACCTTTTGCTATTCACTATCCAGAAACAGATAATAAAACTTTTAACGATGCTGTATTACAGTACATAACGGATTCAAAAGAAAACTATCTGTCATCTATGAAAGAAAATAAAGATAAAGAGGTAATGGGTGAGCTTAATATTAGTTTGGAAACTTTCCCATATCAAAAGCAATACTATTCCTTTGTGCTAACAAAAATGTTGTATACAGGCGGCGCCAACCCCGAGGTTTCAACAAAAACATTCTTCATCAATCATGAAACTGGTGAACTAATTTCCATTAAAACATTGTTGAACAACGATAAAAACAATTTATCAGTCTTAGCTACTCATGTACGTAACGACTTACAACAAAACCTTAAGTTAAAGGATGAGCTTTTCAAGGATGATTTAATAAAGTCAACTGAACCGAAGTGGTCTAACTTTAATCGCTTTGCTATCGTTGATGATTCGATACAATTCTATTTTGATGAGTATGAGATTGCTAGCGGAGCAGCAGGTCCACCAATTGTGAAGCTCCCACTATCACTTATCAATCCGTTGTTAGCCTCTGATTTCCAGATTGCTATGGAACAGCCGGTAAAGCCAACTAATACAGGTGATCCAAACAAAAAGCGTATTGCCTTAACTTTTGATGATGGTCCACATCCAAAGGTTACAGAACAGATATTAGATACTCTTGATAAATATCACGCAAAAGCTACCTTCTTTATGCTTGGTAGTCGTGTACAATATTATCCTGATATCGCAAGAGATGTTCTTGCACGAGGACATGAAATAGGGAATCATTCATGGAACCATCCTGTATTAACAAAACTGTCACTAGAGTCGGCAGTAAATCAATACACATCTACAGTTGCGGAGATAGAAAAGGCCATTAACCAAAAGCCAACTGTATTTAGACCACCGTATGGAGCAACAAACGATACTATCAACGGTCAAATTCCAGTTCCTGTTGTTTTATGGTCGATCGATACATTAGATTGGAAGTATCGCAATGCGCAACAGTTACTACCTAATGTCAAAAATAATTTACACAATAACGCCATTGTCTTAATGCATGATATTCATCAATCGACTGCAGATGGTCTTGATTCCGTGCTTGCTTATTTACAAGGGCAAGGCTATGAATTCGTGACAGTATCGGAAATTCTTCCATATCGTCAAAAATAACCACAGCGAAAGTCCAATAACCTCAAGATTAAGGTTATTGGACTTTCCTTTTTATTTTACAGTTAATGTATCAAGTGGTTTGAAGTCTTTTAGCTGATAGCTCTTCACTTCATTGTTCGCTACTGTGTAAAGAGCGTCATCTATATAGACTACTCGCTGTACACGCTGCTCCCAATTTTCATACTGATCGCCAGTGCTTTTATTAACAATATTTCCTTTTAGGACGATTCCTTTATCTGCAGTGATTTCATAGATTTGCGCGCCTTGACCTTTGTAGACGATTTCATCACCCTTCCCTGCATCATACAGGACAACCGGGAAACCGAAGTAATTGTATTCCTTGTTGCGGAATAGTGCTTTCGGATTGTATTGAACTTCAGAGTACGAGCCTTCTCCGCCTATTTTTACTGTTGATTGTTCCGTTGGATTTTTGAAATCTGAAACATCAAACAATGACATTTTCATATTAGTTGTGACCGTAAAATTACGCTTCGAATATGCATCATAGCGTTGCTCGGTATCATAGCCAATGCCGATTAAATGTGTATCGTCTAATGGATGCAAATAGTTACTAAAGCCTGGAATCTTTAGCTCACCTAGCACAGTTGGCTTTTTCGGATTTGCCACATCAATAACAAACAATGGATCCACTTGCTTAAATGTTACTACATATGCTTTTTCGCCCATAAAGCGTGCAGAATACACTTTTTCACCAGGAGCTAAATCTTTTACTGCACCGAGCTCTTGTAAATTTTCATCTAAAATAAATAGGTGGTTTCGAGATATTTTTTGTTCATCCCACGCATTTCCTTCGGTTGTAACGATGCGGAAATTGCCTTCATACTCATCCATTGAATATTGATTTAACACGGATCCTTTTACTTCCGTCGTACCTACAAAATTTATGGCAGTTCCATCAATATTCCATTTAAAAACTTGTGTATTAGTTGTTCTCGGTATCCAGATCATATCCATCATGCGACCTGAAGCAGGCACCCGATTTCCATCATAAACTGGTGTTGTTAAATAAAGTGCATTCTCCGCCATATAAAGTCCACTACTACCACCTAAGTACCCCTTTGTGTTCGCAGTTGTCTTTGCACCATTTTTTAAATCCACCGCTGTAATTAAGTTATATGTTCCATCCATTGTATTTGGTAAAATAGAAATTTTCTCTAGAGGTAAACTTTTGTACTCATTTCCTTCTACACTATCAAATGTTTTCGGTTTTAAATCCGGCGTTTTTTGCTCTCTAAGCATCCAATAATTCGGATACATATTCCCGATTAAATATAATGTATCATCTGTAATTCGAATATCGTTTAAATACCCCTCTTGCCCTACTTCACGTATAAGCTTCGGATTCTTTGGGTTTGAAATATCATACAAAGAGGCTGTCGACATGCTTGTGCCTGTTTTCTCTAAATATTCATCCCCAATTACTATTAATAAATTATCATATAATGCTAGTTTCGAAATATGTCGTGACTCCTTCAGTTTGATTGTAGTTGCTAACTGTAATTTTTTCGGATCTTTAGCATTTACTACAGTAATGCCCTGATCCTTTACAGCATAAATAAAGCCATCTTTGACAACAACAATATCCCCTTCTTCCACCCCTTCGACCTGATTATTCGTTGTAGAGGAGTTGTCTGCACTCGCTTTGTCTTCACTCTTTGCCATTTCTACGGTCGCCTCATTCAGTTCTTTTTGTGAGTTAGCTAAAAGTGTTTCAAAATATTGTTGTAGTTCTTTTTCTGATTTTACAGCTTCAAGCTTTTCAATGATGGTAAATGCTATTACTTGCGATGTTGTTTTAGGTCCATCTAGTACAAACGCTTCTTTCTTCACATGTAATTTATAGCTTCCAGGTGCTAAATCACTTACGATCATTGTCTTTTTATCTTCCCCAAATGTTACTGTTGCTGTTACCTTTTGATTTTTGCTATTTGTTACGTAAACATCGTCTTCCGCTACTGCGCTTTCTTTTAGTGCCTCAGTAAAGGATACTTGCCAGCTATAGGTAGTCGTACTCGTACTCGTACTCTTAGTTTGTGCCTCTACTTTTGGGGTCGAGACCAGCATAATAATTCCTGGCAAAATAGCTAGTACTGCGATGAGTAAAATTGCTAACCAATTCTTTTTCATTATTATTCCTCCCTTTCATAAACTTGTTTATTAATTAGACTACCAAAGAATAGGAAAGTTACATTATTCCGAATTTTTTATCATTAAAAAAACGAGAGGAAGTGAATCCCTCTCGGCTTAATTACGAGCAGCGGCTATTGTATTTTACGTTAGCTGCTACTCTTTTTTAAGTTAGACACTTGATATATGGTTATACATTATAGAGATCAGATCAGCCTCTACTCTTGACACTAAAACTTTCTTCTTAATAATTATTGTACATTTACTGTATATGCCCCGTTTTCATTATCAAATTTATAAATGTATAAATAATATTTGCCTGGTTTCGCATTATATTTACCTTTTATACTATTTCCATCTTCCTGTCCATATGCTACGTAATTTCGCATATCAGACTCATGACAAAGCACCCATGTCATGCCAATTTGATTTTCATTTAAGACAGCAATATCGATTTCTTTTGGTGACGTAACGTCGAATGTGTATACATCCGTATGATCATCATCCATCAAGCTACCTTTTAGGGGCATATTAAATGGAATCGTAGTCGCTTCTTCTGGACGATTATTTGGTTCTATCTCTGTTTTTGATTCATTTTGTACATTTACTGTATATGTCCCGTTTTCATTATCAAATTTATAAATATATAAATAATACTTTCCTGGTTCCGCATGAAGTTTACCTGTTATATTATTTCCATCTTCCTGTCCAACTGCTACGTAATTTTGCTTATCAGACTCATGACAAAGCACCCATGTCATGCCAATTTGATTTTCATTTAAGACAGAAATATCGATTTCTTCTGGAGACGTAACTTCAAATGTGTATGCATCCGTATCATCATCACCCATCAAACTACCTTTTAGGGGCGTATTAAATGGAATTGTCTTCGTTTCTTCTTGATGATTATTCCCTGTTTGTGCGCCCTTCCGTACAGCTACAATTGCATGATCTTTACTTTCTATTCCCTTATCATTTTTCACTGTTAATGTCACATTATATGTGCCTTCTTTTTCGTATACATGAGTAGGGTTTGCCTCTTCACTTGTTTTTCCATCACCAAAATCCCAAAGGTAAGAAACGATTTCTCCATCTTTATCTTTTGAACCATCACTCTTGAACTGGATTTCTTCATTTTCGATTCCAGCATATGGACCATTTATCTTTACAATAGGCGCTTGAATATCTCCTTCATCCGTCGCAATGCCGTGGAAAACAATATCATATTCAAATTGGTTTGCTGCATTTACACGGTAGTTGACGAAATACGCAGTCACTGTTTTATAGCCGCTCCACTCTTTTTGCGACAGTTGCTCCAGTACTTCGTTCACTTGCTTACTCATCGTTTTCCAATCTTTAGATTCACCTTGCGTTTCACTGCCTACATACGTACCTTCGAGTGTAAATGTATCAAAGAATTGAGATTTATGTTTTGTCATTTTTACATCTTGTACGTTAGCAACATCGACAATTTCTTGCTCCACTTCGTTTAATGCTTTTGGTGCATGTTCCACTAAATAATCTTCTGCTACTTGTGGCACCTTGTATTTTTCTTGATTATCAATCAATTGCTGCATATAAGCTTGGTATTCAGCATTCAGTTGTGGATCTTTACTTAAAGCATCACGATACGCATCATAATTTTTCACATCGTTCGCACGAATTAAATCTTGAATTCTATCAAATGTCTCAAATTGATGCGTATACATAAAGGACTGTAGAGCAAAGGAATAGTTATAAAAATCCCATGATCCATATTTCGCAAACAATGTCTGTTTAGCTGTATAGCGTTGTGATGGATCATCTGATAATCCACTAATAATACTCTGACGTGGAACAACATCATTTGTACGCGTTGATCCTGCAAAAAATTCTGCATTTCCTTCTTGGAACCATGTTAGTCGTTCATTTTGATACATATCACCTGTTCCGAATAAACCAGGAACCTCGTATCTACCTTGTAAATAGTGTGTGAATTCATGGCGGAACAGCTCTTCTAAACTATAAATACTTTGCTCCGGCGTACGTTCATATGTAAAGAACGTCCCCTTCTCTTCAATATAAATACCACCATTATTCGTTTCATAGCCGTACAATTGACGGTTTAATCGATATTGATCTGGAGTGTCATAAATAACAACTGTTAATACATCGTCAGCATTACCTGGTTCTAATGCTTTGTCATTCCCAATTACACGGTGATATTGTGCTTTTACTTCTTTTGCAGCCCAGTATAATCTTTGAATTTTGTCGTCTGTTACGTTAGAGCCCGTCTTAAAGACAATCGATCCATTATCAAACGTATATGTTTTCGGTAAATACTGCTTCTTGCCCTCTTCACGCATTTTCTCTAAATCTACTGCATTTCCGTTAAAGTCTTTTCCATCATAATTTGTAGTAAGTTGCTCTACTGCCACAAAGTAAGCTTCACTTAAATATGGATACATATGCATCGCTTGTGTAACAACTTCTAAACCTTTATCCGGATGACTATGGAATACTCCTAAACGCCCTGCATAATAAATGCCATTATTAATTAACCAACTATTGTTATCTGTTACATTATGTAAAAGAGCAATGTTATTCACTTCATCGATGAAACTATCAATCTTTCCATACCACATCGTCGTATTCGCTTCTTTACCTGTCTTATGCATGTACGACTGCAGATCATAATCAATACCATGTATTAAATCATAGATCGCCTGCCCTTTTAAACGATCGCTTTCATATGTAGAGAGATTCTCGTTAAACTGTTTTAAAATCTTCGCAGCATACTGAACTGTTTCTGCATCACTAGAAGCATTACCGATTAATTTCCCATAGGCGGATACCACTTTATCTTGCTCTTCTGTACCAAGTTTAAAGTTCGGATTTTTCGCCATTTCCTTTAATGCTGGTAAACACTTATCATGGAAACTTCTCTCGTTTAAATAACTTAGTTCCTGATTATAAAATCCTAGATAAAATGCAGAACGCAATACCTCTACAAATGTTTCAATACCCTTTGAGTCATCTTTCGTAAAAGAACTTCCTCTTTTCCCTAATTCATTAATAATAACTTGCATGCGTTCTTTATTTTGATAAAAAGCTTTTGTTTCATCATTGAATTGGAATAAATCTGTAATTTGATACCAGCGAATATTTCCTAGCGTATCAATTAGCTCACTATCGCTCATTTTATTAAGCTCTGCCGTCGAGTACTGTTCTTGCAATTGCTTCGTTTCAGCAAGCTTTATAGTTGGAGCTGGGTGTTCCGAAAAATCTCCCATTTCCAAACGTTTTTCAAATGATAATGTTTCATCAGCCGTTGTAGAATGTGCGATTTTATCTTTCGAAGTATCTATGCCCACAGGCTTCATTTGTAATACATTATAAGGCGTTTTTTCTGCTGCCGATGCTTCTGCTTGTAACGCTCCGAACGACAGTGCCATTGTACTTACTCCAATTAACACTTGATTGAGTTTTAATTTCTTCTTCATAAAAAATCCTCCTATAGTACTACCTTTATACAGTGGTAATATATTGATTATTTGGAACTATATTGCCCATATAAAAATAACATATTATGTGAATAAAGCAATATAAAATGTTAATTTTAGCAATATTTTCTTGTATAATTTGAACGCTAAGACACAATTAGACCCTAAAACCATTCTTTAACATAAAAAAAGAATCCGAAATTCGGATCCTAACTAGAAAGCAACTGTAATCATTTGGACTCTCTACGGTCACAAAGACTACTGAATAGTAAAAAGCCGATTATCCCCTTAACGTTTAGGAAATCGGCTTTTTCTTTATGAAATTTCACTTAGAATATTCACATTTTGTAGGTGCTGCCCCCGAAAGAAGTTAAAAGAAGTAAGTCTAATTAACTTTAGACCAATCCATAAAAAGTCACCATAAAACGACTATTCTTCAAATGGCCATTTTGGTAGCATTTTTGCCAATGACTTATCTTGACGTTTTCCTAATACATAGTCAGCCTGCATAATCGTATGAATCTCCCGCGTGCCTTCATAAATAACTGGTGCTTTCGAGTTACGTAAATAACGAGCGACTGGATATTCATCCGAATAACCATATGCTCCATGAATTTGGACAGCATCATCTGCAGCTTTATTCGCAAAATCACAAGCCTGCCACTTTGCTAATGATGTCTCCCGCGTATTACGTAAACCTTTGTTTTTCAACTCTCCAACACGATATACAAGTAAGCGGCTCATTTGATAGCCCGCTTCCATTTTGGCAACCAAACGACCATTATCTAGCGCAGACATGGCAATTTTAAAGCCTTCTCCCTCTTCTCCAAGGCGATTCTCTACAGGTATACGTAGATTTTCAAAAAAGAGCTCGCCCGTATTACCAGCACGAATACCGTATTTACCTTTAATGGCCTTCGATGTAAAGCCCGTCATAGAACGCTCTACGATAAATGCGCTAATACCATGATGCTTCTTCGATTTATCAGTGTAGGCAAAAACGATAAAATGGTCAGCTAGATCACATAAGGAAATCCATGTTTTCTGTCCATTTAACACGTAAAAATCTCCATCCCTTACTGCGGTGGTAGACATTGCAGCTACATCTGACCCTGCTCCAGGCTCTGTTAAACCAAATGCCCCAATCCGAACTCCTCTTGCCTGCGGAACAAGGTATTGCTGTTTTTGAGCCTCTGTTCCCCATTGCATTAAAGTCATGCTATTCAAACCTGTATGAACTGAAACAGCTGTACGAAACGCTGTATCGCCACGTTCAAGCTCTTCACAAACGATGGCGAGTGCATTGTAATCCATCCCACTACCACCGTATTGTTCTGGTACACAAACACCCATTAAACCTAGCTCAGCAAGTCTTGACCAAATCTTCGGATCGAAGCCACCCTCAGCATCCCACTTCGCAATATGTGGAATAATCTCGGCATCCACAACTGCCGCACTGTTTTACGTAGCATTTCTTGCTCAGTGGTAAATTCGAAATTCATGACCAAGCACCTACCATTTCACAATCATTGCTGATATATGAGACGTCTCCTTAATGACAACACCACGTTTTGCCATCTCTTTAATATAAATGTCGCCCGGTACAATTGATTCAGGTGCAAATACACCGCGCTCTGTAATTTTATTTTCCCCAATCATTTGAGCAACGACAGAAATTGTATTTGCTGTTGCACGAGCCATAGCCGTTTCATTAATTGTCATATCTTTACGCACAACCATTTCGAACTCATAAGTCACTTGTTGTTGCGCTTTTTCACCTGCTACAATTACGCGTAGTAGCACTGCATCAGGTTTTGTACCAAGTTCGAGTTTCTTTTTAAGTGCCTCACGAACAACTGGACGCACAGAAACCTCTTGATCTTCTACCTCTACCTTATTACTAGCATCGAGGAATCCTAAATCTGCTAATAACTTAAACTTGTCTGCATGTCCTTTATAACGGATTGTTTTATATTCTAGTGTTTGGACATTCGGGAATGTCTTATACAATGTCGATATACCGCCAGATGTATAAAAAGCCTCAAGCACACCAAAATCTTTGAAATAAATAGGTTCAACACCTGATAACGATGGAACTTCTTGAAGTTTACCTTTTTGAATCATTTTTGACGGCTCTGTATAATGATCAAAGACACCATCTAGGGAAAATACACGTGTATAGTGAAGAGGTGGCTTCGGCTCTGTTGGAATACCGCCTACAAATAGTTTAATAGATTCTACCTCATCTAATTTCGAAGCACCGTAACCCGCTAAAATGTTGACCATACCTGGAGCAACACCCAAGTCCGGAATAATGGTTACACCTTTTGCTTTTGCCTCTTCGTCGAGATCTAATATTTTTTCTGTTACACCGCCAATATGACCACCTAAATCCACGGAATGGACACCAGCTGCGATTGCTGCTCTTGCAACACGCTCATTAAAGGAATAGAACAATGCATTAACGACTACATTGCCTTTTGAGATAACTTCCAATAACGAGTCATCGCGCTCAGCATGAAGCTCTACAACTTCAATCTTATCTGTATTTAAAGAGTCCACAAAGTTCTGCGCTATTTTCACGTCTATATCCCCTAAAAATACACGCTCCACTTTACTATTTTTTATTAAATCACGAGCTACCTCTTTCCCCATTAAACCTGCACCTAATACAACAACTTTCATCAAGAACATCCCCTTTCATTGATCTGTTATTCTGTATCGATTTGTGCTCTTTGTAATTTACCGCTATAGTCTACATAAATACTTTTCCATTCTGTATAGACATCTAAAGCAGCTACACCCGAGTCACGGTGACCGTTCCCCGTGCCTTTTGTGCCGCCAAATGGCAAATGGATTTCAGCACCTGTTGTGCCAGCATTCACATAAACAATACCTGTATCTAAATCTCGTTGTGCGCGGAAAATCGTATTCACATCTTGTGAGAAAATTGAACTGGATAAGCCAAATTTTACGCCATTGTTTACTTCGATTGCTTCATCTAAACTTGCTACTTCAATTAAAGAAACGACCGGACCAAAGATTTCTTCCTGTGCAATAATCATGTCAGGCTTCACGTTGGTAAATAGTGTAGGCTCATAATAAACCCCTTTATCATAAGGAGGCTCAGATAAAATTCTACCTCCAGCTAACAATGTCGCCCCTTCTTGTTTGCCGATTTGCACATAGTGATTAATCTTTTCCAATGCGGCTTTGTTAATCACAGGTCCAATCTTCACACCTTCATCCAGGCCGTCCCCAATTGTTAGCTTTTGCATTTCGTCTAATAGACGTTTTTCTAGTTCCTCTCTTACATCTTTATGCACGATCACGCGACTACATGCCGTACACCTTTGACCAGCAGTGCCAAATGCACTCCATAAGATACCTTCAGTAGCTAGCTGTAAATCAGCATCGTCCATAACTATGACTGCATTTTTTCCACCCATCTCTAATGAAATCTTCTTCAGGTGTTTACCACCTAGCTCTGCTACCTTACTACCTGTTGTTGTAGAGCCGGTAAATGAAATGACCTTAACATCTGGGTGTTCAATTAATGCTGTTCCAACTGTTGGCCCCGTACCAAAAACGATATTTGCCACTCCGCCTGGTAAGCCAACCTCTTCAAAAATTTTGCCCATCTCATACGCCATCATAGGCGTCTCATTTGACGGCTTCCAAATGAACGTATTGCCAGCAACCATTGCAGGGAATGACTTCCAGGTCGCAATAGCTACAGGGAAATTCCACGGAGTTATTAAACCTACAACGCCAATAGGTGCCCGTACACTCATGGCAAATTTATTAGCTAGCTCTGACGGTGTTGTCTCCCCAAATAACCGTCGCCCTTCACCAGCCATATAGTAGGCCATGTCTATCCCTTCCTGTACTTCACCCCTAGCTTCTTCAATAACCTTCCCCATTTCTTTTGTTAAAACGGTCGCCAAATGTTCCTTCTTCTCTTTCATTTTTTGACCGATGGCATATAAATAGTCAGCACGTTTAGGTGCAGGTACTAATGCCCAGCTTTTTTGCGCAATTTTTGCAACCGCTACCGCTTCATCTACCTCACTTGCAGTAGATAACGGTATTGTAGCTAGCTGCTCCCCATTAGCAGGGTTGGTCACTACTATACTTTGTAAATGTGAATTTGTTACCCATTCACCGCCGATATAGTTTTTAATTTCCACTACATACACCCCCTGAACTATCTATTGTGCCTCTGCCTCAATGTTACCAATTGCATTGCTTTCAAACAGATATCATCTATTACTCTATAGTATATAGAATTTAGTGTGTCAAAATTCCGAATTTTTAATATATAGAGGTCTGAAGAGCGTGCTTTTGCAGCAATAACATCGGTGACAATCGTCAGAGGCTTTATTTTCTTTAGCTGAACCATTGATGTCAGTTACGGATGAAAGTCTTTTGTGAGCAATCGATTATGCCTCGGCATAATTGCGTCGGAGGTTTTAACTTCTTTCAGCGGGATGTTTGACACTCGCTGAAAGAAGTTAAAACAATCACAAATTCCAGCTAAACAAAAATAAAAATACTCATTCTAGTGTTTTATATTCGACATTTACTAGCTTATTCCCTTTTTTTCTAAAATATTTAATTATACGATGAAACTAATACAACCTATGATCGTATATAATAACAAAATTATTTTTTGGAGGAATCCTTTATGAATAATCACGAAATTGACTACAAATTATATGGCGACGATATGCAATACGTGCAAGTTGAGCTTGACCCTCAAGAAACAGTGGTAGCTGAGGCTGGAGCTTTAATGATGATGGATGATTCTATCCATATGGAAACGATCTTTGGCGATGGTTCAACAGGAAGCCTAGAAAGTGGACTTATGGGTAAATTATTTGGAGCTGGAAAACGTCTAATTACAGGTGAAAGTTTATTCATGACGACATTTACGAACGTTGGTTCAGGTAAACGCCATGTGTATTTTGCTTCTCCATACCCTGGTAAGATTATTCCAATGGATTTAAGCCAATTGAACGGAAAGATTATTTGTCAAAAGGATGCCTTTTTAGCTGCTGCAAAAGGAGTTTCAATCGGCGTTGAATTCCAGAAAAAAATCGGTGTTGGCTTCTTTGGTGGTGAAGGCTTCATTATGCAAAAGCTTGAAGGAGACGGCATGGCTTTTGTACATGCAGGTGGCACTATTCACGAAAAGACTCTAGCACCTGGTGAAGTATTACGTGTTGATACAGGCTGTTTAGTTGCTATGACATCTGATGTAGATTACGATATCGAAATGGTCAAGGGCGTAAAAACTGCATTATTTGGTGGTGAAGGTATCTTCTTCGCTACTTTAAAGGGTCCGGGTAAAGTATGGATCCAGTCATTACCATTTAGCCGTTTAGCAAGCCGCGTCTTCGCTGCAGCACCAATTTCTCAAGGCGGTGGCGGTCAATCTAAAGGTGAAGGCGGCATTGGCGGTTTATTTGATATGTTTAATAAATAATGGACGCTATTTAATCAATTATGCCGAGGCATAATTGTAGCTTTCTCTACAAATAAACAATGCGTCTGGAATCGGCTTTTGTCCAACAACTGTTTTTTATGCGAAAGCGTAGCGACAGCAGCACAATGTTTTTTGCGCGAAAGCGTAGTGCTGACGTAGCAACAGGTACAGATGTTTGGACACCCGCAGAAATTAGTTAAAGGAGCACATCTAATTACGATGTACTCCTTCTCTTATAATCACAGTTGATTTACACCATTCACTCCCTAAAACCAAATTTTTACAGATTTATAACAAAAGGACCCCTACTTCTGTTACCTTCAGTGTCATCAATCTATTCGATTCGTTACAGCCTTGCCCTGCCCATATGCGGTAAGCTCTTTAACGTTCAGCATCAGCATAGCAGTTCTAGTTTGAAGCGAGGCACTACCGATGTGCGGAATTGCTACAACATTTGGAAGCGTCAATAAGGGATGACTCAAAGCTATAGGCTCTTGTTCAAAGACATCTAGCCCAGCTGCCCACAACTTACCATTTTTTAACGTACCATAAAGTGCATTCTCATCGATAATGCCACCACGTGATGCGTTAATTAATACTGCGTCATCCTTCATCAAAGCTAGTTCCTTTGCTCCTATAAGTCCTACTGTATCATTATTAAAAGGTGTCATAATAACAACAAAATCCGATTGTTTTAAAAGATCCTCCAATGATACATATTGAAAGCCATACATTTCTTCCACCTCATGGCGACGTCTACGATTGTTGTATAAAATTTTCATATCAAAACCTTTTGCTCGTCTAGCAACAGCTTGGCCAATACGTCCCATACCAATAATTCCTATAGTGGATCCTGAAACATCTTTACCTACTAATTGCATCGGATACCAGCTTTTCCATTTACCCTCACGCAAATATCGTTCACTTTCTGGAATTCTTCGAGCAGTAGCAAGCAATAATCCCCATACTAAATCTGCAGTCGTATTTGTTAAAACTCCTGGAGTATTAGTTGCCATTATTTCACGCTTACGCAAAGCTTTGACATCAATGTTATTGTATCCAACAGCTAAATTAGTCACGAGTTTTAGTTTGGGAGCGTGTAATAATAACTCTTCATCGACTTGGTCAGCAAGCGTTACCCACAATACTTCACAATCTGCAACAGCTGCCAATAGTTTTTCCCGTGGTATAACAATTTCCTCCTCCTCCCATTGTTCGATATCATAATACTCTTTCAACGGTTCAACTATATGCGCTGGGAACTTTCGTGTAATAAATAATTTCTTTTTCATATTCCGAACACCCCTCAATTCAATTCGCCTATAGCGTAACACTTAGAACGCTCATTTTCTAGGGATTTCTTATCTTTACGTGTGTGATAGCTACTCTTTTCTGGCACTCCTCAAACTTCATCCATCTATTTATTGTTTTATCCTTCAGAAAGGCGATTTTGTCCTATTATTTATGAAAAATAAAACACGATTTGTTCAAGAGATTAACTACTTTGGGATCAACAGTTCTATCTGTGCGAAAGCGAAGCGTCAGCAAACAAAAGCGGCTTATCGGACGCCCCGAGGAAGCAAAAAAACTATGCATAGGCTCTATGCATAGTCGTTAAAAATCTCTAATTGTTGTATCTAATCGATTGGCAACCTGTTTTAATTCCTCGGAAGATTCTCCAATCGTTTCTATAATTTCCGTCAGTTCCGTTATTTTCAGTCCGACGTTTTGGAAGTTTGAGATAGAACCGTTTACTGAGCTAGATATTGCGTCGAATGCTTTTAAAGATTCCTCATTTTGCTCAATACTATTGTTCACCATCTCTTGAATCTCATGAATTGCTTGAACAACTTGTTGTGTAATCCCATTAGACTTAGTTATGAGATCCGCAATTTGTTCAACCGACGTTTTGGTCTGATCTGCAAGCTTACGAACTTCGCTCGCTACGACAGCAAAGCCTTTTCCGTGCTCTCCTGCACGTGCAGCCTCAATAGCCGAATTTAACGCAAGTAAATTTGTTTGACCAGAAATATTTTTTACTATTTCAATAACAGCATTAATTTTGGAGGAAGAATCATCTAATTGCTCCACCATACCCGACATTTCAACTGTCTTATGATGAATTTTCCCTGTTTGCTCATTGATTAATATTATTTTAGAATAACCTTCAGACGATACCTCTTGCATTGTTTTTGCCTCATCGATACTTTCCTTCAAGTATTCATTCACTTCCTTGGTGTTATAAACGAGTTCTGTCACTGTTTCATTGGTACTATGAGATTGGGTCTCTAGCTGCGTAGATATCCCACCTATAATTTCCTTAACATGTTCTCGAACACTATGCTGTTGCTTCTCAATTAATGTATTAGCATAATTATCATATTCCTCTAGAACAATCTGTTGTTCAAAATTACACATTTTACTAACGGCCTCACAAAACTTTTCTTCTTCATCCCTCGTTAATTGAAGCTTATAAACAATCTGTCTTAAAAATTTTTCAAGATTTTGAAAGGCTGCTAAATACCACTTAGGATACAAGTTAATCTTCACATGCATTTTTGCTACTCGCCTTCTCTTCTTCAAAAATGCATCGTCTATACGCCCTTCGAACATTTCTATAATATGATGGCTTAATGTTTGGCGTAACTTCTCACTAGAGCTATACTTTTCAATAACCTCACGTAATGTTGGCACACTCTCAATCGCATGATAAAATGCTGCCACTACCTCTCCAACATTTCGTTCAATATACGGTTTTAAACTTCTAATTAACTGTAAATCTTCTCTAGTTAAATTTACTAGATTTAACTGTAGTAAACGTTCCTGATCCTGAATAATAACCCCTATACTTGATTCATCAGTAATCTCAATTGTATGCTTCTTAAATTTATTTCCAATTTGAAACAATTTTACCACCCCGTTGTATGTCTATTCTACCAAATATAATCAGAAAACAAAAAACTCTCTGAATTTAATTATAAGTTCTTTACAACTGTAATGACAATATATAGGAAAAAAATATCTGTTTTACAATACGCGTTAATCTAACATACTACTTTCGAACAATACTTATTAACCATGCATTTCTTCTTAATTTAATCATTTATGCCTCGGCCTAATTGCCGCTGTCGCGCAGAAAACATTTGCCGAATCGGCTTAGTACTTAGAGGGTCAACACGATGTCGGTCATTCGTTTATGCCACAGAACGTGGCGTTCGTAGGCTTAGTTCCTCTTTTTGTGCCGAAAACGTAGCAACAGGTAAAATTTGTAACCCGCTGAAAGAAATTAAAAAAAAGCCACTCATTCTTATAATAGAAGAGTGACTTTATTATTTACATAAAGATAATAACAGCTAGTACAGCAGCTAGTACTATACGATAAATAGCAAATGGCATTAATTTCACTTTTGAAATAAGTGCTAAGAAGAATTTAATTGATAGTAATGCGAAGATAAATGAGCTAATGAAGCCTACTACATAGAATCCAAAATAATCCATAGATAGCGTATCCCAGTTTTTCAGGACAGATACTAAACTAGCACCCGCCATAATTGGTACTGCCATAATGAAAGTAAAATCTGCCGCCACACGGTGACTCATGCCAAATAGTACACCACCAGATATCGTTGCCCCTGAACGGGAGAATCCTGGCCAAAGTGATAAACATTGTACTAACCCTACTTTAAAAGCTAAACCATAAGAAATTTTATCTAAAGAATCCACTTTTGGTCTTTTCGGTGCTAATTTATCGGCAGCAATCATTAAAAGTGCTCCAGCTACTAAAGCATAAATAACATGCTCTACTTTAAATAAATGATCATCGATAAAATCTTTGAACGCAAAACCTAATATAACTGCTGGCAACATACCTACAATCACATGTAGTAAGTTGAAGTGACCTTTCACAGATTTCGATTGGCCATCAATTTTATAAAGTCCCACTAAATTTAACATTCGCTTCCACATAACAACGACTACGGCTAAAATGGAGCCAAGTTGTACAACAATTTTAAACGTATTGGCGGGATACATCCCTAAAAACTCCTCTGTCTTTAGCCACATATCGTCTACAATAATCATATGACCTGTCGACGACACTGGCGCAAACTCTGTCATTCCCTCGACAAAGCCCAAAATAAGCGCCTTTAATAATTCAATGATATCCACGTTTTCACCTTACCTTTTATAAATTAAATACCAACATATTATAAAATACACTTTTTCATATACTATGACTATAACATTCAGTTATGAGTAGACTTCCTTATCACCATAACGTGGGGTTGATTTCCGTTCCGGCTGGGCGCTTTCGCACAAAAACCATCTGTGAAGCTAGTCCCAAAGGAGTCGCCCAGCCTTCACTCCATTCTACTTATTCACATGTCATTTATTTCAAAGCGTCTTCAGATGACGGACCAAAATCACCATAATACAGAGATTGTAATTTACCAACTAACGGAAATTTATATCTACAACCCATAACTCGGAACGGCTGCCTATTCGCATTGGCGGACCCCAAAAGCCAAAGCCTGATGAAACAAGTGTATGCATTTTTTCTTTTATCTTATAACCATAATCAAGTTCAAATACACGAGCCGTTATATACTGATTAGGCCATAGTTGACCTTTATGTGTATGCCCTGACATATGGAAGTCTACGCCCATTTTTGCAGGTGTAATTAAATCATTTGGGGTATGATTCATAACAAACCAAGGCAAATCATCTGCTGTCTTCAATGCATCTAGTTGCTTTCTATCCTTATTTGTAATATCCTCTTGCCCCGTTAATACTATCACATTATCGATTCTAATAGTTTCATCACACAAAACTTTTACATTAGCATTTTCCATCTCTTTAATAAATTCAAGGATTTTCTTGCCATAGTATTCGTGATTGCCTAGTACACCGTACACTCCATATGTCGATGTTAATTGCTTCATCACATCTGCCATTCCATCTTTAGCAAACCATTTAGGATCGTCATCCACAATATCCCCAGCTAAAAAGACGATGTCCGGTTGTGCTTCATTCGATAAAGTAACAAAGCGTTGTAAATGTCTTTTATTTGAGAGAACCCCTAAATGGAAATCTGAAGCAACTACAACTCTCATCGAATCTAGCTCACTACTCTTTTTATCCATCGTTATTTCTAAATGACGGACAACAGGTGAATATGCTAAATAAGTGCCTACAATACTTAGTACAAAAAACATAGCAATGGCTATACTTCCAATGATCTGTACACTTTTAAAGGGGCTTAACCAAATAATCAAGTGTGCTAACAAGCAAAGCATTAATCCGTATTCAAAAATAAACATCCAGTAATTATGGATTATTGAAAAGACTCGTAAGGACTCATGCAATCTACTAATAACAATACTAAACGCAATGATATACAGTACTACCCAATATAAAATTGGGAATCGGAACCACCCCATTGCCACAAGCCACTGTCTCAATCCCCATCCTAAGTAAAAAGTTAATGCACTATATATACTTATTAATAGAATTCCACCGATTACTTTAGGCATTTCAGTTCCCTACCTTCATATAGTCTTAGTTGATTATAGCATTATACTTAATTTTTAAATTTGCATTAAGTATTTCTTATTGAAAGTATGTAAGGGCAACCAATGTGCTCATTATATTGTACATTTTTCTTGTCATTTAATCGTATGATTTACATGACAATTTAATTAGAAAGGTGACAATATCGTAATCTAGGCTCTCTTCTGGTTTACAATGAGACCTAAGAAAGCACCTATGAATAATACACTTTAATTTTTCTGAATTTTTAAGTAACATTGTAATTGCAAGAAAAAATTTGCATATACCGGGGGAAAAAGGGGTGTTGTTCATGGCAAAATATAAATTTGAATCAACAGAGCATGAGTTATTTCGTAAAACCTTACGTAAGTTTTTAGCAGAAGAAGCTGAACCATATTATTCACAATGGGAGAAAGATCATCTTATTCCACTTGAGTTTTGGCGTAAGCTTGGAGAAATGGGTTATCTATGCCCTCAAGTAGAAGAACAATACGGCGGTCTCGGACTAGATTTTAGTTTTGGCGTTATTATTCAAGAAGAGCTTGAGCGTGTAGGTTCGAGCCTTATTGGCGTTGGTCTGCATAACGATATTGTCGTTCCTTATATTGAAGCATACGGCTCAAATGAGCAAAAATCACGCTGGCTACCAAAATGCGTTACAGGCGAAAATATTACTGCCATTGCTATGACAGAGCCAGGTACAGGTTCGGATTTGGCAAACATTCAAACAACTGCTATTCGTGATGGCGATCACTATATCGTCAACGGGCAAAAAACATTTATTACAAATGGTATTCATACAAATTTAGTAGTCGTTGCTGTAAAAACAAATCCTCAGGCCGAAAAAAAACATCGCGGTATTAGCCTCCTTGTCATCGAGGACGGGACGCCGGGCTTCACGAAAGGTCGCAAACTTGAAAAAGTTGGCATGCACGCGCAGGACACAGCAGAGCTCTTTTTTGAGGAGTGTCGCGTACCTGTTGAAAATCTCCTTGGCGAAGAAGGTAAAGGCTTTATCTATATGATGGAAAAGCTACAACAAGAGCGTCTAGCAGTAGCCATCGCTGCGCAAACGGCTGCTGAGGACATGCTGGCCTTAACAATTGATTATGTAAAATCACGCAAAGCTTTCGGGAAACCAATTAGTGACTTCCAAAATACACAATTTAAAATAGCTGAAATGGCAACAAAAATTGAACTAGGGAAATCATTTTTAGAATCTTTAATAGTGGAACATATCGCAGGAAATGATGTTGTGACAAAAGTTTCGATGGCAAAATACTGGATAACGGAAAATGCACGCGAGCTTGCTATCCAGTGCATGCAGTTACATGGTGGCTACGGTTATATGGAGGAATACAAGATTGCTAGAAGATATCGAGATATTCCTGTCATGTCCATTTATGCAGGTACTAACGAAGTCATGAAAGTGATTATTGCCAAGAATTTAGGTTTATAACTAAGTATTAAATAAAGTCTGGCTCTTCAACAAAACGAGGGGATTGATTTCCTCCGTTCCTGCGAGCGCCCGATGAGCCGCTTCGCTTCACTTTACAAAATTCCAGCACAAATGATGTGTAAGTGTAGTGTTAGCGCATTGGTAGTGAATTAAAGCGAAGATCCGGGGTGACGGATTGAACCTTCATAACCGTGGATTGAACGTCATTGCCGCGGATAGGAACGTCTTAGCCGTGGATTGAACGTCATAACCATGGATTGAACGTCATTGCCGTGGATTGGAACGTCTTAGCCGTGGATAGAACCGTCTTAATCGTGGATTGAACGTCATTGCCGTGGATTGGAACGTCTTAGTCGTGGATGGAACCGTCTTAATCGTGGATAGGAACGTCTTAGCCGTGGATGGAACGTCTTAGTCGTGGATGGAACCGTCTTAATCGTGGATTGAACGTCATAACCGCGGATAACCCCGCCATACCAAAGAACAGCGGCAAAATGTTTGCCGCTGTTCTTTGTCTATGCTGTTGGAATTCGAACAATTACTTTAAATAAATCTCCATCTACCTCTATACTCATACGAGCACCATGCAAATCTACAATGGATTGTGCTATGGCTAAGCCTAGCCCTGAGCCCTCTGTATGACGTGATGCATCAGCTCGCTTAAAGCGTTCAAATAACTCATCAGCATTCTCGCTAATTTCATATTTTGCAACATTCTTCACCGTGAATTCAGCATCACCTTCTGCCGTCCGTTTCAATGTTACATAAACACGTGTGCCTTCTAATGCATATTTCAAAACATTAACGATTAAATTATCGATTAATCTCCACCATTTTTGTCCATCCACATATGCGTAGATTGGCTCATGTGGTTTTGTCATGCGTAAATCTAAATGCGCCTGTGCTAAATCTTCCTCATGCTCACCTACCGCCTGCTGTACAAGCTGGGTTAAATCAACTCGAGTGCGATGAAGCTCCATATTTCCACTCGCCATTTTAGACACTTCAAAAAGATCCTCAATCAGTAATTTTAGACGTTCTGATTTTTTATCAAGGATATGAATGTATTGCTTACGCTCTTCCTCTGTAACATCAGGATTTTTCAATAAATCTGTATACGTAATAATAGATGTTAACGGCGTGCGTAAGTCGTGACTAACATTCGTAATAAGCTCTGTTTTTAAACGCTCACTTTTAGCCTGTTCATGCATAGACGTGCGTACGCCTTCCCTTAAATGATTAAGATTTTCTGCATGCCCAGCGAGTGGTGATTTGCCCATTACCTTGACATCGCGATTTAAACGCCCCTCTGCCATGTCTTTCGTATCCTTCATAATTCGATTTAAATAGCCCATTCTAGAAAGGAAGAGAATCATGGCTGGTATACCGATCATTGCGCAGATGCCCAACATTAAAAAGGGGAATCCGCCACCTCCTACCATTGTGGCAACAAGGCTGCCACCACCGAAAAACGCTGCCCCAATCATTACAATGGAATGTAATGCAATGGAACGATTTATAAATAAATCTGTGATTGATCCGCCAAGTGACCATAAATAGCTAGCTTTTAAGTCTTCTTTTAATTTCTGTGTTGTATTCACTCGATCATACAACCAAATAAGCTGTACAAAGAACAGCATTGCAATAATGATTAAGGCACCTATTTTAAACAGCAAACTAATTAAGTAATGTACATAGTTAGTTTGATAAGGAACAAACTCAATCGACTCAAAAGCAATTTCAGATGTTATAAAATATATGAATGCACTTATTATTAATAATCCAATTGGGTAATCAATTTTCATCTTTGCAAGAGCTTCTTTTTCCTTTAAACCTTGTACCATCTGCAGTACTTCTTTACGCCTTTTCCATGCAAAAATAGCTGCCACAATACTCGTTAGCCATATAAAGTAGAACATGTATTGATTGCGTGTAAAATGGTCATATCCTCCCAAGATATCGGCTTCTTGGGCTGATTTTTTTGAAATGGTTATGATACCAGTGTAATCAGAAGTTTCCCTCAAATTCTCTATATCCACGTAGCTATCGGCCCGGTAAACAAATTGGTTTAAATTATCAAGTATATTCCAAGCAATTAATGGGTGTTGTCCGTTATACTTAATTTTGAACGCACTACTATCCGAAACATCACCGGAACGATATGTTTTGCCTGTTTCAATGTTCGTCAATTCATAAGACCAATAATTATAATTTTTCGCAAAACTCTTTGCTTCTTCATTTGCTGCCTTTATATATTGATCAACAAGCTCTTCCTTTTGAGCTAGAATTTTTTTACGGACATGCTCATCATCCTCGAAATTACTCGTAATATCTTTAATTATTGCATCCCGCTCTTTCTCAAGCTTGGCTTTTAATTCCGTTGCATTTACATTAGCAGCTTCTTGAATACGTCCTTCATATTGAGTTTTAATACTATCTATCTGTTCTCCTAATGTTCCATAGCGATTACGATGTTCCTCTATTTCACTTTGTGTAACCACAATTTTTCTTTTCAAATCCTCAGCTATTGGCATGTTCAACACTAATGGTCCTAATTCTGACTGAAAATTATCAAGTTCATGCTGGAAATTTTCAGATTGAAAATACGACTTTCCAATATATTGGTACCCGATCTTAGAGAACGTAAATATACCGAAAATCACCCAGATTAAACATATAAGAACGAGAAGAGGTTTCCAATTTTTCAACATACTTTTAACTCCTCTCTAAAAAATTTTCTCAAGTAATTGTAACATCCCCGAAGAGCGTGAAGTTACTATTTGATAGGCATACACACCGAAATAAATTAGTCCAATAACCCCTGCTACAAACCCTGCAATTGTAACATACTGCTCTATTTTATTTTTCCATTTTATAGCCAACGCCCCACACCACCTTTAAATAGCGTGGATTTTTCGGATCTGCTTCGATTTTTTCACGTATTTTTCGAATGTGTACAGCCACAATATTTTCTGCATTGTAAGCTTCCTCATTCCACACACGCTCATAAATCTCTCTTATCGAAAATACACGCCCTACATTTTTCATTAATAATTCCGTAATCTTATATTCGATTGGTGTTAATCGAACAGGCTCACCTTCTAAAATGACTTCCTTTGCATCTTCATCTAATACAAGTCCGTCAATTTCCACCTTTGCTGCCCCCTCATTGTACGTCCCAAGTTGTACATAACGTCGCAGCTGAGATTTCACTCGAGCCAACAACTCTAGCGGATGAAAAGGCTTTGTGACGTAATCATCAGCGCCTACAGACAAGCCATGAATTTTGTCGCCATCCTCCGCCTTTGCACTAAGCATAATAATTGGAATATTGCGCTCTTCTCTAATTTTAAACGTTGCTGTAATTCCATCCATATTTGGCATCATAATATCTAAAATAATTAAATGTACTTCATTGTTTTCTAATTTTCCGAGTGCCTCTAAGCCGTCAGCAGCTTTAATGACATTGTAGCCTTCATTCTTTAAATATATTTCAATACCATCACGAATATCTTGATCATCGTCTGTTACAAGAACTGTTAGTTTCGTCATGATATACACCTCGCTCTCAATTAATAGTGTACCTTTTAAATCTTAAAAACCAGTTAGTATAAAAATGAAGAATTTCTTAAGGTTTTAACTTTGGCGGGTGTCACGGAATCGAAAAGGAATTCCCAAAAGGATGTTCTCCGTTATCACAGGACGTGATGGTTTTAGCCTTCGTTTCGTTCCCCATCGCTAATCCCCAAGGAGTAGGCTAGTCTAATTCCCCCAGGATAGCCCCTTCCCCATTGTTAACATAGTTGATGTTCCCCACATCTTTGTCGCAAGATTTCCGAAGTTCACATTCTAAAGCATCACAAAAGACAGGAGAGTGCTACCAAACGTTACAATGGTCCCAATAGCTACACCTGTAAGACGCATTGATGAGAAAAAAAGACCTTGAATAACGCAGCGAAAATGTCCATTTCCTTGAACATTTCAGACAGCTCATTTTACATTGCAAAATGGTAATAGCTAATCATCATTATTGCCCCCTTAATCGTCACAACTCATTAACATTAATAATACAGATTTATCCAAAATCAAACAATTACCGTTTTCCTTTTTCTTTCATTTATTAACCCATAGTAGGCTTTCTATTAAATGGAGGTTATAATAAAAACAATAAAAGGAGCGAAATTTATGTATAAAACAATTGAAGAAACAGCCATCGAACTTGGTATGCCAGAGGATCAAATACTTCGCCTAGTTTACGAGGGCCGTATTCGTTCAGTATACGACGGAGACCAAATACTAATTAATAGCGGGCAATTTAGCACTTATTTTGAGCAGTTAGATCGTATTAAAGAGGAAATAGAGATTTGGCGGAATACACCTATTCCAGAGGATATCGATGTTAAAGATGAGGATTAAAAAATGCCTATCATTCAAACAATTAGAACATTGTTGAATGATAGGCATCTATTATATTGTTACGACAAATCCAGCTCGCTTACCGATAATTTCCGCATAATCCTCAACCATTACACTAGCTGTTGGATACATGCCTGCCCCAGGTCCAACTAGCGTCAATGTGCCAATATAATTAGTATCTAATGCCACAGCATTATTGACATCATCAACTGGATAAAGTGGATGTTCTTTATCAACTAATTGCGGGCCAACCTTTGCGACCACTTTACCATCTGCTAGTTTCTCAACCTCAGCAACGTGGCGGTAACGCAAGCCTTTTTCACATGCTTCTTTTACTTGCTCTGCCGAAATACTATCAATACCTACTACATCGACGTCAGCCCAGTCTGGTTGTTCTCCAAATGCCAAAGCACTTAAAATCATTAATTTTTTAAAGGCATCCTGTCCTGAAATATCATTATATGGATCTGCCTCTGCATAGCCTAAATTTTGCGCTTCTTTTAATGCAGTTTCGAACGACCAGCCTTGTGAACGCATTTTCGTTAAAATATAGTTGGATGTCCCATTTAAAACACCCTGAATACGACTAACATCATTGACAAGCAAAATGTTTTTCATCGTTTTAATAACTGGTACACCACCAGCAGTCGTTGCCTCAAAGCCTACAAAAACACCGTTTGCTTTTGCAAGATCCTGTAGCTCCAAGCCTCGTTTTGCAAACATTACTTTGTTAGCGGTGATAACATGACATTTATGTTCAACAGCGCGCTTTAAATAAGTAAATGCTGGCTCCTCATTGACAATCGCCTCAAAAACAACCTGCATACCTGGTTCTGCTAAGACTTCATCCATACTAGTTGTCATTAAATGCGCTGTGCCTGGTACACGTTCACGGCTAGTATCTGTAACTAAAATTTTTGCTACTTCTAGCTCAATTCCTAATTTATTTTTAAGCTCTTCACGCTTTTCGTTTAATATATGGTAAATTCCTTGACCTACCGTTCCAAATCCTAATATAGCTGCCTTTATAGTTGCCATTGTTGTATTCCCTCCAACTTACATTCCGCAGTTTCATTAAATTTATTTCGTCTCAGCTTAATTCGGACATATTTTGAATTGTGCGCCGACTTTACAAAGCAGGTCAATTTGCCGTGTTTCCAACACTTCGTTTTCAAACAGATATTTAGGTTAAGTCATCTAACCTTCGCTACAAAAAATATTCTGAATGAAGCTAAAAAACCTTTGAAACACACACAAATTCAAATAATTCAAAATTCAACTTAAAGAAAATTGTAACGTAAATACTTACATTGCACAAGAAAAATCTTTCTAGGATGGACATTTGTTTTCTGTAGACGTGCAAAAGAAATCGTTTTCATCCCTTTTATTATATGATTTTTCACTCGAATCTATAATGATGGAACAATTATTGACTTTTCTTTATCAAGTATGCCTCGGCATAATTGTGTCCGGAATCGGCTTTGTGCTTGCACAAAAAACTCCTTCCCAATTCCATGACATCCGCCGGAGGCTTTAGGCCAATATGATGTTGGTCACTCAGTCGTTGTTGTTGTTGTCGCTTTCGCACAGACAAAACCGTGTTGCTGTCGCACAGATAAATTGCCACAGGACGTGGCGCTCTTAGACTGAGTTCCTTTATTTCAGCGAATGTCTTTTGTATCGAAAGCGTAGCGACAGGTACAGATGTTTGCAAACCCGCTGAAAAGAAACGTAACTACGTATTAATCTCACCAACTATAAATGTGAGAGACCTCTGTAACTGTGCTTCCGTTACAAATATATTTGCTGAAAGAAGTTAAAAAACAAATGCCTTTCTTCTATTATATATGTATGTAAAGACATTCATAAAAATTGTTCTTTTGAAATATATTAATAAAAATTTTTTCTGTATATTTTTATCGTCTAATTTAAAAAGCTCATTCCCTGTAGCAGCAGAGAATGAGCCAAAAATATGAGGGATAATTAACTAGCGTTGGCTAGCAATTTATAACGATATTGAGTTAAAGCTTGTTGAACTAATCCTATTTCCTCCCGCGTAAAATTTGGTATTGCATACGTACGTTCAACTAATTGGAATGTACCGTATTTTAAATAATACTCTGTCGCAGGAAGAGGAATATGATTTGCTCCATAGCTTTCATAAGCTTCGAAAACTTCTTTTACTGTATAGCCTTTCTCTTTGACATAGACCATTTCATTAAAAGCAGAATGTCCAAAGTTCTCTTGCCATTTACGTTCAACTGACGCAAGTATGTTTTGAATGGACATGTTGTTCACAAACACATGACCTTCATTTAATTCATAAATAAGATAAGATGCAATGTTTTGCGCACTATACACATTTCCCATTTAAAACACTCCTTTGTCATCAGTTTTGTAGAAAGAGTAGCTACTGGCTGAGTAACTACTCCTCTTCATCTATTCAAAAGTGGGGGAGCACTTATGAAACTAAATTAGTTTAAGCATTAATTGAAAACATTGGTTCTAGGTTGGTAGCCCTTCGAACACTTTTCTTATTTCCTAGTATAAAACAAGGAATTAAGAAAGTCAATAATACTTATAAAATTACTAGGTATTAATTTTCAGCTTCTTCACCGAATGAGGCGGGCGGATGATGTAGCAACGTTTGACGCATTACCAAATGAGGCCTATCGAATGAGAAAATACGTAAACTCGACAACATTAGCCAATGTCCTTTATTTATTAAGCTTCTACTTTTTGTTGTGAAGCTGTTACTTGTTCAATAGCTTGTTCTAAATCTTCAATGATGTCCTCTACTGCCTCTAAACCGATGGATAAGCGAATGAGCGACTCGGTTACGCCAGTTTGGATTAGCTCCTCAGCAGATAGTTGCTGATGTGTAGTAGATGCTGGATGAATAATTAATGATTTCGCATCCCCTACATTTGCTACGTGCGAGAATAATTTCACACTATCTATTAATTTACGCCCTGCTTCACGTCCACCTTTAATACCAAATGTAAGCACTGAACCGAAGCCATTTTTTAAATATTTTTTAGCTAAATTATAGGTAGGGAAATCTTCTAAGCCGTTGTAATTTACATATTCCACAGATGGGTGGTTTCGTAAATATTCAGCTACCGCTAATGCATTTTCATTGTGTTTAGGAATACGCAAATGAAGCGTTTCTAAACCTTGTAATAAATTAAATGCTGCATCTGCACTTAATGTTGGACCAAAGTCGCGTAGTAATTGCACACGCAATTTTGTGGCGAATGCTGCCTCTGCTGTGTCAATACCATAACGTAAACCGTGATAAGAAGCATCTGGCTCAGTAAAACCTGGGAAACGGCCACGAGTCCAATCGAACTTCCCTGCATCTACTACAACGCCACCTAAAGTTGTTCCGTGGCCACCAATCCATTTTGTTGCGGAATGAACAACAATATCTGCACCGTAGTCAATTGGTGTAGAGCCATATGGTGAAGCAAATGTGCTATCAATAATTAATGGCAAGCCGTTTTCATGTGCTATATTTGCTACTGCTTCAATATCTAGTACCTTTAAACTTGGGTTACCGTAAATTTCAGCGAACACGGCCTTTGTTTTATCAGTAATAGCTGCTCGGAAATTTTCCGGATTTGTTTCGTCTACAAAAATCGTTTTAATACCGTAGTTTGGTAGTGTGTTGGCGAATAAATTATAAGTACCTCCGTATAAAGAGCTACCTGCAACGATTTCATCGCCTGCCCCTGCAAGATTTAAAATGGAAAATGCGATAGCTGCTGCACCAGATGAAAGTGCTACTGCTGCTGTACCGCCTTCTAATAAAGCGACGCGTTTTTCAAAAACATCTACAGTTGGGTTTGTAATTCGTGTGTAAATATTGCCGGCTTCCTCTAAGGCAAAAAGACGTTGCGCATGAGCAGTGTCTTTAAAAACGAAAGCCGTTGAGCGATATATCGGTACTGTTCGTGATCCTGTTACCGGGTCTGGCTCTTGGCCACCGTGTAACAGCAATGTTTCTGGTTTAAATTTTGTCATTGTATACCTCCAAATGGTTATTTTTTTACGATGGTACCGGAGATGAGGAGGATTTTTTTAGTAGAAAACAAAAACCCTCTTCAGCTAAGAAGAGGGTTGCGGCTGCAAGTTTTCCTCCCCTTATCTGCCAGATCCAATAAGAATCTGTAGGAATTAGCACCTTAGCAAGTTCATCACTTACTGGTTGCCGGGCATCATAGGGCCTATCCCTCCGCCGCTCTTGATAAGAGTATGAGATTCAATTTCCATCGTTGTTACACAGTATAAACATAGACTTTTTCACTGTCAATACTAAAATTTTATTTTTTCTGAAACTTCCGTCTGCTTTTTTACGTAATACGAACGCATACACTATTTTGATATTTATTGTTTTTATCACCAAAATGTGGGGTTGATTACAGTTCCGACTATGTGCTCTCCTAGGGGCGCCCAGTCTCCACTCCAATCAACTTTAGGGCATATGTTATAACAAACGTCATTCCTAACATTAGTGACGAGCCTATTTTATTTTGAAAGGAGAATTTTTATGATAAAAGCCGTTATTATTTTTCTTCTTGTTGGTTATTTGATTGGCTGTATTCACGGCTCTAAAGTTGCTCAGTTTTTATCTGGGGTAGATTTAAAAAAGACTGGCCATGGCAATGCAGGTGCCTCTAACGCAACACTTTCCCTTGGCTGGAAATACGGCATATTAGTTGCACTGATCGATATCGGCAAAGGCGTTGCAGCTATAATCTGTGCACATGCCTATTTAGCAGATATAACACAATTAACAGAAGTACAAGTTTGGTTCTTCACGTATATTGTAGCTGCCGGTGTCATTCTAGGTCATAATTTCCCATTTTATATGGGCTTCAATGGCGGTAAAGGAACTGCTTCAATCATAGGGATATTACTTGCGATTGATTGGACAATTGGCTTATTTGCACTCATTTTATTTGTTATATTATCTTTCGTAACGAACTATTTAATTGTCGGTGTACTTGAGTTTTATCTCGTTTTCTGTACAGCCACATATTTATGGATTCCTGGAACAGTCCCAACGATTATAGCCCTATTACTTTTTGGTATAGCCATCATTTTGCATATCGAAAATATTAAGCGATTGCTGCTAGGAACTGAGCCTAAAGTGACTTCAGCATTCAAAAAGAAAAAATAAGGATCCTCACCAAAACGTGTGGTTGATTTCCGTTCCGACTGGGCGCTTTGTTGCTGACGCTTCGCTTTCGCACAGAAAAAACACTTGTTGCTGACGCTTCGCTTTCGCACAGAAAAAACACTTGTTGCTGACGCTTCGCTTTCGCACAGAAAAAACACTTGTTGCTGACGCTTCGCTTTCGCACAGAAAACATCCGCTACGCTGCACGGTCTCGGGCCAACACGATGTTGGTCACGAAGGCGTTATCACAGGATGTGATGCTTTTAGCCTTCGTTCCTCTATTGCTGATCCCCGAGGAGTCGCCCAGTCCCCACTCCAATCAACTATTTACATAGTAGACGTTTTAACAAAAGTCATCCGCAACTTTTGGTGATGGACCAAAAATAATATCTTTTGGATATTTTTGTCTTTTCTATGACCATCTATTTTCTCGCAACTGCCCATTATCGCTATAAATAGAGAGTATTTCACATTCTAGTTTTTTTACAATAAATAGACAAATTAACTTTCTTAATAAAGCATTTTACTAGCCGATGTGAAAATTACAGTCATGTTTAAGAAAGGATGAAAAGGTATGTCTACTTCTGAACAAGCAAAACCAAAACGTAATTTGAAACCACTCTGGATTGGATTAGCCTTCGCTTCATTAATCATCATTACTTTTTTACCTAACAACGGTGATTTACCTGTAGCCGGACAACGCGCTTTAGCTATTTTAGCTTTTGCGGTCATCCTTTGGGTTACAGAGGCAGTATCCTACCCTGTTAGCTCTGCTATGATTATTGCTCTCGTTACAATCTTATTAGGGTTAGCTCCATCAATGGAAGATTCAACGAGAGAGCTAGGCACTTCAGATGCATTAAAATTAGCATTAAGTGGATTTAGTAATTCAGCAGTAGCACTAGTAGCCGCAGCACTTTTCCTAGCGGCAGCCATGCAGATTACCAATTTACATAAAAGACTTGCGCTATGGATCCTTTCACTCGTAGGGACAAAAACGAAAGCCATTGTATTCGGTGCTATTTTAGTATCTATTGCACTCGCATTCTTTGTCCCTTCTGCTACTGCACGTGCAGGCGCAGTTGTGCCAATACTACTTGGAATGGTAGCAGCATTTGGTTTACAACGTGATAGTCGACTTGCTGCTCTACTTGTCATTACCTCTGTGCAAGCTGTCTCTATTTGGAATATCGGTATAAAGACGGCAGCAGCTCAAAATATGGTCGCTTTAAACTTCATCAAAGAACAGTTTGGTGTGGATATTTCTTGGGGTGCTTGGTTACTTTATGCTGCTCCCTTCTCAATCATCATGTCAGTCGCTCTATTTTTCATTATGATTACACTAATTAAGCCTGAAACAAGTAATATTGCAGGTGGTAGAGAAGTAATAAAAAAACAGCTTGCGGAACTTGGTCCATTAAAGGCTCCTGAAATTCGATTAATTATAACATCAGTAGTTTTACTATTTTTCTGGGCTGCTGAGGGCAAACTTCACCCATTCGATACGACAACTGTCACAATCGTTGCAATCGCTATTTTATTAATGCCAAAAATCGGAGTCTATTCATGGAAGCAAGTTGAACCACATATTCCTTGGGGGACAATTATCGTCTTCGCTGTAGGAATTATGCTAGGCACGGTCTTGCTTAATACAAAAGGTGCATCGTGGTTATCTGATAAAGTATTCGGTTCACTTGGTTTAGATTCTATGCCAATTCTTGCAACAATCGCGCTTGTTACTTTATTTAATATTCTTATTCATTTAGGCTTTGCGAGTGCAACAAGCTTAGCATCTGCGCTTGTACCTGTATTTATCGTTTTAGCCTCAACATTAACGACTAATGTCGATCAGGTTGGTTTCGTTATCGTACAACAATTCGTCATTAGCTTCGGCTTCCTCTTACCTATTAGCGCACCGCAAAATATGCTTGCGTATGGGACAGGAGCGTTTACAACAAAAGATTTCTTAAAATCCGGTATACCATTAACGATTATTGGATATATTCTAGTTCTTTTATTTTCTGCAACATATTGGAAATGGATTGGATTACTGTAAGGAAGCCAGGGTTTTTTTAAACAACTGAGGGGATTACCTAATCACTTCCCGGGCTTACCCTATCACTTTTCCGGTCTACCCGATTACCTGATTCACTTCTCGAGGATGCTTTTGGGATTTCATTTTTAACAAATTAAAAGCCCTGAAGGAACAAGTCAACTGTCCTTCAAGGCTTTTATTACTTTATTATTTCGATAAAGCTGGATTTTTCATCGTACCATTTTTTGCGTAATTCACATGCCATGAGAGCGCTTTTTCTAGATTGTGTGGCGTATGGTGTCCACCTGTTGCTTCATTGGCATCATTAAAATACTTCCATAATTGCTCACGATATTCCGGATGTGCACAATGATCGATAATGAGGCCAACCCGTTCTTTTGGAGCAAGTCCACGTAGGTCTGCTACTCCCTGCTCTGTGACGATTACGTCTACATCATGCTCTGTATGGTCTACATGCGAGACCATTGGAACGATACTAGAAATATTTCCACCTTTCGCGTAAGATTTCGTGACGAAAATGCCTAATCTCGCATTACGTGCAAAGTCCCCGGAGCCGCCGATTCCATTCATCATTTTTGTGCCAGAAACATGCGTAGAATTCACATTCCCATAAATGTCTACCTCTAGCGCTGTATTAACAGAAATTAACCCGAGTCGGCGAATAATTTCTGGTTGGTTAGAAATTTCTTGCGGACGTAATACTAGTTTATCTGCATATTTTTCAAAATTACCATAAACTCGGTTTCCAACTTCCTCAGAAAGGGTAATAGAAGTAGCAGATGCAAAGTTTACCTTCCCTGCATCAATTAATTCGAATACTGCATCTTGCAGTACTTCTGAATATACTTCTAAGTTCTCAAACTCAGAATCTTTAAAGCCTAATAAAACAGCATTTGCTACTGAGCCTACACCTGATTGAATGGGTCTTAAGCTTGTTGTTAAACGACCTACTTTAATTTCTTCACGTAGGAAGTTTAATAAATGATTGGCCATAATACCTGTTTCTTCATCTGCAGGAACAATCGTTGATGGTGCATCTAAAATATCTGAAATCACAATGCCTTTTACTCTATCTAAATCTAGTGGTATACCAACTGTGCCAAGCCGATCGGATACATGTTGTAATGGAATCGGATCACGTTTCCCCTGTGGTCCTGGTACAAAAATATCATGGACACCCTCTAATGCATCAAGCTGAGCTATGTTCAACTCAATGATGATTTGGTCTGCTTCTTGCACAAAAATAGGAGAGTTACCAACTGAAGTAGTAGGAATTAGTAAGCCGTCTTCTGTAATAGCAGCCGCTTCAATAATTGCAAAATCAATAGGGCCAATAATCCCTTGGCGCACTAGCTCCGCATTATGTGATAAATGCGCATCAACAAATGAAATTTCGCCACTGTTGATTTTGTTACGAATACCGGCATCTGCTTGGAAAGGTCCACGTTTACGAATAACGCCAGCTTCTGCTAAGTATTGGTCAACTTCCGGGCCAAGTGATGCACCTGTATATACATCTACCTTGAAGCTCTCTTTTTTAGCTTTCTCCACAAGTGCAAGGGGCACCACTTTAACATCACCAGCACGTGTAAAGCCGCTCATCCCAAGTACCATACCATCCTTAATCCAAGATGCTGCTTCTTCTGCTGTTACAACCTTGCTCCGTAGCTGTTCATTACGAAGCTTTTTCGCCAACTTTTCTGCCATCCCTCTTCCCCCATCCCACTTTATTTTGTTTAACTAAATTACTCGGTTTAATCCTTATGGTATAGTCATCCAATTATTAGAAATCCAACCAAATAAACCGTCCGTATATAATTTTAAACTATTTAGAATTTTTAATCTATAACTAACGAAATATTTTATATTACGAGAAATTTTATGCATTCGCAAATTATTCAAAAATAATTTTCAACACCTTTTAATAAATTTTACCTTGGTGTAATTGTAGCTGTCGCTTTGCTTTCACTACAAAAATATTTCCTGAAGAAAGATAAATTCGATTTTGAAGAAGAAGCGTGATATGCTCTTGTTATATAAAGGGGAAAAGGAGATTTTAAATGGTTAAAGAATTATTACAGAACCACTCCTCGGTTCGTATTTATGATGGAAATCCGATTTCAAAAGAAATTATAGAAGAATTAATTTCTACTGCACAAATGGCTGCTACTTCCCATTTCGTACAAGCTTATAGTGTAATTTGGGTAACAGATGCAGAGAAAAAAGAAAAATTAGGGTTGCTCTCTGGTAATCCTCGTCAATACGAAACTTCTGGCGGTGCCTTTGTCTTCTGTGTAGATTTCAAGCGTCTGCAATCAGCAGGTAAATTAGAAGGTGTAGATATTGTGGCTGATTCGGCAGAAAACGTACTTGTTGGAGTAGCTGATGTATCATTATTCGCTCAAAACTTTGTCGTTGCTGCGGAATCAATGGGATATGGGATTTGTTACATTGGAGGCGTACGTAATAAACCTGAAGAAATAAGCGAATTATTCAATCTACCTGACTATGTTTTCCCACTTTTCGGCTTAACAATTGGGGTTCCTGCTCGTCGTAATGAAGTAAAACCTCGTTTACCGGTTGCAGCAGTATTACATGAAAATGAATATAATGCAGACAAATACGAAGAGCTTTTACCAGCTTACAACGACACAATGGAAACATACTATAATAATCGCTCATCCAATCGAAAAATTGATAACTGGACAAAGCAAATGACTGATTTTTTAATTGAACAGCGCCGTCCTCACATTAATGAATTTTTAGCAAAAAAAGGTTTCAGTTGGAAATAATTTCATCAGCAAACTGTGTGGAGTTACTATCGTATGATAGTAACTCCACTTTTCATTATCAGCTCTCTACACCTAGTATTTTTGTCCAAATCCATATGTTAAATTTAGGTATAAATTAAACAAAAAGACTCTTTCCTTTTCAAACAATTCCATTAATACTAATAGATGACCGCTATGTGAAAAGGAGTTATGTATAAATGTCCTATGTCAATAAACATCTTGCTCGTACATTAGAACAACAACATAAGCGAAGTGTAAGAGGTTTATTTTTAAAAATTCAAGACTTAAATAATGAGTGTACTTTATTAAGAAAACGCCTTGAACCACATATCGACTTAGTTGTTTATAAAGATGCTATTAATTATGTGAATCAATTCGTTTCCCACACTACCATCCTCAACTTAAAATTTATTACAAATACACAAAATTTAGAGGTCGTGGTGTTACATGCACTTTTATTAGCACATATATTAGAAAACGAAGATTCTTATCCTTTTGAATATGAACATCATTTACTGCAAGGGTACTTTCATGAAATATTTGCGTTAAACGATCATGCGAAAGCACTTTTTACTAATCACCAGGAAAAGATGCTTCACTATATGGAATCTCAGCCAACATAAAAAGAGACGATCTTCGTAGCATAGTACTACTAGATCGTCTTTTTTCTTCATTCAAATTGATTTACTTCTATTGTAATCCTTTAATAATCAATGATCGAACTGGTAAGAACTGCTCTCCTGTATCACCGTATGTGAGAATGACATCATCACCTTCTTGCAAATAAATGGCAAGCGGTTCTGTTTCCGAGCTTACTAAATAGTTTTCACCGTTATTTAGTAAAAACGATACAACTGTATAGTCGCCGAGACGTTCCTTGTAAACGCGAAGCACCTTTCCACTTGCATTTTTCTCTTCCGCATGTGAGCTTCCTTCGACTGTAGTTCCACCACGACTTAAAGCTGTTTTATATAATTTTAATGCCTCTTTAGGAGTCGTTGCATATACGGAAATTTCAGGATTTGCCGCAGATACGATGAAATAATTTTGTAAGAAACCATTTGAATCAAGTACCGCTGTTAGCCAGCTTGCTTCACCGTAAAAGTTATACAACACAGGCATTTCTCCAGACCATTTTTTCTCTATAAATTTCTTCTCGATAATTTGCAAGTTACCTTGTGAATCCATATAAGAAGCGTCTTGATTTCCAGTATAATAGGTTGCTTGACCTGTTCTTGCATTTGTTAAGGAATAGCCAAGCATTGAATCGACACCCTCTTTAGGGCTCGTAAAGTCTGTGAAATAATACATTTCGCCTTTCTCGTTAAAAATTGGGCTAACATTTTCCTCTGTTCCCTCATCAGAAGGCAGTTTTACATCTTTCTTACCAAACTTACTGTTCCAAAATCCATGTACATAATTACCGAAATAACTATTTTGTAAGCTTACCGTCTCTGGAGAAACCGCTCCATCAATAAATTCTGGGACATCCTCCAGCTTAATAACTTCTGATTTTCCTGTTAGCGCATCTACAAGCACAATCCCTTTTACATCGAAGCCATTACGTGCAGAAATAAATTCACCATATGAACGAATGTAGTATGGTTTACCATCATCATCTATTTCAAGTTGTACATCTCCACAAAAAACAAGGAATGGATGTTGTAAACGTATATGACGTTCTAAATTCGAATTTAAATAAGCAGACGGAACATACTTCATTTCCTGCTTAACAAATTTTGGATTATCTGCTGAATCCGTAGCACTCATCATAAAGTAACCAGGAGTCGAACCGCCGTTCATCCATTTAAAGAACCCAGAGAACTCAACTGGTGCAATATAAACATACTCACCATTCACTTTTTGAATCTGTAAGCGTCCTAGCTCATAATAACTCGTATTCGGTACTTGTCCGAACGCTTTTTTCATCTTATTGCGCGCAAATTTAGGAGGAACACTAGCTGGTGTTTGTGTTTCATCGAATGGTTTTATTTCAACCTCTTCCTTCATTTCAGCTGATTTGAATTTTTCATTAGCATTCCATAAAGGAGCTGATAATACATACACTGCAACACCTAAACTAGCTAAAAATAAAACACCCTTTATTTTTCTTTCTATACCACCTGCAAGAAGCGCGCCGCCTAATGTTAATAAAATAATAGCGGGCCAAAAAGCAAGCCAGTTTACATCCATTTTTGTCACATATACTGTTATACCAGTAGCTAAAAACCCTAGTACAAATACACCGATAAAGAAGTATCCAATGACCTTTTTAGATCCGCCATCTTCTCGTTTTTTTGTTATAAGCGGTGTTAATAAAACACTCGCGATTAGCCCAATGACTGCCGAAGCTATTAATAGCTTAGTCATTTTGTTCACCCTCTCTAACCTTACTGTCCACTTATTTACGACTACATACCAAAAAAGTTTCATACATAAGATGAATGGGTACCCTCTTTCATAAAAGAATAAAGGAAATTGTTACATAGATAAAGAATTTCAAAGAAAAGGAGATGAGAAATTTGTCTAAAAAAATTTTAATAACATTTATTATTTTGTTCGGTCTTTATTATGTTTTCTTCCTGTCCCATATTGCAGAAAGCTTGATACTTATCTTTAAAATTATTCCAATGCTTTTAATCATTATCTTAGCCGCTACATCAAAAAATTTAGGCATTAAAAAGTATCAACTACTAATTGTTACCGGACTTGTGTTTTGTATGGTCGGCGATTATACGCTACAGTGGTTTCTAATTGGGCTAACAAGCTTCTTAATCGGGCATATTTTTTATATCCTGGCCTTTTCTTCTACTAATGAACGACAAGTACCGGCTTGGGCGAAGATTGTCTTACTCGTTTACGGAGCAAGTATGGCTGTGTGGATTGCAGGTACAGTATTTTCATCAGGAGAAGTCGTGCTTGGTATCGCTGTAATTGCCTATATTTCCGTCATATTAACGATGGGTTGGACTGCCATTCGAACTGGTTCTACATTTGCAACGATTGGCGCTCTGCTCTTTATTTCATCAGATTCCTATTTAGCTATTAATAAATTTGTTATGCCTTTACCATGTTCACATGAGATTATTATGTTGACATATTACAGTGCCCAAATTCTAATTGCCTTAAGCATTTCTCAATATTCCGAAATCCGAAGTAAAGTGTTACAATAATATCAATTATGACTCGGCATAATTATGTCCGGAGGCTTTAGGCCAACACGATGTTGGTCACTCAGTCGTGTGTTGGTGGTGTTGCTGTCGCTTCGCTTTCGCACAGTTAAATTGCCACAGGTCGTGGCGGTCTTAGACTGAGTTCCTCTATTTCAGTGGATGTTTGCGCGCCCGCTGAAAGAAGTTAAACATACACATTAGGAGGCCATACTTATGAAAGAACAAGTAATTGAGCGTTTAATTCGTTATGCAAAAATTGATACACAATCTGATTTCACAAGCGAAACAACTCCTTCAACACAAAAACAATTTGACTTATTGCATGTACTAAAAGATGAACTTGCTGCAATAGGCTTAACTGACATTACACTAGATGCAAATGGTTATTTATTTGCAACACTCGAAGCAAATACAGATAAAAAAGTGCCTACTATTGGCTTTTTAGCACATGTGGACACTACAACAGATTTTACTGGCACAAACGTTAAACCACAGCGCATTGACAACTATGATGGTGGAGCGATCCAGCTCAATGAAAATCTAGCGATGTCGCCAACTGATTTCCCTGAGCTTAAAAATTATGTAGGTCAAACGTTAATTACAACGGATGGTACTACATTATTAGGTGCTGACGATAAAGCTGGTATCGCAGAAATTATGACGGCTATGGAATACCTAGTAAATAATCCTTCCATTAAACATGGTAAATTGCGTGTAGCGTTTACACCTGACGAAGAAATTGGCCGCGGTCCTCATAAATTTGATGTGGCTGCATTTGGAGCCGACTATGCTTATACAATGGATGGCGGACCACTTGGCGAGCTACAATACGAAAGCTTTAATGCTGCAGGCGTAAAGGTTGTGACAAAAGGTACGAGTGTACACCCTGGTTCTGCGAAAAATAAAATGGTCAATGCGATCACAATGGCGATCGCTTTCCAAAATGAAATGCCTACTGATGAAGTACCGGAAAAAACGGATGGTTATGAAGGCTTTATTCACTTAATGGGCTTTAACGGTGCGATCGAGCATACTGAGCTCTCATATATCGTCCGTGACCATGACCGTCAAAAGTTCGAAGCAAAAAAACAATTAATGCTTGATGCTGCGGCGAAAATTAAAGCCCAATATGGCGAGGATGCTTTAAGCATTACAATGGAAGATCAATACTATAATATGGGCGAAAAAATTGAGCCTGTAAAAGAAATCGTTGACATTGCACGCGTAGCGATGGAAAAGTTAGATATTACGCCAATTACATTACCAATCCGTGGCGGTACTGATGGTTCACAGCTTTCTTACATGGGCTTACCAACACCAAACATTTTTGCGGGTGGCGAAAATATGCACGGTAAATTCGAATATGTATCTGGAGAAACGATGGAGAAAGCTACACAAGTGATTATCGAAATCGTACAGCTCTTTGAACAACAAGGAAAATAATTATGAAGAAGGGTCTACCCCTTCTTCATAATTTTTAAAAAATCAATAACTGAATTTTCAAATTACAAAAAGGGTTTTGAGGTGATTTTAATGAAAGAAATTGCATTAGGCATTTTAGCCTCACTTTTTTTTGCTGTTACATTTATATTAAATCATGCAATGGAAATGCAAGGTGGTAGCTGGCTTTGGAGTGCATCTTTGCGTTATTTCTTCATGCTTCCGTTTTTACTTGTGATCGTCTTCTATCGAAAAGGTTTTTCCAAACTATCAGGTGAAATGAAAGCACAGCCTGTCGCTTGGCTACTTTGGAGCTTTATTGGATTCGTATTGTTCTATGCACCATTGACATTTGCAGCAGCATTCGGTCCAGGTTGGCTCGTTTCTGGAACATGGCAATTGACAATTGTCGCTGGCGTATTACTAGCTCCCCTATTTGTTTCAATAGTAGCTGAGAAAACAGTACGTCAAAAAATACCGCTTATTTCATTACTTATTTCATGTGTCATTTTAGTTGGCATTTTACTTATCCAACTACCACAAGCACAATCTGTTCCGTTTAAAAGTTTAATGCTTGGTATTTTACCTGTTGTCATCGCTGCATTTGCCTACCCTCTTGGTAATCGCAAAATGATGGAAATCTGTGACGGACGCATCGATACATATCAACGAGTTCTCGGCATGACTATCGCCTCGATGCCTGCATGGATAATTCTAGCTATCTATGCATTAGCAACGGTCGGGCTACCTTCCATCAACCAAGTGATGCAATCGTTGCTTGTTGGTATAAGCTCTGGTGTCATCGCCACAACATTATTTTTCATTGCTACGGACCGTGTTCGCGATCATCAAGGCAAGCTTGCAGCAGTCGAAGCAACACAATCCACAGAAATACTCTTTGTCATAATTGGTGAAGTATTATTGCTCGGCATTGCATTCCCAAATCCAATTGCACTCGCAGGCTTAGGTGTCATCATTGTTGGCATGCTGCTACATAGCTACTATACGATGATACTAGGGAAAAAAAGCGCTGTTCATAGCAGCAGCCCTACTCAGTAATATGAAAAATGTACATTACTTAATTTACTTTTAGTAATGTGCATTTTTAAGAGAGCACTATAATTTGCAAATCATTGTTTTAGATGTCCCCACTACTTCATAATCTTTAAAACCTAGTTTTTGATACATATTAATGGCCGTGTCATTTTCGAGGTCTACACTAAGTGAAATGGTATTGTATCCTTCATCCTTTGCTTGTTGAATTATTTTATGCATCAGTAAAGTCCCCACCCTTCTTCCTCTTACTTCTTTTGAAACAGCCATTCCTATTTCAGGCGTGTTGCCATCAATATAACCATAGCCTTTATTATTATCGGCAAACAATCTGTACCAGACTGCTCCAACAGTTTGATTTTCTGTGTCAAAGGCAATCAACACTTTATCTCCCTTTCTCCCCCAACCTTCATGATATTTTCTTATGCCAGGCGAGTTTAGTAAAACTTCTTTTGATGGTTTATTCTCAGGAATATGAATAGATTCATATAACATATCTAGAAAAAACTCAAACTCTTTTTCATTACCTTCGAAGTTTCTAATAGAAAACATAAAATAAACACCCCTTCTCGTTAAGGTATATTATATATTAAATTGTAATTTTTGGTATAATCATTTTGTAGGATCAGCGTCACAGATGAGACCTTGGAGCGAGCAATGCGAGTGAAGCGGCGCCTAGCCGAAACAGAAATCAACCACACGTTATGATAAGGATTTCATTTTTATCGGAACGCTTTGAAGATTTATCGGAACATATTATCATTTTATCGGAATATTATGCCGTTTTATCGGAACAATTGCCGTTTCAAGCAAAAAAAAGACGACTCAATCTCAATGGAGTGAGTCGTCTAGAGATTTTACGTTCCCAAAAAATGAGGGGGGTTTTAGGAGCGTTATCATGAACTAGCAAACTTCTGGAGAAAAGTAGCTAAAGTTCATCCTCTCTACACTGTATTGTAGAGGAGGAATAATCTTTATACGATAATGATAATCATTATCAATTACAAAGTCAACATTAATCTGAAAATTTTTTAAGTTTTTTTTATGCCTTCTTCAGCGAGCGACGATATTGCCATTGCTTTAGCTGAAAATGAAAGAAACAACCTATACAAAAGCCTGCAATTGCTATCGATGAAGCTATAGCGACCATTCCCGTAAAGAGATAGCCAACCACCTGCCATTTAAGCAAGTAACCTAAAATTCCTCCTGCTAAACAAAAGCTAGCAATACTAGAATTAAATTTTTGCTGCTGCGCATCCTCTGGTATATATGTAGATAGCGCATTTTTTAGAAACAGCTTCCCTACCCGAATAATAGGATTGTAATTGCATAAAACACCAAGTAAATTTGCTACTAATGGAATTGCTAAAATCCAAGCGACCCACGTTAGAATGACACTTAACAAAATCGTCCATTGATTAGGTCGAACGAGAGGCGAATTGCATGAGGCTGTGACATTTTAAAACCAACCTTTCAGATACGTTTAATACATTTTACTATATTGCATACCATTTGTGAAGCAAAAATGATTAATTTATAATTGAAGTAGCAGAAGAATGAAAGAAAAGGTGATGACAATGCCAGCATTAACGATGGATCAAGTTCGACAATTGAATTCCTATAGCATTTATACAACAGAACCAAAGCGGACATTATTTACATTAGCTGATATACATAAGGACTTTTACCATCCTGACTTTTTAAACCTTATGATGGGAATTACGGAGGCAGCAACGGAAACAGCCGCTATTTCGCACTTTGCACGCCGCTACGGTATGTTTTTCGCTATGCAACTTTACATGCTTGCTGCCTATGACGAGGTATGGAATGGAAAACCTATCGAGCTCCGCTTTGATGCAGCAAAAGAAGTCGACAGTTTTACAGTCGCAATGTTTGTTAACCCTAACGATTGGCGCTATGTCGAGGAGGAAGAACGTCAAACCGTTATTGAGAAGATTCTATATGATGGGCATGTTATCGTTCAACAGCTCCGTAAAGTAACATCTATTTCCCCTCTTACTATTTGGGAGAATTTCTTTGGATATCTACTTTGGCACTATCATGTATTGCTTTCTAATCCTGGTCTAGCTGATCAAGCGATGGAAGATATTGAAGCTTTAGAGGACCCTAAAACATGGGCTCGCTTCTCCAACAAATCTTGGTGGGCACAATATACAGGAGGTCAAAGCCCCACTAATTTAGTGAACGTTCCCGTACGGAAATCATGCTGTTTTTCTAAAGACATACCTGGTTTAATGGCTTGTGGCTTTTGCCCGATGAAATAAAAATCTCCTAAACAAAAAAGCCTTACCTCTTACAATAAGTAAAAGGTAAGGCTTTTTGCTGGTATTTATTTTTCATAAACGACGAACCAATTATTTTGATCCTCATACATAGAAGTACCTATATAACCCTGTTCCAAAAGCTGTTGCTGACCAACTGTATCATCCATTGAAATCGTCTTCTTTTCTGTAAAGGTTGATAGCTCTTGACGCAAGTCTTTATAGAAAATATATCGTAGCTTATCTACATACTTAATCTTTAATCCCTTTACGACTAGCCCTTGAAAAAATTTATCTTTCAAGCTAGGGATATTATATGGCTTTACTGTGGAGCATACATAATCATATTTCTCTAAATCGATATGGCCCATGACAACTTGGGCTAATGTTTTTTGTAATCCATAGCCACGATATGTTGGTGAGACATTCGATATTTCTTGATATAAAACTTTATGAAATTCAACCTCGGCAATCCCACAATCATAGCCAAGGTGTTCGCCATCAACAGGTGGATTCAATAATGCACGAAAGGCAATTAACTCATCTCCTACGTAAGCACCTATCATCATGCCATTGCCGCTTAAAATATAGTCAAATTCCTCAGTGCTTAATGGTTGTAAAACACTTTGGTCCGCTAATGATTGATAAACCACAAGCTGTAAGTTTTCAATCTCTTGCAAATGCCGAAGATTTAATGTTGTCACAAAAAACGGCGTTTCTCCAAGCATGCCTTCGTAAATTTTTTCCATTCCGCCGCCTCCTTAGGCTGTTACAATTGTTGAGAACTTACATAATTCTTTAAGGATTTCTTCATCTACGTCTACACCTAATCCTGGGTTTTCATTTAAACAAATAAATGGCACATCATAGTGTAAGTTTCCAACATCCTTAGAAAATTTTAATGGACCTGTTAATTCTACACTTGTCATTATTTTTTTAGAGAATGCTACATGGAAACCGGCTGCTGAACCAACCGATGATTCTACCATTGAACCGATTTGACATTCAATGCCTGCCATTTCAGCCATCACTGCTAGTTTCATAGCAGGATAAATTCCACCGCACTTCATTAATTTAATATTGACTTTATCTGCTGCACGCTTTGCAATAATTTCACGCATTTCACGTACACCGTGAAGCCCTTCATCAATCATTAATGGTACATCTGTTTTCGACTTCACTTCTACCATACCATCAATATCTTCACTATCTACTGGCTGCTCTAACCAATCGATATTTAGATCCTTTAATGCACGTAAACCTTGTAAAGTAGTTGACGCATTGCCCCATCCTTGGTTTACATCTACTCGAATGGCGATGTCTTCACCAATACGTTCACGCACCGCTTTAATACGAGCAACATCACGGGCTACCTCTGTTCCTACCTTCATTTTAAATGATCGATAGCCCATCTCTACACGGTTAACCGCCTCTTCTGCCATCGCTTCAGGTGTTCCAATGCTCAGTACATGTGTAATCGGGAATTTCTCATGATAACGCCCACCTAGTAGTTGATACACCGGAACTTGTAACGCTTTCCCTGCAATATCGAAACAAGCAATGTCAATCGCTGCTTTCGCTGCTGGTACATCCTTCACAACTTTATTCAATTTATCGTGAAGCTTTTCAAAGGCCATTGGATTTTCTCCAATGATTGCAGGAGCAAGCTGGTTCTTTAATACAGCATATGTGCTCTCCCACGTCTCCCCTGTTACGTGCTCATCTGGTACAGCTTCACCGTAGCCCACAATTCCTGTGTCTGTCGTCACCTTCAAAATAATAGAAGGCATTGTATCATATGTAGCATAGCTGATGATAAATGGATCAATAAGTGGTAAATGAATTGCAAAAATTTCTACTTGTTGGATTTTCATTTTTATCAATCTCCTGTATAATTTAATTGTCGCTAATACGTCGCTAATTGTTGAAAAAATATAGAATAGAAAAGGAGCGTTGCTTATGTCTACTAAAATAGCGGTTATCTGCTCTAAAGCATTTATGAAGCGTATAAACAGTATCGCACAAAACATAGAAAATATTCAAATAGATTTTTATCTTTACAATCAACCTACAGAGGTACCCGTTTTGTTAAAGGAAATGAAGCCCTGTGATGCACTCTTATTTGGAGGAACGCTACCCTATTTACATGCCCAATCTGCTTTGTCAGAACTTCCTATACCTTGGAATTATATAAAACAAGATGAGGCGGCAATTTCTACAACTTTACTGTCCCTGATAGCAAATCATGCAGTACCTTTGAATAGAATTTCCATTGATGTTATGAATCCAGCTATTGTAGAAAATGTTCTAACAGAAATAGAGTATTATGGTTCAAAACCATATATCCAACCTATTTCTATCACGAAATCCACCCACTCTATATTACAGCATCATATAGCTTTATGGGAGGCTAACAGCATTGATTTTGTCATAACAAGTATCCATAGTGTGTTCGATGAATTACAAGCTCTTCAAATACCTGCAATGCGCATGTTAGATGCAACTAACTCCATTGTACAATGCTTAGAGGAAACGAAATCCCAATCACTTCTTATAAAATCCGAATCTGTAAAAGCCGTTGTCGGGCTATTAGAAGCTCCTAAAGATAAACTTATAGACTATAACATGTTAAGACAAATCACAGCAGCTACACATTCAACTTATAAAGAAATTTCACCGTACTCTTTTGAGCTATATACGACAGCTGGGCATTTGCAAAGGGCACTCGAAAAAAAGAATTTACAGAGCTTATTACAACAAACCGATCAGCCATTTAAGCTAGCATTTGGTTATGGTCATTCAATATTTGAAGCAACTCAAAATGCTAAGAATGCATTAACATTTGCTAAACCTTATGAAATTTATATGCTAGATGAACATAAAAATTTGCTAGGACCATTCCCTAAATCAGAAGTAAGACTAGCTTTAAAAACTGATGATCCCTACGTTTTACAAATGGCAAAGCAAACAAGCTTAAGTCCATTAAATATTTCCAAGATCATTCATTTTAGCCGAGAGCGACAATCAGCTCAATTTACATCTCATAATCTTGCAGAATACTTACAAGTTACACGCCGCACAACAGAGCGTATTATTAAAAAATTAGTGGATAACGGCTATGCTAAAGTAGTTGGTGAAGAAATGACTCACCAACAAGGCCGCCCACGTACAATTTATGAATTGAACTTTGCTATTTATTAAAAAAGTCTCGCAGATACTTTTGGCATCTGCGAGACTACAGTTAGCTAGTAGATGGGATCATATAGATTTAGTCCACTACCGCCAAATTTTTTATATTATTTCAAATTATTATTTTCAAATTCAAAATCAACATCCTTAAGATTAACTATTTTTGTTTTTTTAATGATTTTATAGCCCAACCATAAAGAAAGGAAGAATGGGATTCCTAAATATGCTGCAATAACACTACCCCAATCTATTTCTTCAGCCATAAACGCTTGGAAATTTTGTGCAATGATTACAATTAGTCCACATGCTATTGCAAAAATCGGTCCAATCGGGAACCATTTTGCTCTATAAGGCAAATCGTCCAACGAATACCCTTGTGCAATATAAGCTTTACGGAATCGATAGTGACTGACAGAGATTCCTAACCAGAAGATAAACCCTGTTATACCTATTGCATTCATTAACCAAATATAAACTACCCCATCCCCAAAAAAGGAAGCTAAAAAGGCAAGCATACCGACTGCACATGTTAATATCATACCCGCAACAGGAACACCACGTTTGTTCAACTTTCCAAAAATTTTTGGAGCCTGGCCTTCTTTAGCCATAGAGTATAGCATACGTGTTGAAGCATACAAACTTGAATTCCCTGCTGATAAAACTGCTGATAAAATAACAGCATTCATTAATGAAGCAGCAAATGCAAATCCAGCTTTTTCAAATACCATGGTAAATGGACTGACCATTACATTTTCACTTTGTAAATTTGGATGTGTATACGGTATGATAAGCCCAATAACTAAAATTGCAAATACGTAGAAAAGAAGAATTCTCCAAAACACACTTTTAATAGCTGTAGGTACATTTTTCGCTGGATTCTCGCTTTCTCCAGCAGCTACCCCAACAATTTCTGTACCTTGGAATGAAAACCCTGCTGCAATAAAGACAATAAAAACACCTAAAATTCCACCTGAAAAAGGTGCATCATCTACAGTAAAATTTTTGAATCCTACTGCTTCCCCACCCATTATACCGAAAATCATTAGTAAGCCGACTATAATAAAAATTACAATTGCACTTACTTTAATTAATGACAGCCAATATTCTCCTTCACCGTATCCTTTAACGGATAGAAAATTTAATAGGAAAATAAGAGCTAAAAATGAACCGCTCCATACTATAGATGAGCTGTTTGGAAACCAAAATTTCATAATCATTGTAGAAGCAGATAACTCAGCTGCAATCGTCATTGCCCAATTAAACCAGTAGGTCCAACCAATTGCAAATCCAAAAGCTGGATCAACAAATTTTGTACCATAAGTACTAAATGCACCACTTGTAGGCATAAATGCTGCTAGTTCTCCTAAACTTGTCATCACAAAGAAAATCATAGCTCCAACTAAAGTATATGCTAGTAATGCACCGCCTGGACCTGCGGTACTGATTGCTGCACCGCTACTAAGGAACAATCCTGTACCAATTGCTCCACCAATCGAGATCATTGTTAAATGTCGAGATTTCAAACCCTTTTTTAAACCGTGTTCTTCTTGATGAATAATAATGGGTGAATCTTCATGAGATATACTATTTTCTTTTTTTAAGACCATTTTTTTATCCTTTCTAAAAACACTTAATGTTGCCAATTAAAAGAAAACTAAATCTAGTTTTTCTTTACCTAGCTGTTGTTATATATCAAAATTAAATGTCTTCGTTAAAATAATAATGATAAAATCTCTTTTTAATAAACCCTTGCGATAACAGCATAATTGTTACTTAGAACCATGCTGGAGAAATTAATTTTAGCCTTAATAAATCATTGTTACGCCGACTCTATTACCGATCCATGCTCCGATAGTTAATCCTACTAAAATAATAATGACAATGGCAGGTAAAGCTAGCGTATACCCTTTTTACATCATTTCCTCAAATTCCATCCATTTAAGTCCATGCATTTTAGCAACAATTGCTGCTACAGTTGTTCAACCAATAAATGAAACGTGAGGACTTTGCCCTAATACTACTACCGTAATAAGCATAGTTATAATCATAATTCCATAAATTAGAAAGTGCCCAACTAGCACTCTCCTTTTTTATCATTCCATCCCCTTTTTTGCACCTATCCCCTTTTCAACTTTTCTAAGACGCAAATATTTTTTTATGTTTTTTAGCATAATATTCGAAAAATTAAAAGTCAACGCAAAAATTTTATGCTTCTCGAGCTATTTCGACTATTTTTGCGCAATAAAACGCTTTCAAATAGCGATTATAGACGATACGAAATATTCATATATTTCGATAAAAAACAAAATAAAAAGGAAATATATCAAAAAAATTTTGCACTTTTGATATAGCTCCCTCTCGCTATCGTTATTCATATTCAGGTTTTTTTTCTAGCACACAAGCAAGTACCTTTGCAGCATCAATTAGTGCATTTCGTTCAAAAGTCATTTTTGGATGATGTAATCCTGGAGTTAAGTCGGCACCAATCCCAATCATTGTTGCTTTTAATTCAGGTTTTTTAACTGTGTAAAAATGAAAATCGTCACTTCCAGGCGTTGTTATTTCCCCTGCTAGATGCGTTTCTCCAAGCGTTTCAATAATTGCGTCTTTAGCCATACTTGCGGCAACTGAAGAAACCTCTGCGCCAGGTGTGAAATCTAACCATTCCCATTCCATATCAATCTCAAACTGTTGCTTGATCGATATTAAGCCAAACTCAATACGACTACGAAGCACTTCTAGTTGGTTATTCCGTTGCGCGCGAATATCCATAGAGAAGCTCGCAGTACCTGGAATAATATTCGTACTACCACCATCTGCAACAATCTTCGTTAACTTTGCCGAATGAGGCTCGAAAGGTGATAAATGTATGCTATTGAGCATTTGTTGTACGGCCATAATAACATCGATTGCATTTTTACCTTGATGAGGTCTAGCACCATGGGCATCAGTACCTCGTATTGTTCCTTCTAAAAAATATGCCGCACCATGATGGATAGCAGGTGACACCTTGCCAAGTGGTAGCTCTTCAATTGGTCTTAAATGAACACCAAACAAATGCGATACGCCTTCAACTGCTCCGCGTTCAAAGGCTGCACAAGCTCCATTCCCAAGTTCTTCAGCAGGCTGGAAAATAAAACGAACGCGATGTTGCAATGGTCGATCTTTCAGCAGTAATAAAGCACCAAGCACCATTGTGATATTTGCATCATGCCCACACGAATGGTTCGCTTGCCATTTCCCATCCACTTCTTGCCACAAAGCATCTATATCTGCACGTACAGCAACAATTCCATCACCTGTACCAATTTCCGCAATTAGCCCTGGAACATCCCCTAACAATCGATAGGATACGTTTAACTCATCTAAAATCGACGCTATTTTTTTAGTAGTTTCATATTCCTTCCAACTCACTTCGGGGTATTTATGAAAATGATCAAACCATTGATAAATTTTCTCTTCTAACATTACAGCATTTGACATAACTACACCTCTATACGCATTGTTGTTTCCCATTATACAGCAAACTATTTCGTAAAAAAAAGAGGCTAATGACCATAACGTGTGGGTTGATTTCCGTTCCAACTGGGCGCTTTCCTGAGAGCGTTCGGTGAGCCACTTCGCTTCGCTGCGTCTCGGGCCAACACGGTGTTGGTCGAAGGCATTATCACAGGACGTGATGGTTTTAGCCTTCTTCCTCTATTGCTGATCTCCAAGAAATCGCCCAGTCGGAACGAAGGTCAACTTTTATATGGGTACAAATATCACTTTCAATTTTTCTGAAAAAAAAAAAAAACGAAGGACTGTGTTAAAAGTTATTTCTACCTTTAGCACAGTCCTTCAAATATTTATTATAAACTTGTAAAAAAACCTTCTGGATATTCATCATAATGCACCATCGATAGTTGCTCCTCATTTTTTTCCTCTTCCATATTAAGCTCCAGTTCCTGATCCATTAAATATGTTTCAAATTTTGAGTTAAACAAATTTTTCATTTAATCATCCCTCCTTTTTATTTAATTGAATTTTCTGATAAAAGAATTATACAATGACCTTTGTAAAAAAACAATAAACGATGCTCCTTATGCATAAAAAGTATAAAAACCATCTACTTTTTAGATTGAATTCGGAGTTAATCAGAAAAAGAGATGTATCATTTCGATACATCTCCCTTCTTGGTAAGACTTATAAAAAAGTGTTCTTTATACATTGCACGCTTCCATCGCCTCGTAAACATGCAAAGTACTTACTAACCTAGAACATGAGTAAGCCCTTTTTACCTATTACTTAAGCTATAGCGCTCGTTTTACTTTTTTGATCGCCATCACCGTTACCTTTATGTTGCGTTACATATTGAATAACAAACATAACAATAAAGATTGCCAAACCAGCCCAATCCGAGAATTTTTCTGGATAGATAAGTAGTAAACCAGCTGCAATGGCAATAATGCGCTCAAACCAAAGCAATTTGCGATACCAGAAACCGATTACTCCCGCACCTATCGCTACCATTCCTGTAATGGCCGTGATTACTACCCATATAATTTCAGGTATAGTTGTATCAATCATTAGTAATGCCGGTGAAAATACAATCATATACGGAATAATAAATGCTGCAATCGCAAGCTTCGCTGAGTTTACACCTGTTTTAATTGGGTCTCCACCAGAGATTCCCGAAGCCGCAAAAGCTGCAAGTGCAACAGGCGGGGTTATATCGGCAATAATACCAAAGTAGAATACAAAGAAGTGTGCCGATAATAACACAACTACTGGTACTAACTCCTGTGGTGTATTCGGTGATAATAATGCTACGATCGCAGGAGCAGCAATTGTTGATGTAATTACATAGTTCGCTGTTGTCGGAGCTCCCATCCCAAGAATTAGGGAAGCAATCATCACAAAAATTAGCGTTAAAATAATACTACCACCAGCTAATTCCACTAAACTATTAGCTAAACTTAAGCCTAGACCCGTTTTCACAACAACACCTACGATAATACCCGCACAAGCTGTTGCCGCTACAACACCAAGTGCTGTACGAGCCCCTTCAACTAATGCATCAATAATATCCATTGGTTTTAAACGTGTTTCCTTATTAAACATAGCAACGCCAATAGAAATAAGAATACCGTAAAGCGCTGCATGCATGACTGGTGTACCTGTTAACATTAAAACGATGATAGAGATTATCGGTAATAGAAGGTAAATTTTCTTAAATACCTCTCGACGATTTGGCATTTGATCATCACGTAAGCCTTTTAAACCTACACGTTTCGCTTCGAAGTGAGTCATAATCCAAATACCTGTAAAATAAAGCAATGCAGGTATCGCCGCCGCCTTCGCAATATCCCAATACGTTATTCCACGACCGATAAATTCAACCATTAAAAACGCTGCCGCACCCATAATCGGAGGCATTAACTGCCCACCCGTAGATGCCGCTGCCTCAACCGCACCTGCAAACTCTTTACGGTACCCAAGCTTTTTCATCATTGGAATCGTATATGATCCAGATGTTACAACATTCGCTACAGAGCTTCCTGAAATCGTACCTTGAAGTGCACTAGAAAAAACTGCCACTTTTGCAGGACCACCAATTAATTTACCCGCAAGAGATACCGCTAAATCATTAAAGTATTGGCCAACACCTGTTTTGACAAGGAATGCTCCAAAAAGCAAAAATACAAAAATAAATGTGGCTGAAACACTAATTGGTGTTCCAAAAATCCCATCTGTCGTAAAATACATGAGATTAACAATACTCTCAATATCTTGCCCTCTGTGCGCCATAAAATCCGGGAAATATGGTCCGAAATAGGCATATATTAAGAAACATATAGCAATGATGGTAATCGGTATACCTACTGCACGACGGGCTGCTTCAAGCACCAACACGACAGCTATAAGACCTACAATAAAATCTGTTTGCGTAATAGTACCGTTACTATTAACAAGCTCTGTATAATTCATTGTCCAATACGAACCTACAACAATGGATAATACCGCTAAAATATAATCGAACCACGCTATTTTATTCTTTGCTGCTTTTTTTCGAGCAGGGAATAGCAAGAAAATTAGGGTCAAACCAAAACCTAAATGTATCGTACGCTGAATTTGCGCTGGGAATTGGCCTTTAATTGCCGTGTAAAGCTGGAACAATGAAAACGCTAGTAATCCAAAGAAAATGACATGCTTCATAATGCCCGATACCGTTCGGACATTGGATTCAATATCATATTTCTCAAGTATCGCTTGTTGCTCTTCAGCTGATATTTGTTCGAATTCTTCTTTTTTTACTTCGTCGTTCGATGTATGCTGTGTCGTCATTTCATCCTTACTCCTTTCCATTGTTCATAAAGCGATAAACGCTTCACCTCAAATAAATAGGATTTTCCCCTTTGTAAGCCTTTTTTTAAATCGTATTCATAATTCTCGTAAGCTAATACAAGGTCTAAATCCAAATCGCCAATATAGATCGTAAAATTTTCAATGACTTCATTGTCAAACTGCAAAAAATATTTACCATTGCGTTCTGTTAATGTTTGATCTTTTTCTGCATAGCTTGGCATGCCGATTGCTAAACTTTCATACTCCATCCCTAACATTTGAATACGTGTTCCATCTATGCATTTATAATGTTCGAGTACATCCGTTTTATGGATAGAGTGAGTATATCTAATTTCAAATGTATCCTCAGTTGTCAGTGGTATATAATGCACTATCGGATCATTTATACGTGTTTCCGTAAATGCGAGTACCTTTTGAAGAGGAAGAAAAATGACTAGACTAAAGCAAATACATAAAAAAGCTAAAACAATGATTAATGTTCTCTTTCGCACTGCATCTGTTCCCCCACATCAATTATGCCCTGGCATAATTCAGTGACATCCGCCGGAGTTTAGACCAACAAATGTTTTTTGCGCGAAAGCGTAGTGCTAACGCAGCGTCAGCAGCATGATGTTGGTCACTCAGTCGTTGTTGCTGTCGCTTCGCTTTCGCACAGAAAAAAACCTTGTTGCTTGCTGTCGCTTCGCTTTCGCACAGAAAAAAACCTTGTTGCTGTCGCTTCGCTTTCGCACAGTTAAATTGCCGCAGGACGAGGCGTTCTTAGACTGAGTTCCTTTATTTCAGCGAATGTCTTTTGTACCAAAAGCGAAGCGACAGGTACAGGTGTTTGAATACCCGCTGAAAGAAGTTAAAGCTATTCGCCATTACTCACGACTTATACTTAATGGAAGAAAAGAGACTCGAATCTTTACGCAATCCGAGCCTCTTCGTATTAAGAAAATAACTTTTTACTCACTATAAGCTCTAGTTTGGTAAAATCCAAACCCAAATGTTCCGTTATTTCTTTTCATCGAAGTATTTTTGAGCACCTGGGTGAACATCAATACTAATACCCTCTAAACCTGTCTTCGCTTTGATAAACTGCCCTTTAGCATGGGAAATTTTACCCGAGTTATCATAAATAGCTTTCGTCATCGAATAAACAACATCTTCCGGAAGATCTTTTTTCACCGCTAGCATCGCCAGTACTGAAACTGTTTCAGTATCATTTGCAATACCATACGTACCTTTCGTTACTGTATCTTTTGCATAGTAAGGATATTTAGCGATTAACTCATCTGCTTTGCCAGCATCCATACCGATAATATTCACTTTAGTTGTTGCATTTAATGCCTCAACAGCACCTGTTGGCGTACCCGCAGTAATAAACGCTGCATCAATTTGGCCTGATTGAAGACCGTCAGTAGACTCACCGAAATCAAGGTTTTGCGCTTTGATATCATCCATTGTTAAACCATGAATTTCAAGTAATTGTTCAGCATTTGCGTAAGTTCCAGAACCTGGCGCACCTACAGAAACCTTTTTCCCTTTTAAATCAGCGTATGATTTAATGCCTGATGCTTCAGTCGTTACTAATTGTACTGTTTCTGGATAAAGTGCACCTAAAGCAGCAATTGAATCGATTTTTTTGCCATCAAACATAAATTTCCCTTCAGTAGCGTAGTAAGCAATATCCGATTGAACAAATGCAATTTCACCTTTACCATCTTGCAAAGCCGTCATGTTGGCAGCCGATGCTTGAGATACTTCAGCAGTTGTTTTAATGCCTGTTTCTTTAGAAATGAAATCAGCAAACGTTCCACCTAATGCATAGTAAGTACCTTGCGTTCCCCCTGTTAATAAGTTCAGAAATTTAGGCTTGTCAGATGATGCCGAATCTCCTTTATTCGAGTCCTTTGAACCTGTTCCGCTATCAGAACTACATGCAGCTAAAATCAGTAGCGCAAAAGCACTTAATAGCATTAATAACCTGAATTGTTTTTTCTTCATAGTAACCTTCCCCCTTTGGTTAAAAATAAGAATCTATTTAAAATTATCAAATTTAGTATAATAATGTCAATCTATTTATTGTAAATTCAGTCTTTTATAATTATACTATTTTTCTTAAATACCTATTATTCCCGGAGTTTATTAATAACTCACTCACACTGATTTTATCTACACTAAACTATTAAATTCTTTTTTACGAAAACTTTTTCAGTTTCCGTATGTATAAAAAATGTATGGTTTATGATCAAAATGACCGTTTAATTCTTCTTTTATAAGAGGAATACTCATCATCATCACGTGGGGTTGATTTCCGTTCCGGCTTACCATTCTTTTTTAATGAATCAAAATATTGTCGACTTTTACCCCCAAAACAAAAATACTGTATCTAAAGTGCTTTACTTCAGATACAGTCGGTTCATTTCCCTTATTGAATAATGCCACAAGCAATTCTAGCACCAGAATTACCGGAAGGATCTGTTTTATAATCATCCTCAGATTCATGAATGATTAATGTAGTACCTCCATCACGTAACAATGAATTGGCCGCATTTTTTTCTAATGTTTGCCCTTCAGCTAAGAAATTCATATCCACTTTACCATCTTCTCCAACTTCTAAATTTGGAAGATCCCCTAAATGGTATCCCTTAGGATTAAGCTTCCCATGCTCTTTATGCGTCGGATTAAAATGCGGACCTGCTGATTCAAATGTTGGTGGTTCACACTTCCCAACTGCATGGATATGAATGCCGTGAGTTCCGGGTGGCAATCCTGATAGCGCGAGTGTCACCTTAACCCCATTATCCTCTTCCTCAAAATATGCATTGCCATAGCTTTCATTATTTTTACCAATTACTTTCGCAGTTGCAGTTGGTCCTGAACTTGCGTTAACTGCCACTTTTTGCTCCTTCTTTTCAAAGAAGCTACAACCACCGACAAATACTAATAAAGAAATAATTATTAAGCTCATTCTTTTCATAAAAATACCTCCTCTATTTCAGATGGTTGCCAACATTCCTTCCACTTATGCAATTTTGCTGAGAATTTTGTGAATTATTGGTACAAAGTAAACTTGTACACTAGGCTTTTAATCCATGTTGATTCTTAAAAAAATGCAAAATAAAAGGATATCTCTAACCTACGAAGATACCCTCTAACTTACATTAATTTAAAATTTTTACAGTTACATGTTTGACGCCCCACTGACGAGCTTGTCCCTCAGTAGGAATAAATACATCAATTTTATTACCTTTTATCGCTCCGCCAGTATCTGCCGCGATTGCTTCTCCGTAACCTTCAACCCAAACTCTTGTACCAAGAGGAATTACACGCGGATCTACAGCAATTACCTTTAAGTTCGGATTCGATCTGATATCTGTTCCGTTCGCTGTCACCCCCGAACATCCTTCACAATACGCTGTATAGGCAGTTGCTCGCATTGTTAACGTTTTGCCCGTATTCGTTGGAGCACTCACTGTGTTTGTGCTTGATGTCGTTACTTTCTTTTTACTTGGTGTCGTTGCTACCTTTGTAGTTTTGCTTTCGGCAGTTTTAGGTTTTGCCGCTGATGCTTTGATAGCTAATGTTTCACCTACATAAATTAAATCAGATGAAAGGTTATTCCATTCCTTTAATTCTTGCACTGACACTCCGTTTACACGAGCAATTGAAAATAATGTATCCCCGGCCTCAACGAAATGCTGATCTTTCAACGAACTATCAATTTCCGGCTCTACTACTTTTAAATTTTGCTCTGGATAAAACCATGTCGAGTCTGTCTCATCCAGTGGCTCAAAATCTCCTAAAGATAAATTGTAAATTTTCGAGATTCCCCATAACATATCGAATGGCCTAAAAGAAATTGTGTCCTTAGCAAATGATGGACTAGCACATACACCTAATCCCAAGATCAATGTTACAGCTAAAGCTAAAGCTTGTTTTTTCATATTTTAAAACCTCCATATTTTAATATTTTGCAATCTGCTGCTAGCACACTAGAGTTAGGCTTTTTTATGCAAACAATGCTAGAGAATGCAATTAATAACTCAGGACTAATGAACCTGATATTACGAATTATTACTATAAAGGAGGAAAAATATACAATATCGATTATATTTTTGGTAAATTGAACAATTTTACGAAGAAAATCGCAACACTATTTGCAATTTTTATATATTGGAAAATTAGTGTTTTTAACCGATAATATGGTAAAGGGAGGTTAGGATGGAAGTTAATACAATAATGTCTTCTCAGATTATGGAGCTACAAAAAAAACTGTACAAATGAGTGTTATGCAATATGCACTCAATCTAAATACTGCAGCTGCTACCGAATTATTAAAAGATCTACCACAGCAGCAAGTAGCTTATACATCCACATAAGGGGTCAGTCATTGATATTTCAATTTAATCTACTTCACTACTTATCAATTATGCCTTGTCATAATTGTAGCTTTCGCTGCAGAAAACATTTGCTGAAAGAAGTTAAAATTAATATTCGAAAGTTGGTGCCCTTTTTTGATTAGAGTGATAGTAATGGATGATGAGCCATTAGCTCTTATAAACTTGGAGAAAAAGTTAAAGGAATTTAATTCAATAGAGGTCATTAAATCTTTTACAACTACAAAAGATTTGCTGGCAGAGGGACCGAGCTTGGATTTTCAAGTAGCATTTTTAGATGTTGAAATGCCTGACATGAACGGTTTAGAGATTGCACGTCTATTAAAAGAATGGAATAAGAATATTTTTATTGTATTTGTCACTGCATATCGGGACTATGCTGTCCAAGCATTTGAAATTCACTCCATTGACTATTTACTAAAACCTATTTCAAAGGCTCGTCTAGAAACAACTATTAACAGAATCCAAGAGCTCCTTCACCTAGAAAATAAATCAACTCCTATTCAAATACGAAATAAACCCGCGCTTACAATACAATGCTTTGGAGGGTTCGTTGTTTTACACAATAACAAAGTCGTCCATTGGAGAACGCTTAAAACAAAAGAATTATTTGCCTTTCTTTTTTCTAACCTAAATAGCCAAGTACCTCGCGATTCAATCATCGATGCTTTATGGGCAAATACAGAATTTAAAAAGGCAAGGGTACAGTTACATACAACTGTTTCCTATCTACGCACTACTCTTTCAGCATTGGGCTATTCAGAAGTTATACAGTATACAAATGGCTGCTATATTTTGCAACTAGAGGCGTTTCAATGTGATGTCCATGACTTAGAGCATATTTTAAATGCTAAAGCAGAGACTGGAAAGCTTGATGTAGAGATGGCTGAGTCACTAATACAAAACTACCAAGGTGAATATATGGCCTCATTAGATTATCCCTGGATTACTAGTAAAGCAAATTTTATGAACAACAAATTTACTCTTTTACTGCATGATTTAGTAGAGCATTATACAGCAATACATGATGTTAAAAAACGAGAGCAAATTTTACTTTTAACGATAGAACATAATCCATATTCCGATAAAACCATACAACAGCTAATAAAGCACTATTTGGAAGTGGATAATCGAGCAAGTGCAGTAAAGGTTTACAATACTTTTAAGAGTACCTTGTTAGCGGATCTCAATATTTTACCAAAGCAAGAAACAACTGAGCTATTTAACACTATATCTGTCGAAAATTTTAAACTATAAAAGGCATCGAGAAGATTACTCTCGATGCCTCTTATCTATGTATTCATTTCACCAAGATCGACCGTCTTACTACCATAGCATGGGGTTGATTCCCTTTCCGGCTAGGCGCTTTGTTGCTGCCGCTTCGCTTTCGCACAGAAAAAACATTTGTTGCTTTCGCTACAGAAAACATTTGTTGCTGTCGCTTCGCTTTCGCTACAGAAAACATTTGTGCTGTCGTTTCGCTTGCACAGAGCAAAGTTCCTGGGGGCGTCCGATGAGCCGCTTCACTCGCGTTGCTCGCTCTAGGGTCTCAGACCAACACGAAGTTGGTCACAGGACTTGATGGTTTTAGCCTTCGTTCCTCTATTGCTAATTGTGAAAGATTTATTTGATAATTTTTTCAGATAATTCTTCAACGACACAGATACAGTTCCTCCCTGACTGCTTCGCCTTATATAGTGCCTGATCAGCTATTGTAATGATCTGATTAGCCGTTTTAATATTAGCTGTAAATGAAGTAATGCCGGCAGACATTGTAACAGGTCTTCCACATGCAGTATCTAACACGGCCTGCTTAATGCGTAAATTCTCCGCTACTTCTAAAGCTACGTCTATTGTCGTGGATGGCAATATCACCAAAAACTCTTCCCCACCATATCGAAAGCACATCCCTTGTCTCTCTATGTTTTCCTGCATATGACCTGCGAAAGCTTTTAAAACTTCATCCCCTACAGTATGACCATAAGTATCATTTATACTTTTAAAGTCATCTAAATCTATTAAAACTATTGAGTGTGGCACTTTATTGATAATTAACTCATTTAAAATTTGATCCATTCTTCTACGGTTGGGAATTCCTGTTAATGCGTCTATGTTCAGTTGGTTAGTTAAATCAAATATTCTGTTTCCCGAACTAATAACCATGTTTTGCACTACTTTTTTTAATGAATGTGCTTCGTAATACCAGCCATTAATTTCTTCAAGTTTCTGTACTTCTTCTCTCTCTACACTAATAAAAAGCTGTTTTAAAGGTCGTGCAATTTTGAAAGCAAGCCATACAACTAATACAAGTACTGCGACTAACCATAATAGTAAAGGCATGAGTATACTTTTTATGAATGCGCTAAAAGAAACTACTCTTTCATCAAGTAACTTGTCAACCACTTGCACCATATAAGGTTCGATTGATTGATCTCGATTTGGTTCCCTCAGTTTCTCTTGTACGTAGCTCTCCGTGATTATTGAAACTTCCTTCACGTAATTTTCCTGCATGACAATTTTATTTTGCATAAGGATGTCGTTAAAATTTTGATAACCACTCCAAATACTAACACTAGAAGTCGCCAGTACTATCATTACCGTCATACTAACAATAACAAACGATAACTTTAACTTGAATTTACCCACAATAGATCATTTCTCCCATTGAGATTTTATTCCTTCATCATACGTCACGCCTCTTAAAAAAAACTTAAAAACGAATTACTATTTGCAAAAATATGTATTAAAATGTGCATCCCACTCTAGAAAGGAGATAGGACACTCGCCTCCCCCCTTTCAAAATCCCGCCATACCAACACCCCCTTTTCACTCGGTCATATTTTTATGAAAATATTGCTTTATAATTAATCGATAAAAAGATTTTTTGTTGATATGATGTGACACTCATTTTAGTTGGGTGTAGCGGAGAAAACGGCTCTCGCTTGCCCACAAGTAGCCTGCAGCGGAAATCAGCTTCCCCAATACTTTCTGATTGGTCTAAAAGTATCACTTATCGATTATGCCTCGGCACGAAGTTATGGCGTTGGGATTGATCTAGGTCTACGTAATACAAGTTTACGTCTAAAAGGATTGACGGACAGAGATGACAAATTAAAAGCATATTAAACGAAGGAACAACTGTCACCTTCCATATTCAAAAAAATAGTTGCTTACTATTAACAGAGCCATCACCTTCTCAATTGAGTTTTTGGTGGCTCTTCTCTATAATTTCAAGTTACAATTATTATATTGATGTAGATATTTTAAGACGTTTCCAAAAATAGGGGCAATATTTTTAAAGGTACACTATGTAGATAAGTGGATTGGAGTGGAGACTGGGCGACTCCTCGGGGATTAGCGTCACAGATGAGACCCTGGAGCGAGCGCAGTGAGTGAAGCGGCTCATCGGACGCCCCCAGGAAGCTCTGCGCGAAAGCGAAGCGGCAGCAACAAATGTTTTTTCTGTGCGAAAGCGAAGCGGCAGCAACAAATGTTTTTTCTGTGCGAAAGCGAAGCGGCAGCAACAAAGCGCCCAGTCGGAACGGGAATCATCCCTACGTTATGGTGATGAGCTATATTTATGGATTTTTAAAAATTAGGGTACATTAATAGTATGTTATTAAAGAAAGGTCGATACTATGTACAAAATATACATAATAGAAGATGATCCCAATATTTTAAAGATTATTGTGGAGCATTTATCAAAATATCAATTTGAATGTTATACCGTTCAACAATTTAATCATATAGTAGAGGAATTTCAAGCTATTCAACCTCATCTCGTTGTAATGGACATTAACCTCCCAACCTATGATGGGTACTTTTGGTCGCGCAAAATCCGTCAGCTATCCAAATGCCCGATTATCATTGTATCTGCTCGCGTGAATGATATCGATCAAGTGCATGGGATTGAAAATGGTGCGGATGATTTTATCACTAAGCCCTTTTCACTAGATGTGCTTATGGCAAAAGTGAATGGGCTTATTCGTCGTACATACGGAGAATATGCTTCCTCCGAAACTAATTCAATATCCATTACTAATACAACGTTAAATTCAAATACCGTTCGACTTTACACTGAGAAACACGAGAGCTTGTTAACGTTAAAAGAGATGCAGCTTAGCAAATTATTATTTGAAGCTTATCCTAATGTTGTTCCTCGTCAAAAATTGTTAAGTGCCATTTGGGATGATGAATCCTTCGTTGAAGAAAACACTTTATCTGTTAATATTGGCCGATTACGCAAAAAATTCGAGGCTATCCAATCTAGACTAGAAATTAAAACAATTCGTGGACTTGGTTATCAATTAGTGGAGGCAGAAGAATGAAGCTGTTCTTTCGAGATCATGTAAGTGTCATCATTCTTTATTGTGTAAGTTTTCTATTATTACCTTGGATCATTCATTCATTAGATGATTTATCTTCACACTATTTTTATTTTATCTTTCTCGTTAGCTTCCTATTTACCATTTGGCTGATTGGCCGTTATTATCGCAGAAAAAAACTTTATGCTCATTTACAGAACAACACATTCACAAGCGATGACCTCCATCTGTATGAACCACAGGCTATGATTGAGCAAGCCTACAGTGAAAAACTACGACAAATGCAATATTTATACTTAACACAGCAGCAACATTTAGAGAGGCAAGAAAAAGAAAAACAGCTTGTTCTTTCACATTTTGTCCATCAAATGAAAACGCCATTGTCGGTTATTCAACTGATTATCCAATCTAACGCAAATAGCCCTTCCGAGCATTTGCAAACAATTAATCTAGAATGCGATAAGCTGACGTTTACTCTTAATCAGCTACTAACTTATGAACGTACGTCCAATCTTGTGGCTGATTTAAAAATAGAAGCACTCTCATTAAAAGAACTTATTAAGGAAGTTGTGAACGATTTAAAGGATTATTTCATTGCCAAAGAAGTTTTTCCAAAAGTGACGCTTGTTGAAAACACTATTATTTATTCAGATCGAAAATGGTTAAAAATTGTGCTTTATCAAATCATCAATAACGCCATTAAGTACGGCGAGACGGAAAGCTCTATTCAAATTATTTATGACGAAGCTACTTTACGAATTCAAAACTATGGAGATTCAATTCCGGAGAGTGAAATTTCACGTGTCTTTGATTTATTTTATACAGGTGTGAAAGGAAGAACGAGCGGTGAGGCAACAGGTATAGGCTTGTATTTAGTAAAAAAGATTTTAACCGAATTAGAACACCCTTTTACTTTACAGTCCCATGAGTGCGTCACTACCTTCTCCATAAATTTTTCAAATAGCGTAAAAAAATCATGATTGTAAGTTCGTAATATGACAACTTTGTCATATTGACGTCATTTATCCGAATAGGTAAAATGCTGCTCCTTCTTTATACTTAAGCTATTCAATCGAAGTAAGGGAGTTGTTCAAAGATGGGAAAATCAATCCTACAAGTGACCAATCTGCAAAAAGAATATATCGGAGAAATCACATATAAGGCATTGAATGGCATAGATTTCCAACTCAGTGAGAACGAATTCGTAGCCGTCATGGGGCCATCAGGAAGTGGGAAAACTACATTTTTAAATAGCATATCAACAATCGATCGCCCTACTGTTGGTGAAATTCTTATAAATGGTAGAAACCCATATTCATTAGATGATGAAGAGCTTGCAAAGTTCCGTCGTTCAGAATTAGGCTTTGTATTTCAAGATTTTAATCTTGTACACACATTAACGGTGAAAGAAAATATTTTATTACCGTTAACTTTAGATAGTTTACCAGCCGATAAAATGCAGCACCAACTTAAACATGTATCTCAATTTCTCGGAATTGAAGAGCTTCTGTCAAAACGAATTTACGAAATTTCTGGTGGGCAAAAACAACGTGTAGCTATTGCTCGTGCGGTTATTCACGAACCGAGTTTATTGTTGGCGGATGAGCCTACAGGAAATCTCGATTCAAAAGCAGTAAATGATGTTATGACCTTATTTAGTTCTATTCATACAGAACTGAAAACTTCCATTTTAATGGTGACACATGATCCTTATGTAGCAAGTTTCGCAAATCGTATTATATTCATTAAGGATGGTAAATTATATAACGAAATTCATCTTGGTCATAATCGCAAACAATTTTACCAGGAAATCATGGACACACTTGCTTTTTTAGGTGGTGGACAGCATGAGCTTTAATCATATCGTTATTCAAAATATTTTACGTGATAAATGGACTTACGTTTCGTATTTCCTTAGCAGTATGTTCTCTATCATTATTTTCTTTCTATTTTCAGTCATAGTATTTCATCCAAGTCTTACAAATTTAGATCCCGACTCAACACTCGGCCTTGCATTAATGTTAGCAAGTTTGGTCGTCTATTTGTTTTCGTTTATTTATATTGCCTATTCCATCATGGCCTTTTTAAAGAAGAAAACAAAAACACTAGGTATTTTTATGATTACTGGTGCATCCATGAAACAAATTCGTACGCTCGTTTTTCGTGAAAATATTCTTATCGGTGTATTGGCGATTATTACAGCAGTCATTCTTGGGCTTGTCATTTCGCCTCTCTTCTTAATGGGTGCCAAAGTTGTTTTAAATGCAGAAACTTTCGGTATGTATGTCCCTATTAAAGCAATCATGTTAACTTTTGGTTTATTCCTTGTATTATTCATTGTTATTTCAAAAGTAATGACAAGATTTATTAATAAAGAAGCTTCCATTCAACTATTAAAAAGTGATGTTGTCATCGAGAAGTCGATAACACCACATTATCTTTTATTATTCATAAGTATTATGATTTCCATTGGTTTAGGTTATTTTTTAAATACAGATTATGATATTGGCGGTAGTCTTTTCTATGTAGCTTTTTTCGTGAGTGTTCTTTGTACAATATATTTAATCATCTCACAAGGAATGCGCTTCCTGCTAAAGGCTTTTGAGAGATCGTCAGCTTATATGAAACAAACAAATATGCTACTTGCTTCTAATCTGAATGCAAAAATGAAATCACATGCAAATATGCTATTTTTAATCACTATTTTATTAAGCGGTGTATTTTTATGTACAAGCATTTTATTTAGTTCTTACTACAATGTTGAAAAGGATAGCGAGGCAAATTATCCATACAGTTTTCAGTATATTGCCGCTCCTAAGGCTAGTCCAAGTAAAGTAGAAGCTGATATTGAAAATATTGAAAAACAATTATCCACAGTGGATTCACAAAATTATTTTATTGAATTTAAATCGAATGAAGAACGTAGTATTGGCTATATGTCAATTTCCGATTATAACTTGTTACACAATGAAAAGGTTAGCTTACGTGCAAATGAATTTATAGCAGTTGCCGGCAATCGTAAAACATTTCCAATTACTAATGTAAGTGATGACAACTATCTAAAGCAATTTAAGCTTGTATCTGTAAATGAAAAAAATCTATTAACAACAGGTTTCCAACAAACGTATTTTATTGTGCCTGATGAAGTTTATAACAACATCAAATACCCTGTCTATAAAACCTATTTATTTGAGTTAGACAATTGGACGGCACATACAGCGTTAGCAAAAAAAATTATAGAGGATTTCCCACATATATATGATGAACGTTATGTAACTTCAAAAATCGAATTGTATGTCGCAGAGATGTTCACAAAAAGTGTTGTGTTCTTTATCGGCTCTATGTTGAGCTTGATTTTCTTAAGTGCAGCTATGAGCATACTCTACTTCTATTTACAAACGACACTTCTTCAGGAAAAAGAAAAGTATGCAGGTATACGAAAACTTGGGCTATCTAAAAAAGAGTTATTCACTGTTGTTTCTAAAGAGTTGGCAATCCTTATATTTGTACCATTCGCGATAGCTATTACGATGTTATGCGCTACATTATTTGCCATGCGAACAATGGTTTCAGCAGCATTTTTACAAGTTTCAATGATGAGCTCTTTATGCTTCTTTGCCCTGTTCTTCGTTAGTTTTATATTTATTCGCAAAAGCTATTTCAAACGTTTGCTTAGCAATTGATGAAAAAAATCCGCACTCCTCTCAGGGTGCGGATTTTCATAGTGTTGAAAAACAAAATTAAAGATGATCTTTGAGAATGTTGTGGCGCATTGAATGAGGGTGAGTTCCGTTCCAGGTTACTCCTTTGGGATAAGCATCACAGATGAGACCCTGCAGCAACAATGTTTTATCTGTGCGAAAGCGAGGCGACAGCTCAAAGGCCCAGTCGGAACGGACACGTTATGGTGATGAGCCAGCTTCTTACCAAAGTACAGGCTTTGCTACCATTAGCCATAACATAATTAGCAATAATAAAATGTACATCCATGCTTTGCGATGTAACAATGAAGCAAATTTTTGCTGGTCATAGGCAGGTGTATTAAATGTCTGTAAAGTCGGTTTGAACGCTCTTGCTAAAAAAACAATAGAGGCCAACATCACAAGAAATGTAAGAACAATCCACGAGGTACTCCAATGATAACCCGCATGCCACATTAATAAAATACCAGATGCAACAAGAACATGCCCCGAATGCTTGACGATCGTAATTGCTCCTTTAAAAGCCTCAATATATGGTGACATTTCAATATGAGATGCTGTACGCATTTTCTTAACAATTGTTAAAACAACGAACAAAGGCCCAATCGAAAGCATGGCACTTAAAATATGTATGTAAAGAAGAAGTGTATAAATCGAAATCATGGTGCAAACTCCTTTTTATCTTTTTTCAGCAAATGTTTTATGTAGCGAAAGTAAAGCGACAGCTACAATTATTTTATGTAGCGAAAGCGAAGCGGCAGCTACAAATGTTTTATGTAACGTAAGTGAAACGGCAAATGTCTCCCACCTATATAAGTGGTGAGATAAATGCGGGTATAATTTATTCAGTTCCCCTCATTATAGCACCAACAAAAGCGTGCTTTATCGTCAATTGTGAATCCTTTGTAAACGTAAAATGAATCATTGTTAAGTTGTTTGAAATTTGCACAAAGAGGGTATGGATTATAGTAACATGCACATATAGACCAAAAAGGAGTGATTTTTATAGGAATTCATCAATTTTTTACAAGCCTTAACGATCTAGAGCGTATTATTCGTTGCCCTGGTCGCTTCAAATTTGAAGAGCACAATGTGGCTGCCCACTCTTGGAAGGTATCGCAGTATGCGATGTTCTTCGCCACACTTGAAGAAATGAACGGAGCTACAATTAATTGGAAATCATTATATGAAAAAACCATTAACCACGACTTTGCTGAAGTATTTATCGGCGATATTAAAACACCGGTAAAGCATGCTAGCCCAGAGCTTAAACAAATGCTTGCACATGTGGAAGAAAAAATGATGGAGAAATTTATTATTGATGAAATTCCACAAGAGTTTCAGGCTGTCTTCTTTGAGCGTATGAAAGAAGGTAAGGATAAAACTATAGAGGGTCGCCTACTTGAATTTGCTGATAAGCTTGACCAATTCTACGAGGCCTTTGCTGAGTTAAAACGTGGAAACACAGATAAAGAATTTGTGCATATGTATCAATCAGCCCTTTCCAAGATTTTAACTATTCCCCTTGAAGCGTCAGTTCACTATTTCCGTACTGAGATTCTAAAGGATGCTGTGAAGGAAAAAACACATATTGATATTCAAGCTTTGACCAATGAAGTATTAACATCAAATTAATAGGGTGCATGTAAGTTTTCCGAACGAATTAACTCACGGAAGGCTTTTTTTATTTTCTCAAAAAAGTCGTATAATGGAAGGAGATCGATTGGAGGGAAGCTTTTGTCACAGAATTGTTCAATTGTAGAGGATTTATTACCTTTGTATAAAAAACAAGTGCTCCAAGCAACTACTGTAGAATTCGTCGAACAACATTTAACTACTTGTGAGCATTGTCAGCAGCTCGCTACTTCAAAGCAATCACTGGGCTATCATTTATTAATGAAAAGAACGATAACGCTTTTCCATCTTGTTTTTATCGTACTATCCTTTATGTTTGCTATTAACTCTTCCTTACTTGGCAATCAAACAAGCTTTGCTATATCTTACGCCATTTTCGGCTGTCTTACTTATTTCTTTTACAAAAATATTTGGATTGTTTTTGCCATTAGCTCGGTACCTGTTTTCGTATGGGCTATTATTAACAATATCAATAATTCACTCTATGCCACCCACTACTCCTTAATGGAAATTGGTACGCTGTTAATTGGAGCTAGCTTCATAGCCATTTTACATACTATTTTTGCACTATTCGGTGCTGCTTTTGCAATTCTATTTCGTAGATTTACAAAATAACACCAGTAGAAAGAAGTTGTCTCAATGCAACTGAGACAACTTCTTTTATCACCAATTATACCCATTCATAAGTTCAACATCCCCTAGCATTTCATTAGATATACCTTCTAGATCTTGAAGCATCCCTAGTTGCTTTGTCGGCCCTATTACAACAGCGCCATACATCCACCGGAGACTTTATTTTTATTCGGTCGGTGTTTAGACACATACTGAATAAAAATAAAAAAGAGTCGATTTTGAATAGCTTCCAAACCTAGTTGGAATGCCTCATTTCACGACTCTTTTTTCAGTAATTATGCCTTTTTTACAAACTCTGACTTTAATTTCATTGCACCAAAGCTATCGATTTTACAATCAATATTGTGATCGCCTTCAACGAGACGAATGCTTTTCACCTTTGTCCCAATTTTTAGCGTCGAAGAACTACCTTTAACCTTTAAATCCTTAATAATTGTAACAGAATCGCCGTCTGCAAGTAGATTGCCATGAGCATCCTTTACGATTAACGTATCTGTATCCTGTTCCGTGACATCAGTGCTCCACTCATGCGCACATTCTGGACATACAAAGTTTATTCCGTCCTCATATGTGTATTCAGAATTACATTTTGGACAATTTGGATAAGCTGCCATTTCTGCTTCCTCCTCTGACTTTATTGCTAGGTAAACCCTATATATTCTCCTATCTTTACATACTTAGCCCTATTAAGTAAAGAATGTTCGTATTTTTTGTTCGTATTTGTGAAAAATATTTGAATCTGTTAAATGCTTTTGGGGATATTTCATTCTGGATATTCATGAATTGGGACACTCGCCCATTGACTTTTTTGTACAAACCATCTTACTTGCAAGTTTGTTTAACATGCCTTATTATATCCTTAAAGGCTGCATTGTTCGTATAATATTAAGTTTTAACCTTTAAGCTGTAAAAGGGAGTTTTATTATTGGAGTTGGAATGACGAGCCTCACACTAAGGTGCATGAGGATAAGCAGGAAAGCTTCTGCGAACACCCACTTTGAGGAGTGGTGGTTTAAAACTTTCTATAATAACTACGGCATACGCGGCTTTTTAATTTAATTATATAGCCACAAGGCTTTGAAGCATTTCTCTCATAGTGAAAACTATGGGAGATTTTTTGTTTGGGCAATAACTTTGGGAGAAAGTTGGGAGAGATAAGTTTTCTAAAGTTTTCATTCTATGGTTTAGGATCTATCATGGTACCACAAAAGCTAGAACATCAACCAAATCAACAAAGGTAAAATAAAATACATTAGTCAAGAAAAACAATATTTATTACTTCTATTCGTTAATATTAAGTATCTTGTAATAAGCAAAAATGATGGTGGAGATACCAATCCCAAAAAGGATACTTCCAGCAGCTAAGAAATTATTTGTATAACCCTCAATTACAATTAGGTATTGAGAAGTGTCCATCCCACCTTGTGTAACTATCCGATATTCAGCAAGTGATAATCCAATATCAACACTGAAAAATAGCAATATGAAACCAATTGCAGTTATTACAGAACCTAAAGAAACTAAACCTTTTAATTTATTTTTTGTCATTACTCTTCCTCCTATCTATTCTTTCACTAAACTCCCCCGTTTGTACAAGAAGAAAAAAGATGCTCCGCTGCAACACCTTGTTTAACTCTTGCACCCGTTACTTTAAAAAAATCTAAAGTGTCCCCTTAAATTTCTCTGGTTTTTCTACATAACTTTCAATTATAAGTCCACATTCAGTACAAATAATATATTCAACATCATACCCAAAGCTTAACTTATTAGATGGATACATAACTGAATAACTACTATGTTGATGACCTTTTCCCAATTCTTTTCCACCACATTTAGGACATTCTGTTACTTTCGTAGTATGTTTCATTTGTAAACCTCCACTTTGGTTTTATATAAATATTATTACGGTGTTCCTTATGTAATTATGAATGAACAATAATTTGCTTTCATCTTGTTCAACTAAGCTGCATCGTTAGTTGAAGAATGACAGTCATTTAGAAAACAACAGCTAAAAATTAAAGCTCTTTAAATTTATTTGTACTTCTCCCAAATAATTCTCCCAGCTTTTTTCTGTAGGAGATTTTTGGGAGAGTAAATAAAATATCTCATTAAAAATTGTGTGATTCAAATAACTTATATAATAAAAACCTTCTAAATCTGGTCTAAATCCTTTGATTTTTATCATTTTCACAGCAAACTTCTTCTTTGAGGGGTGGTGGTTTAAAACTTTCTATACTAACTACGGCATACGCGGCTTTTTAATTTTAATCATATAGCCACAAGGCTTTGAAGTACCTCCCTCATAAGTAAAAACTATGGGGGATTTTTTGTAGTGGGGAAAAAAAGAGAAGTTGTTGGGAGAATTGATATTCTACCGTTTTTCTCTCATTCAAGAAAAAGCAAATCCATTATAAAGCACATTTGCTTTTTTCATTTTATTAGAATTCATCATTAAGTAATCTTGCATTGTCATTATACTTGCTACTTTAGATAACACTTCACCGATTGCTTCGTAGTTCCTAACCCATCACCCTTTTTTCTTTTTCATTTGATCCTTCTACCCTGTATTACACTTAAACTCCCTATAATAAGAATATTTTCTTCATGATAAAAAAGATTATAAAACCTACCTAATAAACAGCAATGAATAACGATCTGGTTAACTATGGTTGGCACTTATTTCAAGTGGAGAAAAACATAAAAGAATGATAGACTTTTGAATGGAAATGTAGTTAATTATTACTACATAAAAGAAAGGTGATTGATAAATATGCAACAACAAACTTCTGAAAAAAACTATATAGTAATGATTTTACTATGTTTCTTTTTAGGTGGCCTAGGAATACATCGCTTCTACGTAGGTAAAATTGGTACTGGTATTTTAATGATTATAACTCTTGGTGGACTAGGTATTTGGTCATTGATCGATTTAATTATGATTATTGTCGGCAAATTCAAAGATAAAGAAGGAAAAGAAATAAAACCTTCTTAACAATAGAAAGGCGTTAGTTAACTACGGTTAGCTGGCGCTTTTTTGAATAGAGACATGTTGTTTATGTCAAGGAGGGTTGATATGTGCCCTATGTGTATTCTGTGGCCCCTGTTTGCCTTTACTTGGAATGAAGTTTGTGGGTACGCTACCATTACAAGCACATATCTATTTCACCTTGCAACTCCAGTTCTAAATAGCGTTTCCTTAATTCAATTTGTTCAGTGAACCCTCTTATCCTTATATTAGCGCCTGTTTTCTTTTTTCATACCATTCCTGTAATATATAAGACTTCCACGTTTCCATTAATGTCGATATTACGTTATTGCTCCCAAAAGTTTAAAAAAGATAGCTAATATCGGTTATGTACTTTTTGTTCATTTAATCAGTTTTTTTGTATATAAGTTAATCAGTCTTAAGGCTGAGAAGTGACACCGCCTAAAGTTTGTTTCCAGCAAAAAGGAAAAGTGTTACAATTAAAAAACATTAACCGGAGCATTAAGATTCATCACCAAAAGTCGGGATTACGCGCATTGCTTTTAGAATGCTCATTGATCTACGTTCCAACTGGGTGATTCCTCCGTGACCAACATCCTGTTTCTCCAAAGTGGCACATTGGACACCTCACCCAAAAGGAGATTAAATCTAAGTTAGGGTAGTGAACTATAAACAATTACGAATTGAAGAAGGTGTTTATATTTGAGTATGAAAATATGGTGGGCTTTAAACATTGTATGGCTATTCATTTTTGCTGCTGGGGCCATATTTATTGGCGTAAGAGAAGTTGATTTTGCAGGGGTAGCTCAAACTCCGGAAGTTAGAATGGTCTCATTCATTATTTTGGGTATTTTATTTTTATTTGTTGTACTATTTCAACTAATGCTACTCATCTTTATTCATTTTGTTCGAAAAGGTACAACCAATACTTCAACAAAAAGACTATCTTAATCAAGATGGGCTTTGTCGTTTTCTAGGTCACTTTAATAAAGTGGCTTTTTTATTTGTACTAATGTAAATCCCCTTCTACTCTTCACCTAAACTGTACCTTAGCCATCTATGAAGTGTAAAATCCACGTATTGTGGTCATAAAAAAACTGCACTCCAATAGATAGAGTGCAGTCAGCTGCTTCTTTTTTTCTAAATTAAATAACGAAACCAACAATTGTAGCCGTTAAGATACTAACAAGTGTAGCTCCATACAACAACTTTAAGCCAAAACGAGCAACTACATTCCCTTGCTTTTCATTCAAACCTTTTACTGCGCCGGCAATAATACCGATAGATGAAAAGTTTGCAAAGGATACAAGAAAGACAGAAATAATAGCCAATGTATGCGCACTCATAGACTTAGCTACTTCTCCAAGGCTAATCATTGCAACAAATTCATTCGTTACTAATTTTGTTGCCATAATTCCTCCAGCAGTAATAGCATCTGCCCAAGGTATACCCATTAAGAAAGCAATTGGTGCAAAGATATAACCTAAAATTTCTTGGAAAGATATACCGAAAATCATATCAAATAGTGAATTGATTAAATCCATTAAAGCTACGAAACCGATCAGCATAGCGCCAACAATGATGGCTACTTTAAATCCATCCATGATATATTCTCCAAGCATTTGGAAGAACGATTGCTTTTGTTCATCTATCTTTAAAATATCTTCGCCTGCTTCTACTGTATACGGATTAATGATTGAAACAATAATAAAACCGCCAAACAAGTTCAAGACAATCGCCGTTACAACATATTTCGGTTCAATCATCGTCATATATGCTCCAACAACTGACATAGAAACAGTCGACATTGCTGATGCGCATAATGTATACATTCGCTGTGGACTAATCTTATCTAATTGTTTTTTAACAGTAATGAATACTTCAGATTGACCTACCATTGCAGAAGCAACAGCATTATAGGATTCCAATTTCCCCATTCCACTTACTTTACTTAAAAGTAAACCTATCCCTTTCATGATGAGAGGAAGAATTTTAAAATGCTGTAAGATCCCTATCAATACAGATATAAAAACAATAGGTAATAACACATTTAGGAAGAAGGAATACTCTCCTTCATTCGCTAAACCACCAAAAACAAAAGTTATGCCCGTACTTGCGTAAGCCAATAAATGATCAAATACTTTTGTAAATCCTTTGATTAGAACATAACCAACCTTTGTATTTAGCAGTATAGCTGCAAATACAAATTGGATGATAAGCATAATAATTATGTTTTTATATTTTATTTCTTTTTTGTTTTTACTCATTAACAGAGCTAAACCAAAAACAAGTAACAATCCACAAATGGATATTAAGTATCTCATGAGTTCCTCCATAAATATATTGATAATTTTTGTGCGTTTGATATCCGAAACTACAAACCCTTCTTTCACTCATTATGTTCCATTATTGAAACTTGAATAACAGCTATAGATCTTATAACTGAAAATATGTAGTTAGTCAGACGTCAGACAAATCACTTCACTATACATTGTTTTCACTAGCAATTCAATAGTTAAAAGAAAAAAAACTCGCGAAAAGTGTATACGCTTACAAAATTATCGTTAAAAAGACCATCATATATATGATGGTCTCTGCATGCTACAAATTTTTGTAATCTTTATTTAAATTTTACTGATTTTAATGAACTTATAAGCATCCATCGCTGTCCTTAAATCTGTCGAATTATTTTACACGAAAATACCAATCATCCATAACCTAAGTGACCATTATACCACCCATCACCTATGGGGATTTTTAATAATTATTCATTAGCATTTCAATTTCTTTATAAAATTTAATGCTTGTTGTGTAGATTCAATAAGAGATACATCACCTTTAATTCCCCTTAACTTTAATGCTTCTTTAAAGCAATTTTCTGCCTCAGCAATTTCCCCTAATTCTAACAAACACTTACCTTTATGTTGTATGGCGAAGTCCAAATATAACAAATTATTTTTTGCCTTACATTTATCTAAAACTTCGTTGAAGATCCCTAATGCTTTCATTGGATTACCGTTATATTTTATTGCCTCTCCAAGACGTATTAATGACACGGTTTCTCGATTGCTGTTATTCTGATTGCTAGCAATAGTAACGCATTCAGTTAAAATGTTAACAGCTTTTTGTGGTTCCCCGTAAATTCTATATAAATTCCCCAGCGTCCCCATTAGAAAATATTCCTCATCTTCATTCGAAATATTCGCCAGTAAATTTTCAGCAATATCTATTATTTCTTTTAATCTACAAGGATTAGAAGTTTTTTCGCGAAGATACTCATTGCTATCAAAATAAATTATTTCGTTTATTGTCAAAAGACAGTTTTTAAACTCCGGAAAATTCATTTTATCAATACCTCCAATTTATTAAAGAATTAAAGCAGTGGCGTAGGGCGAATTTTGATTTTATGACGTACGAAATAAATATCGTTTTTTTCTTTATATACTTTTACCAGAATCAAACTTAAAATGTAAATATAAGGTTCATCACCAAAAGTTATGGATGACTTTTGTTTAAACGTCCACTATGTAAAAAGTTGATTGGAGTGGAGACTGGGCGACTCCTTGGGGATCAGAATAGAGGAACGAAGGCTAAAAGCATCACATCCTGTGATAACGCCTTCGTGACCAACATCGTGTTGGCCCGAGAACCTGCAGCGCAGCGGATGTTTTCTGTGCGAAAGCGTAGTGTTAACGTAGCGGCAGCAAATGTTTTGACTGTGCGAAAGCGTAGCGACAGCAACAACAAAAGCGGCTCATCGGACGCCCCCAGGAAGCTTTGCTCTGTGCGAAAGCGTAGTGCTAACGTAGCGGCATCAACAAAGCGCCCAGTCGGAACGGAAATCAACCACACGTTTTGGTGATGATCCAAATATAAAGTTTCGTTACCAAAAGTTATAAAATAGGCACTTCCTGGGGTTAGTGTCACAGATGAGACTCTGCAGCGCAGTGAGGCGGCCACGTTATTGTGATGAATTCATTTTTATAGGAATACTTTTAAGATTTAACGGAACAATTTCAGTTTTAAATTAGCCAAACTGAAATTAGCGTAACTTTTGAAACGCGATTACATAAGAATCAGTAAGGAGTATTTTAAATGAAAATAAAGAAGAGTATGTTGTTTTTTATATCACCACTATTTCTTTTAGCTTCTTGTAGTGATGATGATCCAGTTATTAAAAAAGATGAGAAAATGTATGCATCATCAATACAACAAAAGGAAATATATGAAATTAAACAACCTGCAAAATCTAATGTTTCAAGAGGGTTGATACTTAGTAATATGAACAATTCATTAAATGTCAGTGAAATTGAAAAAGGATTAATGGATTTATCAGTCAATTACTTTCCTACAAAGAAGTTTTATATGCAGGAAGGTCAATATTTAGATGGTAAAATTATAAATAAATGGTTAGATAGAAAATCAAAAGAAGGTTTTGGATTAAACCCACCTATTAAAAAAAGTACTGGAGATGTTTTAGAGGATGAGAAAAATAATCCTAAAATATTATCTCATGTCTTAGAACAAAATTTCGTTAACAAAGAAAGTGGAAAAGTAGAAGGAATGTCTTTAGCCATATCCTTAAATGAATTTTATGACATTAGAGTACATGATGATAAAGGCTTAACTTATACAGATCAAGTTAAAGTCGATACGAACGAAGATAAGGTTAATGACGTAGAAAAATACGGTAAGGAAATAGCAGGAACTATAATAAAAAATATAAGAAATAATAATAAAGTACCCAATGTGCCTATTTATTTAACTTTATATCAAGAATCCAATAAAAACGATATCATTCCAGGAATATTTTTAGCTCAAACATTTATTCCTGAAGGCGAGGATAAAATAGATAAATGGGCTGGGATAGATATAAAAAATTATACATTCCCTTCAGATTCACTTTATAGTTTAGACAAAGATACTTATAGTAAATTATTAATTTTCAAAGAAGATATCCAAGAAGGCTTTAAACATATAAATCCTAAAATAGTTGGTAAACTTCGATATGAAAACGGGAATTTAACCGAGTTAAAAATAGAAGTTAATGCGCCTTTAATAAATGATACTGAATTGATAGGTCTTTTACAGTTAATTAGCACCAAATTGAATACTATTTTATTTGATTATATTCCTATTTCTATTCGTATTATAGATCAAAATCAAGATATCGGGATTGTCCTCTGGGATCCAACTGAAAAACAGATTTATGCAGCTCCATTATAATTTAATTTCTTTCAACGGGTGTACAAAAATCCGCTGAAATAGAGGAACTCAATCTAAAAACGCCACATCCTGTGGCAATTTTTCTGTGCGAAAGCGAAGCGACAGCAACAATTTACTGAGTGAACTTCTTGTTGCTGCTATATTAGCACTACGCTTTCGCGCAAAAAACTTCTGCAAGCCTGAGCCAAAGCCGATTCCTGAAGCTATTTTGTAGGGGCATAATTTGTTTTTTTTATTACCTTCCTTCTTTTTGTATAATTCACCTCCATTTTGCGCATATATGGTAGTAACAAGGGAGGTTATTACATTGAAGAAATTATTTTATTTGTTTTTACTAACCACACTACTATTATCCGCTTGCGGGAAAAATACCGCTCCAAAGGAAGTTGCAGTCGACAAAAATACTTCCGTTGAAGATATAGTAGGAGCTATCGTTAAAAACAAATTCACTGTTGAAGAAAAGAATGGTATCGTTTCAATCTCTATACAGGACAATGATGTGAAAAAAGGTATGAAAAATCAAATGCTGAAGGATTCCACTAAAATATTTGCAGAGCTATCTAAGCTTCAAAATGTTAAAACTCCAGCTATTAGTTGGTATGCCCCATTAACAGGATCTAAAGGGGGCAAATCTATGACTGAGCTTTTAAATATTTACTTTAGTGAAGAAGATTTTAAAAAGACTAATTGGGCAAACTATACTCAGTTAAATATCGAATCCATTGCTACTCATTATCACCAAGATGCTTCTTTAGGACAATAGAATATTCAAACACCAAGATACCCCTCTGCGTATAACAAAGGGGTATCTTTTTACTATTTACTTATTGCTTCAGAAAATTTTTTCACATGATGCCCTTTTCCATCTTTCGATATCAAATGCTGTATCCATATACCACAAAGGGTATGGAAATGTAGGCTCATACCGATTTAAATACCCTCTGTGTTCATCAATACGAGACGCCAGCCATCGGGATCTTCAATCGTAACACCTTTTTCGGCCCAATATGGATTTTCTGGCTCTACCTCAGGGTAACCCATTTGCGATAAGCGTTCAGCAATAAGCTGTATAGTTGAACGCTTTGGAATATATAATACGAGCAAATTATCCTTTGTTGGTGCTGGGCAAGGACTTCCTTCAGTATGCTCTATAAATTCTAAATGATAGCTAGCATTCGGAAGACCAACCATGATACCGGTGTAGCCTCGATGTCCTGAAAAAGAGCCGATTTTTTCTAACCCTACGCCTTCACAATAAAATTCTTCAATTTCCTTTAATTTATCAGTTGGCCGTGCAACGCGTACCTGTGCTACCTGTAATTCATCTGACCATTGTTGTCTCATAGTTATTTTTCTCCTTTTCAATCATTGTATAATTGCAAAATAGAGCTAGAGAACCGCCAATAGTCTGAAAAATAACAATCAACCTTCACGTCTTCAGAAATACTCATGATATTGGTTGAACTACCCGCGAAGAGGCAATATTGCTGAAGTGATTGACTCTCCTAATGAAAAATAACCAGCTCTATGAAAGAACTGGTTACATTCAATCACTTTCCCCCGCATTACCGGCAGTAATTCGTATCGAAAGAGAAGCGTCAGGTACACCCTCAAGATTAATCGGAAGCAAAATAGTTATGAGAGGTTACCTGCCCGGAAACGCTCGATTGGTGAAGATTAATAATCAGCTGGGTTGAAGAAAATCCCCACTGGTTAAAGTTTCACTTTACCCTATTATGGCGACATTAAAGGAAGCAGCTGTCTTCTCTTTTACTTCCTCTAAAGTAACACCCTCTGCTAATTCGATAAGCTGCATCCCTTCATCGGTAAAATCGAAAACAGCCATATCTGTAACTAATCTATGCACAACGCCCTTTCCTGTTAACGGTAGCTCACATTGTTTTTTTATTTTTGACTCACCGTTTTTATTGACATGCTCCATTACAACGACTACTCTTTTTGCCCCGACTACAAGGTCCATGGCGCCTCCCATACCTTTTACCATTTTCCCTGGGATCATCCAGTTCGCAAGGTCACCCGTTTCAGATACTTCCATGCCACCTAAAATAGCAAGATCAATATGACCGCCACGAATCATGGCAAATGATTCGGCGCTATCGAAGAAGGAAGCGCCAGGAACAGCTGTTACCGTTTCTTTACCTGCATTAATTAAATCAGGATCGACTGCGTCTTCTACTGGGTATGGACCAATGCCAAGAAGACCGTTTTCTGATTGTAAAAGAACGTCATAATCAGACGGAATTGCATTGGCCACTAGCGTTGGGATACCAATACCTAAATTGACGTTCATGCCGTTTTGTATTTCTTTTACCGCTCTATTTACGATTTTTTGTCTTGTATCAGCCATCACGCATCCCCCTTTTTCACCGTCAAACGCTCGATACGCTTCTCATAATTACCACCTAGTAAAATGCGTTGCACGAATACACCCGGAGTATGAATATGATCCGGATCTAACTCTCCTACTTCAACAATTTCCTCTACTTCTGCAATCGTAATTCTTCCTGCCATTGCAGCTAGAGGATTAAAGTTACGCGATGTTTTTCTGAAAACTAAATTTCCTAGCTTGTCTGCCTTCCATGCTTTGACAAGGGCAAAATCTGCAACAATACCTTTTTCTAAAATATATTCCTTGCCATCAAAAACTTTTACATCTTTTCCCTCAGCAATAGGTGTTCCAACACCAGTAGCCGTGTAAAAGCCCGGAATTCCAGCTCCGCCAGCTCGCATACGTTCTGCCAACGTACCTTGTGGTGTCAATTCTACTTCAAGCTCCCCGCTTAAAAACTGCTGTTCAAAAATTTTATTTTCACCTACATAGGATGCAATCATTTTTTTGATTTGTTTATTTGCCAATAAAAGCCCTAAACCCCAATCATCCACACCACAGTTATTGCTTACAACTGTTAAGTCCTTCGTTCCCCTTTGGACTAGTGCCGCAATTGATTTTTCAGGGATACCACATAGCCCAAAGCCCCCTACAGCTAATGTATCCCCATCTTTAATATCAGCGACGGCTTCCTCAAACGAATCCCACACTTTCCCCTTCCCCATATCGAAACCTCCTAAAATTGCTCAGTTATTAAGAAAAATTCTACCTCAATACTATTTTATAAGTAAAGGAATAAATTAGAATATTATTTATTCTAAAAATGCATAAATCAATTATCAGAACGTATTGTATTGAGTAGCTGCTTTAAGGCAAAAGATTGATATGTATTCTTTTTCGTAATAACACCTAAACGCCATGGCATGTCAAAATTAAGTAACGGAATAATTTTGACATTTTTATTCGTGTGCTTTGCGGCTATTGAATATGGTAAAAGTGTCACCCCTAAATTCGAGGAAACTAGTTCCACTATTAAATCCCATTGCGAGCTTTTATAGCCGATTATTGGTGTAAATCCTGCGCTTTTACATGATTTTATAACATAATCATGCAGTGTGAATTCCTCTGTGAAGATAATGAATGATTCATTTTTTAAATCTTGTAATAGAATATGCTCTTGCTGAGCCAATGGATGGGACTCATTAATAAAGACAAAAAATTGGTCCTCCACAAATGATTGGATGGTAAATTTCCTTTCGTCTGTAGGTATGACGACAATCCCCATATCAACATCGCCATTTTCTACTAATGTTCCGATCATTTTAGCTCCACGTTCCACAAGCTCTAAATGCACCTTTGGATATTGCTTATGAAACTTTCGCGCGATTTCAGGAAAAAATAGTGTACCAATTAATGGTGGTATCCCTAATTTAATCGTACCTGTTTCGATGTTCGATAAATCATCCAATAATATATGTAAATCGTGTACAGAACGTATTATTTTTTGTCCTTGTTTATAGACGATACTACCTGCGTCTGTTAACTCTATATTGCGTGTAGATCGGTTTAATAACTCCACATGAAGAGCATTCTCCAACTTTCTAATGCTTTTGCTTAATGAAGGTTGTGATACAAATGATTCATTAGCTGCCTTTGTAAAGCTCCTATGTTCAACGACAGTCATAAATGCTTGTAAATCTCGCAACTCCATATACATACCCCCATTTATTCTAATTTGTTATAAAAAATATTCCCAAAACCCCTATGTAGTAATAAATTCTCCTCATTTTCTACTAATCCTTCTTCTTAAAAATAAGTAGATCAATACAATAGCACTAAGGCTTTGTTATGATTTCAATAGTATTTAATTAAGCAATAACAACCGCGACTTTATTTCTACATTACGTTCAGTTTATCGTACTTAATACAGATTTTATCTCCCTTAATTCATATTTCTATGTACAATTAGCAATACGGGATGGCAGAAAAGGAAGGGGTAATTCTAACATGAAAACGTTAACAAGAATTTCAAATGCTATTATGGAAAAATATTTACCTGATCCATATATATTTGTCACTATACTCACAGTATTGACGTTATTATTAGGGGTTACATTAACAGATTCTTCTCCGCTCGATATGGTGATCTATTGGGGAGATGATTTTTGGAAACTATTAGAGTTTACAATGCAAATGGTGATTGTCTTGGCTGCAGGTCACATTTTGGCGAATAGCCCAGTCTTTAAAAAGGGATTAGCAGCCATTGCAAGTAAAATAAAAACACCAGGTATGGCAATTATCATTATTACATTCGTATCACTATTAGCGTGCTGGATTAACTGGGGATTCGGACTTGTCATTGGTGCCCTTTTCGCAAAGGAAATTGCTCGTCATGTTAAAAAGGTAGATTATCGCTTATTAATTGCTAGTGCCTACTCAGGCTTTGTAATTTGGCATGGGGGATTAGCAGGCTCAATTCCGTTATCCATTGCAACTGAAGGTCATAAGTTCGCTGACATTATGGGGATCATACCAACAAATGTTACACTTTTTTCAACATATAACTTATTTATAGTCATCGTTATCGTCTTCACTTTACCATTGTTTAATCGTTGGATGATGCCAAAGGAAGAAGATACGGTTGTAGTTAACCCTGCTTTATTAGTTGAAGAAAAAGCAGAGTTACCTAAGCCCGAAAACAACTTTGCCAGCCGCTCTGAACGTAGTTATATTTTAACGATTTTACTTGCTATTATCGGACTTGTTTATTTAGTACATCATTTTATGACGAAAGGCTTTGTTCTTGATTTAAATGTGATTAATACAATTTTTATTGTATTAGGGATCATTTTCCACGGGACACCACAGCGTTTCCTTGCTGCTGCACAAGATGCCATTAAAACAACAACAGGCATCGTTTTTCAATTCCCCTTTTATGCAGGGATTATGGGCATGATGACCGCTTCTGGTTTAGCTGCCGTATTCTCAGAATGGTTCGTTAATATTTCCAATGAACATACATTCTATTTGTTTACATTTTTCTCAGCGGGACTTGTTAACTTCTTTATACCGTCAGGCGGTGGACAATGGGCAGTACAAGCTCCTATTATGTTAGATGCTGCAACCACTTTAAGTGCCGACTACGCTAAAACTGCTATGGCAATCGCGTGGGGTGATGCTTGGACGAATATGATTCAACCGTTCTGGGCACTACCAGCCCTTGCAATCGCTGGCTTAAAAGCTAGGGATATAATGGGTTTCTGTTTATTCGTTTTAATCTTTACAGGCATTATTATTAGCATCGGCTTCCTTTTCTTCTAACTAAATATAGAGTTTTAAACTTCACTGGATGTTTATCCGTGAAGTTTTTTATTTACCCTCCGGGCGTAATCCACTATACACTCGTTAGTTCAAGATGCTGTTAAGAGGTAATGTTGCACCAATTAACTCTGATTCACAACAAAATGAAGAAAGAAGTGTATCGATCAACTTAAGAACCATTCAAATGTATTAACTGCAAACACGAAGCTAATGCAGACTTAAATGCAACCAGCAACATTGCTATGGACGACATCGAAGAAATCATTAAAAATCAAATTGAAGTACAAAAACAACAAGCCAGCAAGACGATGACCAAAAAGCTGCTCTTTAAATAAACGACTTTGGATATCGGTTAACTGGCTAGCACATTCAATGTTCTCCATAAAAAAAAGCGCTAGGTAACCGCAGTTAACCAACGCCTCATTCATTATTGTTAAGAAGGTTTTATTTCCAGTCCTTCTTGATCTTTGAATTTGCCGACAATAATCATAATTAAATCGATCAATGTCCAGATACCTAGTCCACCCAAAGTTATAATCATTAAAATACCAGTACCAATTTTACCTGCGTAGAAGCGATGTATTCCTAGACTGCCTAAAAAGAAACATAGTAAAATCATTGCTATATAGTTTTTTTCCGAAGTTTGTTGTTGCATTTTATCAATCTCCTTTCTTTTATTATGTAAAGAATTTACTCAATTTCCATCCAAAAGTCTACCATTCTTTTACGTTTTTCTCAACACCTTAATCTATCTTTTATGGCTAAAAAAATAGTTGATCAGCCCCTTATGCATTGCTGTTTATTATGTAGATCATATGTGATTTTGCCGATACAATCATAAACAATTTGATTAATGCCCAGATACCCAAGCAATCTAAAGTTATAATCATTATTATCTTTCCAGCGTAGTGGTGAGCTCCGAAGTAACCTAGAAAGAAGCAAAGTAACATCGTTAGTTACTATATAACTTCTATCTGATGTGTAATCCATTTTTCAATCGCATTAGTTATACATAAGAATGGATTTTCTCATGAGAACTTCTTGTTCCCTCATAGCACTTCACCCATAAAAAATATTTAACGCTCGGTCTAAAGACCTCACTACGCCTCCTAATTTCCAATATACAAGAAAAGAGGATATATGCTCTTATATTGAACATAATATCCTCTTATTAGTTTAGTCTATTTAACATTAGTGGGCTTTCTCGAATGCTAGCTTAATGCCAAACCCAATTAGTACTGCACCTGTCAATCCTTCGATAACCGTTTTCGTCGTTGGCTTTTTCATAAATGCGCTAATTTTATCCAACAAGTAAACATAAAACACAAACCAAAATCCCGTTAATACAGTATAAATAAGCCCCATTATAAGAAATGGCATAAATGTACCGCTTTTACCATCTACAAACTGAGGTAAAAATGTTAGAAAAAATACAGCCACCTTTGGGTTTGTAACGTTCGTTAAGAAGCCTTGTTTAAAGCATGATTGCTCTGAATATTTATGTTCAATTTGGGTTTCGTCTTGTACAACTGGAGACTGTGTACGTATTAATCGTAATGCCCATAAAGTTTTAATACCTAAATAGCATAAATAAACCGCGCCGACGTATTTTAAAATGGTAAATACATATGCTGACTTTACAATAATCGCCGAAAGTCCAATAACCGCTGCAAAAGTATGGATCAATAATCCACAGCACGAACCGAGTAAAGTTTGTAAACCTCCCTTTCTGCTTACGGTAAGTGTATTTTTTGTTGCAATGGCGGTATCCGGACCAGGCAAAATAATTAATAAAATGCACATTAATAAAAACACAGATATGTTCACCACTTTAATGACCTCCCTATTAGTCAGAAAATTATAAAAATAATTTTAACATAAATAAGGATTCACAAAAAGACACAATGAAAATTTATCCAATGTATTTATAATTGACATATAACCTTAAGGTGTTATATATTTGCAACACCTTAAGGTTATATTTTTGCGAAGGAGTTCATTTTAAATGACAGAAAAACTAGAGAATATTGTTAAAACAGTTACACTCAATGCACCGATTGAAAAAGTATGGGAAACAGTAACGGATGCTGAAAAGATTGCTTCTTGGCTTATGCCAAATGATTTTAAGCCTGTTGAAGGTCATGAGTTTACGATACAATCACCGTTTGGTCCTTCACCATGTCGAGTAGAACAAGTAGATGCTCCACATTTTGTTCGTTTTGCATGGGATACAGATGGATGGTTTGTCACTTTTGAACTGAAAGAAATTGGTGAGCAAACTGAATTTACATTAACACATGGTGGCTGGAAAGAAGCTTCACATATCATTCCTAAAGCTAACATGCCTGCTGAATCCATTCGTACAACAATGGAGGGCGGCTGGACAATGCTTGTCGGCAAAAAATTAAAAGAAGTTGTGGAATCACAATGACACAACTTGCTGTAAAGTATGATGTTTTTCAAGCAATCGCTGATCCAACAAGACGTCATGTCCTACAGCTACTTGCCGCAAGTGATAAACCGATCTCACTTATTTCTGAGAATTTTTCTATAAGCCGAACTGCTGTTGTAAAGCATTTGAAAATTTTAGAGCAAGCTGAGCTAGTGTCTGCTCAGAAAAAGGGACGAGAAAAAATATACACATTACATGCCGAAAAACTAAAAGAAATTGAAGACTGGCTTCAGTACTTTGATTTATTTTGGGATAATAAATTGGCACAATTACAAAGTATTTTTGAAGAAAATTAAATGTAAAGGAGCTGTCCCTACTATTAGACAGCTCCTCGTTTAATAAAGATAAAATAAACCACCATTAATAATTTCTATTTTAATTTTTGTATCGTATTGTTCCTCTAACGCCTTCTTTTCGATGTCATAGCATTCTGGCTTCTCTTCTTCTTCCTCATAAAAATAATCAAGTACACGTTGATCATGCTGCCATCGTTTTTTTGCTTCGGTAGCCCATGAATGGTCATCCCGTTCAATAATCTGTTCAATAGTAGCATGTAATCTTTCGAGTGCTCTAAGAGGCTTAATGATATATTGAACATGAAAAGCATTGTCTGCTGGGACAGTGTCAAATTCAGATGTACAAATCGTCTCTTGAAAATCCTCTTTTATGATCCCGGTTAACAAGTTTATGCCAAATGAATAAAGTGTTTCTTTCGTTCGATCGCAGCAATACGACACTTTAAAGTTGACACCTAGCCAAGGAGTTAGGATAACTTGCCCTATTTCATTATCCACCTTTTCAAAAAGCTGAACATAAGCTCCTAGCTCCCTTGTTGCTTGAAAAAGCTGGTTCATTCTTGGAGAACCAAAATGAATAGCTTCTCCATAAAGGTTCCCTGCTGATGCTGTTTGATTTGTAATGAAAGTTACTTGAGCTGGATTTGCCTCACTGTTTGTAGCTTCTACGTATTGCCAATAAAAAGGGCGATTCATTATTTTTTTATCAATATCAACCGTTAATTGTACAGTAAGATAATGCTGATCTTCTCCTAATATAGGGCAATTAGTTTCATTAAAAAATTGGCGTAAATAACTATGAACTTGCTGTGGATACATGGTCCTTCTCCCTTACACTAAACAGATTCTTTAAAGTTAGATAGAATCGCATCTAAATCGCCTACTACCTTTTCGAACACATCAATTTTCGTATGAAGCAATGCTAATATGTTCTCTTCAATCGTATTGACAATAGCCAGATTATAAATATGAACATCATGCTCTTGCCCTAATCGATGGACGCGCCCTATTCGTTGCTCTAGCTTCATAGGATTCCAGGGCAGATCATAGTTAATGACATGATGACAAAATTGAAGGTTAATCCCTTCGCCGCCTGCCTCTGTCGCTATTAGAACCTGTGCCCTTTCCTTAAAAAGATGCTTCATATAATCACGTTTACTTTTATTATATTTACCGTTGAATAGGACACTCGTTATACCGTTAGAATGTAAATACCACTGCAAGTAAATTTGCGTAGCTCTATACTCTGTAAATATAATTACTTTGTCTTTGGCCTGTTCGACTATTTCAAGGGTCTTTTTCGCCTTTGAATTCACTTCTAAAGCCATTAATTTTGCTAGTATTCCTTCAATTTCTTGTGGCTGTGCATTGTCTTCAAGCATTTTAGTTAATGTTAAACCTGTTGCTTCCTTGCTACTACACATTTCCTTTTGCAATGTAATCATTGAAAATGAGCCTGTATTTTGAAGCGTTCCAAGCAGATTATAAACTTCCTCTTCTTCCTTCGTGAATTCGATCGGAATAATTTGAACACGGCGATTTGTCCATTCAATACCCGTGTCTTCTCTCCTATTCCTCACCATCACCTGATTCACTAATTCCTTTAAAAAATCATCATGCTCTAAATCATGCTTACTTGCCGAAAATGCAGCTTGAAATGTATCATAATTGCCAAGATGACCAGGCTTAAGTAAGGAAATAAGATAAAATAATTCAAAGACATCGTTTTGAATCGGTGTAGCCGTTAATAATAAACAGAACTTTTTCTTTAAGCTTTGGACGAATTCATAAATTTGTGTTTTATGATTTTTTAATTTATGAGCCTCGTCGATAATTATCATGTCGTAACCCTGCTCATAAATTCGCTCTTTGTGAGGACTCTTCTTTGCCGTATCCATACTCATAATAAGGACATCATGGCGCTCAATCTGAACATTTTTCTTATAAGCTACTGCCGGAATGTGAAACTTTATATTTAATTCTTCAACCCACTGATTAACAAGAGATGCTGGCGTTAATATTAATGCTTTTTTAACAAGGCCACGAATCAAATATTCCTTTAAAACTAAACCTGCTTCAATCGTTTTACCTAGACCTACTTCGTCAGCTAAAATCGCTTTACCATTCATACGTTCAATGACTGTCTCTGCTGCTTCCAACTGATGCTTAAGCGGCTTTAAATTTGGTAAATACTTCGTTGCCTGTAAACCTGTGAAATCAGGAATTAGCTTCATTTTCACAATGTCATAATTCATCTTGTACAATGTCCAACTATCCCATTTTCCATGTTCATTCAGTTTATTGATAAAGCCTTCTTCCCATTCGGACGACCTTTCTATTTTCATGATCATCACCTCATACCATTATTTCTAAAGTTTAGGTTGTCCAAAAAAGAAAAAGCTATGTTAAACTTTTGCGAAAGAAAAACTTCTGATGAATTTTTCCATCAGTTCAATCAATAAAGCTTAGAACTTTTATCAATTTTATGCGTTTCAAAAGTGGATGCTATGACCTCTGTTATCGCTTTCGCAAAGGTAAAACATTGCTGAAGATATATTCTTAGCGAAGTAGTTAATTGTAGTGGAGGCTGGGTGATTCCTTGGGGATCAGCGTCAAAGATGGAACCTTACAGCGAAGCGGCAGCAGGAACGAAAATCACCCCAACGTTTTGCACTGCGCAAAAGTCCTACTCCTTTTTTAGCAAATTCATAATATATTGCCTTAATTTCGTACAATTTAAAAGGATAATGGTATTAAGATAGTCTTTTTATTTACTTCCTTTTTACATACAATTAAAGAAGTATCACTTTTCCAAAAAATAACGTTAAAAACGAGATTATGCCCTAATTTAATAGGGCTTACATATACCGAGGAGGTTACTATGAAAATTCTTGAAGCATTGACATTGACAATGCCTTACATTCATTCAGCTATGAAAGGCGAGTCCATGATTGGATTAGTAGATAAAGAGAGTGAGAGTATTATTGCTTATTTACCTGGGAAACGGATAGATTCTGGGTATAAAATTGGACAAAAAATTCTCCCAGGTGATGTAATTTTACATCTCCCACTTAAAGGCAAAAGTACTGATGCACCTGTACCAAAAGAATTTTATGGTGTGGAATTTAACGCATTTTCTTTTCCAGTTCGTGAAAATGGACAAATCGTAGGCGCGCTAGCCTTTGGAATACCTATTGATCATTCTCTACAAATGGAGAAATATATTGTTACTATGAATGATATTATCCAAAATCTACAGGATAAAGTACATACAATCGCCTCTCATTCGGAGGAGCTAGCTGCAACTAGCGAGGAAATTAATAAGCAGACACAATTTGCTTTAGAGGATGCTGAAAAAACAAATGGTATTACGGATTTGATAAAAAATATTTCTCGTCAAACCAATTTACTCGGATTAAATGCATCAATTGAGGCAGCACGTGCAGGTCAACATGGTGCCGGTTTTCATATAGTTGCACAAGAAGTTCGCAAGCTGTCTACTGAAACAACTACTGCTACTGATAACATTGAAACCTCACTTCGAAGCATCAATTATAATCTTGAAAATTTAAAGCAAAACATGACTCAAATAAATGGTGCCACAAACGAACAGGCACAACTTGTTCAGGACTTTAGTGAAATCATTGATGAGCTTAATACTCTTAGTATGGAAATGAAGGGTTTTATGTCTAACGCAATGAAATAAAGGCATATCAACAGAAAAATCCGGCTCGCTTTCTGTGGTCAATTTAGAACCACATAAGTCTGCGCGGATTTTTTACTTTTAGGCACTGCTCGGAATAATTACCGAAACAACAAAAACTATGCCAAAAACTTGACAAAATATACCAAATGATGGTCCGTCACCAAAAGTTGTGGATGACTTTTGTTAAAACGTCTACTATGTAAATAGTTGATTGGAGTGGAGACCGGGCGACTCCTCGGGGATCAGCGATAGAGGAACGAAGACTAAAAGCATCACATCCTGTGATAACGCCTTCGTGACCAACATCGTGTTGGCCCGAGACCCTGCAGCGCAGCGGATGTTTTCTGTGCGAAAGCGTAGTGTTAACGTAGCGGCAGCACCATATGTTTTCTGTAGCGAAAGCGAAGCGGCAGCTACAAATGTTTTGACTGTGCGAAAGCGTAGCGACAGCAACACCAAAAGCGGCTCATAGGGCGCCCCCAGGAAAGCGCCCAGTCGGAACGGAAATCAACCGCACGTTTTGGTGATGAACCCTGTATGATTACTTTTTGGTACACTATTGAAAAAAGCAAAAATGAGGTCAACATGACAAGGAAAATACTCATTCTACATGAAATTTATGGCGTCAACGATTTTATAAAAATGCAAGCTGAAGCATACAGTAATGCTAACACTACTGTTGAGTGCATTTCTTTATATTCAGACGATAGAACATTTCAATATGAACAAGAACAGGAAGCCTATGAATATTTCATAAATGAGGTTGGCTTTGATGCTCCTCTCGATAAACTAACCGAAAAAATATTGGAAGCTAGGACACATTTTGATGAAGTACTGTTAATCGGATTTAGTGTAGGTGCAACATTAAGCTTGGAGACTATCAACGCTACCATTACAAGGTATCGTTTGCGTTTATGGTTCACGCATTCGTCAATGCTTAGATACAATGCCCTCCTGTCCGACACTCGTTATTTTACCAAGCCATGAGAAAAGTTTTAATGTCCATGAATTAAAAGAAACACTCGATCAATTTCCATTTGTTCATACGAGACAATATATAGGTCAGCACGGTTTTATGGACTCCAATAACGGAAACTATCACTATAGAAGTTTTTTACAGTCACAAACTGAAATCTCGCAATTTTTGCAATCAAATGAAGTCAAGGAGGACTAAGTAATGAACCAAATTGAAAGCATAATTATTGACCCTTATATAGAAGGAGGAAATGTAATTTATCCAAACTTTCACCTTTCTATGCGGCCTGGTATTATTATCGGCATCCATACGGATGTGTCAAAAATACATACATTAATACAATGGTTTTCGAAGCAAAGTAATACGTATACACATTTTCGTGAAAATGCCTTGTATGAGCGACTGACGGTCCGAGAATATATTAACTTTTGCTTAAAGCTTTTCAATGCTTCTTCTGAAAAGATGGAGGATCTATTAAAATTATTCGCTTTGATGGAGCAAAAAAGCATTAAAATCAGCAAGCTTTCGAATGGAGAAAAGCAACGTTTAAAATTGATTCATACATATCTCAATCAGGCACAGATACATGTTTTAGAAGAGCCATTCCAAAACCTAGATGAGTTTTCCAAGCAAAACGTCATTCAGTTATTGGATGCACTTCAAAAAAAGAATAAAACAGTCATTTTATTATCTAACAATCTTGAGGATTTAATTATTTCGAGTACAGAAGTACATAGACTGGATATCACGGGCATACATGCATTAGACGTTAAAGAGGATGGAACAGAACCAACTCCCCCCTCTCAAGAAAACGTACCGATTCGACTTGATAAAATCCCTACAAAGAAAAATGATAAGATCATTTTATTTAATCCCCCTGAAATCGATTATATCGAAAGTGTTGAGGGTATTGTTTCACTATATGTTGCAGGTGAAGCCTATCCATGCACATTATCATTAAATGATCTTGAGCAAAAATTGACACCGTTCGGCTTCTTTAGAAGTCATCGCTCTTATATCGTTAACTTACAAAAGGTACGGGAAATCATTACGTGGACTCGCAATAGCTATAGCCTAGCTTTAAACAGCAATGAAAAGACCGTAGTACCTTTGTCGAAAAACAAACTCGCAGATTTAAAGGAAATACTCGGAATTTAGTAGATTTCCCAGGAAATAAACGACTCCTGTCAGCTGCAATATTTCTCCACTAAAGGTCATTTCACTGCCTTTCACCTGTAATTTAATGTTGAGACCCTTATTGTCCCTTATAGTGTAGATATCAACAACAACACAGGGAGGTTTTCAAATGAACGCAGTAATCGATGTTCAGCATTTGAAAAAAACATTTAATAAGGAAACAGCATTACAGGATGTTTCATTTTCCATTCAAAAAGGGGAAATATTCGGCTTTCTTGGACCTAGCGGATCCGGAAAAACTACTACTATAAAAATATTAACAGCACAAACTGAAAAAACTGCTGGCGACGTTTTATTGTTTGGCCGCCCAGCAAATGAGATGAAACAAAGTAACAATCGTAAACGCTTCGGTATTTTAACAGATAATAGCGGACTATATACGCGACTTTCAATCGAGGAGAATTTATTACTATTCAGTAATTTATACCAATTACCTAAATCAGCCATAAAAGAAGCGTTGGATTTTGTTAACTTATACGGTGATCGTAAAAAGAAGATTAGTCAGCTTTCTAAAGGAATGATGCAACGTGTAACGCTTGCACGTGCTATCATGCATAAACCCGAATTATTATTTTTAGACGAGCCAACTTCTGCTCTCGATCCTGTTAATACACAGCATATTTATAATGGCTTGCGCAAATTAAACGAGATGGGTACGACAATATTTTTAACAACACATGATATGAGTGAAGCCGAAATACTTTGTGATCGTGTAGCCTTCTTACATAAAGGTAAAATTCGAGCAATTGGTGCGCCAAAGGATTTGAAAAAAGAGTTTGGCGATGAATCTATTACAGTGGAATTAACAAATGGTGCTTGTGAAATCATTCAAAATGGAGAACAAGATGCTGAAAAACTGTTTCATTGGATGCAATCTAACGAAGTTTCTCGGATATATACGAACGAGCCAACACTAGGAAATATTTTTATGCAAATAACAGGGAGTGATTTAGTATGAACATTTCAATGTCACGTATTCAGGCTATTTTTATGAAGGATTACAAGGAATTTTCACGTAACTATGCGGTATCCATTATGGTACTTATGCCACTTGTTTTGGCATTCTTTTTAAAATCAAGTTCAACTGCTATAGCTTTTTATTTCCTTTTAATTAATATGGCATTTTCTATGGTGACTACCTATGTACAATGCAGTCTAATTGCAGAGGAGAAAGAAAAAAATACGCTTCGTAGTCTCATGCTTTCCCCTGCTTCAATTGGCGATATTTTAATTGGTAAAAGCTTGTTTGTCTTTATCATTACGATAGTAATGGTGGCATTGACTATTTTCATTGTGGGCTATACCCCAGCTAATCCTTTCATCTTAGCTATCGCTTTAATACTTTCGACTGTGTTTTATATTGCAATAGGAACATTATGTGGATTATTCGCCAAAACGATTATGGAAGGATCTCTTATCATTCTACCCGTTGTCCTTATTTTCTCATTCGGTCCTCTTGCACTAGCTATGTCTTCTACTAATCCGATTTTAAAGATAGCCGAGTGGTTACCAAGTTCTCAATTGGTACTATTAGCTGAAGCCTTAGAAGGATCATACACAACAATGGATGTCATTATTCCAATAGCTTCAATCATCGTTTGGTCACTAGTAATTTGGATTGTAGCAGGATTTATTTATAAAAAAAGAATGGTCGACTAATTTTTATTAAAAGTCAAGAGTTAGAGTAATACCTTAATTTATAACATTATAAAGAGGTATTTTTAAGCTGAACTAATTCCAACAATTTAGTTCCGCTTTTATTTATGACGGATTGTAATATTAAGTGCAACACCCAGAAGTCAATATAAAGGAAGCCCATAACGACCTCGTGTAGAATGTAGTTACCACACCAACATTCAAACGGAGGAATC
>NZ_SADV01000013.1 GCF_006864135.1 Lysinibacillus sphaericus | reverse complement strand
CGAACACGGAAGTTAAGCTCTTTAGCGCCGATGGTAGTTGGGGGCTTCCCCCTGTGAGAGTAGGACGTCGCTAGGCAATCTAAAGTCTGAGATTTTTTTCTCAGGCTTTTTTATTTTTTAGGCTGTCTTATACAATAAATGTATAGGACAGCCTTTTATCTTCAATCAGCAATGTTTTCTGTGCGAAAGCGAAGCGACAGCAACAACAATTACGCAAGGCAAAATCTAAAATTCAAGGGCGTTTCGAAGATTATTTAAATAAGATTGGCTAACAGGTAGTTCACTACCATCCTTTAGAGTGACAATAAAATTAGAAGTAAGATCACGAGCCATTTTTTTTATGAAATGAATATTAACAATATAAGACCTGTGAATGCGAATAAAAGATGGCGGTAGACGCATTTGAAGTTCTTTAAGAGTAATACTTGTTTTAAATTGTTCCCCCTCTACATAAAACCACGTTTTTTTCTGCAGGCTTTCAATATGAGAGATTTTTTCAATTGCAACAGGATTCCATTCCTCTTCTTGCTTTCCAGTTAAAAATTGAAAGGGCTCCAATTTCTTTTCGGTAAAGGTTGAAGGTAAAACTACAACAAGTGCTGCAGGCACATTTAATATGTTTATAGGGTAACCTATTCCATAATAGGGTGTTTCGAATAAGGAATTATCTAAAACGGCATCTGTTCGTGTCCTTGTGCGTAGTACTTGCTCGGCAATGCTACCAGAATGTACTTGTTGACCTATTTCCAAGTTAATGTTTTGATGTCCAGAATGAAAATAGATATAGGAGTTTTCAGCAGCAATTGCAATGGATGAATTGGCCGGAACCCAGTCTTTTAACATTGAAATAAACTGTTGCGATATATCTTTTGGCAAAGAATTAAACTCATTTTTCATTGTGAATATCCCCCTTGTTTGTAAACAGTTTACCAAATTTCGTCGCCCAAAAAAGCAGTTTTGTCATTAAAATTTGGTATTTTATCTAAAAATAATGAAAATTCAGATGTACTGTTATATATTAATTTATAACAAATAAACCTGTTATGGAACAGCTAATTAAAAGTTTTTTAACAGAGTATATTGTAGACAAAGGGGAAGGTGGAATTTCAATATGTCAACACGTCAAGAAAAAATCCAAACATTAGAAAAACAATGGGCAGAGAACCCTCGTTGGGCTGGTATTGAACGCGCATATTCAGCTGAAGAGGTTATTAAGCTACAGGGCTCTGTAGTACTTGAACAAACTTTAGCAACTAAAGGTGCGACTCGACTTTGGAAGTCTTTACAAGAAGAACCGTTCATTAATGCATTAGGTGCATTGACTGGTAATCAAGCTGTACAACAAGTAAAAGCAGGATTAAAAGCAATCTACTTATCGGGCTGGCAAGTAGCTGCTGATGCTAACCTTTCTGGTCAAATGTACCCTGACCAATCCTTATATCCAGCAAACTCTGTTCCAGCAGTGGTTAAGCGTATCAACCAAGCTTTACAACGTGCAGACCAAATTGATCATGCTGAAGGACGTGTAGATCAATTTGATTGGTTCGCTCCGATCGTAGCAGATGCTGAGGCTGGCTTCGGTGGTCCTCTAAACGTATTTGAGCTTGTAAAAGGAATGATTGAAGCTGGAGCCGCTGGTGTTCACTTAGAAGACCAATTAGCTTCTGAGAAAAAGTGCGGTCACTTAGGTGGTAAAGTGTTACTTCCAACACAAAATGCTGTTCGTAACTTAATCGCTGCTCGTCTTGCAACAGACGTAATGGGTGTTGATACGATTTTAATCGCTCGTACAGATGCTGATGCTGCTGATATGGTAACATCTGATATCGATCCGCGTGATGCTGAATTTATTACGGGTGAACGTACTCCAGAAGGCTTCTTCCGTACAAAACCAGGCATTAAACAAGCGATTGCTCGTGGTTTAGCTTACGCGCCATATGCAGACTTGATTTGGTGTGAAACTTCTAAACCATCCCTTGAGGAAGCTCGTGAATTTGCGGCAGCTATTCATGCTGAATTCCCAGGTAAATTACTAGCATACAACTGCTCACCTTCATTCAACTGGAAAGCAAATTTATCAGAAGAAGAAATCGCAGAATATCAACGCGAGCTAGGTAAATTGGGTTATAAATTCCAATTCGTAACATTAGCTGGTTTCCACGCGTTGAACCACTCTATGTTTGAGCTTGCACATGATTATAAAGATAATGGTATGGCTGCATACTCTAAGCTACAACAAGCTGAGTTTGCATCAGAATCAAAAGGCTACACAGCTACACGTCACCAACGTGAAGTAGGTACTGGTTACTTTGATGATGTATCACAAGTTATCTCTGGTGGTACGTCTTCTACAACGGCAATGGCTGGTTCTACAGAGACAGAACAATTCGTTTAAGTTTCACAAAGTACGCGTATTCCTAAATTCATAATCATAGATTAGTCTCCTCCGCTCCTCCTAAAGCGGGGGATGACTACTTAAATTCGCAAAGGTGGGGGAAATAACTGATGGAACAAGCAACAACAGGTAAGCTTAAAATTGTTGGGGAACAAAACGAGCAGACAAAAGAAATTTTAACACCAGAAGCCATTGAGTTTGTTCTTGCCCTGCACGAAAAATTTGATGCTCGTCGAAAAGAGCTGTTAGAGGCTCGTCAAGATCGCCAAAAGCGTCTTGATGCAGGTGAGAAACTCAACTTCTTACCAGACACAAAGCATATCCGTGAGGGGGATTGGACAATTGCACCACTTCCAGCAGATTTGCAAGACCGTCGTGTAGAAATTACAGGACCTGTTGACCGTAAGATGGTTATTAATGCATTAAACTCTGGTGCAAGAATGTTTATGGCTTGCTTCGAGGATGCATCTGCCCCGACATGGGAAAACATGATTGGCGGTCAAATTAATATGCGTGATGCTCTTAATAAGACAATTGAATTTACACAAGCATCTAATGGTAAAACGTATAAATTAAACGAAAACACAGCTGTGTTATTAGTTCGTCCACGTGGTCTTCATTTACTTGAAAAGCATGTACTAGTGGATAGCGAACCGATCTCTGGTAGTTTCTTTGATTTCGGTCTGTATTTATTCCACAATGCTAAAAATGCATTGGCGCAAGGTACGGGACCTTATTTCTACCTACCGAAGCTTGAAAGCCATTTGGAGGCACGCTTATGGAATGATGTCTTTGTGTTTGCACAAGATTATATCGGAATTCCACAAGGGACAATTAAGGCTACTGTATTAATTGAAACGATTTTAGCAGCATTTGAAATGGATGAAATTTTATATGAACTACGTGAACATTCAGCTGGTCTGAATTGTGGGCGCTGGGATTACATTTTCAGTTATATCAAACGTCTGCGCAATCAGCCTGATGTAATTTTACCGGACCGTGGGCAAGTGACAATGACTGTACCATTCATGAAGGCATATACATCTTTATGTATTCAAACATGTCATAAACGTAATGCTCCTGCTATGGGCGGTATGGCAGCACAAATTCCTGTTAAAGGGGATGACGACGCGAATGCTGTAGCATTTGCAAAGGTTGCAGAAGATAAACGTCGCGAGGCAACAGATGGCCACGATGGTACTTGGGTAGCGCACCCGGGTATGGTTGCAACGGCAATGGAACAGTTTGACGCGATTATGACGACACCAAACCAAATCCATAAAAAGCGTGAGGATGTAAATGTTATAGCGGAAGATTTAGTTGCTGTTCCAGAAGGTACAATTACACTTGAAGGTCTTCGTATTAACTGTAGTGTAGGGGTTCAGTACATTGCTTCTTGGCTACGAGGCAATGGAGCTGCACCGATTAACAATTTAATGGAGGATGCTGCAACTGCAGAAATCTCTCGTACACAAGTATGGCAATGGATTCGTCATCCAAAAGGTGTCTTAGATGATGGCCGTGGTATTACATTGGCCTTTGTACTAGATAGCTTGGAGGAAGAGCTTGTAAAAATTAAAGAGGCTGTTGGGGAACAAGCCTATAACAGCGGACACTATGAAGAAGCTGCTGAGCTGTTTAAATCTTTAATTGAACAAGACGAATTTGTGGAATTCTTGACGCTTCCAGGCTACGAAAAATTAGCTTAACTTGCTTTTAGCATAATTGATTTGAGATACGAATCTACGAAACGAACATATCCAAACTTTCCTAAATTGTTGTGGACTAAACTCGAATGGAGTCCACCTTATTCCACTAGTGTAACGGGCGGGATCTGTTCCCTCGTTCCTTACTGAAAAATGAACGCGGTTACAAAAAAAGGGGTCTATTAATAAAAAGAGATTTAAATAGGTGAAGGATGTCTTATGAGCTTAGATGGGGAGCTTGTAAGGCATTTTTTTACCTTCTAAAATTCCTTGACCGACACCGCTAGTTGATGAAATTTATGACATTAGTAATAGTTGAAAGGGGATGTCTCGAATTAATCATGAGACATCTCCTTTTTTCGATTGTTCATATTGAATATGAAATCCAACTGGTCTCATTTTTTATGCACAAAAAATGATTATTTGTTATATTAGCTATATAACAACTTTGGAGATGATATTAATGTTTATTCAAATAGAGCCACAATCTGATGTACCAATCTATGAACAGGTAACACGGCAAATTATTGAAGGTATTGCAAGAGGAGAAATGAAACCAGGAGATACCCTACCATCTGTACGTAGTTTAGCGGCAGATCTGGGCGTCAATATGCACACAGTTAATAAAAGCTATCATGAGCTAGAGGAAAAGGGGATCATTACTATAAGAGCCAAATCAGGTGCTATTATTCGTTCAACTGAGGAGCGAGCATTAACTCCTGAACAATTTCAACAAATTGAAAAAAACCTAAAGCCTGTTGTGGTAGAAGGAATGGTGCTCGGCGCAACAGCTGAACAAATCGAGCATATGATAAAAAAGGTATTTTCTGATTTGCAAATACCTGCAGAAGGGGTGTAGCACATGCTACTTTTCGTTTTCTTAACCGTCTACCTCTTAACATTAGCTCTACAAGTATTTGTTCCATATATAGTACGTGAGACAATCATTTTTGGCGTTACTGTACCTGAACAAAATGTAAAACATCCTGTATTACGTAATATGAAAAAGCATTATGCTCAAATCGTTGGAATATTTGGTGTCATATTATTAATGATAATGATTTTTAGCTATTATTATTTTGCACAATCTGAGTTTATGCAAAGTATTTTACTGCTTGGATGCTTATTTGCAATGCTTGCAGTCAGTATGACATTATATTGGATAAACTATCAAAAAATTTTAAAACTTAAAAAGGAAGGGCAATGGGGCTTAACTATAAAACAAGTTCGTGCTGTTGACTTAACAGCACGTAGTCGTGATGAAATGCTTCCGTGGCCATTTTATGTAATCCCTTTTGGTGTTACAGCGTTTCTAATTATCTTTACATTCCGCCATTATGATCAAATACCAGATCACATTGCTGTACACTGGGGACCTAGTGGTGAAGCGGATTCATGGAGAAGCAAAACATATTTTACTGCTGTTTCACTGCCACTTGTTATGTTGATGATGCAATGTATGATGTGGGGAATTGTAGATTCTATAAAGCGTTCAGCAATCAGGTTGGCTGTTAATCGTAAGGAAGAATCATTGGAAGAGCAGTTAAAAAGCCGAAAGTATATGAGTTGGAGCATTATGTTATTAAGCTATGCCTTTACAATATTATTTACAGTATTACAGCTAAGCAACATCTACCCTTCAATGGCTACAGCAAAAAGTCTACTACCGGTATTTATTTTGTTCTTATTGCTTGTTCTTGGCTTAGTCCTTGTTTACGCCTGGAAGAAACGCAAGCTGAGGGTGAGCTATGGAGACAATGTCGTTTCAGAAGTAATGGATGTTGATGAGGATCTCTATTGGAGGGGAGGATTAATTTATGCGAATCGTCAAGATCCTTCCGTTTTTGTAGAGAAACGCTTTGGGGTCGGTTGGACGATGAATTTTACAAATCCACGTGGCTATATCGTAATTGGTTTGCCGTTACTTATATTGCTGTTTATTTCTTTCTTTTCGTTATAATATGAAAAAATGAAGTTATCAATTATGCCTCGGCATAATTCTGTGACATCCGCCGGAGACTTTAACTTTTTTCGGCGGATTTTTTGTTAAAATAGTGTACCAGAAACAAGTTGGATGGAGGTTGACCTGAATGAAAATTCTCGTTGTAGATGATGATGTACATATTTTACAGCTAGTGAATATTTATCTGACAAGAGAGGGCTATCAGGTGATACAGGCAGAAAACGGACAACAGGCTCTTAAATTACTTGAAGGAAACTTGCCTGATTTGGCAGTTGTAGATGTTATGATGCCAGGAATGGATGGTTTTACATTAACCGAGACATTGAGCCAGGAGTACGATATCCCCGTATTGTTATTAACAGCAAAAGGCGAGCTTGATGACAAAGAACGAGGGTTTTTGGCAGGCTCAGACGACTATGTTGTAAAGCCTTTTGAACCTAAAGAATTGCTGTTTCGCATAGCCGCGATATTGCGTAGATTCGATAAGAAAAATCAGGTAACCATCCAGGTGGGTAGACTCGTTATTGATCGTCGAAGCTTTGAGGTTGTCATTGGGGAAGATACACTTGTTCTACCTCTAAAGGAATTTGAACTATTGGCATTACTAGCATCTCGCTCGAATCAGGTGTTTACACGTAGCTTTATTATGGAGCAGGTGTGGGGCTATGATTACGATGGAGATGAGCAGACTTTAAATACGCATGTGAAGCGGATTCGTGAACGTCTTCATCGTTATAAATCAGGTGTTGAGATTACAACAGTGCGTGGTGTTGGCTATAAGCTTGAGGTTAGTACATGATAAAAACGTTATATAGTAGATTTGTTGTCACGACGATGCTCGTTATGATTGGCAGCTTATGTATCGGCTTTTTAGCGACAAATACGTATTATCATCAAGTTGTGAAGGAAAAAAACGATGCTAAAAATGTGAAAATTGCGCAGGATATTGCGAAATACATTGAGTCATCAAAGCCTAACGATTTAGATAATTATTTAACGACTCTTGGTGAAATAGGTTATCAAATTTATGTAACAACTGATGGCGAAGGGCATTTCTTCGGAGGTGAGTATCGTGATAAAACATTACCATCAAATACAGTCAAGCGTGTTTTAAAAGGGGAAATTTATCATGGTATGCGTGATTTTCCAAAAGAGACTTTTGTGACAGGCTTTTTTGCGAATGAGTTAATTAATACGATAGGTGTGTCGTTTACTTATGAAAATAAGCAGTATGCACTGTTCATTAGACCTGATATTCGCTTGTTGTTCTCTGAAGTGCATACGATACTTGGTGGACTTATGCTTACGATGACAGTAATTAGTCTATTGGCAATGCTACTTTTTGCTAAGGCTCTAATTCGCCCTATTACACAACTAACAGAGGCAACACATCAGCTTGCACATGAAAAATTCGATACGCTACTGGATATAGATCGAGCAGATGAGATTGGACAATTAGCGGTTAGCTTTAATGTCATGACAGAAAAATTACAGGAAAATGATCGAATACGTAAAGAGTTTATCAGTAATGTATCGCATGATTTTCAGTCACCATTGTTGAATATTCAAGGCTATGTAGATTTACTAAAGAATCCCTTGCTGACCGACAAGGAAAGGCAGGAATATACAACGATTATTGAACTAGAAACGAAGCGTATGTCGACATTAACGAAGCAATTACTATTACTAACGTCACTCGATCAATCTACAAGGTTGTTAAAGTGTGAACCTTATCGTTTAGATGAGCAATTAAAGGAAACCGTAAGAAAATATCGCTGGCAGCTTGAAGACGCTAATGTACAATTATCGTATCAGCTTGAACCAGTAACATATGATGGCGATGCTGGGTTATTACAAAATGTGTGGGATAATTTATTGACAAATGCCATTAAATACAATGTCGAAGGTGGAGAAATTCATATTCACATACAACAATCCTCAACCTCAGTTGAAGTGCTTATTGAGGATAGCGGCATAGGAATGACTGCCGAGCAACTACAAAAGGTATTTGATCGCTTTTATCGAGTAGATGCGTCCAGAACAAAGCAAGGTACTGGGCTTGGACTAGCCATCGTGAAGCAAATTGCTGAGTTACATGGAGGAACGGTTCATATGGACAGTGTTATAAATTCCGGTACGAAAGTGCGTGTCCACTTACCTAAACTGTAATGAGGATTACCTAAAGTTTATGTTCACAAGATAAACTGCTAAATAAGTTGAAAAAGCTTAGGGGGGTATCGTTTGGAACAAAGATGGAGTATACGCCTTATTCGTCTTGCTGCGATTTTTGCCTTATTTGATACGTATCTAGGCTCACATATGTCCAGCTCAGGTAGTTACGAATATAAACCGATACATGCACATATTTACTCATAGATTGGTTAAGTATGTTTGCATGGGGTACTTGCTATCGTACCTTTAAAGTGAAATCACAAAAATTAGTGACAGTACTTGGTTGATCCGCGGTTCTCGGTGTTTTTGGCTTAACGCTAGGCATGTGGTTCTACAATTTGAGTCCATTTAGTTTTAGCAGAACATTTACAATGATTTTCTTTATCGTAGGTGGGACAACAGCTTTGCTTTATTCATCGTTGTAACGTTTATGGTAGATCAAAAAGAAGAAATGAAAAACTAATCAACATACCGCGTCACCGTCTTTAATAAGAGTGACACGGTATTTTTTATGAAGAACAGTTTTGTTTGGCTCGTTATCAAAAGCTAGATATGACATTTGATAAAACATGAAAGTTAATCGCTAAAACAAAAAGTTGGATGACATTCTGTTAAAATGTATTCATGTGGATAGGTTGAGTGAAGTGGTTCATCGGACGCCCTCAGAAAGCTTTGCTCTGTGCGAAAGCGAAGCGTCAGCAATAAAGCGCCCAGTCGGAACGGAAATCAACCCCACTTTAGCTAACGAGTCCTTTATTTAATATTTTCAAGAGACTTCTTAAGCCATTTTGTTGCCTCAGTATAATCCTGTGCAACGCCGTGTCCTTTTTTGTAAAGCATACCAAGCTGGAATTGTGCTTTTTGATGCCCTTGATTGGCAGCGAGTCGATACAGCTGGGCGGCCTTCGCAAAATCCTTTGGTACCCCTTGCCCATGACTGTGCATTTGAGCCAATTGATATTGTGCTTTGGCATGTCCCTTAGCGGCAGCTTGTTCAATCCATTTCGCAGCCTCAGTATAATCCTGTTCGACACCGTTACCCTTATCAAATAAATTACCGAGCTGATATTGAGCACCGGCATGTCCTTGGGTTGCTGCTAGTCGATAGCAGCGTCGTGCCTCTTCTAGGTCCTGCTCGATCCCTAATCCGTGCTCATATAATAACCCTAATTGATATTCAGACTGAATATGGGATTGATCAGTAGCGGCCCTCCACCATTTTACTGCTTCATCATAATTCAATTCAGCTTCATATAATAATCCGAGCTCGTACTGAGCATCAGCATAACCCTTTTCAGCAGCCACTTTAAAGTAAGGGAGAGCTTTCTCTGGTTGCTGGAGGTGGTATATATAAATACGTCCAAGCTCAAAGCCCGCACTTATATGTCCATTGTTAGCGGCTAGCTGTAACCATTTTTTAGCTAAAGTTATATCGTTTTCTTTAACATAGAGCACACCAAGACAGTATTGGGCATTCAAGTGTCCTTTATGTGCTGCGAGCTTAAACCATTTTATAGCCTCTAGGTGATCATAAGGAATACCTTGTCCAGTGTTATATAGCATAGCCAATTGAAATTCTGCATTTGTATGGTCTTGAAGTGCAGCTAAATGGAACCATTGCGCAGCTTCTTCAAAATTTTGCGAGATGCCACGACCTTTAAGGTACATATAGCCAAGATTATATTGAGCACTAGCATCACCTGCTAATGCAGCCATTTCAAAATAGGTTATAGCTTCCTCATAGCTTTGCTCGACACCAGTTCCATTGTGATAAAGGAATCCAAGATTATTTTGAGCGCTTGTATTCCCTGAATTGGCTGCTAGCATGTACCATTTTGCCGCCTCGGAAAAGTTTAGTGGCATACCGAGTCCTTGATTGTATAGGACTCCTAGATTGTACTGCGCATCTGCGTTATCTAAATCTGCAGCAGCTTTATAATAGTGAGCGGCTTCTTCATAATTTTGGATAACACCGTGACCTAAATGATAGAACACGCCTAAGCTATAAAGCGCGTTTGCATCATTTTGCGCAGCGGCACGTTCATACCACATTTTTGCAACTGCATAATCTTTCTTAACACCACGCCCTTGATTATAAAGAGCGCCTAAATTATATTGAGCACTTGCATTCCCTTGTTTTGCGGCAAGCTCAAACCAGTCTGCAGCAGTTTTATAGGCCTCGGTTGATTGGTCATCTTGAAGTAGCGTATTTATATCAAAAGCTGAAGTTATATCTTCAAAGCGGGAGCTTTGCCGCATCAACTTTACCTTGAAGGTGCGGTCATAGCGTTCGATAAACCATTCTACAATATCACTTATATAATCAAGAACAATTTTTGCTGCCTTTGCCTCCACAACTTCACTTCTATTACTAGAAGTCATTTTGCTTACAAGATTCATTAATAAATAAATGCGACGCGGATGAATTTTTGCAACAAAGCTACGATTATTGAGTAATGATCGAATATTTTTTAGCTTCGGTTCGGTATGCATTTCCAGCTTATAAAGTTCATATAAAACTTCCTCCAGTACTAGGAGTGATTTTTGAAGAGATAGAGCTGGCTTTGCAATGGCGAGCGAGCTAGCATCCTGTAAATTATTAGCCAATTTCACCAAGCACAAAGCTTTTAACTTCTTACATTGATCTTGGAGGATTTCATATTGTACAACGATAGCAATCACCTCTTTCATTCTTTGTATGCTCTTCACTAAAAATCTGGATATTTAATTTGTTAACACCGAGTATATTAGTTGATTTCCGTTCCGACTGGGTGAACCCTTGAAGATCAGCGATAGAGGAACGAAGGCTAAAACCATCACATCCTATGGGAACGCCTTCGTGACCAATATCGTGCTGTTGCTGTCGGGACGGAAATCAACAATACACTACGATGATATCCTCTTTTTTCATATATCGGGAAAATACCGTTATTGTTGAATTGTCCTCGATACATGATACTATTTGTTATAAGGAGATTTGTTGAAATTCAGTAACGATTATTAGAGAGTGCATATGCCAAAGTTTCATATTATCCGGGGGATAGAAATGATGAAAAATATTGCAGCAATTATACCAGCCTATAATCCACAACAGTCACTTATAACCTATGTCAACCAATTATTAGCCACCACTATTATCCAAGTTATTATTGTCAATGATGGTAGCGACCAAAAATATGCAAATGTATTTGAAGAATTACAAAAGATTGACTGCTGTCGAGTACTAGAGCATGACAACAATATTGGAAAGGGAGGCGCACTAAAAACAGCCTTTGCCTATGTAATGGAGCAAAGGGGGATGTTTCAAGGTGTTATAACAGTAGGTGCTCATAGGCAACATTCTTTACAGGATGTGAAGCTAGTTTTAACAATGACAAAGGTATTTTCTGAAGGAATTGTGTTAGGCGTACGTAATTTCCATTCCTCGGACAGCACGTTTTTATCATATTGGGGTAATCGAACAACAAGTTTGTTTTTTGAAATCCTTTATCATAGAAAACTGATGGATACACAAACTGGTTTACGCTTTATTTCTAAAAAAGAGCTACCGTGGCTGATGAAAGTAAAAGGTGAACGATATGACTACGACACTAATATGTTAGTTGCGGCAATTAAAAGAAAGTGTCCAATTTTTGAAGTAGAGATAGGCCAGCTACGAATAAAGAAAAATACAGTGATCCAGTATGATGAAATAACAAATGCAGGGTCAATTATTGCTAAAATGCTTATGAATTATTTAAATCCAAGGGAAAATAACTATAGGTGAAGTAATATGCTAGGATAAAATATAAAAATTACTCAAGAACGTAGCAAGTATAGAAAGAAGGAGAGCTATGATGATGGAATATTCAGATCAAGTGAAAAATCGTGTGAAACGGATGGAAGGTCAGCTACGTGGAATTTTAAAAATGATGGAAGAAGAAAAAGACTGTAAGGCAGTCATTACTCAATTATCGGCAGTACGCTCAGCAGTAGATCGTACAGTTGGTGTTATTGTTAGTACGAATCTTTTAGAATGTGTACAAAATGCTGAAGGTGATGGCGAGAAAATGAATGAAGCTATTCAAGAAGCAGTTAATTTAGTGGTGAAAAGCCGTTAAAAAAAGGGAAGCCTACCTTATAAAAAAGATCATCATAAAACTCACTTTAAAACAGGTGAGTTTTTATTTTTTTACAAAAATATAGTTTAATTCGATACTTATATTTTATTTCGAGGTATTTATACCTATTTATTACGTGTTGTACATATGGTTAAAAGTCATGGATAGTGAACTTGTCCGATAGATTTGTAGTTCCTTTCTCTGTTATTCTAATTACAAGAATATAACAAATGGAAGGTGATTTATTGTGAAGAAATGGTTGATAAGCGGAGCAGCATTGTTGATGTTAAGTCCAACAGCAGCCTATGCTCAACATGCAGACGCTCGCTCAGTAAATACTTCCTCTGTGTTTGCTTATAATGTAGTAGCTGATAATAAAGTAACAACTTGGGATCAATTCACAACAGAAATCGTAAAGCAATTAAATAATTTCGCTCCTGAAATTAAAATTACATATAGTGGATCAATGACTGATTTCAAAAAGAATTTTATGAAGTCCTTTGAAAAAGCACAGGAACAAGCAGTCTATGCGAGTGGTCATATGGAGAGTACGGCTATTTCTGCAGACTCAATGGGTAATGTGACATTTAAAGTGAAATATTTGACAAACCAAACGCAAGAAGCGGCCGTACAAAAAAAGGTGGATCAAATATTAAAAACGATTATTAAGCCTTCAATGAAAACAGAATTCGAAAAAGTAAAAGCAATTAATGATTATATTGTGTCAAATACTACATATGGTACTAAAACAAAGGCTAGTCCTCATAGTGCTTATGCATTGTTAATGGAAGGACAAGCTGTATGTCAGGGCTACGCGTTAACAGCTTATAAAATGTTAGAACAAGCTGGATTCGATGTAAAATATGTTGTTGGTACTGTTAATAATAACGAGGCACATGCATGGAATTTAGTGAAGATTGATGGTAAATGGTATCATTTAGATACAACATGGAATGATCCATTACCAAATCGTTACGGTGCTTCTTCGTATGATTATTTTTTAGTAACGGATGCACAGCTAAAGAAAGATCATAAATGGATAGCATCAAATTATCCTGCTGCAACAAGTACAAAATATAGCTATATGCAAAATGTTCATTTTGCATATCAGGTTAATAATACACTGTACTTTAGCAATACGGCAGACAAAGATAAATTGTATACGCTGGATTTAGCAAGTGGTAAAAAAACAAAGGTCATTGATAAACGTGCTTTGTATATTACAGGAGCGGATAATTTTTTATATTTCAGTGATTACAGTAACAGTGGCTACTTAACAAAATTAAATCTTAAAACATTAAAAACTGAGATGCTCGTGAAGCAAGTAGTTTCTGATTTAAGAATTAATGATAATTACTTAGTTTATAATGTTAATGGCAAAGAACAGAAGCTTAAAATAAAATAAACTTCAAATATTCTTTTCTATTTATAAAATGACAGCACAAAAGGACTTCCGAGTGAGTCCTTTGTGCTTTTTTTGTATATAATGAAAACAGGAAAACGGTTGGAGGTGAGGATTTTGTGGAAAAAATTAGCCATTATTGTAATTTTAATTATTTTTATTGACCCCATTTATACGGCTGGTAAAGCAGTTGTACAACAAGTAATAACTTGGGCAAATAATGATGAAATAGAAACGGTGCTTCTTTCAACAAAGGACAAAATCATAGATGTTACTGCTAAACTTTCAGAGAATACCTCCATTGAAACGGCCACACCTATAGAAGAAAAGCCAGAAGGAGGAGCCGTTACAGCTTCTGTAGCCAAAAAACCTGAAGCAAAGTTAGTTGTAACTAATGCAAAGGAAATGGCTGATGCGATGTATGCGTACTATAGTAGTTTTTCACCTACGTTTGAGATTCAATATAAAGGCGATACACAACGAATTGAACAGTTAGTGGAAGAGGCCTATGAAAATGCTATAAAACGAGATGATTATGTATATGGACATATTAGTAAGCATTCAATTCGTTTTGAATATGGAAGGAAAACAGCCAAAATCTTTGGAGAGCAAAGTTATTTAATGACACCAGAACAAGCATCATTTGTTGAAATGAATGTGCAAGAGATAGTAGCCTCAATCAATAAGAAATCATTAAGTGATGTAGAGAAAGTTAGGGCTGTCAATGATTATATCGTCGCCAATACCGCCTATACAGATCAAACGAATTCAAGTCCACATAGCGCTTATACAGTGCTTGCGGAACATGGTGGTGTTTGTCAGGGCTATGCGTTGTTGGCTCATTCGATGTTACAAAAGCTAGGTATAGAAACGAAATATATCATAGGCTATGTCGGACAGGAAGGACATGCTTGGAATTTAGTAAAGCTGGATGGTCAATGGTATCACCTCGATACAACATGGAATGACCCGGTACCTGATCGTAAAGGGGCGGTTCGCTATCAATACTTTTTAGTGGATGATCGAACGATGGCAAAGGATCATACGTGGATTGCTAAAGATTACCCGAAAGCAACGAGTACAGTGTATAGCTACTTTCATAATGTAGATTTCGCTGCACAAGTAGGGCAACAAATATTTTATAGTAATGTTGCTGATGATAATAAGTTGTACGTGCTTGATTTACAAACTAGTAAATCGAAACGCGTCACTAAATCACGTGCACAGTACATCGTTTATGCAGATGGCTGGCTATATTTTAGTAATTATTCACAAGGAGCGTATTTAACAAAGATTCGCCCGGATGGAAGCGGCGAAAAAGTATTAAATAGGGAAGAAACGAAGGATTTATTTGTGCAGGACAACTATTTATATTTCACGACAAATGAACTAAAGAAAATGGCGCTTTAACTTGATCAATAAAATGATATGAGTGACATGCCAGAAGATACACGTTATGTGAAGTGGTTGATTGGAGTGGAGACTGGGCGACTCCTTGGGGATTAGCAATAAAGGAGCGAAGGCTAAAAGCATCACGTCCTGTGATAACGCCTTCGTGACCAACATCATGCTGCTGCCGCTTCGTTGGCACTACGCTTTCGCGCAAAAACATCATGCTGCTGCCGCTTCGTTGGCACTACGCTTTCGCGCAAAAAACATCTGTTGGCCCGAGACCCTGGAGCGAGCAACGCGAGTGAAGCGGCTCATCGGACGCCCTCAGGAAGCTCTGCTCTGCGCGAAAGCGAAGCGGCAGCAACAAATGTTTTTCTGTGCGAAAGCGAAGCGGCAGCAACAAAGCGCCCAGTCGGAACGGAAATCAACCCCTCGTTTTGCAGAAGAGTAGTACTTTGTTTAAATAGACACCTTGATTTCATTGAACATAATAGTTTTCAACAACATGAAGAGCCTATGACATTACAGATTGTCATAGGCCTTTTTTGATCGTTCTATAAGATAATGGATTGGCGAATGCTGACACAAAGAAACTTCAATTTGTGGATACATCGATTTCATTTCATATGAAAAAGTTTTAAAAATTAATGGATTATGCTTTATGGCACCACCATTACAATAAAGGCTGAATGCTTCGCCCTTATAGTCAATTTTTTTCACCACAGCGCATGCAAGGAGTACTAATTCATGAGCAGCACGCGTTGATATTTGAATAGCGCATAAATCCTTTTTGGTCACGGCCCCTGCCAAAAATGCACCCATTTTTGCAAGCTGCGCGTTTGTGTAGGATGGACGGAATAGCCATGAAGCTAGCTCTGTAACATCTTGGATCCGTAAGTAATCATAGACAGCACTTTTTAATATGGTCGGCTCACCACGCCCGTCTTCCATGCGAAAAATGGCGCGTATAATTTCTTGTCCTAACCAATAGCCACTGCCTTCATCTCCTGCACGATGCCCCCAACCACCTGCACGTACTATTTGTGTACCATCAAATGCATACGCAATAGCTCCTGTTCCAGCAATGAGTAATGCGCCTGCCTGTCCAGCAGTAACACCAAGTAAAGTGGCTTGTGCATCATTTTCTATAATAAGCGTATCTATCTTTAACCGTAATGTAGATAGTGCACTATGAACGATTGCTGATACGGTTTCATGATCTTTGGGAGAATCAATCCCAGCCATTGCAAAGGTAGCAACAGCAATATTTGAGTCATCTTGCTGTTGTAAAAAACCTTGCACATTTGCTAACAATGCTTGCAATATTTCTGTAGCAGCTGTAGCACCGATCGCTTGATAATTCGAGCCACTGGTTGATGTTGTATATTTTATTTCACCAGACTCGGCATGTACGAGCGCACATGCCGTTTTTGTAGCACCACCGTCAATAATAAGTAGCCATTCCATCATTGATTCCATTCCTCGAAAATTACTGTTAATTGTTTTTCTGCCTCAACAATCTTAGACTCTTTCAAACTAACCCATTCTTTAAGGTTATGAGAATTTGCCTTGGAGCGTTCCAGAGATTCTTTCATCGTTGCGGGCGCTGGACCACCAAGTAATGTACGTACACCAACGAAAGTTTCTGGTTTTAATGTGCTATAAAAATCTTCCTCAGAAATTTTTAATGGCTTACCAGTAATTAATTTAGATTGTGTATTGGCAAGACCCCATGTAAGACTTGCTAGAGATTCCTCCCCATGAGAGAGCAATACTTTAATACATTTACTAACAATACTATGTGCTTGGCGGAAGGAAATCCCTTCAGAGCGCACAAACGTATCTGCGAGCTCTGTCACATTGGCAAAGCTATTTTCTGCTCGATTTCTTAGTTTTTTCTTGTTTACATCCATCGTGACAACAAGTGAACCAAATAGTTTGTAAATACCTATTAAACGGTCGATGGCGCGCCATAAATAAGGTTGCATATCATCCTCTGTGTCTACGATATCTCCAAAAGGTGTATTATGTACCATTTGTAATACTGTACTAGCATCACCAACAACCGCTGATAGCAATGAACGCGTATGCTCTATCGAAACAGGATTGCGCTTTTGTGGCATGATAGAGCTCACTTGCACGTACGGGCTTGCTAGCGTAAATGCATTGAATTCCTGTGTAGCCCAAAGTAAGAAATCTTGGGATGTGCGGCCAAGATTAAGTGCCGCAAGTTGCACGATACTCGCTGCCTCCGCAATATAATCTGCTCCTGCAACAGCATCCCACGCATTTTCGATAATATCGTCGAATGCCAATAACTCACGCATGCGCTCTCGACTAATATTGAAGCCTGTTGTCGTTAATGCCGCAGCCCCCATACTACTGCGATTCACCGTTTTATAGACATGCTGTAAACGTTCAAAATCTCGTTCAAGTTGATCGATGACAGCTTTCAAATAATGCGCAAAGGTTGTTGGCTGTGCCTGCTGCGTATGTGTATAGCCAATCATAATCGTATCAACGTGCTCCTCAGCAGCTGCGATTAAATCATCTCGTAATGTCAGTAATTCTTGCATAAGCAATAACAATTTTTTTCTTAAAGTCATGCGATAGATGGCAATGCCCATATCATTACGACTTCTACCAATGTGAAGATTCCCTGCAACATCACCAGCAAGCTCTATTAATTTATTTTCGATGCGGAAAAACAAATCCTCATATCGCGGGCTGTAATCCTCTATACGATAATAGTTCAAGTCTAGTTTTTTTAAAGCAGTACCAATTTCTTTAGCTTCTTCTTGTTTAACTAGACCCTGTTCTTCTAACATTTTTAAGTGTGCAATATTGATTTGCAACATAATTGTTAAAAAATTTTTCTTGGCTTCATCGTAAGCTGGTTGCAAGACAATTTTACGATAAATATTAGAAGGAAAGATCATCCCATCTTCTCGCTGGGTCTTGTTGCGGAAATCTTCAAACATAGTTATTGCCTCCTAGTAGATTAGCAGTTATATGGCCGAACCAGCACTGCCTTTAGATAACTTCTCGGAAATAATAAGTACAATTAAAATTAAACAAATTTGTAAGACACCGTATGCACAAGCAGTTCCAAATTTAAAAGAATACAATTTTTGAAATATCGCCACTGATAATGGGATCGTGGACGTACTGTAAAGAAGAATAGACGCTACGAATTCGCCAAAGCTTTGAACAAGTGCTAGTAATGTACCCGCCAAAATGCCCGTAAATGTAAGTGGTAGTACAATACGTCTAAATGAATACCACCATGTTGCACCTAAACTTCGTGATGCTTCTTCGATAGATTGATCTAATTGCACAAGTGATGCAGATGTCGATCGGAAAACAAGAGGTAAATGTCTAATAAAATAAGCTAACGGCAAAATCCAAAATGTCCCGATAAGAACCTGATTAAAAGAGAATATATTTTCCGTACTAAAGGCTGCAATCAGATTGACAGCTACAACCGTACCCGGCAATGCCCAAGGAACCATGATTAAAATATCGAGTAATGTTTTACCTTTAAAATTTAACCGTACCATAGCATAGGCTGCAGCAACACCGAAAATGATATTGCCGAGCGTGGCAACAATCCCCATTCGAACAGAATTCCAAATCGGTCGCCACGTCCGTTCATCTGTAAAAAGAGCATAATAATGATCCAATGTATAGTCTGTTGGGAGAATTTGCGTTTTCCATGCACCATCAACGGAAAATGAAATTAAAATAAGCACTAAAATCGGCAAAATTAAAATTAATGTACCTATGAAAGAAGCAATAGTCGCCATAACATTCATGCCTCTTGAAGACACTTCAGATCGATGAACACTAATACCTTTGCTAAGATTTTGGTAATTTCGGCGGTTTTGATACCAGCGCATAATAATTAAAAAGGTAATGGAAACAAAGGATAAAATCATAGATTGTGTCGCTGCCATATTTAAATTCCCATTCGTACGTGATAAATAGATTTGCATAGTCATTGTGCGTTCAACACCGAACATTAAAGGTGCAGTGTAGGATGCCATAGAAATCATAAATACGAGTAGGGATGAGGCAACAATCGAGGGTGTTAACATGGGCAGAATAACCTTTGTCCATACTCGAACACGCCCGGCACCTAAGCTAGTTGCGGCTTCTTCTAAAGCTGGATCAAGACCTTTTATAGCTGCTGAGGCAGTTAAGTAGAAGTAAGTGTACATAGTGAATGTATGTACTACGATAACCCCCCATATGCCTTTTAATGAAAATGGAACTTGCTCTAAACCGAATAGGTGCTGAAACGCACGTGGGAAAATCCCACTCTCTCCATACAAAAATGTAAAGGACAGCACACCTACTAGCGGCGGAAGAGCCATGGGTATCAATACTAAAACAGAGAGTATCCGTCTGCCTGGGAAATCATAGCGTTCCAGTAAAAATGCCATAGTTACACCGACGATTGCACAGCAAATAACACTGATAACGGATATATAAATACTAGTCCATAATGCTTCTATATTTGCTGGGCTAGCTATATTAAAAAAATTTTTATAATTAGATAGTACATCATCACCAGAAAAGCTTTCTGTAAAAGTTTGATAGAATGGGTATACTACATAGGCAAACAACACTAAAAATAAAGGTGCAACTAAAATATAGACAAACCAATTTGAGCTAGTTAGTCGTGTCCATGCATTTCCTTCAGAAGGATTGAGGTGTGTTTTTTCCATGTTGTTACCCTCCTATTCTCCCAAAAAATACAGTGAATCTTGGGCTATATTTAAGGTGATGTCTTCACCAATTTTTTTAAGTTGACCGTTCATATTGATAATCATTACTTTTAGTGAAAAATCTAGGCATTCTACAATGTAGTTCACACTTATTCCTGTAAATTCAACAAAAGTGATTTTACCTGTTAATGTGTTTTCACCAGTACCTTGATTAATGGATTCAGGGCGAATAGAAATAAATACTTTGTCTCCAATCATATGCGTGAAAGTGGGGGAGCTTTGTTGCTTTCGCCCAGTCAAAACAAGTCCACTTGCCGTTTTTACTTGTATATCGTCACCATTAACAGCATCAATTGTCGCCTCAATTAAGTTTGTCTCACCAATAAAATCTGCGACGAAGCGGTTAGAAGGTCGATTATAAATTTCTAGCGGAGTACCGATTTGTCTGACGTTCCCATTTTCCATGACCATGATCCGATCTGACATGGACATAGCTTCCATTTGATCATGCGTAACATAGATGGTTGTAACACCAAGCTCGGATTGAATACGTTTTATTTCTACGCGCGTTTCTTCGCGTAATTTAGCATCTAAATTCGACAATGGCTCGTCTAACAATAAAATATCAGGCTCTATCACAAGTGCTCTTGCCAATGCGACCCGTTGCTGCTGACCACCAGATAATTCATTAATTTTCCGATTCCCATATTGCGATAAATGAACAAGCCCTCTAATACGGTCGACCTTTTGTTTGATTTCCGACTTCGAAAATTTTCGTACTTGTAATCCAAAGGCGATATTTTCATCTACCGTCATATGTGGAAAGAGGGCATAATTTTGAAACACCATACCGATATTCCGTTTATTAGGTTGAAGCCTTGTCACATCAAAATCATCAAAAAGAATTTTCCCTTCTGTTGGGTAATAAAAGCCGGCTATCATTCTTAGTGTAGTCGTTTTCCCGCAACCACTTGGGCCGAGGAAGGTGAAAAATTCACCAGCTTTAATATGAAGATCTAAATCTTTTACGCCATGAATGTGACCGAATTTCTTAGAGACATTTTTTATTTTGACACTTTTCAACTGAAATGCTCCTTTCTCGTTAGAAAATTAGTTACATGAAGCCTCGAGCAAAAATATACTCGAGGCTTAAAAATATGAACAATATTTGTAGGTGTTTTTGAGTCAAAAATCTTTAATAATCGGTCACTTTTTTCCGCGTCCTTTAATATTGTTATCCCAATACTCCATCCATTCTGCTTCTTTATCAGACATGAATTTCCAGTCTATATCAAAAGTTTTTAAGTCTAATTCTTTATACCACTCAGGCATTGAAGCTTTATCGATATCTGAGCGAGTAGGAATTTGATAGTAATCGTTTGCTAGTTGAGTCACCATTCCCTTTTCAAATAAGAACTCTACGAAGAGCTTTGCATTCTCTAAGTTTTTAGCATTGTTGACAACAGCAACACCATCAACTAAAATCGGTGCACCACTTTTCGGATAAATATAATCAAACGGATAATCAGTCGTATATTTCTTTAATAAAATATCTTGCAAATTCCATAAAGAAACACTGCCTTCTTGTCTTGTCATCTTTAAATAAAGTGCATTCGGATCTTGTGTATATTCCTTCGTGTTGGCATCTAATTTTAATAACCAATCATAGCCTTTCTCAGGTGTATCTGCACCTTGACGTAAAATCATAGATGAATAAATAGTACGCATCGTCCCAGATGCTAACACACCACGAATTAAAATTTTATCTTTCCACTTTGGATCTAATAATTCATCCCAATCTTGTGGACCTGTATCTTTCTTTAACACATCACTGTTAATCATAATGACTTCTGGCAGTAACATTTCACCAAACCAACGACCATCCGCATCTTTATAAGCTGCATCAATCGAGTCGTTAAAACTAGGCTTCCAAGCTTGAAGTAAACCTTCATTGGCACCGACAGTTAGTGCAGATTGCGTACCGCCCCACCAAAAATCAGCCTGAGGATTTGCTTTTTCACCACGTAGGCGTTCTAAAATTTGCTGTGCGCCCATCGTTAAAAATTCCACTTCAATGTCCGGGTACTTTTCATTAAACTGATCGATTACTTTTTGCACCATTTCTTCATCGCGCCCTGTATAAATAACGAGCTTTCCAGATGGCTTAGCTGCTACATCGGTCTTTTCAGAACTGGACGTTTTGTCGCTATCTTTTGTAGCAGCCTTGTCACTACTACAAGCAGCTAAGACAAGAAGCATCAGCACAAGTAAAAAACCGAAAATTCGTGTTTTCTGCATAATCTTCCCCCTCCCTAATAGTGAAAAACTTACATACTATTAGTATAATCCTAAAACTTAGCGTTAATGTTAGAAAAATTAAAAAATTATAATTATATTCATCGTAGCTAAGTAAATATTAGATAGCGATGGTGCTTCACTAAAGTTGGAAACGCTTTAAAGTAGCGGAGGTTTAAAGTATAAGAGTTTTGAGGATAGAATAGCGAATATGTAAGTGAACAAATATTGATTTTGGTGATTTTGAAAGGGATCTCTAAATCATGATTCTAGGCAAACAGGGTTCGGTTGTGATCCGCTCTCTATCAAGGAGAGAATGGGAAAATTTTCTAAAGCGTATCGATCCATCATACTGGACGAGTGAAAATATTGCCGCACTAGCGGACCATAACATTGCACTAGGTGATGAAAACGGCAATTTTAGACCAAATGAAAACGTAACACGTGTACAATTTACAGCGTTCATGTATCGAGCGCTTGGTTTATAAAAGTTCATACTTAAATTAAGGGAGATGTATCAAAAAAATGATCCATCTCCCTTTCTAATTTAGATTAAAGTATTTACTTACTGACAGGCTCTAAAGATTTTCCCTTTTGTCGTCGCTGCGAAAGTATTGTCGGTAGCATCATACCTAAAATAACTAAAATAATACCCGCTATTTGTAAAGAAGTTAATGGCTCATGGAGAACAATAACTGAAACGGTTACGGCAACGGGCAACTCCATAGCACTTAAAATAGAGGCAAGAGCTCCTCCCACTTTCGGAACAGCTATAGAGAATAAATAAATTGGCAAAATAATACCGAAGAGCCCCAGTGCTAGTCCAAATTTCCATAACCCTCCGGCGAATAATTTGCCGTTCCAAAGAACCTCAGGGTTTAGGAAAATTCCAATAATGATAAGGGCGACAAAAGAAACAATCAGCACGCGTGATGTCGTTGTAATACCCTCCACATGACGAGAGTTAAATTGAATAAAGCAAGCAAAAGTAAAGGCAGCAGCAAAACCTAGTAGCCAGCCTTGAATAGGAATATCGCTTAAATCTACATTTAGTACGCCAGCGGCTAAAATCGTTCCAGCAAATAATACAATGATGGAAATCACTTCAGTCCGACTTGGTAAGCGTTTATGAAGGGCGCAATCTATTAATAAGCCGATCCACGTGAATTGGAAGAGCATTACTACTGCAAGAGAAGCTGGTAGATACTTTAATGATTCGCCGTATATAATTCCTGTAGTTCCGGTAAATATCCCGGCGCACACCAAAATAAGCAGTCCCTTTTTAGAGAGCTTCGGTAATTGTCTTTGTGTCACTATAAAAATTGTCGCAACAAGCATAAAGCCAATAATATATTGACTTGATACTGCCTCTCCTGTTGTAAAGCCATGCTGCATAGCTACTTTGACAATTGTCGATAGTACACCGTAGCTACTAGAAGCAATGACAATTAAAAGAGGATATAATAAATTTTTCTTCATGTTTTTTTGTTTCACTTCCTAAAATTGCTTTACCATATGATGAAATGGTTCATCAATTATGGACCATGGCTCTGTAGTGACAAAGCCCATGCGTTCATAAAGGCGACGAGCGTCCTCTTTTTCCGTTTCAACATTTAATGATAATTTTGTATAGCCTCGTTTTTGTGTTTCCTCTATGGCGAATTGCAGTAATAATGTTCCTATTCCTTTACCACGAGCTTCTGGTGCTACACAAATAGTATCAATATAATATTCATCTTCATGAGCCTCTTTATCGATGATGATAGAAGGCGCATTTTTCTCTTCAAGCCATTTTACGAGATTTGCATCCATATGAATGGCTTCGACACCATTATAGTAAACAAGAGTTCCTAATACTTGCCCATTTTCAACAGCAACAAAAGTATTTAAATAGGAATGTCGATTGTCCTCACGTTTGAATAGTACAGTAAGTTCTTGTTCAACGGCTTTCGCTGTTTGTTCACCTGTTAAACGGTTGGCAATATCACCAATCGCATCAATAATTAATGGTACAACGGCATGGGCATCCTGTGGTTGCGCTTGTCGAATTGTAATACTCATTGTCAAAATCCCTACCTTTCTATAGGCAAGTATAACAAAGATAGAGGATGACTCAAGTTTTTGAGTAAATGGTGATATTCTGATGGCATCATTAACTTCTTTCGGCGGGTGCCAAATACCCGCCGAAAGAAGTTAAAGCCTCCGGCGGATGTCACGGAATCGGAAAGAAGTTCTTAGGGGATGTTAGCCTAAAACCATCGCATCCATGCGATAATGGCTAACTGACCTGCATCGTGCAGGCCTAAGCACAAAGCCGATTCCAGACGCAATTATGCCAAGGCATAATTGATTATTATTCCGAAAGTTTAAAACTTTATACGATATCTGATTTCGTGTTAATCTATAATGACTAGAGTTTCGGGAGGACAACAATGACAAAGGAAGATAAGGATTATATTTTAGTTTATGGAGATGCTTTTATTGACTATATCGCTGATGATGTAACAAATACATCTTTTACTAAATATATGGGTGGTGCAACGGTAAATGTTGCTGCGGGAATTAGCCGTATCGGTGCTCCATCTGCATTAATTACGATCACAGGAGATGACGAAGGATCTCAGTTTGTTCGAGATGGCCTTGCACAAGAAGGGGTAAGCCTGGATTATGCGGTATTTAACCCTGTGAAGCGTGTTAGCGGTGTTTATGTACATTTAACGGAAGCATGTGAGCGAATTTTTAAGGATTATGTCGATGAGACGCCAGATTTACAAGTAGAAGCAACCCAATTAAATGAAGCAGCTTTTAAACATGCATCTGCTTTAACTGTGTGCTCAGGTACAATGTTCCATCCTACAGCCCTTGATACTACACGTGCTGCTGTAGAGTTGGCAAAGGAAAAAGGGGCAATTATCGCAATGGACGCGAATATTCGCCCTCTACGCTGGAGCAGTGAGCAGATTTGCCGTGAAACGATCACGTCATTTTTTGAGCACGTAGATATTTTAAAGGTTACTGATGAAGAATTATTTTTCCTAACAGAAACAACTAGCTTGGAAGAGGGCATTGAGCAATTAAACAGTTATTTAGTGCCCATTATTTTAGTAACAGTAGGGGAAAATGGCACATATGCGGTATTAAATGGTGAGGTTATCCATGTACCGACAGAAAAGGTTGTGCCAGTAGATACTACAGGTGCTGGAGATGCATTTATGGCCGGTGTATTACGCGATGTTCATTACAATGGTTTACCTACAACGGAAGAGGAACTTGTTCGTTGTGTAAGCTTTGGCAATAAGCTGGGTGCTTTAGCAGCCACTAAAGCAGGGGCATTAACAGCTCTTCCATTTTATGATGATATTAAACATTTACTTAAATAGTCGTTTGGAGCGTGCATACAATGGAGAAAAATTACGATGTATTAGTGAAGGATCGATTATTCTTTGGCGGTGCGAAAGATGCAGATTTAGCTTTTGAACAAGAAACGGTTGATATCGTGATTGATGTTCGAGTAAATGGCTTATCTAAAGAGGAGCAAGAAGCGGCTTCATATGCGTACAAGCATATGCCAATTGCAGATGAGGACATAGTTGCACCATCAATTGAAAAAGTTGCGAAAGAAATTGTTTCTGCCTATGAGAATGGACAAAAAGTGTACTTCCATTGCGGAAGCGGGGGAGGTCGCGCAGGAGTGGCTGCCACTGCTGTATTAATGGAGCTTGGCATGGCCAATTCTCTAGAGGAAGCGGAAGGGGCGGTAAAGAAAGCCCGTCCACAAGTAACAATTCGTCCAAAAATGGCAGATGCTTTGCAGAAGCTATACAAATAAAAGAGAAGATGTACCAATAGTTTTTTCAACTTTGGTACATCTTCTTTTTTAGTTAGTGAATTATACATTTTTGCTCTTTGCGGGGGTGGATGTATAACCCCATACTATGGCGATCAAAAAATCAAAATTAATAAATTGGTTTATTTTTGAAAATATAATTCACTTTTATGTTTGTAAGTTAAAAATACAAATTTAGGAGTGAATCGATTGACTACATTTACACCCTTACAAGAGGCTCAAGCCTTTACTGAAGCTTTTCTATTGTCTAACGAGCAGGTATCTGTAAACCATCCTTATAAGAAGGATAAAGGTCGATATCCACGAGTGCGGAAATTTTTCCAGAATCATTTATTAAATGGTACAAGTGATGCTTCCACATATCAACAAGGTGTTGGGCAATTAATGATGTTCTGTGCACAGTTCGCTCAACAAAAGGCATTGGTCGGAGAGCGTGATGCCGTTTACAAAGAAGTGGTTAATGCTGTTATTCCTAAACTTTTAAAAAGAACATATAATTTCCCGTCAATCAATCCATTAGCAGGCTTTATTTATCTTGGTGTAGCGATGCTTAAGAAGTTGGATGAATCTCAAAGCGATGTATCACTTTCTAATGTAGATGAGTTGTTAGATCGATACCGAGACTATTTTGCTAATGAAGTATTAAGTTATAAAGAAAACTATGCGTTAATGTATCATCGGACTCCGTCTGCTTGGACATATAATGACTCAGAAAAAGCGTACCGTTTTGCTACTGGACCATATTCGGGTCAAATAGGATACTGGATAACTACCGCAGATTTATCCACAGATCCTCAAAAAAAATACTTAGAGATGCCAACAGTTCTTGATAGCTCAGGACAAGTTTCTTTTGCTGGTATTCAACCAGGAACAAGTGATAGAGATTATATAGATCACCATTCCTATTTCAACACTAAAAACGAGCGATTTATTCTTAACGAATCGCTAAATACAATTGCATTATGGATGGCGGCACATGTTTATGATGTAAAAGTGAATAAAACTGGAGCTTCATTAAATCCTGCATATAACTTGAAAAATGCAATCAGAGATGTTCTTAGCTATACTCATTGGGGTTCTAATACGTTAGTTGCTAATGATGCTAAAGGGTGTTTCCAACAAGAGCCATTTAACGATGCATTAACTGCTAAAAGAGTTCTTCCGGTTCATGGATATTCCGAAGTAAACTTAACGAATAATATGCTGCGATCTCGATTTGATTCTCCGGCATATAATACATTTGCAATAACATTCTTACAAATCTTTGCAAGCTTGATTGAAAATCCAACAGTTTCATCATGGTACAATCTTGTTCCAAATTCTGATTCAGATTCTGGAATTATGGTAGTTCAGATGATTAATACTTACCAAGATATATTTACAAACTATTCAATTATCAAAAATACTTTAATGGATAATTCGTTTAGCCAAGCTAAATATTGGGGTATGTACATTCCAGAAAACGCAATGTTAGGTTCATCCGAGTTGATTAAAAATCCATGGCAAATACCTAATAAGGGGGAGGGGATCAATCAAGCCATGGTCGGATTGTTCAATGTTTATCCAGGATTCGCAGGTCAAGGATTTACAAGTATTAATAATAAAATCGGGGAAGCAATTAAACTCCAACTTGAAGTTGGTCGAGCATTGCATGGTCAAAATGCCTTCCCATCACACGATCGTTCAGGTCTTTGGGATTTAGCTCGCTTAGATATATTAGCCGATGCTTCAAATACAGATGGGACTGTTAGCTCGGCTACAGACCTAACTACTACTGATAAAGAATCTCCAAACTGCGCTGGAGCACGTCGCACATTCTACGCTTTAGCTATGGCGTTAGCAGTCGATGGTTCTAACGGTTTTGCTTCAAATTAATGCATACCCGATTTAGGTGGAAGAAACATATAGATGATATTTGTTAAATTGATCAGAGTGAAGGCTAAGTGACTCCTTGGGGATTAGCGTCACGGATGAGATCTTGTAGCACAAGCGATGCGACTCATTGGACACCCCGAGAAAGTGCTTAGCCGGATTATTTTTAACAGCAGATACATAAATTTGTGCTATACACTTTAGAACGGATTTTGTTATAGTGATAATATAACAAAGGTGAGGTGAATCTATATGATGGAGGAATTAGCGAAAGTTCCGTGGGCAGTCATAGCACCACTAATAGTAGTTCAATTTATTTTAATGATTGTAGCTTTAGTTGATTTACGCAAAGTCCATGCAACAAATGGGCCTAAAGTTTTATGGGCGTTTCTTATTATTTTTACAAATATTATTGGATCGATTGCGTACTTTATAGTTGGGAGAAAACAATCATGACGATATTACTTCAGGTAACAGGACTTACAAAGCAATTTGCAGAAAAAGTAGTTGTGGATGGGGTTGAGTTCTCTTTAGAAAAAAATACATCGACAGCTTTAATTGGGCCTAATGGCGCTGGCAAAACAACGACATTATCGATGCTAACAGGTTTATTAAAACCAACCTCCGGAAGTGTAAAAATGCTAGATGGTGATTTAAGAGCTAATATTGGTTTCTTGCCACAATATCCGCAATTCCATCCTTGGTTAAGTGCGTTAGAGTTTACTGAAATGGCAGCAAAGCTAAATGGTGTGCCCGCAAAAAAAGCACAAGCAGAAGCCCAAAAAACACTTGAGTTTGTAGGTCTTGGTAATGATTTAAATAAGAAAATTTCCACGTTTTCTGGTGGCATGAAGCAACGGCTTGGCATTTCCCAGGCAATTGTTCATAAGCCTAAATTACTGTTATTAGATGAACCTGTGTCTGCATTGGATCCAGTAGGTCGTAGGGAAGTTCTTGATTTATTGAAGGGCTTGCAGCAAGAAACAACGATTTTATATTCGACACATATTTTAAATGATGCTGAAGAGATGACAGATCAATTACTGTTTCTACGTGATGGCAAGCTAGTAGAGCAGGGGACATTACGTGAAGTTCGACAACGTTTCGAAGAATCAAATTATGTTGTAGAATTTAGCACCGAAAAAGAAGCACAACTTTTTGCCAGTCAATCTGAACTTATAGGAAAAGCTAAGGGCAGTCATGTATATATAGAAATTATTGATGAACAACCAAGTATGCAGGGGCTGCTTCAACATTTGAGTAGTTGTCCTTATAAAATACGAAAAGTGGAGCGTCAAACAGCATCGCTTGAAGAGATTTTCATGAAGGTGGCGAGAAAGATATGAGAGGATTTACTGTACTTCTTCAAAAGGAATTCAGAGAAGCGTGGCGAAGCTGGAAGTTCTTATGGATACCTCTTGTATTTGCTTTGCTCGGGATGAGCGATCCACTGACGAACTATTATATGATGGATATTTTAAATGCTGTTGGTAACGTACCAGAAGGCTTTGAAATGGTGATGCCAGAATTAATGCCAGTGGACCTATTACAAGCTTCCATTGGACAGTTTCAAACGATAGGTTTACTCGTATTAATGGCTACTTTCGTAGGAGCCATAAGTAAAGAAAGAGCAAGTGGAATGGCTACTTTATTGTATGTCCGTCCAATATCGTTCGGCGCTTATTTTATGAGTAAATTTATCGTCATGAGTACTGTTGGCCTTGTTAGTATTTTAGCTGGTTTTACCGCGAGCGTATACTATACGGTTGTACTTTATGGGACATTTGAGATAGGGACACTTATGGCAAGCCTTTTTACGTATTTTTCTTGGTTGCTCTTTGTGATAGCTTTGACATTAATGATGAGTGCAACTTTTAAAACAGTGGTTGCAACAGCATGTGCATTTGCTGTCATATTTATTGGGCAAATATTGGATGCTTTAGTTGGGGCATTTTGGACAATATCACCTTGGAAATTACCGGTATATGGTGTTCAATTAATGAGGGGCACGATGGAGATGTCGGATTATTGGTGGAGCCTATCTATTACATTAGTTATCACCATAATCTGTATGAGTATAGGAATTTTGACAATGAAGAAAAACGCATCGATGACGAAAATTTAAAGGAAGTATTGAGGTGAAAATCCGCGTAAACTTTTAAGATAGGGCACGAGCACTAAAACCAGCGGCGCTATCGATGAAAAACTATAGCGGATTTTTACTATATTATTTTTTAAATCTTACGACCATTCATCAGCAAAATAAGAACGACGAAAAACATTACCCATGAAAGAGTAGAACTTGTGCTTTTATCAAAAAGCGCTTGTATTTTTCTTAACGGCTTATTCATAAAGCGTTTGAACAGTATGTGTAAGCCGAGTAATAGGTAGGCTTGCGTGATCATTATTAGGTTATATCCGGCTATGATGGGCAACCATTCGTAAAAGGCTAAATGATTGCTCGTTAAAATACCTATTGCTGCGAAATAGGGTAAAGCTGTTGCCACTTCTAAAAGAGAAGTCGTAAATCCTAAAGCAATCATTGCTCCTATACTAAACGATTTCGGCTTAAGAGATCCCGATGTTTTTTTCTTTGGTACTAACAAACTTCCGACAAATAATATCGCCCTCACAATTGTCATTACTAATCTAGCAGAGTGATTATTTAATGCATTTGCAATTGGATCAAAAATAACATCTAAGCCAAGCATCAAAAAAATGCCGTCTTTATTTCCTGCATATTTCTAAAAAAGGAATCATCACCTTTGTATTCTTCCTCTACTTTTTCCATCATTCGTTTAATAATGCGTTGCACTGAATTTGATCTGCATTATAATTTCTTCTCAATTCCTTCAACTTTATCTTCTTTTAGCGGGTGTTTAGACACTGCCAAAAAGTAGCTTAAATAAAATACATTTGATGTAATCACTATCTTGGAATATCCATAACTTAGGAATATAATGGAGCTATGAAACAGAATTTGTCAAATAACTCGGAAAATATGAAAATATAAGTAGGAGGATGTGGAAAAATTGGCTACAGAAAATTCCGATCGCTTTCTTACAGCGTTTAATCGGATAGATCATAGGTTAAGAGATATTGTTGGCGCAAAGGATTTTATGCCCTTTTATCGTCTTATCGATCAAGCGAAGAAGAAGGAAGTACTAGTTCGTAAATACGAAGACGATTTACGCTCGTATGCAGATCTACGAAATGCAATTGTTCATCATCGCACATCATTAGAGTATGTCATCGCTGAACCACATATAGATGTTGTGGAAAGAATTGAATATATAGATGCAACACTTGCTAAGCCAACACTTGTTGGCCAAATGTTTCATAAAAAGGTATTAGTTTTTCAGGAAAGAGATTCATTAAAACATGTCTTAAAAGTTATACATCATCGTAAATTTACACAGTTTCCCGTATATCATAAAGATCAATTTAAAGGGCTTGTGACGACAGTAGGAATTACAAATTGGCTAGCTACGATGATGGGAGGCGATCAAATACCTAAGAAGATTCCGTCTTTACATGATATTTTGATGCATGAAAAAAATAGGGTGAATTATAAATTTGTGAGTAGATACATAACCATTTACGAGGCCGAAGATATTTTTAAACAAGGTGTGGAACGGGGACGTCGCTTTGAAGCTTTATTAATAACGGAGCATGGCAAACCACATCAAAAATTAATCGGCATTGTTACACCATTAGATATCGTAAAAATAGATTAAGCAAGACGAGACAAGCTGTTAAGAGCTTGATCGTCTTGCTTTATCCTTCATGCTTATATAGAGGGAGCCGTTTGTTTGAACCTGAGCAAAATAAACATCCTCAACGGCTTGGACATTTTGCTTTTTCAGCTTTTTCATAAGCCAATCTTCAGTCAATTCAAGTTCAACTAAATTTTCATAAATAACCTGACCGTCAGAAAGCACTTCTGTTGGTATATAGGTTGGTGGCGTAACATCAGCTTTAACATCTTGCTTTGTAGCCGGTTGCTCAGCGGGTCTTGGTAACACACTTAATTTACCCGTCGTTTCAAGTAATGCATATTGCACATCTTGTATAGAGAATATGGCTTGTTCCCGTAGCATCATCGCTAACTCATCCATATGCAGACGATTTTTTCTTAAGGCAGACTCTAAAATAATGCCGTTTTGAATTAGGATTGTTGGCTTGTCATCAACAATTACACGAGCTTTTTTAGATTTAATGGTAATGATGGTCATTAAATACGTTAAAACGCTCCACCAAATGAGGGCAATGAGTCCATCTAAAAAGGGTGTCTCAGCCTGTGCTGCTATTTCTGATGCAATGGAACCGAATGTGATACCTGTTGTATAGTGGAAGAATGTAAGCTGTCCAAGCTGTTTTTTTCCTAGTAGTCGGGTTACGATGAGTAACGCAAAGAAGGAAAGTGTGGACCTAAGTATCATTTCCCAAAAATCAGCTTTAAAAAATTCGTCTATATTCATACATAAATCAACTCCCTTAAAACTGCTATTTCAATGAATAGCTTGTGCAAAAAGGTTAATAGTATGCGACGATCTCTTATAAATGGAGATTGAATAAAATTGGAAAGTAGTGGCGACATGAATAAGAAAATAGAAAATTTAAATAATCCAGTCTATCCAATTATGATTGCAATAGCTGTTGCCCATCTTATCAATGATACGATGCAAGCAGTTATTCCGGCGATGTTCCCGATATTGAAGAGTGATTTAGGGCTAACTTTCACACAAATAGGTCTTATTTCGTTCGCATTAAATATGTTTGCTTCTGCTTTACAGCCAATTGTTGGTTTTGCTAGCGATAAAAAGCCGATGCCTTACGCACTACCGATTGGTATGGCAAGCTCATTCATAGGCATTGCTATTATAGCGTTCACATCACAATATTGGATAATTATTATTGCAGTATTATTTTTAGGGTTTGGCTCAGCTATTTTCCATCCTGAGGGTTCCCGTGTTTCATTTATGGCGGCAGGCTCAAAAAGAGGACTTGCTCAATCGATTTATCAAGTTGGAGGTAACTCTGGGCAAGCACTCGCACCACTAATTAGTGCTTATATTTTTGCTATTTTTGGACAACGTGGTGCCGCAATTGTCTTAGTAGTGGCAGCAATTGGTATTCTACTATTAAGTAAAATTGCAAAGTGGTATAAAAAGCAGTTGGAGCAAGAACGTATGGCAAAGAAAAAACGAGTATTAGTTTCTAACTTACCCCCATTAACAAAGAAACAAGTAGGCATTGCATTGACGTTACTATTTACGATTATTTTTGCGAGATCATTTTATACAACTAATATTACAAGTTTTTATGTGTTTTATTTAATGGATCATTATGATGTTAGTCTTCGTCTTGGACAAATATTAATTTTCACCTTTATGGCCTTTGGCGTCGTTGGCACATTTTTCGGAGGTTCATTATCAGATCGAATTGGTAGAAAAAATGTTATTTTACTGTCCGTTGTTGTGCCGATGCCATTTTGTTTGGCATTACCTTATGTACCGTTATGGGCAGCAATGATATTTTTAGTGATTATCGGTACACTCATTATGATTAGCTTCTCAGTAACAGTTGTCTACGCACAGGAGCTTGTTCCAACAAAAATTGGTACAATGGCTGGTTTAACAACTGGGTTTGCTTTCGGAATGGGCGCAATTGGTGCGATGGTAATTGGTGTATTAATGGATCACAGGGGTATTGATTTTACGATGATGGTTGTATCTTTGCTCCCTTTATTATTACTAGTAGCATTTTTCTTACCTAAGGATAAACCAGCTTCGGCGGCGTAAAATAAACGCGTTCTCAAGTTTGAGAAACGCGTTTTTATTATTGGCGTAATGGAGATAAAAATTCAGCTGGAAGTTTTTCTATATCTAGTACATAGCCCTCTGATATGTGAACTTCATGCATTTTATCGTTGTAAGTGAATTTAAAAATACCATTATCAAAGTCAGTGCCAATCTCTTTGAAAAATATACCTTCAATTGATACATATTTAGGACATGTAAATGCTACTTTAAAATCTTCGTGTTCTTGGATTAAATAAGCACGTACACCTTTTTCGTATGTATCGTTCGCATCGTCGTCAGTTGGACGTTGGACAGCTACAATGTGAAAATCAACGAAAGGAACCTCTTTTAGTAAGACGTTTAAAAAGGAACCCTTTGTAATCTCTTCCCAGCGACTTTGTGCACTTTGGCCTACGATGATTTGGGAAATTCCGTAATTTTTTGCCACTTCTGCAATAACCTTTTGGATGGGGCGCTTCTCATTATCTTGTAATATGAACTTTTCTATTTCAAGCTCATCAGATAACTTTTTCCATTGCTCAATGTAGCTAGATTTCTCTGCATCAAATGCATCAAGGGGTTGCGAATCGACCGAAAGAATATAGAGCGGACAATCTAACATTGTAGCCATTTTATGACCACGTCGTATTAATCGCTCACCGTTAAGCCCATAGTAGACACAAACTAATATACTTTCGTCTAAACGCCCTTTTACATGCTTCATAAAAATTAACACCTCTTATCTTGTCGTTATTTTGTCATTTCTACAGTCGATTTTGAAAAAATAGCCTAAAACAGCAAAAATCGATACTGATACAGTGCATTATGCTCATTTATATTGTATACTAAAAAACGTATAAAAGTTAATGATAATATATTGGGAAAACCTTGAGGAAACAGGGTTATCTCTATATTTTACAGTTATTTGAATTATGCATTCCGTGCATTTGAGCCAATTGCTTCTATATGCCACACTATTATGCAGTTAGTTAATTAGTTAGTCAAGTGACTTGGTACACCATAGTGACATGGGTAGTGTGTACATATTATCTCAAAAAGTCATGCCATTTTCTAAGGCAATACGCTATTGGTATTTAGGCTTCTCAGTAGATAAAGTTCATAGCCTGAAAGATTCCCCTTGTTTTATGCAGTGTAATCACCAGAAGCTTCTCCCTGCATAAAATATGTGCTATGTTGAATGAGCTAGATCTTTACCATTTGTTTACCGATTCAAGGAGTACACACTTTATTACATGAATCAAATTTCAAGAGAATTTCTAATATGTTAGTTAGCTTTATTCATTTTTAGTGAGTTTTTTTAAGGATCTCCAGCAATTGTTATAAATTTTTGTGCGTGAAGCAAAGTATAAAACAGTAGTAACTTCAGTAGATTTGGGAATACTTTATTATCGGTTATTTTCTCATATACAAAGTTTTTCGCACCATATCATACAGTTGCTGAACGAAATTGTTAGTAGGAGGTTTTCACTTGGTTACAGTTCTCTTTGCGATTCTTTTACCAATTGTCTGTGCTGCACTTATTCCACTACTTTATAGGCGACTAAGGCGTGTTGCACATCTAGGCTGGTTTGTGTTATCCGTTCCATTCATCTTGTTTCTTTTACTCGCGCGCTACATTCCTCAAATTGCCGAGGGTAAAACGTTTATGCATACATATGAGTGGATTCCCTCTTTTAATATAAATTTCACAACTTATCTCGACGGACTCAGTATGATTTTTGGTTTACTGATTACGGGCGTAGGTAGTTTAGTCATTTTATATTCTATTTTTTATTTATCAACGAAAGAATCTCTTCACCATTTTTACTGCTATTTATTACTATTCATGGGCGCTATGCTTGGCGTCGTCTTTTCAGATAATTTAATGGTCTTATACACATTTTGGGAGTTAACAAGTGTGTCATCTTTCCTGTTAATTGCATTTTGGCATCATCGAAAAGCATCTCGTGCTGGTGCAAGGAAAGCTATGACAATTACCGTTTTTGGTGGCCTTTCAATGTTAGCAGGCTTTTTGATGCTCTATGTAGCTTCGGGTACATTTAGTATTCGCGAAATCGTAGCCAATGTAGGCGTTATACGAGATCATACATTGTTTATCCCAGCGTTAATCCTTATTCTAATCGGTGCATTTACAAAATCCGCACAGTTTCCTTTCCATATTTGGTTACCAGATGCGATGGAGGCGCCAACACCAGTTAGTGCTTATTTACACTCGGCAACGATGGTAAAAGCCGGTATATATTTAGTTGCACGTTTTTCGCCAGTATTTGGAGGAGAGGCTGTTTGGTTCTGGCTAGTAAGTGTGATTGGCCTTCTAACGTTGTTCTGGGGTTCATTTAATGCTGTGCGTCAGACCGATTTAAAAGCGTTACTGGCCTTTTCAACGATTAGTCAACTTGGATTGATTATGAGCTTATTTGGGCTAGGATCGGTAGGTCATTATTACGGTTATGCTACAGATACTATTCTTTATACGCAGGCAAGCTTTGCAGCGTTGTTCCATCTTATTAATCACTCCACGTTTAAAGGTGCACTATTCATGATGGTTGGTATTGTCGATCATGAAGCAGGCACACGCGATATTCGCCGTCTCGGAGGGCTAATGGCCATAATGCCGATAACTTTCACAATTGCAGTCATTGGTGGATTTTCTATGGCAGGCTTACCTCCATTTAATGGCTTCTTAAGTAAAGAAATGTTTTTCGCAGCGGTACTAGCGATTCGCAACGTAGAGGCATTTTCAATTGCTGATTTGGGACTACTCTTTCCAATAGTGGCATGGGTGGCAAGTATCTTTACATTTGTTTACTGTATGATTTTGATCTGTCGAACATTTTTCGGAAAACTACGGCTAGATAAGTTGGATAAAAAACCGCATGAAGCTCCGTTAGGTATGCTATTTTCGCCAATCATTCTGTGCCTTTTTGTAGTTGGGATTTTCTTTTTCCCAAACGTGCTAGGGCATTATATTTTAGAGCCTGCTATGGCGAGTATTTATCCAACATTCCCATCAACTAGTGAATTAACACCACATATTCATGCTTGGCATGGCATAAATGCAGAATTGTTAATGACTCTCGGTGTAATTATTATTGGGGTCATCTTATTTAAAACGTTAAAAACCTGGAAGCCTTTGTATCGGATATTCCCGCAAAGATATACGTTTAATACGTATTACAATCGTATGATTGAGTTTAGTGAAAATAGTTGTGCGAAGCTTACTAATCGTTATATGACAGGCAATTTAACGCATTATTTTATCTACATCTATGTATTTTTTGTTGCGCTAATTGCAGGATATTTTATTTGGTCTGATGCTAGTGCATTTAATTTTGCGAAGGATTCCACAATTGAGTCTTATGAGCTCATTTTAGTATTTGTGATGATGTTCGCCGCAGTATGGATAATTTTCGCTAAGGGACGTGTAACAGCCATGTTATTAAATGGCGTACTCGGCTATTCAATTGCATTTTTCTTTGTTATTTTCCGTGCCCCTGATTTAGCATTAACCCAATTAGTCGTTGAATCTGTAACAACTGCATTATTCCTTCTATGCTTTAAATATTTACCCGATTTAATGCCTGAAGCTTCTAAGAAAAAAAAGCAATGGTCTAAGGCGATTTTATCCATTTTCGTTGGCGCCACAGTTACATTAATCGGCTTAGCGGTTGTCCATTTTGATCGCTTTAAGCCAGTGGCTACTTACTTCAACGATTCCTACGAACTAGCGGGTGGTTCAAATATTGTCAACACAATATTAGGCGATTTCCGTGCATTTGATACGATGCTAGAAGTGGTCGTTCTTCTGATTGCAGGCTTAGGAGTGTATACATTAACGAAGCTAAAGCCACGAAAGGAGGAAACGGATCATGAAAATCAATGACGTCATTTTACGTACTATTACAAAGACGGTCGTCTTCATTATTTTAACCCTTGGTATTTATCTATTCTTTGCAGGGCATCATGCTCCTGGTGGAGGTTTTATAGGTGGTCTCGTACTAGCTTCTGGCATTGTTCTGTTGTATTTAGCATATGACATTGAAACGGTGCATAAAGGAATGCCATTGGATTTTAAAAAAGTTGCGGCGCTTGGCGTATTACTTGCGACAGGCACAGCAATCGGCTCATTATTTTTCGATGTCCCGTTTTTAACGCAGACACATAGTTATATAAATGTCCCGATATTTGGGAAAATGGGCTTTTCGACTGTAACAATTTTCGAGGCTGGCGTGGCTTTAACGGTAGTAGGTGTTGTAGTCACAATTATTTTAAGTATAAGTGAGGATGAGTAGCCAATGGAGTCTTTAATACTAGTGTTAGTTGGTGTATTAGTAGCTGTTGCGACGTACTTAATCCTCTCGAAACAGTTATTACGTGTGATTTTAGGAACTGCAGTCTTATCGCATGCGGCACATTTACTGATATTAACGATGGGTGGACTGAAAAAGGGGGATGTCCCACTCTTAGAAGAATCAGAAGGTCCTTATACAGATGCTTTGCCGCAAGCATTAATTTTAACTGCAATCGTCATTAGCTTTGCAGTAACGGCGTTCGTACTCGTTCTTGGTTACCGAGCGTATAAAACAAACGATTCGGCGAATTTTGATGAATTGAGAGGTACGCCGGATGAGTAATATGATTGTCTTACCATTAATTGTGCCGGTTATTACGGCGATTTTACTTGTGTTTTTACGTAAAAATGTTTTTTTGCAGCGCATAATTAGTTTATTGACATTAAGCTTTGTTGTTCTTATTAGTGTCATTTTATTGCTAGAGATTCAAGAACAAGGTGTGATGCGTATTGATTTTAGTGGCTGGGCACCACCATTCGGCATTTTATTTGTTGCAGATTCATTCGCAATGCTTCTTGTATTAGTAGCGAATATTGTCGCAGCCATTTGTTTGTTGTATGCCATCTTTTCAATCGGTAAGAGCTTTGAAAAGATGTATTTTTACCCCTTTGTCCTACTTATGGTAGCGGGAGTTAACGGTTCGTTTCTAACAGGGGATATTTTTAACTTGTTTGTGTGCTTTGAGGTTATGTTACTTGCTTCTTATGCACTTATTAGTTTAGGTGGCGATAAAGTTCAACTGCGCGAGGCGTTAAAATATGTCCTGATTAATATTGTTGCATCTTGGATTTTCCTAGTGGCATTAGCTTTTTTATATGGAACAGTTGGAACGTTGAATATGGCACATATTTCTGTCCGCGTTATGGAGGCAGGAGCTAACCCACTAATAACGACAGTGGCTCTTATTTTCTTAATTGTTTTTAGCTTGAAAGCTGGCCTACTATTATTTTTCTGGCTTCCGGGCTCATACAGTGTACCTCCAACAGCTATAGCTGCACTTTTTGCAGCATTATTAACGAAGGTTGGAATTTATGCACTCGTCCGTACCTTTACATTACTTTTCCCAACGAATACTGAAGTGACTCATATGGTGCTAGGGATTATGGCGGGAGTTACGATTATTGCTGGATGTATGGGAGCATTAGCAGGGCGAGATGTAAGAACAATTGCCTCTTATAATGTCCTAATTGGTGTGGGCTTTATAGTAGCTGGTCTGGCGATCGGTACGGAGTCAGCTTTACAAGGTGTAACCTATTATTTGATGCATGATATGGTAGCTAAGGCCATGCTGTTTTTAGCAGTTGGAATGATGATATACGTTACTGGCGAAACGGTTATTGATAAAATGAGTGGGCTCATTCGAAATTACCCTCTTTTTGGTTGGCTATTCTTTATTGTCATGTGTTCCCTTGCTGGAATACCACCATTAAGTGGCTTTTTAGGGAAGGTTTTAATTGGACAAGGAGCTATTGAGGGCGGAAATTTTGTTCTACTAGGATTAGGATTTTTATCTAGTTTAATTGTTTTGTATTCACTATTACGAATATTCCTCTCCTCATTCTTTGGAGAAACCATTATTAGTCTAGAGGATGAAAAGCCGTTACCAAAGCGCATGGTCTTGCCACTAACATTATTGGCAGCTTGTACAATTGGCTTAGGAATTGGAGCTGAATGGATGGCTCCGTATGTAACAGATGCAGCAAAAACGCTCTACACACCATCCATCTATATTGATGCAGTCCTGGATGGTACGACATGGCAAGGTGAGGTGAATAAATAATGGCGATGCAGTTTATCTTAAATTTATTTATCGCAACACTTTGGCTCTTGTTACAGGATGAAGTTATACCGCAGTTTTCGACATTTTTAATGGGGTTTATCGTCGGAATAGGAATTTTATATGCTATGCATCGCTTTTACGGCACGCAATTTTATTTACGACGTGTATTTTCAATTATTAAATTATTATGGCTCTTTAATTGGGAGCTACTATTATCGAGTTATAGTGTAATAAGACAAATTACTACGCCGAAGCTCAATATTACGCCTGGTATATTTACGTATAAAACAGTGCTTAAAGGAGATTGGGAAATAACAGCACTTGCGTTGTTGCTCACTCTTACTCCGGGCTCAGTAGTGATGGAAGTTTGTGAAGAGGGAGATATGTTTTATATTCATGCAATGGATATTGAACAATCAAAAGAAGCTGTCATTCGTTCTATAGGGAAATTTGAACAAGCAATCATGGAGGTGACACGTTAATGACTGAAAAAATTTTGCTATTGGCTCTTGCGCTATTCAGTGTATCGATTGCGTTGTCGCTGTTTCGTGTGATTCGAGGTCCTTCGTTGCCCGACCGTGCCATAGCACTTGATACAATAGGTGTTAATTTACTTTCAGCAATCGCTATCGTCTCAATTATATTGAAAACAAAGGCGTATTTAGAAGCTATTTTAATATTGGGTATTTTAGCTTTTATAGGTACGATTGCGTTTACGAAATATATTGAAAGAGGTGTGATTGTTGAACGTAAATCAAATGATTGAATGGGCGGCAGTTACCCTTATATTGATTGGCTCCATTGTAAGTGTTATTAGTGCATTAGGGATGATTCGTTTGCCGGACGTTTACACACGCTCACATGCTGCAACGAAAAGTTCAACATTGTCGGTCTTAACATGTCTACTAGGTGCATTTATTTACTTTTGGGTGCATGATGGATATGTGAGTGTACGTTTAATTTTAGGAATTATCTTCGTCTTCGTAACAGCTCCTGTAGCAGGGCATTTAATATGTCGTGCAGCGTATCGTTCTCGTGTACCTTTAGCAGAAGGGTCTGGGGAGGATGAGTTGAAGGAAAAGCTATTTCCAGATGAAAAGTAAAATAAGTGGCGGACCTCCATTTTTGGGGGTCTTTTGTTGAATATAACTGCTGCAATGAGCTTTTTTTCTTATAGAGAAATCTGAGTAAATTGACTTATCTGAAAATTATGTATATAATGTTTTATTGGGATATTTTCAGATTAGCTTGATTATTACTTCAAAAAAGTATATCTTATTAGCAGATAGATATTTATTCTCTATAGTGAATAAATATCCATTCGTCATTTTCAAGAACACGAGTTTCATAAACAATAAAATATAAAAAAAGGGGATCATGAATATGAAAAACAAAATTTTCATGCTAATGCTTGTTCTAGTAATTGGTGTATTAGCAGCATGTGGCGCAAAAGATGATAAGGTAAGCGATAAAAAATCAAATGCAAGCGAAGACACAGAAGAAAAGCAAGTATTAAAAGTAGGTACTTCATCTGATTATGCACCATTTGAGTATGTTGACGCTGCAAAAGGTGAAGACATTATTGGTTTTGATATTGATTTAATTAAATTAGTTGGTGACAAGATTGGTGCAGAAATGCAAGTTCAAGATATTGACTTCAATAGTCTAGTACCAGCTCTACAAGCAGGTAAAGTGGATGTTGTTATTTCTGGTATGTCTCCTGATAAAGAACGTGAAAAAGTTGTAGATTTCTCTGAGAAATACAATCAAACAGAGCAAGTGTTTATCGTGAAAAAGGATAGTGGAATTAAAAAAGAAGTTGATTTAGCTGGTAAAAAAATCGGTGTTCAAAACGCTTCTATCCAAGAAAAATTAGGCAACAAAATTGCTAAAGAAGTAGATGCAACAGTTGAAGGACGTACACGAATTCCTGAAATTATTCAAGACATGATGTCTAAACGTTTAGATGCTGGGATTGTAGAAAGTGGTGTTGCAAAAGGTTATCTTGATACGAATGATAAACTTGAGGCGTTCCTTGTTAAAGAGCAACCTGAAGACTTCAAAGCAATCGCTGTTCAAAAAGGTAGCGATCTTAAAGATAAAATTAACAAAGCATTAAAAGAATTAGCTGCTGAAGGCAAAATTAAAGAGCTAGAAGAAAAATGGTTAAAAGTTAAATAAGCAAGTTGAACTGCGATAGCTCTATTTCGAGCTATCGCTTATACTTTCATTTCTTTAAAAGAACACAAGAAAGGAGGGGGCACTGTGAATTTAGATTTTACAGCTATCATTCCCTCTATTCCTTACATATTAAAAGGGATAGGTGTTACACTTCAAATTGCAATCGGTGCTTCAATCATCGGTTTTATAATTGGTATATTACTCGCGTTATGTAAAATTGGTAAAGTGAATGTTTTGCGTTGGTTTGCAGATTTTTATACATCCATTTTCCGTGGCACACCGCTCGTATTACAATTAATGATTATTTACTATGCAGTGCCACAGTTATTAGATATTCAAATTGACCCGGTTCCAACGGCTATTATTGCATTTGGGTTAAACTCAGGTGCTTATATTTCTGAAATCATTCGCGCTGGTATTAATGCGGTAGATAAAGGACAGATGGAAGCGGCACAAGCACTTGGTATCCCGTATGCAAAAATGATGAAAGATATTATTATCCCACAAGCAATAAAAAATATTTTGCCATCTTTAGTCAATGAGTTTATTACATTAAATAAAGAAACAGCTGTTGTCACAGTTATTAGTGCACTTGATATTATGCGTCGTGCTTACATTGTTGGTGGTGCAACATATCGCTATCTAGAACCTTTACTATTTGCAGGTGTAATCTACTACATTATGACACTTGTATTAACGTTCCTTGGCAAACGAATCGAGAAAGGAATGAGAAAAAGTGATTAAAATTGAAGATTTACACAAATCATATGGAAAAAATGAAGTACTAAAAGGTATTTCAACAGAAATTAAAGAAAAAGAAGTAATTGCTATTATTGGACCATCAGGATCTGGTAAATCAACATTCCTGCGCTGCTTAAATTTATTAGAAGAGCCAACGAGCGGAAAGATTACAATTGCTGGCGACGTTCTAACGGACAAAGGGACAAACATTATGAAGATCCGTGAAGAAGTCGGTATGGTATTTCAGCATTTTCATCTTTTCCCTCATAAAACGGTACTTGAAAATTTAACATATGCACCGATTAATGTGAAGGGAATGGATAAGGTAGCTGCGATTAAAAAGGCTGAAGATTTATTAACGAAGGTAGGCCTATTTGAAAAGCGCAATGAATATCCAAACCGTCTATCTGGAGGGCAGAAGCAACGTGTTGCCATTGCCCGAGCACTTGCAATGGATCCAAAAGTAATGTTATTTGATGAGCCTACTTCTGCTCTTGACCCTGAAATGGTAAAAGAGGTATTAGCGGTTATGAAAAATCTTGCTGATACTGGGATGACGATGTTAATCGTAACGCATGAGATGGGCTTTGCCCGTGAAGTGGCTGACCGTATACTATTCCTTGATGGCGGAAAGTTAATTGAGGATACATCACCAGAACAGTTTTTCGCAGCACCATCTACTCAGCGTGCGAAGGATTTCTTAGAAAAAATATTATAAACGAGATAACGCATTTAGACTTTCTAAAAGGAGTGTCTAAATGCGCTTTTTGTTTTTGTTGAGGTATTCATTTTATCTCTTCAGGACCCCGTAACTTTCTACGGCTATGTGTGTGTGGAAATTAGCTACAGTAGTCCTTAGCGATTCTGTGTCGCTAGGTAGTATATCAAATAATTTTTTCGAATCTTCTATTGATAATTTAGTAAACTTCGCGTCATTCTCTACCAAAATTAATTGTTCATTTGAATAAATATAAATTAAATAGTAAGAAGACTTAACCTCTTTATTGGAATCTATAAAAGCAAAAGACATTCTATATTTTAATAACCCAAATGATACCTCATTTTCTTCTTCCCATTCAGCGTTATTAAGAATTTTATGTGCGATTGAAACTTGGTCTTTATCTAGAATTTCTATACGTTCTTTATAATTTCCTTTGTCATCGGCTATATCCAATATAATTTTTTTGGCATTATTAGAACATCCGATACAAAAAAAGAGGAGTACTAAAGCAAAAGATATTATAGTTGTATTTTTTAACAAATAAAGCACCACTTATTCATAATTTTTTAATAAATTTTATCACCATTGACTTTTATTATACATTATATTACGGCATAAACATCAGAATATTCTGATAATAAAAAAGGGGTATTTTATGAAGTGGAAAACTTTGTTTGTATTTTTTTTGCTTAACAGTACTATTTTGTTTCCAAGTACCTGAAAAAGGACGAGCCTACGAATTAAATAGCAAAAAATTTAAGAATCCAAAAGACGCATTTTATTGGATAGACCCTACTTTTGATAAGTACAATTTAGGTGGGGAAGTTAAAGAGGGAATTCTAGCGTGGAATGCATTACCTGAGATTAAATTTACAAAAAAAGTTCCTTCCGCATCAGGTGTAGAAGTTAGTGTTGAATACTTAGATAAATATAACGGCAATCTTTATGGCCAAAGTTTTGGTAGTGGGAGAATCACTATTTATAAAAAATGGCGTGAAGAGTTAGGTTCAACTCGAAGGATTGAAACCATAGTTCATGAGGTAGGTCATGAAGCAGGATTAGGCCATACACAAAAAAAGAATGATGGAATAGCTGTAATGAGAGAATTGGATTTTAATGATAAAGCTTATCCATTAAAGGATGACAAAGACGGTATTGCAAAAAAATATTGAAAGGAGAATAAAAATGAAGAAAAAAGTTTTTGTAGTTGCTACTGGATTTACAGTTTTATTTAGTGGCTTTCTTATTTCACAATTTTCTAAAGAAGATGCTAGCGAAAGTAAAATTGTGTCGGAAAGTTCTCCTACTTCTACAAAACTTAAAAGAATTGATGGGGAAGGTAAAACTGATGGTTTCAGTGATTTAGATGAATTAGTTAAAAAATCACCTATTATTGTTAAAGGAACTAAGGAAGAAGATGTTCGAATAGAGGTTTTTAGATCTAAAATAGATGAATCCGTAATTGGTGGATATACAGTTGCAGATTTTAAAATTACTGAAGTTATAAAAAATGAAGTTACCAATAGTAAAATTAACTTAGAACAATCTATTCTTATTGCGGAGTTAAATTTTGAATCAGAAGGCACTATTTATAGTTTTAACGGGTATGAAAAAATGAATAAAGGTAATGAATATCTATTGTTTTTAACTGATGAACAAGACGAGGTATTTGCTACAAGCGGCGTTACAATTGGTAAAGTACCATTGGATTCTAATGAATTAGAAATTTTTGAAGAAAACCGGGCTGATTCAGAGCTTGATTTAATTGAAGGTATTTTTAATGAAGCTCGAATTGTATTTGATAATTAATAAGTATAATTCACTAGATAGAGTGGTCATCTTGAATAGAAGCTCGAGTTATATAAAAAGAATAATTTCTAATAAAGTTTGATTTTAACATTCTAGAAGATGTTGCAAACATAAAATTTCATATCTACAGTATTTTGTTTGTAATAGCAAAAATATTTCGATAGTCATAGTTTTTAAGAGCAAGTGGTTATTTTAAGTTAGTAAATATTTAAGCCCAAGTAAATAAACTTTTATCTACTCGGTTTAATGCGTTTGAAGAGTCTAAAATAAATCTTGTTTAAATCATTCTTGCCCTACTTTAGGTGACCTCTTTAAATGTAGCACTTTTGGGTTACTCTTTCGTTCAATCTAATGATTTTCTGTGTATGTGCTTACAATTATTTTGTTTTATGCTTATAATAGGGGGGTCAGATTTTTATCTTCATTCAGTAGAATCTCCCACCTCTCCAAGGTGATGAGATGAATGTGCATATGTTTTCCTTTTCAGTGAGTATCTACTGAAATAGAGGAACTTAAGCTAAGAACGCCACGTCCTGTGGCAAGTTGTCTGTGCGAAAGCGAAGCGACAGCAACAACAACAGCACACGACTGAGTGACCAACATCATGTTGGCCAAAGCCTCCGGTGGATGTCACGGATTTTTAAAGGAATGAATTGTGCGGGCACAATTGAAAATCCGGACGCATTGTTTATCTGCGCGAAAGCAAAGCGTCAGCGGCAATTACGCCAAGGCGAAATTGATCTGATGAAAAAGTAGCCTAGGGTGAGCGATTGCGATTGAAAAAATTATTATATGTAGCTTCTTTTCTTGTTTTTATAGTCATTTTTTTGTACGTAAACAATCACTGGCTGGTTGTAAGCAAGTATGAATTCGAGTCAGAAAGAGTGCCTGCCAGCTTCGATGGGCTACGCATTACACAAATATCAGATTTACAGGATGCTCTCTTTGGCGAACAGCAAGAGAAGCTCGTAGCAAAGGTGAAAGCAACAAATCCTGACCTGATTTTTATTACAGGTGATTTAGTTGATAGTAATCGTTATAATTTGGAGCGAAGCCTGCAAGCTGCTAGAGGATTAGTTAAATTAGCGGATGTCTATTATGTACTAGGAAACCATGAAGTAGCGACGAATAAAGTGAATGAAATTTATGAGGAGCTATCATCGTTAGGTGTACATGTGTTGTCCAATGAATCGACCTTCATTGAGCGCGACGGGGAGCGCTTGGCGATTGTTGGCATAGAAGATCCGTTATCAGGTAGAACAACGAAAGAAATGCTAGAAATAGCAACAAAAAATGTTCCACCAAATATATTAACGATATTACTAGCACATCGACCAGAAGTGTTTAATACGTATGTGGAGTTTGGAATTGATTTAGTATTTGCAGGACATGCGCATGGTGGACAAGTTCGAATCCCTGGTATTGGCGGTCTTTTCGCACGAGGACAGGGAATATTCCCGAAATATACGGCTGGTCTTTCTAAAGAAGGAACAACAACTATGGCCGTTAGTCGAGGATTAGGCAATAGTACAGTACCTATGCGGATTTTTAATCCACCAGAGATTGTTGTCATGGAATTAAAGAAAAAATAAGCACTGCGTCTTTGCTACGCAGTGCTTTCTATTTGTTTACGCTCTATACGTTTAACAAGGTAGATACTTATTTCATATAAAATAATCATCGGAATTAAGACGAGTAGCTGACTAATAAAATCGGGTGGCGTAATTACAGCAGAACCAACGCCCATCCCGATATAAGACCAGCCTCGTATTTTTTTCATGGATTCAGCCGTTAGTACACCAATGGACGATAAAAAGAGGGCTACAATTGGTAATTCAAAGAGTAGTCCGAGTGGTACAGTTGTCATCACTAAAAAATGCATGTATTCATTTGCGGATACCATCACATCAAAATTAGCTGCTCCTACACTTACTAAAAATGAATAGCTAAGTGGATTCACAATAAAGTAACCGAAAGCTACGCCTAATAAAAAGAGGAAAAGCATGACAGGTGCATAAAGACCGAGGAAACGGCTTTCTTCTTCTTTTAAACCTGGCTTTACGAAACTCCATAAAAAATGAACTAAAAATGGCATTGATAGCCCAAATGCTAGTGTTGTGGAAATCGTCATATAAAATTTGACAACCTCTAACGGCCCTAAAATAATTAGTGAATGTCCTCGAGTTACATAAGGAAACCAAATATTAATAGTAGAGAATGTGATAATAAAAAATAAAATAAATACGATAAGCCCTTTAATAATTTGTTTTCGCAGTTCCGTAAGATGTTCAAGCAATGGGGCTATTGGAAAAAGGGGCCCATCGGCTTTCGTATCCGGTTCAATTGTCTCAACTGGAACTTCAGCAAAAGCCTCCACAGGTGTGAGAGGCTCAGCTTCTTTCTTATCAAGTGGACTTAAATATTTTCTTTTTCCTTCTTCATATGGATCCATAGGACAACCTCCTACGAAGCGTCAGATTTTTTTTCTTCTTTTTTCACTGAATCATCCTCATCATCGATAAGCCCCTTTGTGGACTTTTTGAACTCCGCAAATGTTTTACCGACCGCACCGCCGATTTCCGGCAATTTTTTTGGACCAAACACGATTAAAACAATGACTAAAATGATGATTAACCCAGGTACACCAATTGCTCCGAGACCTCCCATAGTCTTACCTCCTTTTTATAAAATTAGTATAGCAATCATGCCTCGGCATAATTGCGTCTGGAATCGGCTTTGTGCAAGCACCAAGAACTCCTTTCCGATTCGGTGACATTCGCCGGAGGCTTTGGGCCAACAGATGTCTTTTGCGCGAAAGCGTAGTGCTAACGCAGCGTCAGCAGCATGATGTTGGTCACTCAGTCGTGTGTTGTTGCTGTCGCTTCGCTTTCGCACAGATAACTTGCCACAGGACGTGGCGTTCTTAGACTGAGTTCCTCTATTTTAGCGGGCGTCCAAACACCCGCTAAAAAGAAGTTATACTAAGGAACCACCTGATTTGCTATATTTCACAATACCCTCTGCACAGCGGTAGGCTAGTGCCCCTAAAGTACCTGTTGGGTTATAGCCGCTATTGTGTGCAAAGTTTCCGGCACTCACAGCAAAAAGATTTTCTGTATGCCAATGTTGCAAGTAGTTATTCACAACGCCATCCTCTGGCTTTAAGCTCATAACTGTTCCACCTGTATTATGGGTTGTTTGATACGGTACAATATTGTAATCAGTGATTTCAGCATTTGGGACAACAATTTTAGCGCCCATTTCTTTCATAATGTCAGCTGCACGTGCTGAAATATATTTATGAAGTGCGCGATCCTGATCCGTAAAATTGTAAGTTAACTGTACAAGAGGTAAGCCGTAAGCGTCCTTATACGTAGAATCAAGAGATAAATAATTTTCTTTATGTGGCATTGAAGCACCCTGTGCACCAATCCCGAATGAGCGTGTATAGTAATGAATAGATTGTTTTTTAAATTCTGATCCCCATGTTGGCGTATCAGGAGGTGTTGGGTTTGAGCCGATAGGACGCGCACCTGTTTGTGTTAGAGCTATATTTCCACCGTGAATAAAATCTAAATCACTATGATCGAAATTATCACCATTATAGTCATCTATACTCATACCAAGGGCACCTGCACCCATAAATGTGTTATACTGCTCATCGAAAAACCCTGCAGCTCCAGGGAGTATTTGATAGCAATAGTTTCTTCCAAGTGTCCCTTTTCCAGTAGCTGGATCATATCGTTCCCCAATGTTAGAGACCATCAATAACTTGGCATTATTAAAGACATAACTAGTAAGTACAACAGCGTTTGCTGGTTGAATAAATTCTTCACCAGATATCGTATCGATGTATCGGACACCAGTTACTTTATTGCCTTTCTTTAAGATTTCAACAACATTGGAATTATAGCGTAAGTCAAAGTTACCTGTTTTTAATGCAGTAGGAACAACAGTAACCTCCGCAGATGATTTGGCGCCATATTCACAACCAAAGCGTTCACAGAAGCCGCAGTATTGACAAGCATTAATCGTTTCACCGTCAGGGTTCTTATAAACTTCTGATAAATTTGCAGAAGGTACCATGTAAGGCGATAGTTTTAATTTTTTTGCAGCTGTTTCAAATTGCGTAAGCATCGGTGTCATTTTCATTGGCCCCGTCGGATAAGGATTTGAACGTTTCCCGCTAAATGGATTTTTATCATCACCGGAAATACCGGACGTTTTTTCGAATTTGTCGAAATAGGGCTCAAGTTCATCGTATGTTAATGCCCAATCTTGTAATAAATAATCAGGTCCAAGCTTATTCGCACCATAACGTTTGTCTGTCATTGTTTTAATTTGAAAATCATACGGTAAGAAGCGATACGACATACCGTTCCAATGTGTACCAGAGCCGCCAAGCCCTTCTCCAAGTAAAAAGGAACCGAGCTGACGCATAGGCAATGCCTTCATATTCCGATTATTACGGAAGCTGATGGTTTCCTTTGAGAGATTTTGCATTAAATCATAACGAATTGCATAACGATACTCATCGTGGATCGTCAAATAATCTTCTGTGCCGCGCTTTTGTCCACGCTCTAAGCCAACGACCTTTAAGCCTGCCTTCGAGCACTCTGCAGCGACAATGCCGCCGGTCCAACCTACCCCGACTGTTACAACGTCTACACCTGGTAATGTTTTGGCCATTTACTAACCCCCTATTAGTGGCTACCTAATGAATTAGGCTCAATTTTTTGGAATTTCGGTTCTTCGATTTGCGTAATATACGCCATTTGATGACCGGGGAAGCCTTTCATTCGCCAGCCATCCATATTACGATTACCTCCATATATTGGGTCAGAGTAAGCACCTTCTAATGTTGCTGCACGTAATAAAGTAAAGAAGAAAGCAGATGTGACGCCACTCATTTGTACGTCGCCTTTCTGGAAGGCAGTTAAAATTTCATCCATTTGCTTAGCCTCTATATCATTGAAGCTCTTTTTATAGCGATTCTGTGCTTCCGTCTCCAACCTTTGGACACCTTGCTTAAAAATTTCCGCTCGCGTTAAACGACTCTGATAACCTTGTGTTGGCGCACCCTCACCGAATGGTCCATGCATGTATTCTTTAGAATTACTACCATATTGGCCTGCTAGCTGATGGTCGATAAAGTAAGGCACATCTAAGCCCTTTGCCCCTGGACCTAAATCGTCCTCAGGGAAAATACGTTCAGTCGCGTTTGCCAAAATATTGAAGTCTCTTTGATTCATAAAAAACATTTTAGCTTTTGGCGAGCCAGTCTCTTCAGTAGCAGTTCCATGCTGACCATGCTCTAGCGTGGCAGTTCCTTTACCAGGCATGTTATAGCCTACAAGGCCTCCTATTAATCCACCGCCGACTAATGTACCTGCTGCAATCCCTGTCGTTTTTAAAAAATCACGACGTGAAATATCTTTTTCCGAACTCATAGAAATCCTCCCCTCAAAATGTATAGAAACTATTCTATTTTTTATAATCAGCAAAAAAAGTAAATTATAATCAGGTATCATTGGAAAAATTTATAATTTAATCCAATCGAGGATTCAATTTAATGTAATCGGGATAGATTGTGGATAAGTTGTGCATTGAATGTGGATAATGTGTGGGGAAATAAGATAACGATTACTACAGCTGAGCAAATGTCTGTGGATAATTATCAATGGGGGAGATAGCGGCAATAGGATGTTCAGTAAACGATGCCATAAATGAGTAAAGGAGCTACCCCAGTAATGGGGAGCTCCTATCATCGAAATGATTTGTTATTGAACTACTTCTTGCATAGCTTCCAACAGTTGTTCGGTAGAAATAATACGCTCGCCACCGCCTTGTACCATTTGCTCACTGCCGCCACCTTTTCCGTTAATGAGTGGCAATGCTTTTGCAGCAATGTCCTTCATACTTTTCTCAACTTTTGCACCACGTGCTGCGACAAACTGGAGCTTGTCTTCATTTTCTGAAATAAGTAATACGATCGCTTCAGTCTGCTCAGCGACAATAGTTCTAGCTAATTTTTGCAGCTCTTGCATAGTACGCTGAGTAAAGGCTGCAGTAATAATACGTTCTTTACTAGATACTAGCGCCTTTGCTTCATAATTCAGTAGCTCCTCTTTTGCTGCTACGAGTGCTTTTTCTGTATTTTTCTGTGTAGTTAACATTTTTGTAAGTGCTGTAGCTGCTTCAACCTCAGGTACACTTAATTGTCTTGCAACGTCAGCTAGTACTTTCTTTCGCATGGCAAGCTCTGCTAAAACCCTGTGACCACAGACAAAGGAGACACGAATATTACCCTTCATTTTTTCAGTGCCAAGGATTTTTATCGCACTTACTTGTCCTGTAGATGTTGGATGTGTACCGCCACAACCGTTGTAATCAAAGTCCGGAATAATAACAAGTCGAATATCTCCTGTGACGGCTACCTCTTTACGTAGGCTATAGTTCTCCAGTTCTTTTTCTGTAATCCATTTCGTTTCAATCGGAAGATTCTCTAGAATAATTTCATTAGCACGAGCTTCTGCTGCTACAAGCTGCTCTTCCGTTAGGGTATCCACTGCAATATCAATTGTGACCTGCTCAGTGCCCAAGTGGAAGCTAACGGTAGGTGCATCAAAAAGCTCGACAAAAGCCGCTGTTAAAATATGCTGACCTGCATGTTGCTGCATATGATCAAAGCGTCGTTGCCAATTCAATTTACCATGCACCTCTCCAACTAAATTTGAAGAGTCACCTTGAATATAATGACGAATTTCATCATTCATTTTCTCAACATCGATGACCTCGATACCATTTAAAGTACCTGTGTCATGAGGTTGCCCGCCTCCTGTTGGATAAAAAGCAGTATTTGATAGCACCACGTAGTTACGGCCATCTATATCGGTTCCTTTATTGACAACTGTTGCATTAAATTCGCGCAGCATAACATCTTGATAATATAGTAGTTCTTTCAAGAAAAAGCCTCCCCCTTTATGTAGAGTATTCATATAAGAATCATATCTCTCAACTAGTTTTATTTCATTGTGGCATAATTACTTTCTAGTGTATATGAGTTTTCTATTTGACCCATGCTGAATTTGATTTAATATATATAAGAACAGGTTAACTTAAAGGAGATCGTACAATGGAAATTACACAATTCTCGATGGAAGAAATTTTAGATCCAACAAACATTATTGAAGGCAAGCGCTACGAATTTATTTTAGATGTAGATATTGATGAAGAAGATGAGCTTTATCACGAAGCCGGAATTGAAATTCGTGTACTAATTGCTGAAAAAGGTGAAGAGTCATTTGTTTTAAATTACTTCATCATGGAAAAAGCTGAAGGCGAATATTTAGACTTTGCATTAGAGGATGAAGAGCTAGAGGAAATTTTAGCATTTTGCAAAGAGGAAATTGCAAAAGCATAATATGCTGGCGTATAAGCCTTTCCAAACAAAAATTAATATTCTTATTTAGTAAAATTCCGCTTTTCTTTCAGTGGGCAGGCACGAGCTACATTGGCGTACTCTTGTTTGTCTTCTGGGAGTCTACGCGGAATTTTAACTTTACATCATTAGTTAAGATTATTTAAGGTTGGTGAAACATTCGTGTTGTGTTCAAGTGCTAAACTAAGTTTAAGATTATTTTGAAGTTTATCACTGAAGCGGCTCATCGGACGCCCCTAGGAAAGCGCCCAGTCGAAACGGAAATCAACGACACTTTATGATGAAGAGCCGATTTTTAAACGAAGAGGTGTGTTCTATGTCAGTTTATACAAATTCTATTATGGTAGCTTTTTTAATAACAATTTTTTTATCCTTTGTACTATTTGTACCTTGGCTTATTTATACCTATCGGAAATATGGCTACTTATCTGTATCCAAAACGATTATTATGTTCTCATTTATTTTTTACTTTTTATCGGCATTATGTTTAGTTTTACTACCTTTCCCGGAAACACGTGATACTTGCTCTCTACAAGCTGCAGATACAGTCCATTATAATTTACATCTTTTTCAATTTGTCACGGATATTTTAAAGGATAGTGGGATTGTTCTGACGAATCCATCAACGTGGATTTATATACCAAAGCAGCCTGCTTTTTATCAAGCATTCTATAATTTCTTACTGCTCATGCCATTCGGTGTATACTTGCGTTATTTTCTTAAAAAAAAGGAGTACTGGAAGCGTGCATTTCTATTTAGCTTTTTGCTAACATTGTTTTATGAGGTAACTCAATTTACGGGGATTTATGGCATCTTTAATTGTGCGTATCGAATCTTTGATGTGGATGATTTAATGCTTAACAGTGTTGGTGCACTATTAGGATTCTTTTTAGCCCCTGTTGTGTGGGCGCTGTTTCCTTCACATGAAGAGGTAGCGGCTAAAGCAGCAGAAATGGTCGAAAAAGATATCATCAAGCCATTATCTATTTTGTTAGCACTAGCAGTTGATTTGATTATCGTACAGTTCATTTTGTTCTTCGTTGGTGTCGTAACAGGTTATAGTGGTATGTTCGAGTTTTTAGTGAAAATTGCTTTGTATATGTTGCTATTTGGAGTTGTTCCAAGCTTTACAAGTGGGGCAACGTTAGGGATGAAATTTATGCGTTTTACAATGGTCAGTGAAAACGGCAAAAGTATTGTCAGTCAATCTTGGCGCCGCTGTGTTGCTATTCTCGTGGTAGTATGTACTTCGGAAATGATAACAACTTTTGGAAATATTCAATTAGATATGGATTCACCATTTTATGTACTGCAAATTGTCATTACATTGCTAGCCTTTATTGCGAATTTTGTTCTAACGATGGTAATTGCTATTCATGTAATAAGGGTCATCGTAAGTGGAGGCAGACGCCGTTTATTTATGGACTATTACGCAGGCTTACTAGCAACGAGAAAAAAATAAGGGGGATTGTTGGATGAAATACGTAATCATTGGAGGAGATGCTGCCGGAATGTCAGCAGCAATGGAAATATATCGAAATGTACCAGGAGCAGAGATTACATCTGTAGAACGTGGCTTTATTTATTCATATGGGCAGTGTGGCTTACCCTATGTGGTAGATGGGCGTATTTCATCGACAAAGCGTCTTATAGCAAGAGATGTAGAAACTTTTCGTGATAAGTATCGTATCGATGCCCGTGTTGGTCATGAGGTGAACAGAATTGATGTTGAACAGAAGCTAGTTTTTGGAACGCAGTCGTCCGGGGAATCGTTTGAAATTCCTTATGATAAGCTACTTATTGCAACAGGTGCAGATCCTATTATGCCAGTGGAGAAGGGTTCAAATTTAGCGGGTATACACACGGTGAAAACAATACCGCAGCTAGAGGATTTACTAGCTGATTTAACGTTAGATATAGAAAATGTAACAATTATAGGTGCAGGCTATATTGGGCTAGAAATGGCCGAGACGATACATGCTTGCGGTAAAAAAGTAAGATTGATTCAACGAGGTAGCTATGTTGCAAGAATTTTAGACGAAGAGTTTGCGCAACATGTTCATGAGGAAGCAAAAAAGAATGACATCGAGCTTGTGCTAAATACAAAAGTAGAGGCGTTTGAGGGCAATCACCGTGTTGAGCGTGTTATTACGGACAATGGCGCTTTTGATACAGATTTAGTCATTATGGCCGTTGGAATTAAACCGAATACACAATTTTTAGAGGGAACAGGTGTAGCACTAGCTAAAAATGGTGCGGTCATCGTCAATCGACATTTAGAGACATCTGTTGAAAATATTTATGCTGCGGGAGATTGTGCAACGCATTTTAATATTGTAAAAGAACGCTTAGATTATGTACCTCTTGGCACGACTGCTAATAAGCAAGGTCGTTTAGCGGGACTCAATATGTCAGGCAAATCTGCGCCGTTTAGTGGTATTGTAGGTACTTCAATCTTAAAGTTTTTCAATTTAACAATCGCTACGACAGGTATTAATGAGCGCAAGGCTAAAGAGCTAGGCTTTGAGTATGAGGCCTTTAAATTATCTGCCCGCCATATTGCAGGTTATTACCCTGGTGCTCAACGGATGTTTATTAAAATTGTTGTTCGTAAACGAGATCAACAACTTTTAGGAGCACAAATTGTTGGACCTGCAGGTGTTGATAAACGGATCGATGTGTTTGCGACCGCCTTATACAATAAAATGACATTACCAGATTTACTAGATTTAGATTTAGCCTACGCGCCTCCATTCAATGGTGTTTGGGATCCTCTACAGCAGATTGCCAGAAAAAATGGGCGTTTATAACATTGGGGGTAATTAGAAATGAGCATTTACGACATTCAAGTTGCTCTAGACGATGGTACTGAATATAGTTTAGATCGTTATAAGGGTAAGGCAATGTTAATTGTTAATACGGCTTCCAAATGTGGTTTTACACCACAGTTTGAAGAATTAGAAGATCTATATAAAAAATATCAGGATAAAGGCCTTGTTATTCTTGGCTTCCCATCAAATCAGTTTAAGCAAGAAGTTGCGACTGCTGAGGAAGCAGCATCACAATGTCGTTTGACATATGGAGTGACATTCCCGATGCATGAAATAGTAAAGGTCAATGGTAAAGATGCACACCCTATTTTTGAGCATTTGACATCTCATTCTAAAGGCTTTCTAGGTAACAGTATAAAGTGGAATTTCACAAAATTCCTTGTGAATCGTAATGGTGAGATTGTAGGACGCTATGGTTCAGCTGATAAGCCAAGTAGTTTTGAGAATGATATTAAAAAAGTATTAGCATAATAAAGTTGGAGGATTCACGCACAGTTTGTGTGTGAATCCTTTTTGGTCGATAAAACGCGAAAATTTTTCGATAAAACACATAAAAGTTTCGATAAAATGCGAAAAATTCTCGATAAATTGCCTACGATTTAAGGTTGTTGTAAGCTTGCGACAACTTTGTTGTAAGTTTGGGGTCGTATACTAAAGTCAGAAAGAAGAGGTGAGCGTTTATGACGCCATTATTAAAGGTACAAAATGTAGAAAAAACTTACGGCAAAGGCGCAAATACATTTACAGCGCTATCGAATATATCATTTGAAGTAGAAAAAGGAGAGTTTGTTGGTGTAATGGGGCCTTCGGGGGCTGGGAAATCCACGCTACTAAATGTGTTAGCGACAATTGATACACCAACGACTGGTGAAATCATTATTGGTGATACAAACTTAGCGCGCATGAAGGACGCAGAGTTAGCAGATTTTCGTCGCGACAATCTAGGTTTTATCTTCCAAGACTATAACTTACTTGATTCTTTAACCGTTCGTGAAAATATCGTACTGCCACTTGCGATTGCAAAAGTGCCAACAAAGGCAATTAACGCAAAGGTAGAACGCATAGCTACACTGTTTGGGATAAAAGAGTTACTCGATAAATACCCATACCAAATTTCTGGTGGGCAAAAACAACGTACAGCATCATCACGTGCATTAGTTACAGAGCCGAAATTAATATTTGCGGATGAGCCAACTGGTGCTCTTGATTCAAAATCAGCAACAGACTTACTTGAAAGTTTAAGTGATTTGAATAATTCTCAAGCGTCCACTATTATGATGGTGACGCATGATGCATTCGCAGCAAGCTTTTGCCAGCGCATTCTATTTATTCAAGATGGACAGCTTTCTAAGGAAATTCACCGTGGTACTCAAACAAGAAAGCAATTCTTCCAAGAGATTTTACAGGTGCTTGGAGGCATCGGAGGTGGAGTAAATGACGTTATTTAGTTTAGCGCGTAAAAATATCCAGCGTAATTTGTCGAACTACTTTTTATATATCGCTTCGATGGTTTTTAGTATCGTTATCTACTTTACGTTTGTGACATTAAAATATAATGATGATATTTTAGCCTCACAACAATTTTCACGGCAAATTAAAGGATTGATGAGTGGATCATCTGTTGTGTTATTATTCTTTATCGTCATCTTTATGGCGTATTCCAATTCGTTTTTTATGAAAAAACGTAAAAAGGAAGTAGCACTTTACTCGCTATTAGGTGTGCGTAAGCAGAAAATCGGCTTAATGCTCTTTTTTGAGAATTTAGTGATCGGTTTTGTTTCCCTAGTACTAGGAATTGTTCTTGGATTCTTTATGTCACAAGGTTTATTAATGATCTTAGTACGTTTAATGGGCTTTGAGGTTGTAGGAAGTTTAACATTTTCCCCTGAGGCTCTAGTCAATACAACATGTATTTTTGCACTACTATTTTTATTCACATCTTTACAAGGTTATCGTGTCATCTATCAATTTAAATTGATTGACCTGTTCCATGCTGAGAAGCAAGGAGAGAAAATTCCGCGTGCATCATTAATAGCAGCTATACTTGGGACAGCGCTACTTGCATTTGGTTATTATACAGCGTCTGCAGAAATCTTTACGAGTAAAATTTGGAGATTCTTCACAATTTTAGGTACGCCACTAATGGTTATAGGTATGACAATTGCAGGGACATATTTATTATTCCATAGTGTTAGCGTATTTGTGTTAACGGCGTTGAAAAAAGCAACTTCTTGGTCATGGAAAGGCTTGAATTTAATTGGTGTTTCACAATTATTGTACCGTATTCGAGCAAATGCTAAATCACTTTCTATTATCGCTATTTTAAGTGCGACAACGATCACAGCAGGTGGTGGCGTTTTCGGTATGTATTACAATGCCGAAGCCAGTGTACGTCATGCGCTACCTAACACATTTATGTGGAAGGGCGATACGGTAAAAATTTCTCAAGAAGACGTCTTATACAACGAATCGCTTTCTGTGAAAAATTTACGTGTGGATAATGAATTTTCGTTTTTTGAATATACATTATTAAAGGAATCCGACTATAATCGTCTAGCAAAATTGCAGGGGAAAGATGAACAATTGCACATTGCAAATGGTGCAACAGTTTTACTTGATACAAGCTTCGATGAACGTTTTTCACATGATTTTACCGGTGAAGAATTTAAATTAGAGAACGGGGAATCATTCCATGTTGATAAAATGTATACAGAGAGTGTATTAAACTTTATTCCAGCTGGTACAGTCCTCGTTGTAAATGATAAAGTGTTCGCTGCAACTAATGCAGAAGATGTTAAAATGCAGGTAGTTGGTATGGATAATGACTTAAAGCAACAGGCTATTTCAAAGGAAATTTACAATCAACTATCTACTGAACAGCAAGAAGGGTTTTCAAGTGTTCCGCAAAGTTATGAGGATGGTTTAGCTACTGTAGGATCACTATTGTTTGTAGGAAGCTTTTTAGGATTAGTATTTTTAGCAGCGACAGGAAGTATTATTTACTTTAAAGTTTTAACCGAGGCAGAGGAAGATCAGCCTAAATATGCAATTTTAAATAAAATCGGTGTGAACAAAAAACAAATATTAAAAACAGTTGCAGGGCAGGTTGCCGTTATCTTTAGTGCACCACTCGTTGTTGGCATCGTCCATAGTGCATTTGCGCTACTAGCCTTTTCACAGCTATTTAGTATGGATATTACTAAACCAGTAATTCTGTGGATGATTGCTTATTCAGCAATTTACGGCATCTATTATATCTTTACAGTTCGTTCATTCTATAAAATTATTAGACAGGGGAATTAATATGAAAAAGGTTTTCTTAGGTATAGGAGCATTGTTCTTATTGTTCGTTGTAGGTCTTGTTGTGCTGATGACCGTTGATTTTAACCGTTTAAATAAAGAAGCATACTATGTTCATATCACTACTGATGGTGAAATGGAGGAATTCAAGGCAAGCAACGGAGAAATATGGAAGTCATATTGGTACGAGCTACCTGCTTATGACGAGAACGGTGAAGAGAAAACATTGAAGTTTTCAGCTCAGAAAAATTTACGTCATGATGCATACTTAAAGCTTTATGTAAAAAAAGAAACAGAAGTTTCATCATATGATGAAGTAAAATTCCATGAGCTACCTGCAAAAGTACAGGAGTTAATGAAGAAATAAGAAGAAGGAGTAGTCCCTAGTTTTAGGGCTACTCCTTTTTTTCTACTTGAAATTGAATGCTAACAGCTGTACCTTGTTGTTCCTCAGAGGTAATAGTCACAGTTCCTCCGTGCGCTTCAATAATATCTCTAGCAATAGCAGTACCTAACCCAGTACCATGTGTCTGCTCAGTATTTGTCCCTCGATAATAGCGCTCGAAAATATGTTCAAGATCTTCGGCGGAAATGCCGTTACCGTTATCGGAAATCGTAATTGAATGATCTTCAACAAGAATAGTAACTGATACATCAGAAGGATTATGAAGCAATGCATTGTGTAAAAAATTCATTATCGCTCGTCGCATAAAGTGCTCGTCAATGTGATGCTTGATGACATCGTTCGTTGCATTAAACTCAATACTGGCTTCCTCATATTGAGGGGTATTGAGTGTATCTATAACGATTTCACGAATAAATTGCACCATATTTACTTCGGTTAAGCTGAGCGGAAGCTGCTGATGTCTTAAGCGCATAGTTAAATTTAAATCATCGAGTAAATCTTGCATATGCAATGATTGTTTTTCGATAATGTGAGCGTAGTCTCTTTGTTCATCAGCAGTCAATTTTCCATCATTCAGTAGCTCCGCATAACCACGAATCGAAGCAAGAGGTGTTTTCATATCGTGTGACACATTGCTGATCCATTCCTCACGCATCATTTCTAATCTTTTACGTTCCTGCTCGTGTGCGGCAAGCTCTTTTGATACTTCATTTAAATTCTCGAAAACAGGTTTGTACACACCACCTGGCATTTTACTAGAAACATGCTCATGATTTTTTAAATGACGAATACGTTCAATCATTGCGTGTAGGGGCTTGGTCAACGTTCGACCGAAAAGCCAGCCAACGAGCGTAGCTACTAATAAATCAGCAAGGACAATGAGCAAACCAAACTTACCAATAAACTGTAATACGGAAGAACCAGAAAAATGAGTGACATATCTAGTAACGCCACTTCCTTCGATGCCGATAAGATAACTGATACTTTCTTTACTTCCCACATATACGGTTGTATCTACGTCGAATTCTTTATATTTATAAACTTGAATTAAATCAATCGGCGCATAGTGAGCATGAGCTTTCTTTGGAGCAAAATGGGCTTCAATGACCTGTCCATTATTATCAAGTAATTGAATCCAAGCATTTCGCTGATGCAATTGTTGAAGTCCATCCTTGCTTACCGCTACCGTTCCATTACTTATATCAATATACTGTTGGAACTCGCGCACGAAGTTTTCCTCTGAATACGAAGTTGTTTTATCGTATTTATTTACCTGTTGAAAAATGAAAAAACCAATTAAAATGGCTGTATTTAGGAAAATAACAATAATAACAATAGACAGCACAGAAAGCAGAAATCTAGCTGTTAATTTCCATTTCATACTTGCTCCTCTTTTGGAACGACAAATTTATAGCCAAGCCCTTTTACAGTTGTAATATACATAGGTTTTGATGCATCATATTCAACCTTTTCACGCAAACGTCGAATATGCACCATTACGGTATTGTCTGAGCCGAAAAAGTCCTCTCCCCACACACGCTCAAATAGAGTTTCTTTACTTAAAATTCGATTAGGATTGTTCATAAAGCAAGTCATCAAGCCGATCTCTTTCGCTGTTAGCTCCAATAAAACACCGTCCTTATGTACCTCCGTTTCATCTCCATTAAGCAAGAATGGACCAACTTGAATCGAGTTCGCTGAAGTTACAGGCACTGCTTCCTGCGTTTGATAACCAGCTCTGCGAAGCTGTGCCTTCACACGATAGGCGACCTCTTTAGGACTAAAAGGTTTCGTAATATAGTCGTCCCCTCCAATAGCAAGTCCTAAAATTTTATCAATTTCCTCGTTTTTGGCTGACATGAAAAGCACCGGCACATGCGATACTTCTCGAATACGTCGACATAAATCGTAGCCCTCACCATCAGGAAGCATCACGTCAAGAAGTACAATATCGGGTTGAGTCTGTTGAAAGCTCGTCCAAGCTTCTTGAATGGAGCCAGCTGTATGAATTTGCTTATAACCTTCTTTTTGCAGGCTGACTTTTAGAAGCTTTGCTAAATCTGCCTCATCATCCACTACTAGAATTGTTGGTTCTTGCATTGTTCACACGTCCTTTCTTCTTTATATTGTCAATCGTCATTAGAATTTTAAGAATAGCGTATGGCTAATAAGTTAGTGATAGCACGATAAGCAATTCCTTATTATTTTGCAATAAAAGTTACCGATTGAAAATTTTACGTTATGTGACTCATTATAAATGAAACTTGCTTAAAAAAGGAATTGAGACATTATTCATTATTTGAATTAATAAATATCAAGACCAATTAGTTACCTATAAAGGGGAAATAATGATTTACATACCAGCTGAAAAGTTTATTTTTAAACACGTATAGGTCTCTGGAATTTTGTGAAAAAGCCTTTAAAATCAACGATGCAACTTTAGGTTGCGTAAAAAGTAACCAATGAGTTCTCGATTGATTTGGGGATTTTTAGTAAAGTTAAGGTATCAAAAATGATAGGCGGAATGATGGATGAATTTATCTCAGAATTTAAAAAATAAAAGAGAAGAGCACAGTTTTTCACAAGAAGACATTGCTCAAAAATTAAATGTTTCTAGACAATCTGTTTCAAAATGGGAAAACGGTAATTGTTATCCGGATTTAGATAATCTCATTTCATTAAGTGAGCTATATAATATTTCGCTAGATGAATTGGTTAAGGGTGACAAAGCTTTCCAAAAAGAGATTATAATCCAAAATACAGATAATAAACTTCAAACAACACAATGGTGGGCTTTGATACCGATTATTGGAATGCTTTACGGATTGATTTCAATGGTTTTAAAGCATTTTTAGGCAATATTCAGGAAGAATGAAAACAACTTTACATTAGAATACTCTCTAGCTCCTGCGTGTCATTGATCGCAGGAGCTTTTTCATAACTTTTTAAAACCATTCCAGAAAAGGTCAGTACTAGTAAGAGTACTAAGACTTTTCGACACTTTTACAGATGTAAAGCGTAATAAGAGTATCAATCATTAGGGGGGAAATAATGTTTAAAAAAATAGCAGCAGACGCGCTCGGACTTTCAGGTATTAGTGTCAGTTATCACTCGAGAGGACTATGATAAGACGGATGCAGATGATTATTGCGATTATCCATGTAGACGGTGAGAGCGCGATGAGCAAAAAGCGTTTACTGCGTCGTTACGACTACCTAATGCACAATATTAGTAATGTATTCCTCGAAACAGCAGGAACTATTGACCTTGATGTCGAAATTAAATTTACAATCGACAATACACCATTATCAATTGATATTCATAAACGTTTTATCGATGACATTAAAGATTTATATAAAGCGTTGCATGCCATTAGCTATGAGCAAAGGCAAAATGCATACAAGCTAGAGGTGGCAGAAAAGAGTTCATCTGTTGCTTCTTCATCCATTGGTCGTATCGGCAATGACAATGTCCCACCATCTGCATCATTTGAGGAGATTACATGTTTTGCGAGTAATTGGATGATTGACCATAAGGAAAAATACAAGAAAGGAGATTTCTCACACATAGTTGATTTATACATGAACAATTAAGGAATATAGCTCTCTACGTTTTGTGGAGAGCATTTTTAACTTAAGTATATACATAAAATCAGAACTAGGGGCGTGACGAAAAAATGACAAGCGAATTGCAAATGCTAGAAAAAGAAGGAAAACAAAGTGAAGATCTTGTACAGCAGCCGCAAGCTGTCGAAACGTTATTCGTAAATGAGTTCATAGATGGTATTTTAGATCCACAACAAAATATGCTTGGACCTGTCAAAGACGGTGGAACAATTATTGCTAATACTACGCCAGGCTGTTGGGGCCCGATGCTAACACCAACGATCCGTGGTGGGCATGAAGTAACGAAACCTGTATTTATAGAAGGGGCAGAGGTAGGAGACGCCATTGTTATCAGGATTAAATCAATACAGGTAACATCAGTAGCAACAGCATCTGGGCATGATGAGGCGATTTTGGACCGATTCATTGGGGATCCATTCGTATCAGTAAAGTGTCCAGGCTGTGGTAAGCTTCATCCTAGTACAGTTGTCAAGGGAATAGGTCGACAGGCCATTCGCTGTTCGACATGTGATACAGAAACATCACCTTTTAACATGACACATGGCTATACTATGGCGTTAGATCATAAAGGTAATATTGGCGTGACTGTTGGGCGAGAAGGTGCTCGCCGTATTGCACTTGATGCTAAAAATTATATGCGTACACCTGAAAATTCTGTGCAAAATCCTGCGGTTGCATTAGCACCAAGTGATTTGGTTGGTGTTATGGCAAGAATGCGACCTTTTTTAGGGCAGCTTGGAACGACACCTTCAAAGGCGATGCCCGATTCCCATAATGCTGGTGACTTTGGCTCTTTTTTAATCGGTGCGCCACATGAATATGCATTTACGCAGACTGAATTAGATACACATCGTACAGATGGACATATGGATATAAGCCGTGTTCGTGAGGGGGCAACAATTATTTGTCCAGTAAAGGTTCCGGGCGGTGGGGTGTATATTGGTGATATGCACGCAATGCAAGGGGACGGAGAAATTGCAGGACATACAACGGATGTTGCTGGTATTGTTCAACTTCAGGTAAGTGTGTTGAAAAAAGTAGCTTTGGATGGCCCTGTGCTATTGCCAAATACAGAGGATTTACCTTATACGGCTAAACCTTTTACTAAGGAAGAAAAACGTCGTGCACGTGAGCTTGCCGAGGAATTCGGCGTTAAACAAGTGGAGGAAGTATTCCCTGTATCAATTATTGGCTCTGGAACAACATTAAATGAAGCAACAACTAATGCTATAAGTCGTGCTGCAAGGCTTTTTGAGATGAGCGAGCCAGAGGTTATGAATCGAGCGACGATTACAGGATCGATTGAAATTGGGCGTCATCCAGGAGTTGTAACAGCAACTTTCCAAGTACCTAAAACAGTACTAAAAAAAGCGAAAATTTATAAACCAGTGAAAAAACAATATGATTAAATGCATACCTAAAAGCCTAAAAAGAAAGCAAACTAGAAAATTTCATAGTTTGCTTTTTCTTTCTAATAGATTATAATGCTAAAAATTATGGCGAAAGACATATTTTAAATTATATCCAAAATTTTACATTTATAAATTGAATTCTATTTAGTAGTTGTTATAATAGAACAAGCTTAGAATATACAAAAAATCGATACGGTTCTATAGAATTTTGAATAGAAAGGAAGGTGACTCATGGCAGATTTCGTACGTTTGCAGAACAAGGAAGAAAAATCAAACCTTATTAAAACATACATATTCAAGATGAAAGGTGGGGGACATGCTCCTTCACGAACAAATTTTGCTGATGCGATAACAGGTGCAATCGGTGGATTAATATGTATTTCCGCCTTGCTTTGGTTGACGAACTATACAGGTACCCCATGGCTAATGGGGTCACTTGGTGGGAGCTGTGTACTTGTATTTGTCGTTTGGAATGCGCCGTTGTCCCAACCTCGAAATATTATAGGAGGTCATTTGATTTCAGCTTTTGTCGGCTTAACCATGTATTCGTTGTTAGGGACGAGCATAGTCTCAATTAGCCTTGGCGTAAGTTTAACCATTTTTTTTATGGCTTTATTAGGAATCATTCATCCGCCAGCAGGAGCGAATCCAATTATTATTATTTTAGGAGGCTATGGATGGAGCTATCTAGTAATGCCCGTCCTTATTGGTGCTCTCATTATCGTATTCTTCGGTCTAGTGATAAATAATCTGCGAGAAACGCGGAAGTATCCTTTATTTTGGTGAGGAAAAAATTTAAGCAAGTGGCGGAAAAATGTCTTGTTCTTCGCAAAGATAAACATTGCGTCTGCCGCTGCGCTTTCGAAGCAGAAAAAAATCCGTCAAAATGGACGGATTAGAAAATCTTTTGCCCTTGCCGGTCCGCTTTCGGGACAGTATCCTTCAAAAATTTGACGTAAAGAGCTTTTTGCATCAGCCGCTACACTTTCGAAGCAGAAAAAAATCCGTCAAAATGGACGGATTAGAAAATCTTTTGCCCTTGCCGGTCCGCTTTCGGGGCAGTATCCCTCAAAAATTTGACGTAAAGAGCTTTTTGCATCAGCCGCTGCGCTTTCGATGCAGAAAAAAATCCGTCAAAATGGACGGATTAGAAAATCTTTTGCCCCTGCCGCTGCGCTTTCGGGGCAGAAAAACATCCCTCAAAAAATTTGACGGATGTTTTTTGTAACTATTTTGTTAGTCGCCCGTCTACTGTTGTGAGAGTGCTTTTTCTCGTTTGTATTGGTGAATGATGCATAGCTGTTTTAGTTGTGCGTACTATGGCGTTAGCTTTGAGCTGGCGTAGGCAATGAGCTATTTGTGACAATACGAATGGGCTACCAACTTATGAGTGATTGTCCAATGAGCTCATTTGCCGCTCATCTTTTAAACAGCAAATAATCTTTCCCCATCTATGAGGTATTTGACCTTTAGATGGCTTTTTTTATGCGTTGTAGTTAAAGTTGTCGATATTACACAAATACTTTTGCTGTCATTTCTTTTATCCATATCACGATTTCTTTAGCATATGTTGGATAAGATTTGTTATATTGAAGAAAGAGTGATTAAACTTTTAGGCAAGTATTTTACATGATAGGGGAAGATCTTTGTTGGTTGAATTTGATGGGGGGCTCCATTTGCATGTTGTTGGATTGTGATGAGCAGTTATTCCTGACATATAAACAAAGTGGTGAAAAGGGTGCTGAAAAGTTACTTTTAAAATGGGTAGAAGCAGAGATTGATTCACCAGCAGACCCGAAAATTCTAGGTACTGCACTTTCACCGAGTTTATTTTTAGTGAATGAAGAAACGGCGATGAATATTGCGTTTTCAACTGCACGAAAATATTGGGGTCGTGTAACGGCAGATATGAAAACTTTTTTTAATAACCATGGTTTAGATACTAAATTTGTTAATGAACGTCTCAATGCCTTTTTTTATACGCAAAAAGGCAAGGAGACCTTTTTTGAGCAGCTTTTTGCACAGCATACAATGGACTTAGAGCGATTAATTTGGCTAATTTTCGGGAAGCGAATGCAAATTACAATGCCAGTTAACGAACTACAAACTATATTTTTATATAAATTTGACAATGAATATTTTGTGCATATGATTTATAAAGAAGAAGCCCAATTTTGGCATTGGCTTTTCATAAAAAAAGTTTATTCACTATTTATCCACAAACCATTAGAACAATTCACATTTATCCATGAAATGATGGGTCATGTTGAGCAATCCACAAGAAAAACTTGTGTACATGTGGATAACTTTGTGAATAATTACAGAGAAACTCTTGATAAGTGTATAACTTATGTGGATAACCGTAATTCTACTTGCTTGGCTAAAAAACAGTTACATCTTTACCAAATTGTAACGCACTATCGTTTATCGAAAGGGGATTATCGTTGTGTTAAAGCGCTAATTACTTCCTTTGAAGCGGATTGGCGTTATTCGATGTATGCACTGACAGAGAAAGAAAAAGTTCTGATTGCGTATCTACTGTTTCATATAGCACATCAAGAGCATAATCCTGAAACTGTTATTCACTACGGAGAGTATTTATTAGAAGATGAACGACTTAATAATTACGCGATAGAGATTTTGTTGGAATATAAGGACTTATTGCCGAATCGTAAGCCAACACCTCCGGCCATTATTAAAAATTATGAACTTAATTTTTTAGAAAACTTGTATGCAGTATTGCTTGATCATTATGTGAAAATGGGGCGTTATCAAGAGGGGCTCCTGCTTTTAAAGGAACATGTACTAGCATCCAATAAAAAAATACATGCCTCTTTAGTACAGGGTAACTATAGTAATGAGCAATTTATTGCGATTGAGGCATCCGTTCAACAGGATATTGCTCTCCATGTGAATAATTCATTACAACATATTGGCTTGTCTGTGGAAGAATGGCGTCGATATTATCGTCAGCTAGAAACACCTTGCTATTTGGTAGCACTGAGCGCATCTTTGCATATCCTCAATATTTTAAAAGTTTTATTTGTGACGGAACAGTATGAGCTGTTTGAAAAATTAATGGAAATTTATAAAAAATATTTACTTATTGATGACCATTTTGAAAAGCTGCGAGTCTTTATAAGCGCATATGTTTAACTTATTTCAGCGGGTGTACAAACATCCGTAGCTATCGGCACAAAAGACATCCGCGGTAAATAATAGAGGAACTGCACGTCCTGTGGCAATTTATCTGTGCGAAAGCGGAGCGACAGCAACACGGTTTTTTTCTGTGCGAAAGCGGAGCGACAGCAACACGGTTTTTTTCTGTGCGAAAGCGAAGCGACAGCAACACGGTTTTTTTCTGTGCGAAAGCGAAGCGACAGCAACACGGTTTTATCTGTGCGAAAGCGAAGCGACAGCAACACGGTTTTATCTGTGCGAAAGCGAAGCGACAGCAACACGGTTTTATCTGTGCGAAAGCGAAGCGACAGCAACACGGTTTTATCTGTGCGAAAGCGAAGCGACAGCAACACGGTTTTTTTCTGTGCGAAAGCGAAGCGACAGCAACACGGTTTTTTTCTGTGCGAAAGCGAAGCGACAGCAACACGGTTTTTTCTGTGCGAAAGCGAAGCGACAGCAACAATACACGACTGAGTAATTAACATCTTGCCGAGGCATAATTGATTAGAAATACGAAAAAGTGTCTAATGTGTTTTTTGCAACAGTAGACACCTTTTTTATTTCGTGTAGTTGGCTAACAATATTATTCTAAAACCCCTTTGTCCGTTAAGTCAGCAATTTGCTCGACACTATAGCCAAGTGAAGACAACACTTCTTTATTATGCTCTCCAAGCTTGGCACCGACATGCTTGTACTGAGGCTTAACACCGTCAAACTTAAAAGCAGATGCAATTTGTTTTTGCGTAGTACCGTCGCTTTTGGGAATATCAACAATCATATCACGAGCCTTAAGCTGAGGATGCTCGCATGCTTCTGGGAAAGTTAATACTGGTTCGACACATCCCTCGAAATCCTCGTTAAATACTTCAAGCCATTCTTCGTAAGTCTTCGATAAAAACGCATCATGGACAGCTTCTTTAAAACGAATTTGTGTGTAGTATGAGTCATTAAAAGTATTATCAATGAGCTCAGGAATATCAAGCGCTTCACAGAGTAATCTGCGGAATTGAGGCTCAAGACTCCCTACCGAGAAAAATCGGCCATCCTTTGTTTTGTAAAAGTCATAGTAGCTACCACCATTTAAAATTTCTTGCTCAGGCTGAGGTATACGACCGCCGCCAATATAGGCAGATCCATACATAGCATTCAGTGAAAATACAGCATCGGTCATACTTATATCAATATATTGCCCTTCACCTGTTTTTTCACGATGTAAAGCAGCTGCGAGTACTCCGATTGCTGAATGCATCGTGCCCCCAGCCAAATCAGCAAGCTGAATACCCATTGAGACAGGCTTTTTATCTTTATGACGTGAATAATCAAGTATGCCAGCTAATGATAAATAGTTATTGTCATGTCCTGGCCGATTGCTATATGGTCCAGTTTGTCCATAGCCTGTAATAGCGCAATAAATAACCTTAGGGTTTACTTCTTTTAGAGCTTCATAGCCGATGCCAAGTCGTTGCATGACACCAGGTCGAAATCCTTCGATAATGATGTCGTACTCTTTCACGAGTGACTTAACAATTTCTATAGCTTCAGGCGATTTTAAATTTAATGTTAATGACTTTTTAGAACGATTCAAATGTTGATGAATATACGCCTCATGATCATCGTCGTAAGGAGGCATAATACGTGTTAAATCTACGCGCTTTGATGATTCAACGTGAATAACCTCAGCGCCAAGATCAGCAAATATCATTGTTGCCATTGGTCCCGGTAGTAATGCAGAAAAATCGAGAATTTTTAACCCCTTTAAAATACCCAAATCTCCCAACCCCTTTTTGTGTAGGCTACACTGTATTCAAGAATGCATTGTAGCGCTTTTCTCTTAATCCCCATTTTGCGAAAAGCATGCATCACTTCTGTATTAATACAGAGCGGTGATAAATTATCAGTATTATAACAAAAGAATTGATGACTTGACTATGTTAAATTTTATTATAAAATATCTAGTTGAAAAATCATATGTCAGAATAACAATAAAAGTAAAAAAATTCAGAATGTATGTGATCTCTATAATAAGGGGTGTTTTCGTTTGGTCCAAACCAATCGACTTATAAAATCATATGTTTTAATAAATTTCACCCTCATTTCTTGGAATTGGAGAGAATGGAAATTCTTTATCAAATTTCAGACTGCGATAAGGTTAAAAAATCTCTATGCAATAGATTCCTGCATAGAGATTTTTGTGTATATTGGTCATCGTCATCAACTTAACCATTAAATTACTTAGAATAAAAGTTAACTGTATAATAGGGCGCACCGTTATCTTTGAAGCAGACACCAACAAAAATATGTGTAAATTCTTTTCTTAAAATATTTATACGATGTCCTTTTGAATTCATCAGTGCTTCATGGGCGAATATACTATTGGGCTGACCTTGTGCTATATTTTCGCCATACCAATAGTGATTAACTCTACCAGCATTGAGGCGGTCATTGGAATGATTACCATTATGATCTTCATGACTAAAGAATTGGTGTGTGATCATATTGCTACTATGTTGCCGAGCGATAGGATTGCATCTTTTGTCATAAATGAGTGGTTGCAAACCTTCTATAACCCGCTCATGGTTAATAAGTTCAACCATTAAATCTTCAAGGCCTATTCGTAGTTCAGCGGAAGGCTTACCATAATAACCAAGTTTACTAAATTCAGTTTTGACATTAATCCAAATAATAGAACGAACAATATTGTTTTTGTGTAAATCATAGTAAAAAGTAACATAGTGACCATCAATCAAATAGGTTCCGTGTGTAGTATTACCGTCACAATCATTGTAATCGAGCAAATAGCTTGTGTTTTGATAGTGAATAGCTCTAAGTGGAAGACCGTATATTCTATTCACATCTATTCGATTAGCACCGATAGGAATACCAAATACGCTATGCCCAGCGCGTGTTTCATATCCTCCGACCTCTTTGGAATTATGCCTTCCTACGAGGGAAAATGGGGGGTAGTCCATCTCTACTCGATGCCATTTCATTTTATATTCACTTTGAAAGCTGGATAGTGACAAGGTTTTTTGTGTATTTGTTATTTTTGTACGAGCTGACTTATTCGAATTGAGAGCAGTATTCGTCCATAGAGCCATACTAAAACCAACTATAATTGGAGCTACTTTACGTAACAACATATTTAAACCCTCTTCTAATAATAAATTTATAATGAAAATCTATCAAAATAATAAAAGTTCTATAGATATAAAATACTATATTTTTGTCATATTAACGATGCTAAAATCCTGGAACTTTGCCTACTATATGGCTAACCATTAAAGCGTGGGGTTGATTTCCGTTCCGGCTGAGCGCTTTGTCGGCGTTTCGCTTTCGCACAGAGCAACACTTCCTGAGGGCGTTCGATGAGCCGCTCACTCGCGTTCCGTTATTGCTAATCCTCAAAGAATCGCCAAGCCTTCACGCCAATCAAACTTATATATAAGGTAAATTTTCATTTCGAATTTTTATGATAAGTCTATATTTTTGCTTTTGTTATAAAAGGGACTTCAAAAGTGCTGCTTTTCACAAATACTTTGCTCTCAATACGAGAAATTTTCTTAATAGGGAATTTTTTGTGCTTAAATAGAATAATAGAAGAAATTATAAACTAGGGGTAAATGATAGAAAATGAAATCAAAACAGATAAAGTTAAAGTATTTAATCATGGGTGTTGCCATGGCTGCTTTTTTCTTAACAGGCATTGGTAGCGTTTGGAGCGGTTACCGTATGAATGTTGCTTCGATTAAAGAAAATTCGCTTGAAACGAATCGAGTATATGCACAGAAATTAGCAACAACCGCAAGTTCCTATCTTGAAGAATCTTTCCAAATATTAAGGTATAGCGCGAGTGCGATAAAGACGAAAATGCATGATAGCAATGTATTAATTCAAGAAACTGAGCGTTTGAAAAAGCAAAATAACATGTTTAACTCTGTTCTTATCACAAATGCAAAAGGTCATGTATTATCTATTTCACCACCATCTGAGGAGGTACAAGGTAAAGTATTAACTTCAGTTGGAGCGAAAGAGGCTTTATCTAAAAGGGAACCTCTTGTCTCAAAGCCTTATAAGGGGATTACAGGGCGTCTCCTTATTTTTATCTCGTATCCTATATTTTCAGAGACAAATGAATATTTAGGAATGGTAGCAGGGACAATTTATTTGAAGGAACGAAATGTTTTTAATGAATTACTCGGAGAGCATTATTATCATGATGGTTCATATGTGTACGTAGCTGATTCAGATGGGCGCGTTATCTATCACCAGGACCCAAGTCGGATCAATGATATCGCTATTGATAATGAAGTTGTTCAAGCAGTGGTTTCTAGGAAAAGTGGGGCTCAGCAAGTAACAAATACTAAAGGAGTAGAAATGCTTGCTGGTTATAGTATCGTACCTTTAACAGGCTGGGGAGTAGTTGCTCAAAGACCGTTAAAGGTAGCATTGGCTCCTTCATTTGATAGAGTACAGGATGTCGCTATAAAATCCATTCCGCTTATGCTAATTTCGATTTTTATAGTCCTTTGGATGGCAGCACGTATAGCTAATCCCTTACAGCAATTGGCTACTTTAACAGAGGAGAGCATGGAATCGAAAAATGTAGAAGGCTTGAAATCTGTACGTAGTTGGTACTTTGAAGCGCACTTTTTAAAAAGTGCACTCATTCGGAGTTTAACATTTTTACAGGGACAGGTGTCCTATTTTAAAGATCAATCTACAACAGATCCGTTAACAAGCGTAACTAATCGTCGCACAATGGATGCGATGCTAGCTGAGTGGCTTGAGAACGATTTGCCACATGCCCTCATTTTGCTAGATTTAGATCATTTTAAAAGTGTTAATGATACGTATGGCCATGCCATAGGTGATAAAGTTTTACAATTTTTGGCTCGGAATATGAAAGCAGTCGCTCGTGAAGGAGATGTTTGCTGTCGCTACGGTGGTGAGGAATTTGTGATGTTATTGCCAACTACTACTGCTAAGGAAGCGGCACAGGTTGCTGAACAACTCCGCGATATGTTGGCACATACTACAAGTCCTTGTGGTCGCCCAGTTACATTATCAGCGGGTGTTGCAGTGTATCCACATATGGCTGACACGACAGAAAAGTTGATTGAAGCAGCAGATGATGCGCTGTATCTTGCAAAACAAGCTGGAAGAAATCGAGTCATGGTTGCAGAGCCAAAAAAATAAATAAAAAAATGTTTTAAAATAAGCATACATTTCTAATTTTTAGGGTACACGATTAATGGAACGATTATTTGGGCAAGCTACTTTTAAGTCATTTCCCATATGACTTGTATATCCTGTTCAAATGATACGTAAACTCGGGACACATCTCTCGATCGACTTGACAAGATGTAAGGTTATCCCCCTTTCCCTTATGACATCGCAAGCGACTAGATGTACGCCTATATATCGTTAAAGCCAAGTAAGCACCGATGCTCCTTGGCTTTTTATATGGGGATAAAAACTGAAATTGTTCCGATAAAACGAGAAATTATTCCGATAAAAGCCAAAATTGTTCCGATAAAATGATATTTTGTTCCGATAAATCGTCAAAGTATACATATAAAAATGAATTCATCACATCCGCTGCGCTCCAAGGTCTCATCTGTACACTAATCCCCAGGGAGTTGCCCAGTCGGAACGGAAATCAACCTCACGTTATGCCGGTGAGCTTTTTTATGTTTACTCCCTATTTTTGTAAACGTTTTTCTTCCAGTATTTTAAAATTATCTATGAAGGTTCACTATATACCTGTCGATATAAAGGGTATGATGAAAAAGATATTTTGAACGTATCAAATACATAGATGAAAGGAAGAGTAGAATGGATAAAACAAAAGTCCAAAAAGTGAATAAAGCACTTATAGCAACTGTTTTTGCTACTAGTGGGGTTGCTGTTGTAGTGCCACCACCACAAAAAGCAGCCGCTGCGGCTAATTCACCATTCACGGATATTGACCAGTATTCAAGCCATTACGATAATATTTTAAAATTATACTCTCAAGGTGCGATAAGTGGGTATGCAGATAAAACCTTTCGACCAGATCAAAATGTAACACGTGGTCAAGCAGCAAAAATGCTGGCAACTGTTTTAAACTTAGATTTAAAAAATGTACAAGATCCTTATTTTAAAGATGTCCCAAAAAGCAGTGAATACTACAAGTATATAGCCGCATTACAAAATGCAGGAATCATGGCTGGGTATTCAAATGGAACATTTATGCCTAATGAAGTGATTACGCGTGGGCAATTAGCGAAAATTTTAGTGCTTGGCTTTAAATTTGAGATAGCATCTAATTACAATAATAGTTTCAAAGATGTAACTAGCCAAACAAGCAACGCTATCTATATTCAAACTTTAGTAGATTTAAAGATTACAGAAGGGACAACACCTGTCACTTTCTCACCATATAATGCGGTAACACGTGGACAAATTGCATCCTTTATTGTGCGTTCACAAGAGCAAAGGGGCAATGCCACATCTTTCAAAATTACAGGTGTTGAAGACGAACAGATCTACATAAATGGTGAGCCTTACACAGTACCGACAAGTTTCTCGCATATTTTTAACGAAGATAACGCCGCGGTATTAAAAGGTGCACTTATTGAAGGGGATCTGTCAGGGAAAACCATTCGCTCTGTGTCGAAGCTAACATTGAACGCTAGTGGGACAAGCTCAAGATTTCTAGAGTTTGATGGTAATCATGGGTCCTTTGGTGCGACAATCGTTGTCAATGGGAACTATATTGAATTTTCAAATGTTACATTGACTGGCACAATGTTTGTTAATGAAACGGTACGTCCACCTTTACAATTAGGCGTTTCCTACTATAAGCCATTACGGCTGGGCCCTACTATAGCAAGCACAAATACGGCATTTATCAACTGGTCTAATCCAGATAATCCAACTGATGAAGGCTCGTCCTCATCCAATAACGGTCCAACAACAGATCTTCAAAATTGGACAGATCAGAATTCCGACAAGAATCCTGATAAAAACAAGCCATTTGTGAACTGGTCTAAAGATAAAGTGACGATGAAAAATGTTGAAAAACATATCGAATTTTATAACAGCACAGTGTCACGCCTAGTTGTCTCTCAAAGTGGTACAAAAATCGAAACAAATATGAAGCTACCACGTGTAGACATCATCAGGAATGTCCGCGAATTTGAGATTCAAGGAAATATTGGCACACTAAACCTTGATACAGAAACGAAGATAACAATTTACGGAACTGGTAATATCGACAGGGTAAATTACAATAGCTTTACTGATTTAGAGCTTTATATAGACGGTCGCGTAGGGATTTTGTATGTTGATAATGTTTATGGTTGGGTGGATCTTGGCGATTACACGTATGTTGACAAAGCTATTATACCGAAGGACGAGTCACCGAATAATATTTTCGATGACTTCCTAGAGGATAAAGATAATATTGGCATTATTACAGATCCAGACGGTAAACCAGTCGATAAAGACGACATTGATAATCAAAAACCAGCTGATAAAACAAAACCTTTAATCGACATTACAAATGTAGCAGTTCTAAACGGTAGTGATGTTCAGGTCGACTTTACATCAGATAAAGTTGGAACTTACTACTATATTGTTCGTGAAAAAGGCGCTGAAGCACCAACGAAAAAAGAAATGGTGAATCGTATTTCTACTGACAATGCGGCAAATGGAACAGGCGCAGCGGTGAATGGCAAAAACACTATTAAAATCACTAATTTAGGTGAGAAAAAAGAATATGTCGTTTATGTGATGGTTGTTGACGGGGCGAAAAATGTTTCGGATATTAAATCACAATCATTCCAAATGAAAGATGGAACACCGCCAACTGTTAAATCTTTAACAGTCACACCTCTACAGGGTGGTACACGTGCAGAGTTTACATTTACAGCGAGTGAACCAGGAGACTATTACTACTACGTACGTAAAAAGACTACTGCTGCTGATCCAACAACAGCAGATATTGTTGCTAAACCAACAGGTAAGGGTAAGGCAGTTGCAGGGAAACTTGGAATTACTGAAATTCTAACAGGTTTAGAGGCTGAAACAGAGTATCAACTTTATGTAGTGATGAAGGATGATTCAGGGAATTATTCAAAAGATCCCGCTACAGTGAAGGAGTTTAAAACGAGCGAGCTTGATAATGTTCCTCCATATGTGGAACAAGGAAAGCTAGTAAGAAAGAGTAACAATCAGTTTGAGCTAACTGTGAGCGAAGCATTAGACCCAAAAAGTGCTAACGACGTTAATAATTATTTGTTAACAGGTACAGTTATTGTTAATGTAACTGGAGAAAAAGGGATTAAACCATCAGCTGTAGAGTATAAGCCTGGAGATAAAAAAGTATTATTAACAATTCCATCGGATACAGGGTTTGTAAACGGTGATACATTACGTGTAACGGTGTTACCTGGTGTTAAAGATCTAGCTGATAATGCATTTGAAAACGCAAATAACGTGAAGCCAGGAAACTCTATCCGTAACTACGCGGAGTATAAACATGATGATACTGTAATGCCAGTTATAAAAATAGAAAATACGGTGAATAAAGCCGATGAATCTGATGGTTTCCGTCGAGCAGAAATTGAATTCAAGCCGAACAAGGCCGGTACGTATTACTATATGATACTACCAGATACTGTAGTCGATAATGGCGAAACGAAAACTTTCCAACAGTATTTAACAGATAATAATATTACAGAACGTGATTTTATCAATGAATTTGCCGGTGATTCTAATAAATCTGGTTACTTCCAAATTGGTGGAAAAGATGTTTATATTCAACGTGGCTCAGGTACTGCTGATTTAGAAACGGCTACACAAAAATTCCCTGTATCTGTTGAACAAAATAAACTGGATCCGTTTAGCAGCTATTCTGTTTACATGGTACTAAAAGATCGTGGTGGTGAGCTTTCTAAAATTGCAGGTCCTAAAGAAGTATTTGGAGATGTTAAAGCACCGTTAATTCGAGATTTGGATCTTAAACCAAAAGAAAATGATGATAAAAAAGCAACGATTAGCTTTGAAACGAACGAAACAGCAAAAGTTCATTACTGGTTTGTAGAAAAGAGAATTAAAGATAAAGATGGCAATTTAATTGATAATCCAGACGCTAAATTAACGGCGCCAGCTGATGAAAAGTATTTAGAAACGAAACTGAAAGCAAGTCCATCTGTATCTAAAATAGGTAAAGGTATTTCAGGAAAAGTAGATGCGGTAGGAGTATCATTAAAGCCACATACTGAATATGTTGTTTACGTCGGAGCAGAGGATACGTATGGTAATTTCACGATTTATAAGGCGAATGATCCATATAATGACCATGATAGAACACAGTTGATGAAACAAGATTTCTACTCGGATGGTACACCACCAAGCATTGGCATGACGTCCCCTATGGACAATATAAAGTATCCAGGACTTATCTATCGCAATAATGATGATACATTTACAATCACGTTTAGTGAAACGATTATGCGTGATGAAAACGGTAAATCAAGCCTTGTAGGAACAGATGATAAAGTTGTTGTTGGTTTAACAGATATCTTGAAGATTACTACAAAAGACACGAATGGTAATGATATTGATGTGACAAACAAATACGAACCTGTGTCTTATACAGTAGGAGCAGATACTACAAAAGAAAGTAAACTCATTATTAAACCGAAATCAAAAAGTGACGGTAATAAAACAATTACTGTTACAATGAATGATAAAACTCGAGATTTTGTTATTCCAGGCTTTGAAGGACATAAGTTCATTAATACTGGTCAATATCTATACAGAACATTGGATGCGAAGTTTATGGAAATTAAACTTGGCTACCTTGAATCGTCAGGTGACGATAGAAAAGTTCAAGCGACTTTCGATTTGCTGGGCTCTGCTCAACAATTCTATGAAAATGGCGAATTACTGAAGTACTACTACTTATCAGATACAGCAGGAACAGATCCTAATGTTATTAAAGATAGATTGCCAGCGGAGGTAATTGATACAGTTGTAAATGGCTCAAATAGTTCATTAGCAAAAGGAACAGGAACAATTGCAACAAATGTTGCTCGTATTACAAAAGATCTGACGCATCCAGCCAAATTCTTTAACGGTGACTGGGTAACAATTGTATTGGAAGATAAGTATGGTAATTTCCATAAGTTTTATGCGAAGGTTGGCTATAAGGACCCTGCCATCCAAACATCGCCATAAGCATACAAAAACCAAGTGGTCATATAAAGACCACTTGGTTTTCGCTTTGATGAAAGATTCCGCCAATCTTTTTGGATGAAACCCCCTGGCTAAAATCTTAGCAAAGGCTATGTATTTATTTGATAGGCATTTCTTGAATTAAAATGAATTTAGCGATTCACACTTTCAAGAAGAAAGAAGCAATTCATTACCATCAGAAATTAATTTTCCGTTCGGTATCTACTTGGCCGTTATAAAATTGTAGTGCTTGCTCTGCTTTCCATTTTTCAAAAAGAGGCAAGTATAATGCTTCGAATAAAATTACTGATAGAAATGTATAGTTCCTAGAAGAGACACCTCAAATCCAATGGAGGTGTCTTTTTATGTTTAAAATAAAATCCGTTAAACCGCCGTATTATCCGTCAATCGGTAGAGTAGTAGAACTAAAAAAATTAAGATAACTATACTCCTGAAAATAGAAAAAACGAAAAGGGGATCATAGAACATAGTAGTGAATAGTTTTTTTATTTTAAAAGTCATAGGCATTAATAATGAAAGGGGAATGGAAATGAAAAACTTTTGGGTATTTGTTATAACAGGAATGCTATTAATCGTTACAACTACGGGATTTGCTCGTATGGCTTACGGTATTATATTACCTTTTATGCAGGAAGGGCTGTCATTAACTACAACACAGTCAGGTTTATTAGGTACGGTGCTTTTTTTAGGTTATTTACTTACAGTAGGTCTGTCTGGGATGCTTACGTTGCAGATTGGGGCGAAAAATGTGCTGTTGGTAGGCGGATGCTTTGTTATTGCAGGTTTTGGAGGTCTTATATTTGTAACGAACTTTTGGTGGGCGGCTATACCTTTATTTTTGGCTGGTGCTGGTAGTGCCCTTGTCTATACACCTCTATTATCAATAGCAGTTAGCTCTTTCCCAAAGAGAAGAGGGGCAGTGATGGGATTGCTAATGAGTGGTGCGGGAGTAGGAATGCTCTTGTCTGGAGTACTTGTACCCTTTATGCTTCGACATTTTCCTGAACTTGGCTGGCGAGGAGTATGGTTAGTATTTACGGTGATCACAATTATAGTCGTGTTAGTTGCATTTTTGGTGATAAAGACACCACAATCAACGGCAGAAAATGGTACTGTACAAGAAAAAACTAAAGCCTGGAGAAGTAAAGAACTATACCTTATAGCTGGAATTTATTTTGCTGTTGGACTCGTTTATCTTATTCCGAATTTATATCAAACAAGCTATATGAAGGACATTGGGATTTCGAATGCAGTGGCGGGCTCCATTTATGCTGTTGCAGGGATCGTTTCAATTGGCGGTGCTCCAATATGGGGAATGCTAGCGGATAAGATAGGTGTGAAAAAAGCATTAATGGGAGCGTTATTTTTGTCAGTTATTGGAGATGCCTTTCCGATGTTAATTCCTAATGTAATTGGATTTATCGTGTCTGCTATTATATGGGGCTCGTCTCTTGGAGGTGTCCTTGTGCTCATTCAAATGAAGGCGAGTCAAGAGGTATCGGCAAAATATGTAGCGCCAGCGATCGGCTTTATTTCCATCTTTTACGCTATCGGTCAAATGATTGGGCCTGGACTGGCAGGATGGCTTATAGAATATGCTGGGGGATATGCTACTGCTTATGGTTTTGGAGCTACTATTTTCTTTTTATGTTTACTATTATCAATGGTACTTACTACTAAAGAAGAATAGCTTAATCTCTGTTCGTTTGCTATACTTTGGTTATGGTTGATAATCGTTCTCAATTGAAATCGAAGGATGGTGACGAACATGTTGAATACTAATTTCCATGAGAACTTTAGTGAATTTTTTCATGCATTGGAAATATTGAAGGTACAAGAATGTCCGTTTGCATTCCAGCCAAATGTGCAGGGAGGAGCTATACATCGTTTTATTCCTCGGCCAGATTTAGAAGTGGTTATATCTGATTATTCATTTTATCGAGAGTACCAAATGCAAGTAGTAACAAAGCAGCCTATGGTTGAACTTAGTTTCTGTTTACAAGGTAATAGAGGTGTTTACATCTCAGGTTCAGAATATGAAATTTCTTCAGGAACATGCTCGCTTCAATTTATAGAGCAAGTGGGGGCAAATTTTATGTTTCATAAAAATCAATCCTATCAAATGGTGGGAATTGGTATTCCGATTTCAACCTTCAATCATTTTATGAGTGAAATTGGTGAAACTAGTAGGGAATCCTTTAGTTTCTCTAAAATTCTTGATGGAAAACGATATAGACTATTTCAGGAGAGAATTAACGCATCTTCCCTAATTATTGTTCGGCAAATGGTAGATGCTATAGCAAGTAAGAAAATGACCAATTTAGAGCTAGAATGTCGGGCATTACAGCTATTATCTATGACATTTCGATCTCATCTATTGGATAATTCTCTTAGCCCTGGTATGTTTTCAAAAAGTGATAGAACAAAAATACAGCAAGCCCAATCAATTATTATGGAGCATATGTCCAATCCTCCAACACTTATTGAGTTATCGCGTTTAATTGGTTTAAACGATTACAAATTAAAAAAGGGATTTAAAGAAATGTTTGGGACAACAGTGTTTGGATATTTAAGAGAAAAAAGGCTAGAGAAAGCATTTCTTTTATTACAAGAGGGAACTATGAATGTAACTGACATTGCGAGTGCAGTGGGATATTCTAATCCTAGCTATTTTGCAGAGATTTTTAAGGAGAGATTTGGAATTAATCCTAGGGAAATAATAAGAGATCTTAATCGATTGTAGAGGATATATCTCTAACTCACAATACACCTTAAATTGAGTGAATTAATTTAAGATGTTTATTATGGGAATAGCAAATGGTAGACTTTTTTGCAAGTTTAATAGCATTCTCTAGATAGAAATAAAAAAGGGGGCCTATTTAAGACCACCCTTTTCATCCTCATACCCAACCAAACGCTCGAGCAACTGTCGCCGTTAGCCATGTCACACCAATAGCAATAACCGTTGGAATTAAGAACGACATAAATGTCCACTTTGCACTTTTTGTTTCTTTATAAATATTGACTAAAGTCGTTCCGCAAGGGAAGTGTAGAAGTGAGAATAACATCATATTTAAAGCTGTTAACCACGTCCATCCTTGGTCAATAAACACTTGTTTTAGCTTCGATAAATCCTCAATTTCTAGCATAGCTCCTTGTGATAAATACGCCATAATTAGGATAGGGATAACGATTTCATTGGCTGGTAGCCCAAGAATAAACGCCGCCATAATAAAGCCATCCATACCAAGAGCCTGACCAAACGGATCTAAAAAGTTAACAAAATGCATTAGAATACTCGTATCGCCAACGTAAATATTGGCGAATACCCAAGTTAAAATAGAGGCAGGCGCTGCAACGATAACAGCTCTTTTTAGTACATTCCATGCTTTATCAATACTTGCTCTTAAAACTGTATCCCAAAACTTTGGTTTTCGGAATGGTGGAAGCTCTAATGTGTAATGGGTAGGTACACCCTTTAAAGCCGTTTTAGAAAGAACCCAAGAAACGGATAATGTCACAACGACGCCTAACATAACAAACCCTATTAAAATAGCCGCTGTTATCATTGAACCTGTTGCACCTGAAAAACCAGTTACCATAAATAATGATGCTAATAAAATAAGTGTTGGCCATCTCCCATTACAAGGAACAAAATTGTTTGTTAAAATGGCTAACATTCGTTCACGAGGAGATTCTATAATTCTCGTTGATAGAATAGCTGCAGCATTACAGCCAAAGCCCATTGCCATTGTTAATGATTGTTTCCCATGTCCTCCAGCTCGTTTAAATAAACGGTCCATATTAAATGCTACACGTGGTAGGTAACCGTAGTTTTCTAATAGAGCGAAGATAGGGAAGAATATAGCCATTGGTGGCAGCATAACACTAATAACCCAACCCGTACCTCTAAATAGCCCAAGAATTAAAATACCGTGTAGCCATTCTGGTGCGTGCAATGTTTCAAAAAGAATTGTTAACTTACCCTCTAGATAGCCGAATAAGTTTGCTAACATATCTGAAGGTACGTTTGCGCCAGCAATAGTAATGTAAAAGACAGCCCCAAGCAAGAGAAGCATAATAGGGAATCCCCAAATGCGGGAAGTGAAAATTTCATCTAATTTATCAGATCTGTACATTGCAGGCTGCTGTGATACTGCTTTTTTACATAAAGATTTACTTTTAGTATAAATATCACTAACGATTTCATCTCGAATATCCTCATTTGAAACTTCGTTTACTTCAGCTAAAATACCCTTAAGTGAATTATGATTTAACACTGACTGGGACTCCATTCGTTCTCACCTCTTGCTGGTTATTATTTTTATGGTGTTGCAGTTTTAAGATTAATTCCTCATCACCATCAAGTAAGCGAAGGGCAACCCATCTCGATGGATATTTATCATCAAAATAACCTTCTAATTTGGATTCTACCTTTGTAATGGCGTCCTCTATTTCTTTTGAATATTTCATACGATACGGAGTTGTGACAATTTGCCCACTCACCAGTTGATTTAACGTATCCAGCAATCGATTAATCCCTTTTTTATTTCTTGCTGATATTTTTACAACTGGGACTCCTAGTTCACGAGCTAATCTCTGTTCATCAATTCGGATCCCTTTTTTCTCAGCTTCATCAATTAAATTAATACAAATAATGACATTATTAGTCATTTCTAAAACTTGAAGCGCAAGATTTAAATTTCTCTCTAATGATGTTGCATCGAGAACAACAATCGTTGCATCCGGTTGGTCAAAAATAATATAGTCTCTTGCGACTTCTTCATCTGCTGAATTGGAAAATAGAGAATAGGTCCCGGGTAAATCCACAAGTACATATTGCTGTCCTTTGTGTTCAAAAGATCCTTCTGCATGAACAACTGTTTTCCCTGGCCAGTTCCCAGTATGCTGTTTCAATCCTGTTAATGTATTAAATAATGTACTTTTACCGGTATTTGGGTTTCCCGCTAAAGCTATTCTATTAACGCTCATTTTGTATTCCCCCTTACAATTTCGCCCAAAATCATAGAGCTTTCATTATTACGTAATGCAATCGTCGTATTGCTTACGCGATAAGCAACAGGGTCTCCTAAAGGACTTTTACGAAGAACAGAGATTTCTGCTTCTTTCACAAAGCCTAAATCTAATAATCTTCTTCTAAGAGGACCCTTAATATTAATTTCTTTTATTAAAAAGCAATCTCCGAATGAGCATTCAGAAAGTGGTTTTAATGTTTTTTCCATATGCATTTTTTATTCCTCTCTATAATAATATTTCTCTAACTCCATATTGTTTCTCTAAGGAAACTTTATTAATGATTATCCCTGTTTTATGACAATTGTCAATAGTTATCTGAAATTTTTTTGAAAGAACGCGATAAAAGAGCGTTCTGATGAAGGAAATAACGGCGCATTGTCTTATCAGTTGTTGGACCAAGAATGTTGATAAAAGGGAGCTGTTTGGAATACAAAGTAGTGCAAAGTTGTTGATGTAATGCGGTCTTCTTTATGATGTATTAATGTAAGTGGGATTTCGTTACAGGTGCCTATTGAATTTTTGAAAGAAGAGGTTGACTGTGAAGAAGCAATAGCAGAGCAGAAAAAACCATAACCTTCTGCGAAATTAGCAGAGGATTATGGTTTTTTCTTTACTAGAAATTAAAAGTGGATTACTATCTAATAATTTGGAATGAACCAGATGTCTTTGTTTGAATGAAATGACGATTTCCTTCTATTGTGTAATCAGCAGGTTCTTGATCGCCAAAGTCATAGGTACGAACGATAGAGGCATTCGGTGATAGGTTGTTGACAATGATTTCCATATCTACCTCGAATTCAACTTGTTTTTTATTTAATGTTGCCTGGAATGTGATACGATTCAAATTTCGTGTAATTTGAATTTCCATAACACCAGTATCCTCATTAAGAAGAGTTCCTAGCGGTGGAATAATAACAGTCATATTGGATTTTGTTGTTAAAACAAAGCGCTCTGTACTATTTTCTAAATCTGCAACGTTTATTTTTGCTGTATAGGTATTTTTATTTCTAGTCATAGCTGTGATTTTACCAGGTTCGGCTGCAGTATCCGATAAAACTGGAGTTTTAGTCCCGTTCCCTTTAGTCGGTAGATCATATTTTCCATTTACAAAGTCTACTAAAGTCCAGACATTTGGTACAAGCTGCTGTTGCACAGGCGTTAAAGCTTCGAAGGCTGTTTTCACTGCCTGTACATCTTGAGCAGTGGACGTTTTAGGCGATAAAGCGGCAATAGCGTTTTCCACTTCCTTAGCTGCTGCCTTATCCTTTACAACAAGTTGTTCAGCATCTAACAACATCTTTTCGACACCAGCAGGTAATGAGACGTTTGTATGTCTGCGTAGTGCATTAAGCTCAGCTCTAGCATCAGCTACATCTTGATGGAAGGTAATGCGAGAAGAGTTTAATAATTGAATTTTATTGACTACTTTATCGATAGATGTGTTTGGTGAGATATAGGATGTCAGTATTCTTTGTGATTCCGCACTTACAAAGGTCTTTTGCGCTGCATTTAACGTATTGTACCAATCTTTCGTTTCCATAACATTTTGGTAGTAATTAACGGAAGTCGATTCCACTGAAGCTAATTTCTCTTCAATTTGATCAGCAAGCTTACGATACGCTACTTTCGTCTGTTTATAATTGGACAGCGTTGAATAATTCGTGACGTACTGTTGTTCCGTTGCAGTCAACTCATCGTATGCTTTGCTAGCTGTCTCTAAAGTCGCTTGGAATGAAGAGGTTGTATCATTAATATTCGAAATAAGTCGAACAACATTCGAAACCTTAGAGTTGTAGTAATAAGTATTATCGTATATGTAAGCAGTTTTTACCTGTCCAGCAATATCAGCAGCCGATGCTGACGTAGTAGGTGCAGCATAGATTAGTGAAGGGGCTGCAACTAAGGCGAGGAAGGCTAGTTTTCTTTTGTTTTTCATAATATGGGAAACCTCCTAATTGGTTTTTTCACAAGTGTCATGGTAATTCATGAGGATTTTTGTCCTAGATGAAATCTTTGATTGTCTTGAGAATATCCTAATATACGTTGATAAACCAATTTTATCATATATTAGGATTTTTTTATGTATGTTTTGAGTGAATAGGTAGATAGGTTGTGCATTTTTTTTAACACTTTGTGTCTTATGTACTTTGGAATACGAAAGGTAAGAGGTCGCTTTTCAATAGAGATGGATAAGGTGGATAGAATCGCAAGAATGATGGATAGAACTGCAAGAATCTATAAGCCTAAAATGAGTCGTGAAGCATTCAAGTATCTTGAGGAAAACGACATTATTGACCATACATTAGCTAAAATTTAACGGATTTGGTAGGGTTCCTAAATATTGCTATGCATGATTATCAAGCTATTGAATTAAATATACTCCAAGCAATTATCGAGAATCATTTAAGTGATTTTAAAACCTATACAGAGGCGATATTGCTTATATAAAAGAAACAACAGGCCATAGAGATTTTCTAGCCTGTTGTTTTTAAATTATAATAGAAGAATTTTTATCGTTGTTTACCTGAACGTTGGACATCATTATAGATGTTGATTGCCTTGTCTAAACTGTTAATAGCATCTGTCACTTCGTGCGAAGATGCATAGGAGTTATTGGCAACAGATTGAGCGTTTTGCACTGCTTTTTCTAGGTCACGTTTTGCTCTTTCTGTTGTCCACTTTTCATAATAAGGTATGTCAGTTCCATCTCCATTAGCAGAAGTCTTTACATACTGAACAGATTTTAAGAGTGACGTTAGCCAAGATTTATCAACATAATTTCGATAGTTTACACCGGATTTATGATTACTTCTATACGTTGAAATAGCACTATTTAAATAATTATAGGCAGACGAAATTTCTGACTGAGACGAGTAGCCATTATTTGCAACATTTTGAGCATATGAAACAGCTGAAACTAGAGCGTCTTTTTCACTTTGCGTCGTCCAAATTGTATAAGAAGATAATTCAGATCCATTAACAGAAACGGTTACATATTGAACAGAGTTAATCAGCGATAAAAGGGCAGATCTATCGGCATTAGTTTGGTAAGTACCATATTTTTGTGCATTTTTATAAACTGTGATCGCGTAGTTTAAATTGCTAATAGAACTTGAGATATCAGACTGGGTTGCATAGGTATTATTTGCAACAGACTGAGCGGATGAAACGGCAGAAGCTAGAGCATCCTTCTCACTTTGAGTCGTCCAAGGCGTATAAGAAGCTACATCATTACCATTATTCCAAGATACTGCAACATACTGAACAGAGTTAATCAGCGATGAAAGGGCAGATCTATCTCCACTAGTTTGGTAAGTACCATATTTTTGTGCATTTTTATAAACTGTGATCGCGTAGTTTAAATTGCTAATAGAATTTGTGATATCAGACTGAGTTGCATAGGTATTATTTACAACATACTGAGCGGATGAAACGGCAGAGGTAAGAGCATCCTTCTCACTTTGAGTCGTCCAAGGCGTATAAGAAGCTACATCATTACCATTATTCCAAGAAACCGTTACATACTGAATAGAATTAATCATCGATTGTAATGAAGACTTATCGCCGTAAACATATTTTGTTCCGTTCTTTTGCGCAGCTTGATAAACGGTTAATGAAATCCTGTATTGTGTAATAGCATTGTTTATTTGTTCCTGAGAGGCGTTGGAATTATTAGCTACCGCTCTTGCGCTACTTACGGCATATTCGAATGCTGTACGTTCAGCCTGCGTTGTCCATTTCTCAGTTGTTAAAACGTCGTTTCCATTAACAGATACGGTAACGTATGGGGGTATAGCTACTAAATTACTTAGCTCAGTTTTATTCGCCACAGGTAATTTTACAGAGGCTTTTTTATCATCCACCTGTACCTTGTTAATAAAATGTCCTGAATCTAATGCCACCTTTTCCCCGTGTTTGACAATCACTTGCTCAATTTTACCTTCCCCGTAAAGGCTAAAATCTTTCTCAACATCGATTGTAAGCTTATCAACATTGGCAGTAACTTCAAATGCTGTAACTTTACCAACTACATTGATTTTTGAAATAGTCTTGTCAGAAGTCACATGTACTTTTGTACGCTCCAAGTTAATGTCTGGAGATTTAATATCTTTTAAAGTGACATTTAACCAATTAATATTTCTAGTTAATAAAGGTTTAAAAGTAATTGTATCCCCGATAGTAACGTCATCAATTGTAATTGCCTTCTTCACACGATTAGTTACAATAAGCTTATCTTTAATAGTTACATTTTGAACTTTTACATAATCCGCATTTACAGTTAGACTTCCTTCAATCTGTGCGTCACCACCATCAAAATATACCGCTTTTTTGTCAGTGCCAGCTTTAGTTAATGTTAGTTCTGTAACGCTCGTAATTTCTCCGTTTTTCACTACTATTGTTGCTTCGGCATTCATCAATGCAGTTTTATTCGATGTGTTAAAGAGGGGTTTCAGCGACTGGCTAATTTTAAATTGGCCATTGGATGTAAGTACTTTCTCTTTAGTGATGTTGTTAATGGTAACGGTTTGCCCCTTTGTTTTGGCTGCAGCTACCTGCCCATTAATTTGAATTGAGTGGTTTAAAGGTGAATTACTTGAAGCGGCATCTGCAGTGGACATTGGCGATACTAGGGTTGCTGTAATAGCAGTTGCCATAAAAGTCGTTAATACTTTATTCTTCATTTTAGTCACTCCGATCATTGTATTTAATGGATAATATATCATATATTTCTCCTTTTTAGTACATAAAGGGTATATTTTACTATTTATTATACTTAAATGAAATGTAGTCCCTTTTTCTTTATCGTTCGTTTTTAAGAATCCTTAATTATTTCAAAAAATTGAAAGTGAAGTGCCAGGTTTTTTTTGTACGAAATTGGGTAGTTGGGTGCGGAAATCACGCTCGTTTCAAGGGCTATAACGTTCTAAAAGATAACTTTTATCATCTTGTTAAAGACACTGTATTAGTTTAGTGTGTTTAGGAAAAACGCCTTGATATAAGTGGTGAGTTAGTTTTGAAGTACATTGACCAAGCATAAAAACAGCACTACTATGGGAGAGGGAAGGGGGACAAGCTATGATGTATCTCGGTATGATTTTTTTTAAAATTGTGGCTCCAATTTTAGTGCTTCTAGTACTTGGTGCAGTTTTACAAAAGAAATTTCGCTTTAATTTAAAGGCGTTATCTCAACTTATTACATATTGCTTCATGCCAGCAGCAGTTTTTGTGAATATATATGAAACGAGTATAGAGCTGTCTGTGCTTGGGGAAGTTGCGTTATTTATTCTACTCTTTATCGGAAGCCAAATGGTGCTTAGTCATTTTCTTGCAAAGGGACTAGGCTTAGTAAAAACAGAGGCTGCGGTGTTTAAAAATAGTGTTGTCCTAATTAATTCGGGTAACTATGGAATTCCAGTTGCACAAATGATTTTTGTGACTCAGCCGATTGGCGTAGCGATTCAGGTCATTCTCGTTATATTTCAAAATATGACGACCTATACTTACGGCTTGTACAATTTAATTTCTTCAACAAAATCGGGCATGTCTATTGTGAAAGACTTCCTCAAAATGCCCATTATTCATGCACTTATTATTGGTGTGGCAATGAACTATTTTACTATCGCTATTCCGCAGTTTGTAAGAATACCGATAGACCATGTGGCAGATGGCTTTATCGCTGTAGCATTAATAACTTTAGGGGCACAACTATCGCAACTTGAAATCAAATCCATGTTCAATAAGATAGTATTCATTAGCTGTTGTACACGACTAGTCATAGGGCCAGCCGTTGCATTGTTAATCATTTTTGCGCTTGGTCTTGACGGTGTCGTGGCACAATCACTTTTTATAGCTAGTTCGTTCCCGACATCGCGAAATAGTTCTAGTCTTGCATTAGAATATGACGTAGAATCGGCAACTGCTGCACAAACAGTTTTATTTTCAACGATTGTGAGCTGTATTACAGTGACGATTGTGATTTATGTGGCGGAACTGTTGTTTACTTAACAGTTTGGTGCTATTCGGAATAAAAAAGATTATTGTCAAAACGTGAGGTTGATTTCCGTTCCGGCTGGGCGCTTTGTCGCTGACGCTTCGCTTTCGCACAGTTAAAACATTGTCGCTGACGCTTCGCTTTCGCACAGTTAAAACATTTGTCGCTGACGCTTCGCTTTCGCGCAGAGCAGAGCTTCCTGGGGGCGTCCGATGAGCCGCTTCACTCGCGCTGCTCGCTCCAGGGTCTCATCTGTGACGCTGATCCCCGAGGAGTCGCCCAGCCTCCACTCCAATCAATCTATATGCATGGCTTACGTTTAAACTTCTTTCAGTAGAAGTCTCCCATCTCTATAGGTTGTAAGATACAATTCGGGTTTAAGTTACTTTTCAGTGGTGTCCAAGCATCAGCTGAACACGGATCGATAAGGAATTAATATAGATGCAGGCCTAAGTACAATGCCGAATCCAGATGCAATTATGCCGAGGCATAATTGATCAATTGCTGTCGCCAACTTTTGATGATAAGCCAAAAAAATCAAATGAAGCTTCCATCTCTAAACAATATCTGCTACACTATCATCAAACTTAATAGCATTAACTAGGGGAGTCTGATGAGTCAGGCTGAGAGGGAAACGCATAGAAGTTTCTTGACCCTTTGGACCTGATCTGGCTCATACCAGCGTGGGAAAGTTAACCATTATTGCACTCAATGTATTTGCAATAACTATACCTTTACATTCTTAGCCGGATCCAAAATTTTTTGGATTCGGCTTTTGTCTTTATTGGGGTGAGCTAGATTCGGTCCTTGTATAAATATAAAAGGGGGCGAAGTAGTTTATGACAACAGTTAGCGACAAGAATATTACGATTATGTCTAGTTTTGAAGGAAGTAAAAAAGTTTACGTAGAAGGTTCTCGACCAGATATTTTAGTGCCAATGCGTGAAATTGCTCTAAGTCCAACGACAGGAAGCTTTGGTGAGAAGGAAAATGCACCAGTACGTGTTTATGATACGAGTGGCCCGTACACTGATCCTGCGTATAAGGTGGACATTACGAAAGGATTGCCAGCTTTATGTAGTGCATGGATCAAAGAACGAGGTGACGTTGAAGAATACGAAGGGCGTACTATCAAGCCAGAAGATAATGGATTCCGCAAAGCTGATGATCCACGAATGAATGAAAATGTTTTTCCGGATTTATCCAGAATGCCTTTGCGTGCGAAGAAAGGTAAAAATGTAACGCAGCTTCACTATGCACGAAAGGGAATTATTACTCCAGAAATGGAATTTGTAGCGATACGCGAAAATATGGACCCAGAATTTGTGCGCTCAGAGATCGCGGCAGGACGTGCTATTTTGCCATCTAATATTAATCACCCTGAGGCAGAGCCGATGATTATTGGACGTAACTTCCACGTAAAAATAAACGCCAATATTGGAAATTCAGCGGTGTCATCCTCTATTGCAGAAGAGGTAGAAAAAATGACGTGGGCTACACGCTGGGGTGCTGATAACATTATGGATTTATCTACTGGTAAGCATATTCATACGACACGTGAATGGATTATTCGTAACGCCGCGGTGCCAGTGGGAACGGTGCCGATTTATCAAGCGCTAGAAAAAGTAAATGGAGTGGCAGAGGATTTAACATGGGAGGTGTATCGTGACACGTTAATCGAACAGGCTGAGCAAGGTGTTGATTACTTCACGATTCATGCAGGGGTATTGCTACGCTATGTGCCATTAACGGCTAATCGTGTAACAGGCATAGTGTCTCGAGGAGGCTCGATTATGGCGCAGTGGTGTTTATATCACCATCAAGAGAGCTTCTTATATACTCATTTTGAAGAAATCTGCGAAATTATGAAAACCTATGATGTTGCCTTCTCTTTAGGTGATGGTCTACGTCCTGGTTCTATTGCAGATGCGAATGATGAGGCTCAATTTGCGGAGCTAGAAACGCTAGGGGAATTAACGAAAATTGCCTGGGAGCATGATGTACAGGTGATGGTAGAAGGACCAGGGCATGTACCAATGCATCTTATTAAAGAAAATATGGATAAACAGTTAGAGGTGTGTAAGGAAGCTCCTTTCTATACTTTAGGACCGTTGACAACAGATATTGCCCCTGGTTACGACCATATTACATCGGCTATTGGTGCTGCAATGATAGGGTGGTATGGTACGGCAATGCTATGTTATGTGACGCCAAAAGAGCATCTCGGCCTACCAAATCGTGACGATGTTCGTGTGGGGGTTATTACGTATAAAATTGCTGCACATGCTGCCGATTTAGCGAAAGGGCATCCGGGAGCACAGCAGCGTGACGATGCGCTATCTAAGGCACGATTTGAATTCCGCTGGCGCGATCAATTCAATCTTTCGTTAGATCCAGAGCGTGCAGTTGAGTACCATGATGAAACATTGCCTGCAGAAGGGGCAAAAACTGCGCACTTTTGTTCAATGTGTGGACCTAAGTTTTGTAGTATGAGAATCTCACAGGATATTCGTAATTATGCAAAAGAGAGTGACTTAAATACGACTGAAGCAATCCACAAAGGTATGAAGGAAAAAGCAGAGGAATTTAAACAGGCAGGCAGTCAAATTTATCAATAATTAGTAAAGCAGGCTTGTGTCAAATTAGGCACAAGCCTTATTAGTTTCATCGGACGCCCCCAGAAAAGCGCCCTGTCGGAACGGAAATCAACCACACATTAGATGAGTCCGCGTTTTGTCATTAATATAAAAAAACTCCATGTGAAGATGTCCTTCACATGGAGTAAAAAGTTGGATTGGATATCAATAATAATGGAAAATTAAACGTTTGTTGCTTGCTTTTCGTATGGATTTGAAAGATCCATACCTTCTAATGAAAGACCCATAGCTTTTGCTACACCTTCGCCATATGCTGGATCAGCTAAATAGCAGTGAAGAATATGACGGCGTTTGATGAACTCTTCAACTGGTGCCATATCATTAGCAGTATTTTCGAATAGACGTTGTTGCTCTTCGGCAGTCATTAGGCGGAATAATTTACCCGGCTGCTCGAAGTAGTTATTGTCGTCTTCACGGAAATCGTGGATACCAGCATTACCGTCAATGCGTAATTCAGGCTCTTTATAGTCTAAATTATGCTCCCATTCACCATAGCTATTTGGTTCGTAGCTTAAAGTTGAACCTAGGTTGCCATCGAAACGCATAGCGCCGTCGCGGTGGAATGAACGGAATGGGCATTTTGGTGCGTTTACAGGAAGCATGTAGTGGTTCACACCTAAACGGTAGCGTTGTGCGTCTGCATATGCAAAGATACGAGCTTGTAACATTTTGTCTGGCGAGAAGCTAATACCAGGGATAATGTTTGATGGTGCAAATGCAGCTTGCTCAACTTCCGCAAAGTAGTTGTCCGCATTTTTGTTTAACTCGAATTCACCCACAGGAATTAATGGGAAGTCTTTTTTATACCATACCTTCGTTAAATCAAATGGGTTATATGGTAACTCACGAGCTTGTTCCTCTGTCATTACTTGAATGTACATTTTCCATTTGGGGAAATCGCCTTTTTCAATAGCCTCATATAGATCGCGTTGTGAAGATTCGCGGTCGTTACTGATTACTTCAGCAGCCTCAGCACCAGTTAAGTTTTTAATGTCTTGCTCTGTACGGAAGTGGAATTTAACCCATACGCGCTCATTTTCAGCATTAATAAAGCTATAAGTGTGAGAACCGAAACCATGCATATTGCGGTATCCAGCCGGAATACCACGGTCAGACATAACGATTGTTACTTGGTGTAGCGCCTCTGGTAATGAAGTCCAGAAATCCCAGTTTGAATTCGCATTTTTCATATTTGTACGTGGGTCACGTTTTACCACGTGGTTTAAATCTGTAAAGTGTAAAGGATCACGGAAGAAGAATACAGGTGTGTTGTTACCAACTAAATCCCAGTTACCTTCTTCTGTATAGAACTTAAGTGCAAAGCCACGAATATCGCGTTCAGCATCCGCTGCACCACGCTCACCTGCAACTGTGGAGAAGCGTGCAAACATGTCAGTCTTTTTCCCAACCTCTGAGAAGATTTTTGCTTTTGTATATTTAGTAATATCATGCGTTACAGTGAAAGTACCGAATGCACCTGAACCTTTAGCATGCATACGACGTTCAGGAATAACTTCACGGTTGAAGTTCGCTAATTTTTCAACTAGCCATACATCCTGGAGTAATAGAGGACCACGAGGACCTGCTGACATAGAATCGTGGTTGCTTACTACTGGAGCACCACCTGCTGTTGTAAAACGACGGCTACGATTATTTTCATTTGTCATATTAGTTTACCTCCTAAGAAAAATTGTGAGTCAAACTCTTCATCAATAACTATAACAAATATAAATTATAATTGCTAGTAAATTATAATTATTATTGTTAAAGAATTTTTACATTAAGATACAGACTACAAATATATGCTAGATTTAAATAGCTTATGAATAACCTTTACCACTAATTTAGTTTTTTAAAACATTTTCGAGAATTACTTGAAAATAAGTTATGAAGAAGAGGAAGGTCAAGAATAAAATGAATTCTTTTGTTTACTTATTGTTATTGAAAATAGAATATGATAATTGAAAATAATTGCAGTGAAAGTTTTGGGGATCAGGTATCGGAGATCCCTTAAAGATATAGCCTTTACCCGCTACGCTTCGCACAAGTTTCTAGTTAGAACGGAAATCAACTCCTTGTTACTTAAAAGTCTTTTTAAGTTTTACGATAACGATGGGGAGTAATGCCGATGTGCTGTTTAAAAATTTTTATAAAGTAATTCGAATCATCAAAACCATTTAAATCGGCAATTTCACTAATAGCAAAATCGGTTTCTACAAGCATTTTTGTGGCATTTTGAATTCGGACTTGTTGTAGGTAGCGTTTAAATGGCAGGCCTTGCTTCTTTGAAAAAATCGTACTTAAATAATTGGGACTAATCCCCAATTTATGAGCAACGTAAGGTAATGATAACCCGCTATCCTGAAATTGCTGGTCGATAATTTCTATGGCCAGTTCTACATAGTCAGCCCGTTTTTCTATTCGAGCCTCATTAGCTAATTCAATCAGCCTTTGTGTAAATGATATGATGCCATTTAAAATGGTATAAAATATAGGATGCTCAATAATTAAATGAAAAAGCTGACGATAATTTTGCTCAATCGCCGCTTTCTCATGTAATTTATACTTCAACATAAAGCGCCGTATTTGCGCCAAAACACTCGTTAGATGAATACGTAAGTCATCTTGCTTGTAATATATTCCTTCATTAGATAGTCGATATAAAAATGCTTTGACGGCTTCAATATTTCCGTCCTCTAAACTACTTATTAGTAATTGCTGCTCTTCAGGTGTTAGTAAAGGATCGAAGGGCTGTGTTTCCAATTGTTTGCTCGCATAAAAAATGTGCCCATAGCCTTCGTAAAAGCTTTGATGAAGTGCACGTTTTGTTAAGGTATACATATTCTTCATGGTGGTCGGTTCCCCATCATAAACCCCAATATTTAACGAGCTATTATTCGTTAATCGCCATTCCTTCATTAATGTACGAACATCCTTCTCTAAATCATTTGTTTGGAATAAACATACAATTTTCTCTGATAAAGGATAAATCCTCATGCTAGAATAAATAGGCGTTTGCTGAAGCCAGTTGTATAGTTTGTTAAACATTTCGGAATGCTCAGGCTCGATCATTGTGAAATGTATATTTGTCTCTATGGAACTAGTTTTACTATCTAAAAATAGTTGATAGTAAAAGGATTCATCTGTTGCTTCTTGATACACTGCTTCTGCTTTGGCTGTCCGAAGGGAAATAGCAGTGAGCTTTTGCTTTAATACTTCTAAATCAATTGGTTTAACGAAGAGATGTGCAACCTGTAAATCAATTGCCTTTAATGCATTTTTAAAAAGTGGCTCTGTCGTCATAGCTAAAATAGTCCCTGAATGTTTTTGTAAAACACGATAAAGTGCAATTAAACGATTATTTGAGAATAGGTCAATATTTAGCAGTATCACCTCAGGCTCGAATTGCTGGATACTTTGAAGTGCCTCATTAATAGTTGTACCTATTTCTATAGTTACATCCCCAGGAAAATATGTATGTAAAAACCAACGAATGCCTGAAAGATCAGTGGAATCCCTGTCAATTAATAACAATTTCACAACCGCAAACCTCCTTAAAATAATCTAGTTTCGTAAAAAAATACTATTATATTATTAAAATAACAAAAATTATGAAATAATTCATGTTTTCTCTTTTAAAATTCCCTATTTTCTGAAAAAGGTAGTTAGTACAATGTAGTTAGTGTAATTGTTATTTATCTTTTGTAGCGATAGCGAAATTGATTAAAAGCATTTTTACATAGCTCTAAGGAAACAGGGGGATGACATTATGAAGTCTATTATCGAGCTTGATGGTCAGACATTAACAAGACAGCAAATAGGGGAAATTGTAGAAGGTCGTGCCACGGTAGCGCTTTCCCTACACAGTGTGGAGCGTATACGTTTAAGTAGGGAACGCATTGAAAAGCGTTTAGCTGAGGGGCAAACGATATATGGTGTGAATACAGGCTTTGGAAAGCTGAGTAATATAAAGATTGAAGAGGAAGACATTGAGCTTTTACAGTTAAATTTATTGCGCTCAGATGCAACTGGTGTGGGTGCGCCGTTTCCAACAGATGTTGTACGTGCAATGATGGTTTTACGTGCCAATGCTCTAGCTCGTGGTTTTTCAGGAATTCGTCTGGAAACAGTGCAGCTGCTTTTGGAATTTATTAATAAGGGAGTACACCCGATTGTACCTTCTCAAGGTTCAGTTGGAGCAAGTGGAGATTTAGCGCCGTTATCACATTTGGCTTTAGTGCTTGTAGGTGAAGGTAAGGCGGAGTTTAATGGAGAGATTATGAGTGGCAGTGCGGCGTTACAGCAAGCTGGGCTAACGCCTGTCCGACTACAAGCTAAGGAAGGTCTAGCGCTTGTAAATGGTACCCAAGCAATGACGGGTATCGGGGTTTTAACAGTGAACGAGGCAGAGCGTATTGGGCTAGCAGCAGATATGGCAGCAAGTTTAACGCTTGAGTCACTGAAGGGTATTACTTCAGCATTTGATCCAGCACTTTTGGCGGTAAGACCACACCCAGAATTAGAGCTTGTTGGCGGACGAATCCGTAAATGGCTTGAAGGAAGTAAACGTGTGACAAAGCAAGGTGAAATCCGTATGCAGGATGCCTATTCACTACGTTGTATTCCACAAGTGCATGGTGCTTCATGGCAGTCATTTTTCTATGCTCAGGACCGTGTGCAAACTGAAATGAATGCAACGACAGATAATCCGATTGTTTTAGAAAATGGAGAAGTATTATCTGGTGGGCATTTCCACGGTCAACCAATTGCATTAGCAATGGACTTTTTAAAAGTCGGTGTATGTGAATGGGCTAATATTTCGGAGCGACGTACAGAACGCATGGTTAATCCACAGCTTAATGAAGGTTTGCCTCCATTTTTAGCGACAAATCCTGGTATTGAATGTGGGCTAATGATTGCTCAATATACAGCAGCCTCTATCGTATCCGAAAACAAAGTGTTGGCACATCCCTCAAGTGTGGATTCTATACCGACATCAGGGAACCAAGAGGATCATGTGAGCATGGGTACAACATCAGCGCGCCAAGTACGTCAAATCGTACACAATGCCGCTCGTGTCATTGCAATAGAAATGATTTGTGCATCGCAGGCTATCCATTTAGACAAAGCGGAAGAGCAGTTATCTCCAACAACTCGAAAGTATTTAGAAAAAGTGCGTGAATTTTGTCCGCCACTGTTAGCGGATCAACCAATCGGCGATGAAATAGAAGCGCTTTCACAGTATTTATTAACGAGTGATGTTCTATTAAACGAGTATATGTAAACCTTAGATGATAATTTCCTATAGGAAATCCAACAAATCTTTCAATTTGTCCGGATTGACAGGGAATTCTAATTAACAGTCGAGGGGGAATAGGATGGAATTTCAACAACAAGAGCTGAGGCAAGACTCGCAATTCCGAGTCTCCTCCGCTATGAAGATGATTGCGTGCAGTTTGGTCGGAATATTCAGTTTCTTCATATCGTTTGAATGGCAAGGTAAGAATACAATTTTAATTGATCACATTGTGAATTTTATTCGCACTGAAGCACCACTACTTGTAACTGCATATGTACTCATAATGCTTGTAGGTGGAGCGGTTCATCCATTCCTTACGAAGAGGTGGAATAAGTCGATAGTCAATATTGTATTGTCAATTTTTAAAGTGGGCGGTATGGTTGCCGGGATTTTATTAATTTTTAATATAGCACCTGCATGGCTAGCAAATGACAGTATCGGTCCGTATTTATTGGAGAAGCTTATTAAGCCGGTAGGGATACTAATCCCGATTGGATCTTTGTTTTTAGCACTTCTAGTAAGCTATGGGTTGCTTGAATACACCGGTGTTTTAACACAGCCGTTTATGAAGCCTATTTTTAAAACACCTGGACGTTCAGCAGTGGATGCAGTTGCCTCATTTGTCGGCAGTTATTCGGTTGGCTTACTTTTAACGAATCGTGTTTATATGGAAGGTCGCTACACAGCGAAGGAAGCCGCAATTATTGCAACAGGTTTCTCGACTGTATCTGCAACGTTTATGGTTGTTATTGCGAGTACGCTGGATATCATGCAGCATTGGAATGCGTTTTTCTGGGTGTCGCTCGTTGTAACATTTGTGGTCACTGCGTTAACAGCGCGTATTTATCCACTTCGTTCAATGAAGGATGAATACTATAAGGGCGCGACGCCGATGCCAGAAAAGATTGTAAAGAAGGATCGTTTTAAAGAAGCATGGCGTCAAGCGATGGATGCAGTTGAGCAAAATCCACCTTTATCTAAAGTTTTATGGGCGAATTTAAAGGATGGCTTCATTATGGCGATGGGTGTTATTCCATCGATTCTATCAATCGGTTTGCTAGGGCTTGTACTTGCAACATATACACCAATTTTTGATTGGCTTGCGTATATTTTTGTACCATTCACATATGTGTTACAAGTTCCAGAACCATATTTAGCAGCGAAAGCGCTGTCATTATCGTTAGCAGAAGTATTTTTACCGGCACTTGTTGTCACACAGGCAGCACTTGTGACGAAATTTATTGTGGCGGTCGTATCGATATCGGCAGTTCTGTTCTTTTCAGCCGTTATTCCGCTTATTTTATCATCTGAAATTCCATTGACATTGCGCCAAATTTTACTCATTTGGTTTGAGCGTGTCGTATTAACGTTAATCATCGTAACACCAATAGCATTTTTACTATTTTAAAGGAGTGTGTTTTTAATGGTAGTTAAAACAAATATTCGTGCACCACGTGGGAATGAATTAACATGTAAAGGTTGGACGCAGGAAGCTGCAATGCGTATGTTAATGAACAATCTAGATCCTGAAGTGGCAGAAAATCCGGATGAACTAATCGTTTACGGGGGTATCGGTAAGGCGGCGCGTAATTGGGAGAGCTATGAGCAAATTATTGCGTCATTAAAAGAATTAGAGAATGATGAAACACTTCTTATTCAATCAGGAAAACCGGTAGCTGTATTCCGTACACATGAACATTCGCCACGTGTATTGATTGCAAATTCTAATTTAGTGCCAGCGTGGGCAAATTGGGAGCATTTCTATGAGTTGGAGGACCGTGATTTAATGATGTACGGTCAAATGACGGCTGGTAGCTGGATTTATATTGGCGCACAAGGCATTTTACAAGGAACGTATTTATCATTCGTAGAGGCAGGTAAAAAAGTATTTGGCACAGCAGATTTACGCGGTAAATTCATCCTTACAGGTGGTATGGGTGGTATGAGTGGTGCACAGCCTTTAGCTGGGAAAATGGCTGGCGCTGTCATTTTAGTCGTCGAAGTAGATCGTGCTCGAATTGAACGTAAAATAAAAGAGGGCTACTGTGATTATCTTGTGGAGACAATAGATGAAGCTATTGAATTAGTCAATAAACTACGTGACCAAAAAGAGCCTGCGTCGATTGGTCTTGTTGGCAACTGTGCGGATGTTAATCGTGAGCTATTGAATCGAGGAATTATCCCTGATTTTGTAACTGACCAAACATCTGCTCATGATCCGATAAATGGTTATGTTCCAAATGGTATGACATTTGGGGAAGCGCTTGAACTGCGTAAAAGTGATGTAAAAACGTATGAGCGAAGAGCAAAAGAGACGATGGCTGAGCATGTTCGTACAATGCTTGACTTCCAACAGGCGGGCGCAGAAGTATTTGATTACGGTAATAACATTCGTGCTTATGCCAAAGAGATGGGTGTAACGAATGCCTTTGACTTCCCTGGCTTTGTTCCGGCGTACATTCGTCCATTATTCTGTGAGGGGAAAGGACCATTCCGTTGGGCTGCACTTTCGGGTAACCCTGAGGATATTTATAAAACAGATGCACTTGCAAAAAAGATGTTTGCTGAAGATGAAGGTCTTGTGAATTGGATTGATATGGCGCAAAAAATGGTGAAATGGCAAGGGTTACCGGCACGAATTTGCTGGTTAGGCTATGGTGATCGTCATCGTTTTGCATTGAAAGTTAATGAAATGGTTGCTAATGGTGAGCTATCAGGCCCGATTGTCTTTGGTCGAGATCATCTAGACTCAGGCTCAGTTGCATCACCAAATCGTGAAACAGAGGGTATGCTTGATGGCTCTGATGCAGTATCAGACTGGCCGATTCTAAATGCACTTGTTAATACAGCAAGTGGTGCTAGCTGGGTAAGTGTTCATCACGGTGGTGGTGTAGGTATGGGTTATTCTCAACATGCTGGCCAAGTGTTAGTAGCGGATGGTTCTGAGCTAGCCGCTGAGAAGATTGCACGAGTGTTAATTTCTGATCCGGGAATGGGCGTTGTGCGTCACGCAGATGCTGGCTATGAAATTGCTATTAATACAGCAAAGAACAAAGGTGTGCGTATACCAATGTTAAAGGATGATGCGAAGTGACAATTTTAATCAAAAATGCCAATGAAGTGATCACGTTAAAAAGTGCCGAACAAGGTCCTCGTACAAAAGAACAAATGCGTGAAATTGCGGTGCTGGAAAATGGCAGTGTTTTAATGGAGGGCAATAGCATTATAGCAGTAGGGCCCATTGCGCAGCTAGAAGTGGACTTCCCTAAACTTGTCAAGGTGGCTGAGGTTATTGACGCCTCAGGTAAGGTTGTTATGCCAGGTCTCGTTGATTGTCATACGCATTTAGTTCATGGAGGAACACGTGAGCAGGAGTTTAATATGCGACTCAATGGTTCCACATATATGGAAATTATGAATGCGGGTGGTGGGATTCATGCCACAACAAAGCGGACTCGAGAAACTAGCTTTGGTGATTTATATAGAAAAACGATGAATCATTTAGATGTGTTTTTAAAGCATGGTGTCACAACAGTTGAAGCAAAATCTGGCTATGGTTTGGATTGGGAAACTGAAAAGAAACAGCTTGAGGTAGCTAAGGAACTGCAAGCCACACATGACATTGATGTCGTTAGTACCTTTATGGGGGCGCATGCGGTGCCACGTGATTATAAGGGTCGTGAGGATGAATTTGTGGATGTAGTCATTCATGACATGCTACCGAAAGTAGCTGAGCTAAACCTTGCAGAATTCAATGATGTATTTTGTGAAAAAGGTGTATTTACGCCAGAGCAATCACAACGCATTTTAGAGGCGGGAAAAGCGTTGGGGTTAACACCGAAAATTCATGCAGATGAAATTGAACCTTATAAGGGAGCAGAGCTTGCCGCGGAAGTAGGGGCAATTTCGGCGGAGCATTTATTAGTTGCTTCGGATGAGGGTATACAAAAAATGGCTGAAGCCGGGACGATTGCAGTGCTGCTACCTGGAACGGCATTCTTCTTACGTGCGCCATTTGCAAGGGGACGCCTCATGATTGATGAAGGGGTACCTGTTGCTATATCAACTGACTTTAATCCTGGCTCATCTCCAACGATGAGTCTGCCCTTTATTATGAATTTAGCTTGTATGCATATGGGCATGACATTAGAGGAAGTGTTAACAGCGACTACTATTAATGCTGCATATGCACTTAATCGTGGGCATCAAATTGGCTCTCTTGAAGCGGGCAAACAAGCTGACGTCATTATATTGGATGTTGCCAATTATATGCAGTTACAATATTTCTATGGCATGAATCATACGAATACTGTAATTAAAAATGGGCGAGTTGTCGTACAGGATGGTATTCTTTTGAACAATCAACTAGTAAATTAAATAATATGAAAGGCATAAATAAGGCAGAGATGCTTTGTTTATGCTTTTTTTATGAAGCTGTGTTTAATAAAGTTAAAGTTCATGCTGAATGAGATTATATTGCATTAGACTATGAAAACCCGCAAGAAGAAGAGCGCTTGAAAATGTTACACCTTGTTCATACTTATATCAGTAAATTTGTGACGAATTTTACAGCGAAAGAATTACAGCAAGACATTGTAGTAAATGGATCTATTCTTTACAAATAACTAACACTTAAGGAAATCCATGGTTCATCACCAAAAGTTGAGGATGACTTTTGTTAAAACTTCTACTATGTAAATAGTTGATTGGAGTGGAGACTGGACGCCCCCAGGAAAGCGCCCAGTCGGAACGGAAATAAACCACACGTTTTGGTGATGGTATATATAGAAGAGAATTTACATCTACTATGGAGTAAGTATAAACGAACAATGAATCCAGAAAAGTATCCCGTCGATTTAAGTATTAAAGAAAAAGTCGTGAAGATGATAAATGGAGAAACAAAAGGAGAAGAAGAACGGAGGAATAGATAATGGCGAAAATAGGGATTTACGGATCGTCCTTTGATCCGATTACAAATGTTCATCTTTGGACCGCGAGCACAGTCGCGCATCGTTGCAAATTAGATAAAGTAATTTTTTTACCTTGCTCAAATAAACGAAAGGACAAGGAAATAAAAACAGAAAATACTCATCGATGGAATATGCTGCAGCTGGCTATTACTAAGGATGAGCGTTTTATTGCAGATTCATATGAAATGGAGCAAGAAGGCTGGAATATTTACACATATGATACGATGAAATATTTTAGAGAACAGCACCCTAATGATGACATTCATTTTATTATGGGAGCTGATTTATTAGTTGATATTGGCGCAGGATTGTGGAAAAAAGGAGAAGTGTTAGTAGATGAGAACAAATTTATTGTAATGGCAAGGCATGGGATTGATATGTTATCAACAATTAGTCGTTCTCCAATATTGAGGAATCATGATGATGGAAGATTTCATTTGATTGACAAAGGCTTAGCGATGGAAATTAGCTCTACCTATATTCGAGAAGAATTCGCAATGGGCGGTGAACCCAAATATCTACTGCCTGACGCTTGTTATGACTATATTAAAGAGCATAATCTTTATCAAAAATAACCTAGATATGGGCGATACATGATAATAGAGTGTGGTTTAAAACTGCGCTTCAAACTGTAGGTAAAAGTTATTTGTTTTAAAAAGCGGTATGGTAATTTATTTGGAAGACCTCGTCATGTAGCGTATTGAAAGAAACTTTTATGCTTTCCTTGCGCGAAAACTATGAAACATATCCCGTTGTAATTTAGGATTTTTAAATAAATTATGAGGGGCTGTTGATTTTTCACGGAGAGTAGCGACTCCTGCGGGATTAGCTTGTGCAGAAAGCACCTACTTGGAGTGGAGATCAACATTAGTTTAATGATACGCATTATTTTATGTTTATTTTCGTCGATAAATTGTTGATTGTAGTGGAGACTGGGCGACTCCTTAGGGATTAGCGTCACAGATGAGACCCTGCAGCGAAGCGGCTCATCGGACGCCCCCAGGAAAGCGCCCAGTTGGAACGGAAATCAACCTCACGTTATAAGGAAGTGTCTTTTATTTTGAAAAGATGGTGAACTTTCTCATTTACAGGTTTGGGTAAGATATAATAAATCTAAATGATATACAAAAGGTTATGTGTATCATCTAGCGTAATGATTAATGTTAGAAAGGAATTCTTAGAAGTGCAGCTTACATTAACATTTTTTATTTTAGGAGCGACAATTTTTGCATTTGTGACAAATAAAGTACGAGCGGATCTCGTTGCGATTGTGTCACTACTAGCATTCGTCATTACAGATATTTTAACGCCAACAGAGGCGCTTGCTGGCTTTTCGAACTCTGTAGTTTTAATGATTGCAGGGTTGTTCGTTGTGGGCGCAGGAATTTTACGCACGGGACTTGCAGGGATGGCTGGGCGATTATTGTTGAAATGGTCAGGTGATAGTGAGCTGAAGTTATTTGTGCTATTGCTCATTATTGTAGGGACGGTAGGTGCCTTTATGAGTAATACAGGTACTGTAGCTTTAATGATGCCGATCGTTGTTAGTATTGCCATTAGTATGAAGGAAAGTCCTTCGAAATTCTTGCTACCACTTTCTTATGTTGCGAGTCTTTCTGGGCTTATGACATTAATTGCCTCACCAACAAATTTAATTGTCAGTCAGTTATTAGTAGATCGAGGCTATAATAAGTTAGGATTTTTCGAAGTGACACCCATCGGTATTGTAGGAATGATAGTCGGTATTATCTATTTAGTTCTCGTGCGCAATATTCTTTTACCAAATGAAAAAAATCGTACACAAACAAAAGCTGACTATAAACTATCTCCAAAGAAAATTATTAAGCAGTATGATTTAAACAATCGTTTGTTTAAAGTGTTTGTCCCAGAGGATTCGTCGATTATTGACGCAACATTAGCAGAATTAAAGCTTCCGGCCAAATATGCGCTTTGTATGATGAAAATTCACCGACGATCTCAAGAAGGCATTAATTTTTTACCGATGACATATCAGGAAATGGCAGGTCCAACGAGTGTGATACATGCCAAAGATGAATTGTATGTCCAAGGTGAGGAAGAAAATATTCGTCGCTTTGCTTTGGATTATAGTCTAGAGATGCAGGAATTAGTCGAAGGAGAGGCTGATGAATTGGTATCAAAGCATCTTGGTATTGCTGAAGTATTATTAACGCCAAATTCGAGCTTTATTAATAAGACTGTCAGCACCCTAGGCTTTCGAGAAAAATATAATCTTAATATAATTGGCATTAATCGTAGAGGCGGCTATAAACTACAAGATATGGTGACGCATAAATTGAAATTTGGCGATGCCATTTTAGTGCAAGGTGCATGGGATGAAATTTTATTACTTGCAAGGGAAACGCAGGATGTCGTTGTTGTTGGTCAGCCGAAAGAGCATGCGAGTGTCGCAGCAGCAACGGGTAAAGCTGGTATTGCTGGTGTCATTATGCTTTTAATGATTGTATTAATGGCTTTTGAAGTTTTCCCTGCTGTAATTTCCGTTATGATTGGTGCCGTATTGATGATATTAACAGGTTGTTTGCGAAATATGGAAGACGCATACAGCAATATGAATTTTGAAAGTATTGTGCTTGTAGCTGCAATGCTTCCGATGGCGACTGCATTGGAGAAAACAGGTGGTATGGTTATTTTATCTGATGGTATCATTAATGCACTTGGAGATTATGGACCGTATGGAGTACTAGTTGGCGTATATATTTTAACAGCTATCTTTGGACAGTTTATTAGTAATACGGCGACTGCGGTCTTGTTCGCACCAATTGCTATGAATGCCGCGATTGCAATGGAAGCAAGTCCAACGACATTTATGATTGCTGTTGCTGTAGCAGCGAGTATGGCGTTTATCACACCAATTGCTTCCCCAACAAATGCGCTTGTGATGACGGCTGGTGGTTATAAATTTATGGATTTTGTGAAGATTGGAGTGCCATTACAGATTATTATGTTTGTTGTCATGTTGCTAGCAATTCCATTTTTCTTCCCATTTTAAAAACTCGGTTTCTATACCGAGTTTTTTGTTTTTAGTGAAAAACAATTAATTTTTTAATAGAGATTATGATAAAATTATATTATAGATAACAATAAAACATTATATTAACGTCAGATTGTGAGTCTAATAATAAATTGTTTTCTTAATCATTATATAGGAAGCTTCTCAATGAAGTGAAAAACTATAAAGTTTTTTTAGAAAAAGTGTTGACCTTTTAAAATTAAGAGTGTAGTATTATACAAGTCGTTAAGACAGCTACTGAAAAACAATTAAATCAAATGAAAATTAGTTGTTGACATCTAGCGGACGACATGATATTATATAAAAGTTGCTGTTGAGAAAAGCAGCGGCAAAATGAACCTTGAAAACTGAACAAGCAAAACGTAATCAATAAAGTTTTTACTAGCTAACCTTGAGTTGGCGAACGAAACAAAATTTTGGACATCAAACATGATGCCAGCAAAACAATTTGAGCTAATCAAATTTCTTTTTATGGAGAGTTTGATCCTGGCTCAGGACGAACGCTGGCGGCGTGCCTAATACATGCAAGTCGAGCGAACAGA
>NZ_SADV01000012.1 GCF_006864135.1 Lysinibacillus sphaericus | reverse complement strand
AAAATCGAACAAGAAGTGCCTTATTTTTATCTGAGAAAGGTTCGCTTTTATGAAAACGTAAGTTTTTCAGTGCCCTCACCTTGTTTTGGGCGCTTTTTTGTCTCGAACAACCTTTATTGAGTAAAAACGTCTATTCTAAAAAATAGAGATAAAACTGAGGTGACATTATGCGATTTATTTTTAATAAGATAACACTTTTTAGCATTATTTTTTTATCATTTTGTTTAATAGTAATTGGATCTTTATTACAAATAATCCTTTTCCCTTTACAAGATATTAATTCTATAAGTAGTCAAGAGCTATTGGAATTTCAAAAAGAATATGCAATAAACTATCCCTTAGGACATGGGCTACTCAATCTAGGTCTATTTCTGATGATTTTAGTAATAATTCTATTCATGATAAAGTTAAAAATTAAAATATAATAATCAAAATTAAGATTTCTAACGATCCAAACTCATACAAAGGCGTAGAACGTAGTTAATACAAGGTTTTTTGGAATTTTGCAGAAAAACGCTGCTAGTGCGCTTTCTAAATAAAATCATATATACCATTTCTTAACTTGTAAAAAAGCATTATAAGAGACCCTTACTGCAACAACCTTCCTCTATAAACATTGATGTATCAACGGTTTCCTTCACTTCATGGTGAAGAAAATCGTTCTTAGTCCGACCTCCTTTATTTCAGCGGAGGCTTGGACACCAGCTAAAAGAAATTAAAGTGAATTATATTTTTTCACTTCTAAAGGAATCGATATTATATATAAATCAATAGCATATGTAGTAATCGTAATCCCTTTACCTTCTTCAGTAAATTTCGCTTGAAGAAACCGCTCCGAAACTTTTCTTTTCCCCCATTTTTTAGGGAGCCATTCAAATCCTAAAAACATACTATTTATCACCTTAAAAGTATTTTATTGTATAAAACCTAAACGATAATTTAAACTGCTTCCCAATGTAGACTTGCTAATAAATCAGAATGTAGTTCACGCTAAATAATGCTTTTTTCTTTTTGCATTAATTTCATTGTAAAATAAGCGGTAATGATTTTCAAAAAAGAATTCTAACACTAAACTCGTTGTGTGTTCACTGTCTTGTCAAGATTATGCTTCAATTTATGTGATAAATAGAATTCCTTTCCCCTCTACCTTCGTACATGGTTTATACTCTAAATAAGTTGTATTAAGTACGAATGCCGGGTATTGAACGTTAACGACTGAAAATAAAATATTCGAGGTGGAATGCCGATGGAACATTGTTGTAGTGGCCTTAAAAATGAAAACACTATTAGTTGTCCCTCTTGTAAAAATAAAGCTAAAAATGTACAACTAATAACTATTAAATCAATGATGAAACCATCTGTATTAGGATCTATCAACGCTATGGATAATCACTATTTTTGTGCTACTAAAGATTGTCATGTCGTTTATTTTGATACGAGCAATAAAGAGTATCTTCTATCTGATATAAAGATAGATGTACATCAAAAGGATGATTCATTAAGTACACCGGTTTGTTATTGTTTTGATTGGACTAAAGAAAAAATTAAACAACATGTTGAAAATGAACTCGCTCCTAATCCATTAGAACATATTCGAGAAAATATAAAAGAAAACCGTTGTGGCTGTGAGGTAAATAACCCTCAAGGTAGTTGTTGTTTAGGGAATGTTACGAAATATATAAAAGGTCTAGCCTAATGAAAAATATAGCCCTTCATCATAACGTATAGTTGATTTCCGTTCCAACTAGGCGCATTGTAGCTGACGCTTTGCTTTTCACACAGAGCAAAGCTTCCTGGGGACGTTCAGAACGGAAATCAACTTATATTCATGACATCCGTTTTAACAAAGAAAGATTTCATTTTCTTCTAACCTTCAATCGTTCCAAAAATACTATTCTTCGTAAAAACCATTTTTATTAAAATCATACCATTTTTGTATCTTCTCTTCTGAATATACTTTTAGATGATTCATAATTTCTTTTGCAAATTCCAATGTTGCAGTCCCATTTGCTGTTATGAGATCACCGAAGTTAACACATTGCTTTTCTATATAAAATTCACTTCCACAATAAATGGGACAACTATTGACAATAAGAATAACAAAAGAAAGTTGACATAACCCTGTCAACTTTCATTAAAACTACTTATTTTTTTAATGGTGTTTTTAATTTATTTACTAGAAAAAGAGGTTCAAGCACTTTTACTTTGTCTTTTAAATGAATGACGAAATCAATGACCCATGATACATCGGAAGTTTTAAATGTAAACTTTGCGCTGTTTGAATGAAATTGAATTTTTGTACCCCTATCTTATTCATTAAAAAAGCTTCATCTTCCTTTTCGTATTGCAGTACAACGTCAAACAAAGTATCATTTTCCTTAAAATAGTTATTTTCAAAAAAGAGGCTTGAATCTGAAATTCCGTGTTCTTTGGCAATGAACTGTTCAGTCAAAATATGATAAGACAAAATACGGTTAAGTTTAAACAAACGAAACTGATTCCCCTCCAAACAAAAAGCATATAGATACCACGATGAGTATTTAAATAGTAGTTTATATGGTTCTACTGTTCTTTTGCTATAACCAGACTTTGATTGATATTCAATTGCCATTAATAACTGTCCTCTAATTGCTTTTCTAAAGGGTATTACATAATCTTGAAAGCTGTTATCCGTGAACTATGATGATAAGTCGATGGCAATATCAGCATTTTTAAGTATCGTTTGCTCATCTTTTTCCACAATTTTAGTAATTAGATGTTTAATATTATTTTCTGTATGTATACTATTTAGTGCATCCAAACCAATTAGTATAGTTTGTAATTCATCAATAGAGAAAAACTTTTTATCAAGTTTATAGTTGGCTAAAATCCCCAATCCCCCACCTTGACCTGGATAACTCACTATAGGAATTCCCGCTAAATTCAGTGATTCAATATCGCGATAAATAGTTCGTTTCGACACTACAAGCTTTTCAGCCAATTCTTGAGCTGTCATTTTTTGATGATTCACTACTAAATTTAAAATACTAAACATGCGGGTTGATTTCATTTCTTCTTCCTCTTTCAATAATTCTATTTTTTACTTATTCGTTATCTTTACCCTTTTGTTCAGTCTGAGCAATTTTCCAATAAGTGTTTGATCCATTACATTTTAAAGTTGCATTTTTCGGCACCTGTTTCATTATAAGAAGAAGATTTAGTAAATCAACTGACGATCCCATCGAGTTTAGTATAATCAGGAACTTTAATGTCGTTGTTAAAAGTCCAAATGCACTGAAAATTAGAGGGAAAATTATTGAAAGTATCATAAAAGGTGCAATCGTAATGAATATATATCTTGATTTTGAAATTTCTTCTTCCGTAATGACAAAACCCCCGAACAGAGTTAGCCCTACAGAAGTTTTTTCTGATTTCATAAAATTAGGAATGAATATCAAATGAAGTAGTTCGTGAATGATTAATAGTAAGACGATTCCCAAAATAACGCTTAAGTTAATGGTTATTGATAATCCAGCAGAAGTAAATCCAAAATCTCTCAATGAAATACTAGAAAAAATATTTATTACCCCAATAGAGATCATTGAAGCGACAATCATTAAAGGGATAGATAACAAAATAGCACTTATTAATTTTTTTGGTTCTTTCATCGGAATCCAGCCATCTTTAATGAAGTCTACATGTAATTTTGGGTTACTTTTTGGCAATTTGTTTAATAGTTTCATTTAACCCCTCCTTTTATAATTTCACTTAATTGGAATATGCCTTCTTTCATTTCATCGAGTGAGGCATACCCATAGGAGATTCTTATAAACTGTCCCGATTTTTCAGCATAAATACTACCGGGATTTAGAAGAATACTGTTGGATAATGCTTTTTCAAATAGCCTTTTCACTGTAAATTCAGGCTTTATTTTCACCCATATGAACAATCCACCTTTTGGGATGTCCCACGTAGCGTAAGGGCTCAAATATTTATCCAGTGCATCTAAAGCAATTTTTCTACGAATGCTAAGTTGTTCTCTTACTTTATCAAGATGATCATCATAGAAATTACTAGCTAGCCACTCTGCTGCAACGAGTTGTGAAAGTGTACTTGATCCATAATCGGATTGCATTTTTAAATCTGCTAATCGATTTATGACTGACTCCGAGCCAACGATCCAACCAATTCGTAATCCTGGACTAAGGGTTTTCGATAAACTTCCAACATATAATACATTTCCGTATAGATCCATTGCTTTCAATGGTTTAGGTGGTGGATTGTCAATCCATAAATCACGGTACACATCATCTTCTATAACTGGCAGCTGCTCTCTTTCACAGTATGCAATTAATTTCGCACGTCTTTCTTCTTGCATTAAAGCGCCTGTTGGATTATGGAAGGTCGGAATCGAATATAAAATATTTTTTCCTTTTTCCTTTGTCGGATAAATTGAATCGATAATAATCCCCTCGTTGTCTATTGCTAATCCTTGCAACTCCATCCCTGCTGACTCAAAAACAGTCAACGAGTATAGATAGGACGGCATTTCTAACAACACCGTCGAACCTCTTTTTAGAAGTCCAATCGAGATTAGATGTAAAGCTTGGAGCGCTCCAGAAACTACAAGAATGGACGCCGGAGACGCTTCGACCCCTCTTACCTTTAAATAGTCACTAATGGCTTGCCGTAATTTCATATTTCCTTTCGGCTCTTCATAGCCAAACGAAGTTAATTGATTCGAAACCTTTTGAACGATGGTTTTCATCTCTTCTAACGGGAACATCTCTGGTGATAATTCCCCTTTACTCAATTGAATAAGATTCGTATTTGATTCCGCTTCGTTAATCTCCTGCACCATCGAAACGCTAGGTTTATGAATGCCTAATCTGACATTTCCATTCCAGTTAGTCGAGGTTTTTGCCCCCATCAAAGTCCAAGTATTATTGGTGACGACCGTTTCCTTCCCTGCTTTCCCTTCTAGTAGCCCATCTGCCATTAGTTCCTCTAATGCCGTTATGACTGTACTACGATTAACCTCAAACTGTTTTGCTAAATTACGCTGACTTGGTATGGGACTTCCGATCGCCCACTCCCCTTTAGCAATTTTTCCTTTTATAAAATCTATAATCAATTGATATTTTGGTTTTTTCATATATACGCTCTTTTCTGAACTGGTTGGTTTTTTTCATTTTAACCTGTTGGAGAAATTTTACCAAAATCCTATTAATATTGAAAACATAAAATTAAATGGTTGGATAACGAGGTGTATTCATGTTAAAAACATTAGATCTTAAAATTATTTCTGCTCATTTCATAACAATCATAATATGGGCATCGGCTTTTCCAGGAATACGGGTGGCATTAATGGCATATTCACCTGAACACATATCACTTTTACGATTATTAATCGGCTCATTCGTTTTACTAATCATAGCAGTTATTAGAAAAACTCCTTTGCCTGAGTTAAAAGATATCCCCATTATTTTATTACTTGGCTTTTTAGGTTTCACCGTTTATCAAGTAGCACTAAATTATGGAGAGCAAACGATTAGTGCTGGCGTTGCAAGTTTACTTGTTTCAACAACCCCAATAATAACGGCTTTATTAGCTGTATTCTTTTATCGTGAGAAGCTTAGTTTATGGGGATGGGTTGGTTCACTTGTTGGTTTTTGTGGTGTAGCATTTATTTCTGTAGGAGGTTCAACTGAAAGTTTTACTTTGAATACTGGCATTGTCATAGTTTTAGTAGCATCCCTTTCAGAAAGTATTTACTTTGTTTTTCAACATCGTTATCTAGAAAAATACGGCGCTATTCCCTTTACGATGTACGCCATTTGGTCAGGTACTATTTTTATGCTACTATTCTCACCCGGCCTAAGTGAAGCAATAATGGATGCCCCGTTAAATGCAACATTAGTCATTTTGTATCTTGGAATCTTTCCAACAATCATTCCATATTTTACGCTAGCTTATGTTACTTCGCGAACAGGGGCAGCTGAAGCAACAAGTACGCTTTATTTAACCACTGTTTTTGCATTTCTTATCGCATGGATTTGGCTTGGTGAAGTTCCGCATTTTTCTGCCATAACTGGTGGCTTGATGACTTTAATAGGTGTATTTATTGCCAACATAAAGAAAGAAGATATTCGTAAAGAAAATAACAATGCTCACAGTATAAACTAACTGGCTAGATTGCCAAAAGCTCCAATGATCATTACAGACTATTATCAATGGGTATTAGTGTAGTTAACGCTCTATACCTATTGTCTGTTTTTTAATATTATTAAATAATCTCACAGACAAAATAAAAGCCTTCCACATTTGTGAAAGGCAATTAGCGATTTCTAACTCTCACTTGAAATAAAAATCCATCGCGTTTTGATACAGAATTTTCTCAGCTGACCTTGCCTCAAACAATTCTTGAATTAGTTCAACATCGGCATAAGCAAAGGGTCTTTTGGCTCGTGTGGACGGCAGGTCTGTACCGAACATTAACGCTTCAGGATTGACAGCATAAATAGATTTCAAAGCATGTCCTACATCGAGCTCCACACGACCAAAACCTGTCGCCTTTACTCGTACACCTTTTTCTACGAGGCGTAACAAATGAGGAAAGCCTTCCTCGGATATTCCCAAATGATCAATTGAAATCGCTGGTAATTTTTCAATCGTCGGTGCAATTTCAGGCAAATCTTTTGCGTCGATATATAATTCACTATGCCAACCAGCTAAATCATACACACGTCTCGCCAAATAATCGAGCTTGGATAAATCTTCAGAACCACCACGCTTCACATTGAATCGTAGCGCACATACACCTTTTTTATATAAGTCCATAATCTCATCATCTGTCGCCGCAAACGGTAGTTGCGTAACACCACAAAATGCAGAACCCATTTTCTCTAAAGCATTTACTAAATAATCTTGGTCAAAACCTTGAAAAGAACCTGATACAATTGCACCACCTACAATATGATAAGTCGCTGTATCTTTTTGGTAATCTTCAACAACATAGCTAGGTGGTATATATCCTTGATTTTCAGTAATAGGATAATTAAAATCAATAATGTGAAAGTGTGCATCAAAAATTTTCATCTTTCCGCCTCCTTTTTCTTATGTTATCAAACAAATAACATAAAAGAAATTTATGAATTCACGTGGAAATCCATAAGTTTTTCTTATCAAATAGAACAACCGTATCGTTGAAGTCTTGCACAAATCCTTATTTTGAGCCAAAAATAATTCCTTATAAGAAATACCTTAAAGCATTACTTCCAGATGTAAATAACGCTATAAAACCTGCAACCATGAACCATATTGCATATTGATTCTCTTGTTGTTTTCTCTTGCTTATCCAAAATAATATCATACTGATTAATACTAAAATTATTCCCAACACTGCACCTGTTATAATGCCTATAATCATTCCCATTTCTAGTAGCCTTCTCTCTTTTTGTTTTTTGTTGTAAGTACAAGTATTTATATCTAGAACTATTTTACATTACTTCCTGTTACACCACATCCACGTTTTCAATATTACGAATACCTAGATACGCAATTATTACTCCAACTGCTCCAAGCCCTATTTGCAGTGGAATGAAGGTCACCAAAGAAATTTCTGGGTTATAAGCACAAGCAATTGCCACCACGAGAAGCGATGAACCAATAGTAGCCGGGACAGAATAATTACGCATTCCAAAATAGAAAGGAATTAAACTTGTTCCTGTTGCGGCAATAGCAAAAGGTACTATGTTTATGGCTTCACCTATGAACTGGCTTGCAGTTATTGTAAATGGGACGATAGGAAAATAAGTATTAATGATCAAAAATAGACCCGCAACAACGATATTCGACATCATCGTTGTCATGAATGTTAAAAAAGCAATCAAGGTCAATTTACTAGCAATCAGTTTCTTGCGACTAACAGGATACGTGAACATAAGCAAAATTGTTCTATTTTTATACTCTTCAATAACTAGTTTCGCAATTAATACAGAGGCAAACACAATAAACGTTGCCCTCACGCTTGCACCAATCAGTACATTAACTTCTTCGTACGTTGAAATGGGTATATCCCCCTCCCTCTGTGCAATAAAAATTACGGAACACACTACTGCAGTTATCATGATGTTTGCGATCATCGCACCTTTCACATACCAACCTAAGTTAATTTTTTTCATTTCCAGTTTCAGTAAATAGAGCATAGAACGAATTCTCCTCTTCAGTTTGTTATTGCATGATAATAAAAACAACACTCATTATGTTGAATAGCAGCAGCCTATAACTATTCTTGAATTTATCAATTATTAAACGTAATAAAATAATAGCTATAATAATAGTCACTGTCGTTTTAACAAGAATATCTAATAATAGCATTAGTCCGCTTCCATTTTTAAATCCCCACGACACAAGTTCAATAGGACAGGAGGTCGCCACAATACAAATGATTATTTCTATAAAATAGTTAGATAATCGATATTTTTTCCATCCTAGTTCTATCAGTTTAAGCATGGATTTTCTCTCCGTTCGTTTATTTAAGAAATACTCCTCTAAAGAGCTATGTTTTTAAGAGTAGCTGCCATTAATTGATAACCTTTTTAGCACGCTTAATCCGTAATAGAATTTCCCCCTCTCCTATACTTTAATTGTACGAATCGATCATCTCTTTTTCCTTACTCATTCCTTACAAAATTATTAACTATAATAAACTAATACAATTGGTCAGCAGTTCTAATTTCGCTGATTTAAATTGTCTTGATAGAAAGACAATTTTAAAGTGAGAGAAAATATCTAATAAAAAAATACCAGGCTCAAATAAATGAGTTCCTGGTATCTTGGTTTTACCTTATGACATTGAAAAATTTATACATTTATTGCATAGCACGTCTTTCTGAATAAAGCATTTGGAGTCGGGCTATTTGTTAAGACAGAAGTATTAAATTTCTTTACCTAATTCAAAATGATTATGTATTCTCTATTAAGCCTTTACTTGACTTCGTACTGAATTACTTTGGTTTGTTATATTAGTAGCAATATAAACACCTACCAGCACCATCACCATACCAACGATTTGTATCAATGTAATTGAGCTGCCATACGCAATAACTGCAAGTAATGTTGCGACTATAGGCGTCAAGTTTAAATACAAGCTTGCTTTACTACCTCCTAAGCTCTCTACACCCTTGTTAAAAATAACATAGCCAATCAATGTTCCACAAACGACCATATAAAACATTTCAATCCAACTTTGGACCGACATAGTAACTACTTGATTCCAACCGCCTTCAAATACCGTGCTGATCGCTAGGAAAACAGCACCAGATAACAGCATAATAGTATTCGATAGCATTACTGGTATACCTTTAAGCATGGATTCACCCATTAATGCATAAATAACTCCGCATAAAAGTGCCCCGACAAAAAGAATATCTCCTAAGTTAAAAGAAAGAGAAAACAAATCAGAAAGGGACCCTTTGACAATAATAATAATTACGCCAATCATCGATAAAGCTAAACCTGTTCCAGATTTGTTATTCCATTTTTCTTTACCTAATAAGACTGCCCCTAACATCGTGAATACAGGCATCGCAGCTATTATTAACGCACCATTTGTTGCTGAAGTATACTTCAATGCCGTAAAGAAAAGAGCATTATAACCGAAAATTCCGATAAAGCCAATAAATAATAAACCTTGCCATCGATTTCTGATTACTTGCCACTGCCATTCTTTCTGAATTGTTATGAATGTAACGAGTATTATGCCTGTTATGCCAAAACGTAGTGTAGCTGCAACAAGTGGTGGAACTTCCGTAATGACATGCTTTGCTGTCGCAAAGGCTCCACCCCAAAACAAAGGAACGAGCAGCATTAATAAATACATGTTTCTCGATTGATTTTTATTTTTATTTCCCATGATTTAAACCCTCCTAATCTTTTGAACGATGTTTGTATGTTTAAATTTTTAAACATACAAACATTGTTTGGTAAAAAAGAACAAATCAATAGCTTTGCTCAATAGTTTGAATTAGCTCTTTGATTTGTTTTAGAAACTCATTAGAACTTAATGAATAATATTTTTCATTCCCATTCCGGTTAAAAGTAATTAAACCTGCTTGTCTTAAAATTTTCAAATGATGGGAAACGGCTGGTCTAGAAAGCTCTATTCTTTCTGTTAATTGATTTACGTTTAGGCTATCATGTGTGAGTAATAGAATGATGATTTGTTGACGATTCTCATCACCAAGTGCTTGGAAAATGGGGGTTGATAATTTAAATTTTTCTAAAACTTGTTCTTTGTTATTGCAATTAAAATTTTCCATAATTCCCACCCTTATGTTTAAAGTTTTAAACATACTTAATTTTAATTAAAAAACACAATTTGTCAAGATACTATATATTTTCCATATAGAATCCATACCAAATGGATACAGCAATCTAGCTTTTATACATAACCTTTTTGATCTACTTCTTCCGAAAGTTCAAGATCTGCACCACGTTCGATTAAACCAATAGCATTGTTACATACTTGTTCTTGAAGACATTTTCTCTCTAGTTGTATTGCTACTATACCGATATATACTAAAGACATTACTTCCTGGTCATCATCCATCCATTGCGCCCTTTAATGGAGTAATGTAGGATAATCTATTAGCTCGGCTAGTAAAAGAAAAGATGTTTTTCAGGTATTAAAAAATTTACGATAAAATAAATCTCAAGCTATACTGGCTTTTAAAAAACAAAAAGGCTGTTCAATCGGAGAACGTTTTGAACAGCACTCTTCTTATTCCCTAAGCCATTTCAGTTTTACATCATCCTCTAAACAACCGAGTTGATCGAAATGGCTTGCTATAATGCCAAAATACATATTTTCATCTGCGCTTACATCGACTTTACGTAGCGCATCATTAACGATATATGCAGCATCCTCTCCTAGTGCAAAAATTGTGTTAAAGGCACGTACTCGTATATTTTGGTCTAAATCAAACATAGCAAATAACAACTCATCAGTCGGAATAGGCTCACTAAAATGAGCATTTGGATCTTCATAAGTAGCACAATAAATTCGCTCTCTTGCCTCCTCAAAGCTATCACCAAGTAATACCCTTCCAGCAAATATCCCATTATCCGTTTGCGAAAGAGTAGCCAAATCAATCTCTACAAAGTGCATATCTTTTACAATATAGTATTTGTCATCTAGGTTTAGCGCAATAACATAATCATCCCACGTAGCGACTTCTCCCGGTTCAATATAAACTGCAGGACGATACAAGTATTTTGCTGTCACATCTTTGAAGAAAATCGTCCATTCAGCATAAGGGCTACCAAAACTAGATAAAACTCGTAATGCAAATCTACCTTCGATCATTATTAATTCGTCATACACGTAATAACCTTCTAGATTACCTTCTGTTTGTGCATCATGAAAAACTAACTGCACAATTGACTCGACTGTAAACCCGCCACTCATATCTAATAGAAGCGTAAAATTATTTCCTTGTTGCTCAGCATTTAAAATTTTACCATCATGAAATGATTGTGAAAAAACGGTTTGTGCTGAAGGATTAAAGCGTTCAACAATTGCTTCACGCTTTTCATAAATAGCATTACTCTTAGTTGTGAACTGCTCAATTGTCACATTGCACCATTCTTCAAATTCTTCCATTAAAGTATCATTTCGGAATAAAGTTCGTTCAATAATTCCCGACTGAAACTTTTGTGGTAAGACATCTATATACTCGGCTAAATGCTCATATAAATGATCTTCAAATTCAGCATCGAACTCTTCCTCAAATGGATATGTATGTGCTGCGTTGAATACTTCCTGTCGTTCACGTGTTAAGAAAAACATCATTCCACTCCTTTTTAGTTGTATAGCGAAAAATAATGAATAAATATTATAATAGATACTTCCGTTTATTCTCCTAGACTCTTAGGGACTTGAACTTCAGAATACCTTTAAGTAGTTGATTACTTTATACTTTATTGATGGCGTTGCAAAACTAAAAGGATAGTTCCTTTTTCTTCATTTCGCAAACCTCATCCCTTTATTTCTAAATATATCATTTTTTTAATTGCTATTTCTTATTGAACTAAACTGTCTAAATAATTTCATAATCTGGCCCGATTGTGGAATAAGAAAAAATCCTGCACATCAACACAGGATTTTTAATCAAACTTTCTTATCAATTATCAATCTTTATTTTAAATAATCGAATTTTGTTTTAAATGATCAATCTTTTTTTGTAAAACTACAATTGAAAAATTGTATTGCGGTAAGTGTATTAAAAAGAAAAAACAGTCGATTTTATCCATAAAAGCATGGTTTTCCAAATTCATTATTCTAAATTAGGATTGGTATAACACTACACTACATTCAGTAACACTCGTGTATATTTATTGATACTAAAACTTACAAAATTATAAGTTTTATGTAACTCAAATTTAATTGTTAAAACTAAAATCGTGTTGTAGAATTACTATTGTTAAAAAATAATAAGAAAACATGATTTGAGGTAAGAGTTTTTATGAAAGACAAAAAAATTCAATTTATAGCTATTTTTGGTGGTACTACAATTATCGCTCTAGCTCTAATAGCTTTTTTCCTTATCGACCAAGGTTTGCCTAAGGAATTTAGTGAAGAAGCATGGGCAAACACTAAAGAAAAAGCAATACAAGCTACAGTTGAGCATTTTAAAAAGGAAAAAAATATCGATATTACAATAAATGAAGTTAGTTCTTCAGGTGAATATGCAACACATGAAGTATATTTAGAAGGTCATGTTGTTGATAATGAGAATAGGAAAATATCTGCTGTTGTAGATACTTCTGAAGATAATTACCAAGTAAGATCTATTGATATGAACACCTAATAATATTTCACTTTTATAGAACCCTTTGAACAGTTAGCTTAATTGTTAGCTGTTCTTTTTATTGCACATTTTCTTTCAGATTTTCATTCAATATAGATATGAAATTTATAGTTTCACTTTGGTATATTTGTTTAAAGTAACCTTCTACTCCTGCTTGGCAATATCCATACGAACAACGAATGTATTTTCAGTTTCTTGATTAATTTTATTATTCCATTTAGAATGCATAAAGGAGTCCTCCTTGTTTGATGATGGGTCAATGGTCGTTGACACTCATGCATCATACTAGAAGGCTCCTTTTCTTTCAAGACCTCGATCATCCTTCAAACAGGAATGCTGCACCGTTAGTTTAAGTACAATTCTTCACAATCTCCCTTAAAAATAATTGAGATAATTTCCAATCAAACACCCAATTCCAATTACGAACAGAAATATAGACCAAACATATTATATATAATATGTACGGACTATTTACTACACGTTGAAGGTTGTCACCCTAAGATAATTTAAACAGCACTCTTTTTTATAAATCATCAATGTCATATTCAGTAAATCCCTCATAGTAATAGCTAATACCAATCCCTCTCATGAAAACTTCACGGCTATTAATTTCATCTACCAAAGCATTTTGTAGCAAATGCTTAATTTCAATATCTCTAATCGGACTACGTTCCATAGCCAGTAAATAATCTTCCTTGTCAATCTTATTCCAATCAACAACCTTATGAAGTTCTTTCTTAAAGATTAAATCTAACCATATCCTCGTCGCTCTGCCGTTGCCTTCTCTAAAGGATGGGCGATATTCATTTCAACATACTTTTCAACGATTTCATCAAAAGTAGTTTGTGGCATTTTATCTATGTGATTCAAAGATTGGTTAAGATACATTACTGGCGCAAATCGGAAATTACTTTTTGCTAGATTGACCTCTCGAACTTTTCCAGCAAAGAAGTAAACATCTTCAAATAGATATTGATGGATTTCAGAAAGACCCTTGAATGTGCCTACTTTTATTTCATTCCTCTTTCCTAAATCGTATAAATCTTTGGCTTTCTTCTTTGAAAGTCGTTCTTCTGTACGATTCAATTCAAGCTGGTTGTTGATACCCAATTTATTTTCTAGCATCATTATTCTCCCTTCAAAAAGGTTGACTTTCAAATTCTTGCTTTAGCAGATCTCTTCTATCTTCAATCAATCTCGCAAATTCATCAAGTCCCTCAACAGTTTTTTGATTTAGACAAGTAAGTTACACCGTTGATTCTAAAGCGTATTATTTATCTGAATTCTAAACAACACCGTTAATCTAAGAAGAAAATGCTCTACTCCTTTTTGACGTAAAGCAGAACAATAAGAGATGCTTTAAAAATTATTTCAAAAAGAGAAACCGTTCAACGTTGTTCCTCTAACCTTTTATTATTTACATTTGATTGGCATTTTCTTTAAACTCATATGGAACTTTTAATTCTTAAAATGTATTTTACATAAAATCTCCTCATGGTCCAACGTATAATGATCAATCTTTTATATAAATAATCAATTTTTAAATTAAGAAAAAGGAGTTGTCCAAACAATTCAATGGTCTTCAAGTAAAGCACCCCGTTCATTTAAGTACAATCCTTCACAAACATTGTATTGTCAATTGGAGGACAGTTCAATTTAGCTAGCTGTTTCAATATATATTATAAATTAATTCCTATATTTTTACTCGGGTTTAAAATTGTAGAGTTTTCCTTGTTCAATACATCACTCGTATTAATATTTATCGTATTAATTTCACTAAATGGAACCTCTAAAGTAGGAATAAGAATATACCTCTCATCGACTACTTTATTTATAAAGATTTGCGAATCAGATGTTTGAAGCACAAAATCCTTCGATTTAATTTGAGTTTTATTATTAATTGTAAGTGTATCAACAGGGTAGAAAACTATATCTTTATCGGTTGTATTTTCAACTTTATAAGATATATCAATTAAATTTAATTCATCATTGAGATCTTTACCATGTTTCTCTTTGATTCGTTTTACAGTAAACTCAGGTAAATTTGTCAATTGTACAAAATTGATGGATTTAATAGTAAATTTAATAGCACCCATATCATAGGTTTTGTCTACATTTTTTATATTAACTAATGTAGCTTTATTATAACCATTACCTAAAAATTTCCACTGACCTACTTCTGTAAGTGGACCGTTTGTTGGTTCGCTATTTTTGACACTTAATTGGACCACCTCTGTTTTCCCTTTTTCTTCATTTAATTCCGTATTTTCATTCATCCGGTTAGTCGGTTTATCTACACGTGCATTTACTAAAGATATAGATGAGACAGCGATTAAAGTAGCAACGCCAAATACAGACCAACGATAAGAGTTTTTGAATTTTTTTATCATAAGGATCCTCCTTTTTAAAGTTTTTTTATTTCTACTTAAGTTTGCTAAACTTGGTATTTGATAAAAATTTGAGTAGTGTTCTAAAAGGCTAATAATAGTATGACCGTATGCAAGTTGCTCCTCTGAATTTATATATGTAAGAGCTAATGAATCACAGGCTAATTCCTGATCTTCTCTCATACATGAGTAGGCATACCAAAGAATAGGATTAAACCAATTTAGAATGAGTAAGCCATACATAAGCCAATTCACCCCAACATCTCTTCGTTTGATGTGGGCTAATTCGTGAAGAAAAATGTATCGTAGCTGTTGCTCATTTAATACTTTCGAGTGTACGCCTGACAATAACACCTTTGGCCTAATAAATCCGACTACAGTTGGACTTGAAATATTGCCAGCAAAAAAAAGTGGGATTTTCTGTTGAACAGACATAGATTTTTTACAATTCTCAAAGATTGTGACAATCCTCTGATCTGTAATCATAGGCTGTTTTTTTATGAAGTGGAGTAAACGCCTATTTATAATGATAATAGTAAAGCCCAAAATGATAACCCCAGTAAGCCAAATGTATATAAGGATTGTATAAAAAGAAGAAAAAGTCTCATCACGACTTTGTTTCTTATTTTCCTTAGCTACTTGGGTTGAACCAGCTACAAAGGAATCTTCTTTAGTAATTTTTGAATAGTTTATATCTGTCGATTCTTTCATATGTTCTTTTGAAGAAGAAACAGTTGTAACAGTAGTCCCATTACTGTATGAAAAGATAGAATAGATACTGTAGGTACTACTAAAAGACCATGGCAATAAAAGTCTTACAATTAATATCATCCAAAGTAGATATTGCCATCGTGGATTTAACTGATTTCTAAACAAGAGTTTTACACATAAGATTAGAACAACTAGAATACTTGCCATAATTGAGGTTTCTATCAACCAATAAAAAAAGTGAGGTAGATAGACGTTCATAAACATATCCATCATTATTAGCTTTCCTTCCTCTGATTTTCCTCAGTCTTCTCATCCAGAATACGTTTGAGTTCGTTAATATCTTCTGAAGACAACTTTTCTTCTTTTAAGAAGTTCACAAGTAGAGGTTTAAATGCTGCACCATAGAAACGTTTAAGTAATGATTCTGTTTCTACTTGAAGATACTTATCTTGTGACACTAAAGGAAAATATGCATATATACGCCCTGTATCTTGATGGAAAGAAATGGCTTCTTTTTGGACTAATCGAGTAATAAGTGTTCGAATTGTCTTCGGTTTCCAATCCGTTGTTGACTCTAATACTTTAATTATTTCATTTGCTGTTTGCGGTGATTTTGACCAAAGAACTTTCATAACTTCCAATTCAGCTTCGGATATTTTAGGTAATTCTTTCATAATATAAAACTCACCTCCTTGTATTACAAATGTAATCCATATACAAATATTACGTTTGTAATCAACAATTGTCAATCTTATTTAAATTTTTAAACAGATACTCACAATACGCTCATGCAATAAAAGAACATAGCATCACACAAAGTATGGCTTTATTAAAAAAACTCCCCTTCTTAATCGTTCCTTTATAAATAACTTATACCTCTTTATTGCATTAATCTCGCTTCTTATGATGTACCTTTCAAGTATCTTAGACCTATTTAATGGTAAGATTATTGCGTATACAATGGTGGTTTTACACAAGACACCGACTTTGTCTTAGATACACTAAATCAATTGCCCGATTTACCAGAAGGCTGTATCCTGCATAGCGATCAGGGTTCTGTTTACACATCTTACGCGTATCAGAAAGCAGTCAAAGAAAAAGGAATTATCATGAGCATGTCTCGTAAAGGCACGCCCGCTGATAATTCCCCAATTGAAACGTTCTACCTCGATGATATTTATCGCACAACAAATGCGTGTGTAATAAATATTGTCGAAGAATACATTTACTATTATAACAATATTCGAATTAAAACGAAATTAAACAACCAGTCGCCGGTTCAATACCGTCAACTGGTTGTAAAATAAGGTGTTTTCTTACTGTCTTAAAAATGGTACTCAGTGCCGTGAATACCTAGACTTTTTTATGCGTGTTCGTCTGTTAACCATGACATTACTAGTTTACCACATAATTCACAGCAATTTATGAACAAATCATGAATTTTTTGGATATACAGTCATTTTATTGCCAGAATTAAAATCATTGTTCACTTTTCTTATGTTTGAATTCCTCGACCATACTTGAAAGTTTCATGAGCGTTTTCCAATTACGGACAGTTGCTGGAATTTCAAGCTTTTTCAGATGATTACCGAGTTTGGAGTTTCGAATGCTGTCATGAAATAATAGATACACATTTCTTCCTTCAATGACACTAAGCTCTCTTTCATTTGCATAGGATAAAAACATGTCGCTATTGACCTTCGAAGGAGCTGCCGGCAACAAAGCAACATGCAAGCATTCTCCTTTACAGGATTGCTCCGCTTGTGAAATCTCCTGATTTGAAAAAGGAATTTGACTAACAATTTGTAGTATTTCTTCTGCTGTCCTCATAACAACAACACTAGATATCCCAAAATCCTCTTTTATTTTATCGTGAATTTTCCTATGCAAAAGCTCCTCGGTTTCCTCTGATTCAAAAAGGATGTTTCCACTTTGGATATATGTCTTCACATTATGTAATCCTAGTTGCTCAAGAGAACTTCTTAATTGTGCCATGATTATTTTATTGTGCCCGCCTACATTAATTCCTCTAAGAAGTGCAATATATATCGTCATACAAATCCACCTTTCGAATTACAATTTATATACTAATAATAGATACATCCTTATATTGCTTCAAAGGATTCTCCTCTAGAAAATCGACAATTTCTACGAACAGACCATAAAAAAGAGCTTATATCTTTTATTACTTTGTAATTTAAGATATAAGCTTTTCTTATCAAGCCAGTAAGAGATCCTGTATAATTTAATTTTATCTGAATGCCCTTGAATGTTCTTTCTTATCTATAAGAATCATGTGTAGGATGAAACAAGTCTTCTTCCGAATTTCTAACAACAGAAAAGTGTTCGACATTGTAATGACCATGAAGTGTATTGTTAGGATGCTTTATAATTTGTTCTGCACTAAAAACATCACTACCCGCTGTTGAATGACCATCACCAACTAACGTGACATCCAAACCGCTAATAGTCGCAGTTCTTACGGCGCTATCTATACAGTGCTGCGTCGAGCACCCCATTACAACAACATGTTTAATTTCTTGAGATCGAAAATGATTTAACAGTTCAGTCCCATGGAAACAATTCGTTGCTTTTTTATCGAAAACCCTTGCTTCTTTAGGAACATTAATGCCATTATGAATAGCGAATCCTTTCCCTTTACCTTCAGCAACATCGAGATCCCTTACGAAGACGACTAGAACATTGGATTTTCTTGCTTTTTCGATGACTAAAATGATATTTCTAATAAGCTGTTCCTTCTTAAAAACAGCCCTTTCTTTCTCATTACCATCTATTAATTCTTGCTGCGCATCAATAATAAGTAGAGCTTGATTCACTTAATTTTCCCCTTTCAATTTGAGGAAACACTTTAATTAGACGATTTCCCCTTTTTGTTTATCACGGCGCTTACATAATTTTTGTTCATACTATCTACCCCTAGAGCCTAATTGTCATTTAAGACTGATTAATTTTGGATCATCACCAAAACGTGTGGTTGATTTCCGTTCCGACTGGGCGCTTTGTTGCTGTCGCTTCGCTTTCGCTACAGAAAACATTTGTTGCTGCCGCTTCGCTTTCGCACAGAAAAAACATTTGTAGCTGCCGCTTTGCTTTTGCTACAGAAAACATTTGTTACTGTCGCTACGCTTACGCACAGATAAAACTTTGCCGCTGACGCGCAGAGCTTCCTGGGGGCGTCCGATGAGCCGCTTTTGGTGTTGCTTTCGCACAGTCAAAACATTTGCTGCCGCTACGTTAACACTACGCTTTCGCACAGAAAACATCCGCTGCGCTGCAGGGTCTCTCATCTGAGACGCTGATCCCCGAGGAGTCGCCCAGTCTCCACTCCAATCGACTATTTACATAGTAGACGTTTTAACAAATGTCATCGCCAACTTTTGATGCATCCACATTTCATTAATTTTTGACACTATTACATTGCTTAAGTATATAATCCATACATTGAATAGTGTCATCAATGCGTTGTTTTTTCGAATTACAATAACGAATAGTGGAACCTTCTCGAATACTAATGGCTTCGTTAATAATATTATGAAATTCTTCTGGTAAATGATGTATTGCATATTTACAAGCATCTACTTTTGAAACAATATCTTGTTCTTGCAGTGTGTAAAATTGCCGTAAAACCCCTGTTATTGACCACTCTACTTCTAAATCAACTAATTTATTTGGTATTAAAAATGCTTTATATTTTTTAATTTTTTTTAATCTATTCGACCAATAACTGTTCATATTTCCTAGTACATACTCACCAAGCATACTCTCATCTACATTAAAGCTATATGTAGCTACATCCGGTCCTAAAATTGTCATACCTTTATTTTTTAAAATCCACCAAGTAATTGGGTTAATATGATCATTTCCCCAATTTGTTTTGCCTTCGTTTACGTTTAAACAACCTTTTACTTCACTCTGTTTCTTGCCAATATCCTCAACAAGTAAATAACAACCATCCATCCCTGTATCCTTGTATTGTCGATTTAATTCTTTGTGAAGATCGGCTATTACTTTCGCATCTTCTTCGGTTAAGGATCTATTGACAACTGCAATAAAGTCGATATCACTAGAACCGTTTATGTAAGCGTCAAGAGCAATTGAACCATGTAAATAGAAACCTTCAAGGATATTCGGTAGTTTATTTTGAATTAGGGTTATATATTCATTTAAAATTTTTTGAACTTGAATCGGAACTCTAGAATCCATAAAACCTCTCCTTTTAATCAGATAATACTTATATTACCAAAACGAGAGTATTTTTCCCATTATTGATAATTATAAGTTCATTACCAAAAATAGAAATACAATTTGTTGAAACGTATACCTTAATACGTTGATTGGAATGGAGACGCGGCGACTCCTTGGGGATTAGCGATAGAGGAGACGAAGCAAAACGGAAATCAACCTTACATTATGATGAAGATCCAATAATGTATTGATTCTGTTAGATTTTTAATAAATTTGAATCCACCTGTGTTGTTGTATTGAGGTATCTTTTAAAATTTCATTGGGTATTCTAGGAATTAGATAAGGAGTGGGAGAATTTGTACACAGGTTATATACAAGTAGTTGTTCAAACGGTTATTACTTTTTTCGTTCTTCTGACACTTACGAGGTTTCTAGGTAAAAAACAACTAAGTCACTTAACCTTCTTTAACTACGTAACTGGTATTACAATTGGTTCTATTGCAGCCAACATGGTAATTTTAAAAACAATTGTATTCACAAAATTTTTAGTAAGCTTAATTGTTTGGTGTACGCTTACTACTTTAATTAGTTATATCGCTCTAAAATCCGGAAAAGCAAGAACATTCCTTGATGGACAACCGACAATCGTTATTAAAAAAGGAAAAATAGATAGAAAAGCTTTAGCAAACACTAAAATAAATATTGATGACCTTACGATGATGATTAGACAATATCAAATTTTTTCAATTACAGAAATTGACTATGCAATATTAGAACCAAATGGCATGCTTAGTATTTTGAAAAAGCCTGAATTTCAAGGCACGCAAAAGATGGATTTAAAAATATCTCCTCCACCTCCGATTTTTATCCCCATTGAAGTTATCACAGATGGGAAGCTATTGACACAAAATCTACTGGAAGTTGGAAAAAGTAGAGAATGGTTAGACAACGAATTAAAAAAGGAAAATATACAATCAATCGAAGAAGTTTTCTATGCAGAAATTCAACCGAACGGGAAAATATTTATCCAAAAATTTGATTAAGAAGATTTCTAAATTTAGTGAATTCTCAGCACTTAAAACTTGACAAAAAAAGTAATTTATGCAATAATTTACTTTTACAGAATTTATCTGTACAATAGGATTCTCCTGGCCAGGAGAATCCTATTTTTTTGAAGGAGAGTACTTGTATGAACAAAGATGAATCCAGTTTAACTTCATTAATCTCAGCTTTTAGTAGAGCCTATCATAGTCAATTCGATACCCCTAAAATTTTTGATGACTACCTAGCAAAAAAAATAATCACACAACAAGAGTTCAATGACATTCAAACAAATATGCTTCAAGGTATCCAGTTTTTTAACAAAGAAATCGCTGTAAAACTTAATGGACAAACTGAAGAGCTATTAAAATGGATTGTGCAAACTCAGCTCTCCCCTACCCCCTTGGCACGTGCGGCATATTGTGAAAAAGTTTTGTTAACTGAAATCATGTTAGGTTTACAGCAATATGTTATGCTCGGAGCAGGGTTAGATACATTTAGCCTAAGACATCCGGAACTTGAAAACAATTTAAAAATCTTTGAAATTGATCACCCTGCAACACAGGAATTTAAAAAGAAAAGATTAGCTGAAGTCAATTTAAAGCTTCCAAGCAATGTACATTTCATTTCGTTGGATTTCACAAAAAAGTTTTCCTATCAAAATCTAATAAATAGCGGCTTCGGCAATAAAAAAACTTTCTTTAGTTTACTAGGTGTTTCCTATTATTTAACGAAAGATGAAATTTCAAGTTTAATTGATCACTTATTTGCCAATGTACCAACAGGAAGTTCGATAGTGTTGGACTATGCAGATGAAAAACTATTTAAAGAACAAGGAATATCAAACAGAGTAGATAACATGGTAAAAATGGCTGCAGCAAGTGGTGAACCGATGAAATCATGTTTTACTTATAAAGAAATGGAAAAAATGTTAGAAAACTCAGGTCTGCTTATTTACGAACATCTATCGCCAGATACAATTAATGAGCTTTATTTTGACAATCGAAAAGATTATTTAACCGCCTTTGAAACAATTCACTACGTCCATGCTGTGAAAAAGTAATTTAAGTTCGGAGGAATCAAATGAAATTTTATCAATTGTCCAAAGAGAATGGCAAAAATATAACACAATTTAAGTCAAGTTTTATTATGTCTAGAATTATTGAAACTGAAGCATCCGCTAGTATTGGGTGTATGTATTTAGAAGAAAACGGTGTTATGGCTATCATCAAGCTGTAGTTCCCCAGCTTTTCTTAATTATTGAAAGCAAAGGATTTGTAAGAAATGAACAGGCGCAATACTATCAAGTCCAGCCTGGAGATGCAGTTTTTTGGGAAAAGGGTGAATGGCATGAAACTAAAACGGATAAAGGATTAACTGGTATTGTAATAGAATCAGAACAATTAAATCCCTCAGCATTCATGCCTTTAAAATGATATTCGCCGGAGGCTTTAACTTCTTTCAGCGGGTGTTAGAAACCATCTGATAGAAGTTACACTATTTCTCAGGCAATTAACTATGCAAAAATAACATCGTATCATATGTTAGTAATGTAAGATTGGTTTAGTCTTACACCTCCGAAGCTTTGTTACTAAGGGTCACTTATAATAGTAAGTGGCCCTCTATAAATCTTCTGTTCAGGAAATAATGTTTCTATATAGTTTATTGACAAACTCCTAGCGTATTTCTATCTCGATCAGGCAAGATAAAATTTCGTCTCTCCTTCTTGAAATTTCCCCACCTTTAAATAATTTTCTGGGAAATTTAGTGAAATTGGAATTACCTTTTAATAATGGTTTACTCATCACCCTTGTATTCTTTATAAGTGGGACTCAGCTCACTCCACACATCAAATTTATTTCCGTCAAAATCGTAAAAAACAAAATTCCTTCCCGAATGCCCCCTGTTGTCAATTTCTCCAACTCTAAATCCTTTATTTTTAAAAATTTTATGAATCGTCTCTAATGCACTTAATCCGTCTACCTCAAAAGTAATCGAAAAATGCTCTTTCCCATAGCAATCAATGAAATTTGAGCGTTGATTAGCAAAATTAAGAATAGCCTTATCACTATCTCAGTAACTACATTCTGCTCCCAATTTACCTATATTCCACTCAGCATAATAGTTCAACATTGCTGACTGGAATATAAGTAGTTCCTATTCTAAATAACGTTTTACTCATCCCATCGCCCTCTCTAGCATCGTTACTAAAATATTCTCTTTTTAGCTTTTATAACCTTCCAGATCTACCCACAAATGTGGTAAATGGCGAGGATTTGCAAGTTTATCTACAGTCTGAAATGACCATTTCTATAATAGTTATTGGTCGCTATATTTGAATGTTTTTAGGGAAATGATAAGTGTCACAGCAAGGCATCCCAATAAAAGAAGTAAAGATTCTCCCCATGTACTAACATTATTTAGAAACGAGGCTTTAATTCCATTTACAAACCATTCAAATGGATTTATCACACTAATATATTGTATTAGATTTGGCGCTTTTTCCATTGTAAAAAATGCATTACTACAAAGTAGCATTGGTATCATCAGTACATTTGCAGTCATACTTAAATGTCCCTCGTTTTTCACGAGACTTGAAATAAAAAAGCTTAAAAAAACAAAACTTAACGAAGCTATTAAAATAATCGGTGTCAAGTATAAGAGGCTATTAAAAGAAAAGTTTAGTTGATTGATAACGATAGCAAATAAAAGCACGATATAGGATAAAATAATCGCTATTATAGCCCATGCACTAGAAATACTGACGATATATTTCCATAAAGGCATTGGTGTAGCATGAAGTAAATTATAAACGCCTCTTTTTCTTTGCGATAATGCTATAAAAGCAGTGGTCATAAATGAATAGAAAAATACACTTATGGCAATGATTCCTTCTACATAATTTCCCGCATAGCTCGGTAAAAATATCCTTAACGCAATAATTGCCGCAAATGGCATTATTAGTGACCAAAAAAGTAAATACATATCCTTTATACTAGATTTCAAATTTAATACGAAAATAGCCCCCATCCTCTCGCTCCTCACTTCGTTAATTCAAAAAATAATTCTTCCAAATTTTGCGTTTGATAGTGCTCCATTAAACCATTTGGTGAGCCATTCGCCATTATTTTCCCGCGATGCATAATTAACACTCTGTCAGCAACATTCATTACTTCCAACATATCGTGGGAAGAAAATAACACAGTAACCCGACTATCTTTTAAGCGTTTAATGATCTGTTGAATTTCTCTTTGACCTCTAGGATCCAATCCAGCAGAAGGTTCATCCAAAATTACTAGTTTGGGATTATGCAAAGTTGTCACGATAATTGCTAGACGTTTTTGCTGTCCTAATGACAATTTAATAGCAAGCGTTTTTTTAACATGTAATAAATCAAAAGTGGCGAGTTTTTCATCAATTTCACTTTTTGTCAGCGAAATTCCATAGAATGCCCCAAATAATTTCACATTATCCTCTACAGAATAGCCTTCGAAAAAAGGCGTTGATTGAAGCTGCGTACCTATTTCCTTTTTGTAGTCGGATGTCCAGTATTCAATCGTTCCACTGTCTTGAGGAATAATTCCAAGAAGCATACCAATCGTTGTAGTTTTCCCAGCACCATTTGTGCCTACTAAAGCTACTATCTCACCTTCTATAATGTCAACGGTTATATGATCAACGACACAGTTAGCCTTATAATTTTTCGTTAATTGGCTAACATGAATGAGCTTCTTCATATTTTCTCCCCTTAATTAACATTGTATATTCAACGTTGAATATATGGCTATTTTTTAACTCCCTCATTCGAGAGAGTCACTTTTATTCATAATTTCAATAGCTTGATGTACAAATTTTGATTGTACTTGAACAATTTCAAGCATATTATCAAATGCTAGTTGTGTTAATGCTGGTAGTTTTCCTTGCATAGCAATTAATTTTGCCTCATAACCAGTATTGATCGCCTTTTCTTCTTGTTCCAAAATTTTTTTTTGTTTTTCTAATGCATCCACCGCTTTAGCTTTTGGCAGTTTAAATGCAAAGGACACACCAGAATATAAAGTTGTAGGATAAACTACAGAGGATTTTTCAAGAGCCTCGATAATTAATTCTTGCTCATGTGCCCTGCCCTTTTCAGTAATTTGATAAATTGCTTTTTGTCGAAGACCTGTGGATTCAATACTAGCCACCTCTATATAACCATCTTTTTCAAGCTTCTTTAAAGCATTATAGATCGAGCCGATTAGCACACCACCCCATCGTTCAGCGTCACTTAATTCAAGCATTACTTTAATATCATAGCCAGTCATTGGTTTTAGCCCTAACATAGCAAGAACTAATAGCCTTGTCATAATAATCACCTTTTTATATTCAACGTTGAATAAATTGACTATAACGATTCTGCATTTTTTTGTCAATAGGCTTTTTATTTATTATTGAAATGTTGTAATAAACAAAATATATTACAATAAAGTATCTTATGATAAAATATATGATATTGCGCCATCAAGGGGCATGAACCAATTCAGGCTGTAGCAAGTTTATATTTGCTACAGCCTTTTTTATTTTTATTAATGATAGATATATTCAATATAGAACATAAAAAATGGAATGCACTCAAGCATGACTGATAAAGATATCATCAGTCATGAAAATAACATTAAGGTGAACAAGGAAAATACGACAATTTAATCAGAAATTTAGTATAAGCCTCACTTCAATTGTTAGACACAACTATCAATTGGAAGTGCCGCTTTTTTCTTATTTAGAACGAATATCTTCATTGTATTTCTTCGTCCTACATAGACCTTTTAATATATTAATTCAAGAATTTGCTGTGATTAGGTAAAGCAATCTGCTCAAATTCTGTCGCTAACTTATGCAAATTTCTAGTAAGCTCTTCCCCCTTCATCGGTAATCCATGTCCTGTAATAGCAACTGAAGGTTTTAATGCTTCTAATTTTTTAACGGAATCCCAAGCAGCCTGCCAATCCGTCGTGAAATATCGTGGCGGTCCGCTAATTTCTTTTTTTTGTAGCAATACTTTGTAGAGCGATTCTTGTTTAACCGTAACAAATGCATCTCCAACAATTAAAGCTCGGTCCTCTTCACGAAATAAAGATATATGCCCTGGCGTATGACCCGGCGTATGAATCCAACGAAAACCATCCATATATGGAATACTCCCATCTGACGGAAGCGCCTCAACGTTGTTTCCTAAGTTTGTAGCTTCATTCGGGAAAATTGATGATACTTTCGCTATTAAGCCACCATTGACAACAGGATCAGGTTCAGGATAATTTTTCATACCAGTTAAATAAGGTAATTCTAATATGTGAGCATAAACCGGCATACCCCAATGTTCAATTAGATCAATTATCGCCCCAACATGATCAAAGTGCCCGTGCGTTAAAATTAATGCTTTAGGTTTACTATTTGATCCAAATCTCTCCTCGGCTATTGAAATAATTTCCTTTGCACTTTTTGGCATGCCTGCATCAACTAATACGAACTCTTTCTTATGAGGTTCACCGTAGAGTACGATATTAACAATTTGAATCGTATGTTGGTATAAATCAGGCAATACTTCTACACCATCTCCACTCCAAATTGATGTTGCTGGAATATATTTATAGTCGCTACCATAATTCATATCTTTATGCATGGAAAACCCTTCTTTCTTCATCGAAATATAAACAATCATATTTTTCCTTTATACAGTAAAAATAAAGCAAGAAAAAAATGGATTATACTTAGCGACTTTCTTCTCTAAAATCTAGTAGTGATATTAATCGATCCAGTTCATTTCAATGGATTTTCTTTCACATGCATTTCCATCTTCACTTGATAGTGATGTCATTATTTTCACCTCTTCATGAATCAAAATTTCAAATGAACAATCCTCAACATTATGAAACGTTCAGAGCCAACTTCCGCTCCATGTCTCTTTTCTTTAATTCCTTTCTATCACTCATACAAAAGCTTCTACGCCAATCAATCAATGCATCCTTACAATCGATGATAAGTAATTAAATAGTCGTATTGTATATCATTTACTCAAGATGTATAATTTTACTATATTTTTTGGAATCGAGTGATTCTAAATTAAACTGTGCCGCATTAAAAATATGGAGAGGAATGTGATGGTTTGAAGATTTTTCTAATTATTGTAGGGATTGTAGTTTTAATTTTCGTGGCTATGTCTATAGCGGTCAATGTATTTAATAAAAAGAATAAAAAACAACGAACAGAACTGGAGTTGGCTAACCGTTTACCAAAAGAGAAACAGCATTTGCTTGCCTACGGCGCCACCCTCGCTCTTTATCGACTTGAGTCGCCACGGACATTGCAGGTGATGGAAAATCCTGAAATTTTGAAAGATGGCCTTTCTGCTGCCTGGGAGGTTAATAATACAGAGGAGGCTGTACAAACTCTGGAATGGCTGCTATCGGAAGGACACCGTACGAAGTTTAATGAGCTGCTTCTAGCATTGAAAGCGGGTCAGTCTTTTACAGAGGAAGAGGTGGGGAAATCGCAGGAATGCTACGAATCAGCCCAAGAAGGGATGATGAAAAGGCTTTCCTTTACGAAATCCGATTTTGACCAGGTAAACACTATTGCTGCATGGGATTTTGAGCGAGCTATAAATATTGCAAGATGGAGCTACATAGTTGGTTATTTAACCGAAGAGCAGGCATGGAACTATATAGAGAGAGCTGCTGACGCCGCCAGCCCTATCTTCCAATCCTGGAATGAATATTTTATTTCATTTGCATTTGGTCGAGCCATTGCTTACGAAGGTAAAATTAACGATATCATTTGGAAAGGAAAAGAACTGCTGGATGAGAAAGACTCGATTTGGAATGAATTTAACTTTAAGCGATCAACGGTACAGGAATCTGTAGCATTGGACAAGGTATGAGAAAAAAGAATTGATTAAATCTAAAAACCTGCTAGATATTAGCTACTTTCTGAGCTCATATCTAGCAGGTATATTTATTTACGAACAGCTTCAAATGTAATTAATGAATGCTCTTTTGAAGGCTTCTTGTTATAAACATATTCAGCCGAGCAAGTAATATTAGAAAAACCTATGTTTGTTAATATAAGCTTGAATTCTTCTATTCCGTACCATCTCAATGGAAATCTTTGTAACTCTGAATCAATTAATTTACCATTTCGCCATTTTTCATATTTTAAAATGGTTAGCGTATATTGCTCGATCCAGTTCATTTCAACGGCTTTTCTTTCTATTGCAATTCCTTCCTCTTGCGAAATTTCATAGTAGGATGAAGTAATTTCCCCTGTTCGCCAGTCTGTAGGTAAAAGCATGTCTACAATTAGGCGTCCTCCAGGGATCAAATGTTTATACATACATAATAATGCATCCATCGCATCTTTTGAATTCTCGATTAAACAGAACGAACCTGTCGGCATAACAATCGCTTCATATTTTGAGTCTAATGAAAAATTGCTTAAGTTACCTTCATATAAATTTGGCTTTAACCCTCTTTCAATGGAGTGTTTTCGGCATAAATCTAACATTTCAGGTGAGTAGTCAATTCCCTCAACATCGTATCCATTTTCAAGTAAAGGGATTAAGAAGCGTCCAGAGCCAGCTCCCGCTTCAAGTACTCTTCCCTTAGTTCCTTTTAAGCGTTCAAGATAATATTCAATATCCCCACCAATAGAATATCCAACTGGTTTTGTCAAATCATAAAGTTCTGTACATAAAGGTCCGTAATTACTATACATTTCAATTCCTCCGATTTCGTGCAGAAGAATCTATTATTCTTACTTCTTCCACACCTTATATTGGTTTGTTGGAAAAATAGAGCTGACTATCATCATAAATCACTCACTTTCTGTATAATATAGTAAAATTATACATAATAAAAGAATGCCTTTCAATATGTTTTTATTTCAATAATCACCATAGTGTGTGGTCGATTAAGTTCTGACTAGGTGTATTGTTGCTGCCGCTTCGCTTTCGCACTGATAAAACATTAAAAGGCATCGTTTTATCATCCCACCATTTAGATGCTTAGATTGATTTATTTAAAGACCTCCTTCAAAAAAAAGAGATTGGTTTCCAATCATTTCTACAATATAATGTACGAAAAACGTAAAAAAAATAAGGAGAGTATGCTATGAATATCGAAAAAGTGTTTGCAGAGTTCCCATTATTAAGCTCCGATAATATTATGCTAAAGAAAATTGAAGATGCACATTTACCAGAATTATTTGCAATCTATGATAATGAAAAAGTCTTTGAATATTGTGGGATACTCCCGAAGCATAATATCCAAACAGTACGTAAAATGATTGGACACTTTGACAGAGATTATCAAAAGAAAACGAGAGTTAAATGGGGCATTTTTCAAAAGTCTCATAACGATCAATTAGTGGGCATTATAGAAGCAATGGATTTTAATCAAAAAGTGAATATGGTTACGATTGGTACCTTTTTAGCAGAGAACTATTGGGGTAAGGGCCTTGCGACAGATGCAGTTAAAATAATTGTCAATTTTTTATTTGAGGAAGTTAATATAAATCGCATACAGGCTGAGGTTATGCCATTAAATGAGGCATCTAAAAAGGTGCTCCTAAAAAATGGATTTTCTCAAGAAGGACTTATAAGACAAGCTGCATTATGGTCTGGTAAAGGAGTTGTAGATTTGGAAATATACGGATTACTTAAAGAAGAATACACGGTGAACTAAATAATTTAGTAATCTTTAGTCAAAGGTATGTACACATCAATCTTCGGACATCAAATATGAGATAATGAATTAATATTAACAACCGAAAGAGTGATTCTATTGACTAATGAGCATAAATCTAGCAACTTACACTACTTTAATATACGAATAGCTTATTTGATAGCTATTGTGATCACCATCTTTTTAGGTCTAGCATCTAGAAAATGGAGTCTTCTACTTCCGTCATTGGTAGCACAGAACGCAGGGGACATGCTTTGGGCTATGATGGTCTATTTCGGATTTCGATTGTTGCTAGTGCGTAAGAGTACCCTAACAGCCATTCGGCTCAGTTTTTTGTTTAGCTTCGGCATAGAATTTAGCCAGTTGTATCAGGAAGACTGGATTAATCAGATTCGTGGGACAACGCTCGGGGCTTTGATACTTGGCAAAGGTTTTCTTGTTGAGGATTTGCTTCGATATTCAGTAGGGATTACAATAGCTACTGTATTAGATAAGATGGCACTTACGTTCACTTCTCGTAATTAAATTAATATTTATCAATCAGTTTTCTTTGACAAAAGTTCCGCTCCGTCATATTCCATGTAAACCCTATAAGAGAGACTTTTTTAGTGCCTATCTTATAGGGTACATTTTATTTAGTATAGGCTATTAATCAAACTTTAGTTGAAATTATGGCCATTTATTCATTAATCCAATCAATCAATTCTCTATCAAATATATCCGGTTGTTCAAACATTGGGTTATGGCCACTTTTTTCAAAAATGACCTTCTTCACATTTTCATTTGAATAATCAATGACACCCCAGAGCGAAACAGGAGCGACTAAATAATCATATCTCCCTAACCCTACAAAAATAGGCTTATCTAAGTGAGCCATAGATTGGATTAGATTTTGTTCAGCAAAAGCTACACCCCAAAGGTAATCAATAACTTCCATATTTGTATAGACGCCATCCCACATATAAGCAGCATCGAACGTATAATCATAAAAGCTATGCGCCCCCATGCGAATACACATATGCACAAATCGTCTTTCAGGATCATAGTGAATATCCTTCTCTAAAAAAGCAATATCATGCTCAAATTGCTTTGTACGCTCAGCACTAGCAGTCTCATTAAAAAATGAAAAACTTTGCTGCTGTCTCTCTTGACTGTTTGTTGGTGCTGAATTTAATAAAATGACCTTCTGAACATACTGAGGATATTTTTCGGCATATGCCAAAGCCATAAATGCGTGCCCAGAATGTCCTAAAATGATGAAATCCTCAAGCTTTAGCCATTGTCTTGCTGTTTCGATGTCCTCAACAATTTTATCTAAAGTATAATCTTCTTTCTTTAAAGAACGTGGAGGCTTCGCAAAACCTCTATGGTCTAAGAAGATAAATTGAAAATGTTTAGATAAATTTTCCGAGAACAAGCGCGGATAATATACACTGCTACCCACTACCAATATCGGCTTACCTTGTCCCTTCACACAATATTTTAAATCAAATCCTTCACTAAAGATGCTTTGATAATTATTCATTATAATCGTCCTCTTTTCTTTTTATATAGAAGAGCTTCACATTGTACTCTTCGTTCTATCACTCCCTTTCTTTTTAACATTCCCGTGTTTTCTCCATAGAACGATCAAGCATTCTTATTCACCCCATTATTATTTTATTAATTGAAAAACGAGCGTTGAGCCACTTCGTTGTTGTCGATTTCCTACAGATACTTACTTTATATTTATCTATTTAATATGCGTGATAATATAGAAAAGTGAAATTTTTAAAACTTGAACCAAGTATACAATATGAATTCAAAAGTTTAAAATTATTAAATATTAGAAAAAATAGAAAGATAGAGGATACAAAAAATGGATAAGCGAGTACAACATATCATTACATTAAGAGAGAATGCTCGATTGGAAGAAGCAAATCAATTAATGGTTGCTTTAGTTAAAGAAGAGCCTGAAAATGGCTACTACCAATTTCAATGTGCATGGACATATGATTCATTAGGAAATGAACAAGAGGCTGTCCCTCACTATGAAAAAGCGATTCAATTAGGACTTAAACCCGAATTTTTAGTAGATGCTTATTTAGGATTAGGCAGTACCTATCGTGCATTAGGGCAATATGAACAGTCAAAACGTATTCTAGAACAGGCCCTAAGTGAGTTTCCAGAAGCCGAACATTTAAAGGTTTTCTATGCGATGACACTTTATAATCTTAGCGAGCATTCAAAGGCTATGGAAACTTTATTAAACACAGTAATTCAAACTACTAATCATAAAGGTATAAAACAATATAGCAAGGCCATTAAATTTTACAGCGATATGCTAGATCAAACTTGGGAATAACACGATAAAAGATCAGGCTCCTATTTGAACCTGATCTTTTCATATTACTAAATAGACCTAAAACCCCGTTAAAGTAAAGTACTTTGAGTACTCGATAAATTCAGGATTCACTTGATAAGATAGTGTAAAAGAAGGTTTTCATTGAAACGACTTATGTAATCCAAGTTATTTAAGTGTGAACATTTCAATTTGAAAAATCCCGTGGTAAAATAAGAACACGCATTCCCTCTCTCTTAATTTTCTTAACGGGAATATTTTGTTATGATAATAAATTGGGTGCGAGAATATATGTTGTAACTATAATATATAACGTCGGATAATCTGTTGTTTTTTACAGAGATGAAAAACAACTAGTCAGCAATTGATTGAAGTGAAGACCGAGCTACTCCTTTTGGCTTTAACGTCATAGATGATACTCTAGAGCGAGGAAAGACACGAAGTCTTATCGACCGCCCCCAGGACAGCGCTCAATCGAACGGAAATCAGCCCTAGTTCTTGTTTTAAAAATAACTATGGTAAAATTATTGATCATAACATGCTCTTTTTTGAATGTGATAGATAACTTTTTAAAGCTTGTTTATTTTTGAAATCCTTTTCGCACAAAATCCCCCCGTTAGCTGTAGCAGTTGGCCTGTCTCCTTAAATAAAGTGATTAAACATTTAAACACTTTCTAAATTGTTTCTAACAGATTTCTTCCTATTGGGAATTTTACTCCAATATGTAAAATATCTTAATAACCATTCAACTGGTCCCATTTTAAAATACTTTAACCAAACAATACTAAAAGTAATTAAAATAGCGTGGATTATAAAGCACACAATTAATGAATTAATAGGTATAAAACCAATTATGATACTAAACACAATTAGTAAAAGACTTTGTGCAAGATAATTTGTTAAAGACATTTGTCCATAGAACTTTAATGGTGTTAATATCACTTTTGCCTTGTCCCATTGTAAAATAATAAGAAAACTGCTAGCAATGATAGAAGCTACCGTATAACTTTCTAATATTTCAGGTACCACCGGATGAATCTCTAACTTCCTTACATAAAATAAAGATGCATAAATACAAATATTAACGATTAAAAAAATCGAAATATACTTTAATTTTCCATAGACATTTTCAAAAAATTTAAATTGTCCCATCGTATAGCCTAGCATCACCAATGCAAACCATTGACTTATGTAGGATAGGGTGTATAGCCATACTTTAAAATCATCATAATACGGCGGTTGACAAAAAGCTGTAACTATAGATAAGGCTATTATTGTAACCGTTACTATTAAGTTGGTCCACTTATTTCTTTTGAAAAATATTACAATAAACAGGCCAAGTACAGCATAAATCGTTAATACATCATTAATTCCTGGCGGTGCATAAAATGTATGGATAAGTCCTAATACAAATAAAAAACAGATTCTACGTAAAAACAAAGGGTATCTATTATTTACTTTTTGATTGGATCGATTCATAAAAAGATAGCACCCAGATCCAAATAAAAAGAATAAAATAGGGTAAAATTTTCTGTTAAATATTGAATATAGTGCACCGTGTAACTCACTATCAGAAAAAAAACCTAACATCTGGTAACCATTTACAATGAGTATTCCCAGCAAAGCAAATCCTCGTAAGTAATCCATAATATCTATTCGTGTATACGAATTTAGTTTATTCATTTCAATTCTCCTAATATAATTATATTTATAGTATTAAAAATCCCCAAAAATTAATTGTGTGCTTCACATACAACCTTCGCAATTTTCATTTAACCGATAGTATTGAGGCTTCCATCTCCCCATTAAATCAATAAGTACTAATTTAATTAACTCATGCTTTTCCATTTTTCCTCCTTAGGAACTTAATAAAAGTTCAATATCCATTTGATTTTATGGATTTTATTAATATCTGGCTAATTTTTTTGTAATCTGTTGTATCTCTGTTAAATCTGTAGATGATAAATCATAATTAGATTTGATTTCTTATTTAAACCATAACTACAAAATATAGTAATCAACATTCCTCCCATACCAATAAGGTTTGCTATTAGAAAACTCATTGGTTTTATTATTACCTTAAGGATATATTTTTTCTTTGTTCAAATGAATAACTGTCCCCTTACAATTGGAAATATAATCTTACTAAATTGTAACGATAGGAAAAGCTACATCTCGAATTAAACTATGGAAATTACTTGAATATCGATAATAGAATCCACTTAATCTTTATATAATTTTTCTCATGCAATCTTGGATCTCTTCTAAAACTAAAACGGAAACGCATTAGTATTACTACTTCAAGAAATTGTATTATATCCAATAGCTGTTACTTTCATGAAAAAGGCAGTAGTAACAAGGATCTGTACCTTGTTACTACTGCCTTTCTGTTATGTAGAATCAAAATATATAAACATGTAGAATAGTTTTGCACCGGTCTACTATAACCTTAAAAACTGATGCCATTGCTTCCCAATTTATTCCAAGCTAACATCTGCTACACGGTACTGCTCTTACATACACACTCGTACTACATAATAACTCTTCATGCTGTACGCTATGTTAGATTATCATAATGCTTCCAGATGTTGCAAAATTCCAACTTTATCATACAATATCCATTACTGAAATCGCGCTAGGCATTTAAATCATTTTCCCTGCATGTAATGATCTTTTACAAATTGTTCTCTCTCATAGGCAATTCCTAACAACTTGAAAAGAGCCTGTGTCGATTCAACACAGGCGCTTAACGTGACTAAAAAAGTTTTAATACAAAACATCCGTTTGGCGATTCTATCTAAACCAAATGTCTTCATTACCATACCCATAACTAAAACAGATTATCCTTTGAAGGAGCCATACTATTCGTTAATGGTAAAAAGTTGTGGTCATTTCAAGTGCTTTAAGTGGCTCTTTGATTGAATCAAGCGTATAAACAAGTTTTTCGTCCTGCCAAACAATCAAACTCCCTGATTCATAAACATCCAAGCGTGCAAAACCGTTTTGTTTTGGAATTGGTAGCATATGTGTTTCTAGAAATTGGACTGCCTGTTTTGCAAGCTTCACACCTGCTTCTGGATTGTCTGTTCGTGTATGTGTTTCAATTGCCCATCTACCCTCATTCCAACCAGTCCATAAAGAACCAGCTCCTGCATCTTGATAACCTTTAATGTTATAGCCAAGATCAACCTCTTGACCACCATTTTGACTAAAGTTCACAAAAGCAATTTGCTCATTTGCTTCTTTAGCATTCTGATATTGCTTTACTACTAGTCTTGCAATTACAGTAGCTGTCTTTGAATTTTTAAGCTTCGGATCATTGATTGGCAAATACTTTTTACTTTCAAAAAATAGTATTTCAACTTGGTTAGCTTCCGCCTTCGTTGTTGCAGTTAAAAATGTACCATCTGATATCGGAAGCCCTTTTGGTAAAGTTATAGTTAAATTAGTTTTAAGCTGGCTCTTAATATTTTTTAATACACCAGCCTGTGTAAGAGATGCTTCTGTGTTTCCCTTATTTGTTTTGGACGGTTCCTGATTTTCGTTTGATTGATGCTCTTCTTGTGACTTGTTTGGTTCGTTAGATTCTTGCTCCTTTTGTGGCTTGCTCGGCACGTTAGATTCTTGTTCCTCTAGTGGCTTGCTCGGCACGTTAGATTCTTGTTCCTCTAGTGGCTTGCTCGGCACGTTAGATTCTTGTTCCTCTTGTGGCTTGTTCGGCACATTAGGTGTTTCTTCTTTATCAGAGCATGCACTTATTATACTGAAACTTAAAAGCATGGGGATAAAAAGTACTTTTTTCATGGCATTTGCCCCCTAATTTCTTGTATTAATCAACTGAAACTTTTTATTTCATTTTCAATCTTAAACGAAGAACAGCTTTGTCTTCAAGTGGACAACTTGTTACACCTCTAATGGAATTAGAGTTCTTTAATGTGAAAGATTCCTCGTTTATGCTCAGGTTTTTCTATTCTTTCACTTCTTTTAGGGTCACTTTAATACGAGGATAATAAATACTCGTAACACCTTCAAAAGCGGAATCTGTGCCAATTAATAACCATAATTCTCCATTATCGTTGGTTTCAACCATAAAAGGGCGTTGGTTATTATTAAAAGGTTTTACCTCATACTTCTCACTATCTATTGTCGTTTTTTGCAAGTCCCCAATAATAAATGCATCTTTACCTTCTACTCCTTGGTTCCCTTTATCAATATTCATTAAATAAAATCCTGTTTCATCCATAACCGGGATCGGTTCCGTATTGGTTGCACCAATCTTCACAAATACACTTTTACCAGGAGATCCACCTACACCTATTTCATCTTTAGCATTTGTGGCTATATCGAAATCAAATGTCACACTATATTTTGTATTCGGTTTTAGCCGATCATTTGTATCCAATCTCTTCTTAACAAACATAAATAAATCGTCACTTCCATTATATCCACTTAAGTATAGACCTTTTCGTTTATTGTTTATCTCTTTAGGTAGTGACTTAAGGGAGAATTGGAGCTTATAACGAACTTTATCTTTATGTGGATAGTCAGAAAATTCACCGATCCATCCACTTCTATCCTTGCTAAAAGTTGATTCAACAATGATATCATCGTAATTTGTTACTATCTGGTCTACATCAATAAGTGTGACAAACGATGTTTTATTCAACAATAAAATCTGTTCTTTGGTTAAATCTCCAGCAAAACCACTAATAACGGTATCATAAGTATATCTTCTTGAAAATTCGCCAATTTCCTTTTCAAGTTTCGCATAGTCTTCTTTGTTGAGTGTTTTATTAAAACTAACAATTACTGAGAATACATCCGATGGCGAAGCTCCCTCAATCTTTCGAGTTAGTTCTTCTGATATTTTATATGGGAGAATGTTTACATCTTGTACATTACTGTCTGCTGCTAATGCCGGTTTAGTCATATTTAATCCTGAAACTGATCCGCAAAATACTAACGTTGTTGCCACTATTAATGGAATTTTTTTATTAATCATATATTGACCTCCTAAAATTAGATTCAGTTAATAGACGAGAATATGATTGGATTTTTTTCAAAAATTCTAATCCGAGAGTATCAAACTCTGCCATAAAGTTTTTTGAACTAGTAGGATGCACTTCTATTAAACCCTGCTTATTTGCGGTTAAAACTCACTTAATTATCTTTAATCAATGGGTAATACGGCACAACTCTTTTTGTAAATATTTGTGGGTTTATAAATTTTTAACCATTTTGTACAACGATAACTTTGGTTTATTGATTTCACCTGTAATCTGGTAGCCTATCCTCTGATACAATTTAATGGCAAGATGGTTCTCTTTCTTTACCGTCAGAGAGCATTTGGCGAAGCCTTGCAGGCAGGCCTGTTCCTCGGCAAACTCAAGCAGCCTGGTACCTACTCCCAGTCCCCGGCTTTCGGGCAATAATGCAATTGTTCCGATGTGAAACTCGTCATCTTCTCCCTCCTTCATGGTGATCATGGAATAAAGCATTTTGATATTCAGAATGTTATAAATAACAAGGCCCAGCTTTCGGAATGAAAACAACTGTTTAAAAGTTGGCCAGGGAAGACGATTTAAAACGGGTATGGGATAGCAAGTAATCATCCCTAAAGTTTGCCCGTCCATTTGAGCTTCATAAGCGTATTGATGACTAAAACGATTGTTCTCCTGCCGCCATAGGGTACTAAATGTTCCTTCAACTTTGTTCTTGTCCTCTGATCCTGCAAGTGGAAACGCCATGTATTCCAATGCCATTACATTTAGCTTGGCGCCGACCATGGATCGATGATCAGCCTTTACAATAGTGAATTGATTCATTCCCTAGTCTCCTTTTCTCTTTCTATATTATTGATGTTAATTATCATGTATTTATCAGTTCAATCCCCTTTGAACTCGTCCTTAGCTTTGAAACCATGATAAAACGTATTTAAAAAAAGCTCTGTAGCCGATTTTTTAGGCACATTACCTTCATGTACCTGTTCCCATGTATGGAAAAGCAGGGCATAAAGCGTATTCAAAATCCATTCGCTGCTAACCGTTTGCTGAAAGTAACCTCTTTGTTGTAACAGCTCAATAACGCGTCGTATGGGCTCCCTTACCTTCACTTCGGCTTCACCTAATTCTTTGTTGTTGAATACAGATGCATCATGACCTAGAAAATAGATTTTGTCACCTAAGGGGATTAACGCTTCAATGAGTTCCGGGATATAGTTTTCGCTGCTTTCCTCATCCAGTGGAATTTGGTTTACGGTATCACTTACCAGTTGTATAGCCCGATGGCCCAAGAACAGCATCAATTTCTCTCTGCTTTCGACGTAGCGATGAAGTGTAGCAATGCCAATTCCCGCATATTCCGCAATTTCATTCATCGAAGCAGTAGGATTTTCAACAAGCAATATAGTAGCCGAATCAAGAATTGCATTAAATCTCGCTTCCTTCAACGCTGATAATTCTTTCTTCATCATCAATCTCTCCCTTTTTCTGTATAAAGTCGTCATTTTTGATAGATAAACATATCATTTGAAATTAGCATAAATCATTTAAAACAAAGTGTCCAGCTGTTGAATGTAGCTTTTCAAAAAGAATTAACTACTGAAACGGATAGTACTTTGAATGTTCTATTTTTAGCATTTCATTATTTAAATGACGCTGATGAAATTAAATCAAAAGAGAAATGAATGACATTACTTGGTTTTTAAGCAATTTCTCACAATAAACTCCGATTGTACTTCATTTAATTGCAGAATATTTTTTTAATATAGTTGGTTTCTGCATAAGGTTAACGGTTTACTTTAAAATTCACTTCCGGGTATTTGTTCTTCAGCCTTTTAAGGGTTGAGCCGTCATCTTTCTGTTTTACATACTGGTCAAAAAATGCCAGGCTGAATTCGTTAATAATGCGATGAACTTCCTTTGGTTTTTCCCCTGGGCTCTGCAACAGAGGGGAGAACAAATGTAAATCAGTGAAGCTTGAATGATCCGTATGGGGAATGACCATTGACATACCACCGCCAGCTAACCCACGTTCATTGCGAACCTTGTCTTTATAGGTATCTTCATCAGAATCTTCATTTATGTCTGCACTCATGAGCAGAAATGGTTTTCCAATCCCACTTTCAGGGAAAACTTCCCCATGCAATGTGCCATCCATATCGATCGCTGCTTTGACACGAGAGTCTTCTGCAAGTACTTGTGCTGCGGTAGCCCCACCGTAAGAGTGCCCAAACATTCCAATACGCGAGGTATCAATCTTTCCTGTAAAGAAGCCGGTCTCATCGTTTTGATTAAGCTTCTCTAACTGGTCAAGTACAAAAGTGACATCTTCTTTCCATAATTTGATGTGGCGATCACGTAAGTTAAAATCAGTTAAATTGAAGGGCTGTACGTAAGCAGTTCGACCATCTGGAAAGACGGTAGCTGCAGCATCAAAGGTATGATCGATACCTAGAACAATATATCCTTGACTAGCCAATTCCTCAACTTCAAACGTGTTTTGATTACGAAAACCATTAAAACCATGAGAGAAAAGTAATATGGGGTAATGATTCTCTGAGTTTGAGAGTTGTAAATCCATAAACGAATGAGATTCTACCAAACCCATGTGGCTGAATGCAAATGCAGGAATGGACAATGTTTTTTCCAATCCCTTGGAGAGCTCATTTATGTTACGAATATAAGGTTCTCGATCCCCCTTGCTTTTTTCATCTGCAGGATACCAAATTTGCACCATTAGTTCGCGTCGATCGGTTGGATTTTTCGAATATGGTTCATTTCTCTGATCATCAACCCAATGATATAGCTTCGTACCGACCCTATGTGGGCCAGTTGGTTCTTCAAATGAAAATACTGGCATAAGTAAGGGTAGCGCAACTGCTACAAACAAATAGATGCACAACAACAAAGACTTAACTATGAATATACTCTTGTTTCTGAACCCCTTTTTCCGCTCAGCTAATAAATAGCATATAATCAAGATAACTGGGGATACATATGCTGGAATCATCTGCCATCTAAAACCTTCTGCCACTAGCTGAACTGTAACCATTACAACGGCAACCAAAGTAGCTAATTTAGTCCACTTTTTCGTTTCCCTGCCTATTAACAGTATCCAACTCAATATACTAAAATTTACAACTATCAAAACAACTTCCCAGAAATTCATTGGCCTATCTCCTTTGAATGCATTTTACTTCTAATTAAAGAGGTAGTTTTCAGTCTGAGCAAAAGCAGATGAAACACCTATATAGTTGCACCAATTATGCTTAGTAATCGTTTCATCTGCTCTACTCCTTTCTTCAAATCAAAAACTTAAAATGCCCAGCTACCTTTACGGAAAATTGGCTCTACAGTTCCATCTGGTAGAATACCGTCGATGTCCATCTCACTGCTGCCAATCATAAAGTCCACATGTGTTACTGAAATATTTGCACCTAACGCTTCCAGCTGATCATTTTCTAAATCTCTTCCACCCTCTAAACAAGTTGGATAAGCTTTACCAATCGCTAAATGGTTCGATGCATTTTCATCAAACAATGTATTAAAATATAAAATCCCCGATGCTGAAATTGGCGATTCATGTGGTACAAGTGCTACCTCACCTAAATAGCACGAGCCTTCATCCACATTCATAAGCTCCTGTAATAAATCGAGCCCTATCTGTGCTTCGGCTTTAACAATTTTTCCTTCTTCAAATGTCAGTTTAAAGCCGTCGATAATATTCCCTTGATATACTAATGGTTTTGTATTGCTTACATAGCCATTTACACCTTGTTTCATCGGTAACGTATAAACCTCTTCTGTCGGCATATTAGCCATAAAGATCGTATCATCTGGCGTTTTACCACCTCCAGTAATCCATTTATGCTGTGGTGCTAATGCAATTGTTAAATCAGTACCTGGCGCTGTATAGTGAAGCTTCGCATATTTTTTATTGTTCAGTAGGACCGCGCGAGCTTCTAAATTTGTTACATGTTCACGCCAGTTTTCAACAACATTACCTTCACCGATATGAACAGTTTTAAAAATAGCCTCCCATAATGCAGGCACTTGTTCCTCAGCTACTAAGTTTGGGAACACCTTCGATGCCCACTTTGGTGAAGGAACTGCTACCATCGACCAAGCTATTAAATCCTTCATTACGGCGTTGCGATTGTTGCTCAGAGCAGCCCCCGATACCTTTTGATAAGTAGCTAGACGATCGGCTGAAATACCTGCAAACTTATCAGGGTCTTCAGCATCTATTATTAATAGTGCTCCTTCACGTTCGATCAGCTCATCATTCATTTTGACGATCCATTCTGGAAAACGATTAAATTCTTCATCTGAGGCATGCTCAAAGTAAGCACGATCCATTTCCACATCCGAAAAATTAACATGAACACGTCCTGCCCCAGCCTTATAAGCCTCTTTCACAACTAAACGGGCGAAATCCAATGCATCCACAGATGTATTGACTAATAAGTATTGCCCTGGTTGAATATTGACACCGACTTTTACCAAAAGTTCTGCATATGCTTGTAATTTTTCTTCAAACGTCATATTATTTACCTCTCCTCTGTCCAATTGTTTTTTATCATCCGCTCGCTTGTCTTCATACCATACTTTCTGTACAGGTTTCTCAGAAATTTCTCGTGACCACTTTTCATACGCTTTTTCTTCACGATATGATAAAAAAAAATGGGGTTTTTTATCACTCATATATTTACCTCCTAAACTTTGATTCCATTAATCAGTTTTTCTTCACCGTTCACTCCCTTCTTTGAAAAAAGTTATCATTTTTGATAGATAAACATATCATTTGATATCAATATAAATCATTTTAAATGAATTATCAAGCCTTTTAAACTCATTTTTTCAAAAGTTTGGTAAAAATTGTGTAAATCTAGGTTCTACAGTTAAAATCCATTTTTACAAGAGATTAATCAAAATAGATTCTTTTCTTTTGAATGAACTGTCCACTTTAGTGAAGGAACTGCTACCATCGACCATGCGATTAAATCCTTCATTACGGCGTTGCGATAGTTTCTCAGAGCAGCTCCCGATACTTTTTGATGGGTAGCTAGAAGGTCTGCTGAAATACCTGTTAATTTATCAGGGTCTGCAGCATCAATTAATTGAATGCTCCTTTCCGCTCGATCAGCTCATCATTCATTTTGATTATCTATTCTGGGAAACGATTAAATTCTTCATCTGAGGCATGCTCAAAGTAAGCACGATCCATTTCCTCATCCGAAAAATTAACATGAACACGTCCTACCCCAGCCTTATAAGCCTCTTTCACAACTAAACGGGCGAAATCCAATGCATCCACAGATGTCTTGATTAATAAGTATTGCCCTGGTTGAATATTGACACCGACTTATACCAAAAGTTCTGATAGGCTTGTAATTTTTCTTCAAAAGACCTATTATTTACCTCGCTTTTGTCCAATTGTTTCATTTTAAAGATATAAATTTTCTTTGTTTAAATGAATAACTGTTCCCTTACAATTTGAAATATTATCTTACTAAGTTGTAACGATAATAGAATCCACTCAACTTAAGTAATTCTCAGCAACTCTTAGATTTCTTCTAAAAACTAAACCCGCTAATAGATTGTCAATAAAAATCTTTTAAATTAAAAAACACTTCATGCTATACTAAAAACCGCAACTCAAATAACCCTCCGAATTCTATTTGGAAGGTTTTTGTTGAATTTGAAAATGCTGTTACTATATAGTTTCGTGGAATGGTGTTTTCGTTTTTAAAATCGCATAAATCCAATGTAAAAGCTTATTTGCACAAGCAATAATGGCTACTTTGTATGGCTTTTCTTCCTCACGTTTTAAATCGTAGAAGGCTCGTAATCGCTTATTTCGTGCGATAGTTTCAGGTGTTGTTTTCTTTTTCCGACTATCTCGAATAGAACAACGAACAGCTGTATAAAGCATGTGACGAAGCCTAGCCGAGCCGCGTTTAGTAATGTGATTTTTCGTGCCTTTAAAGCGACCTGATTCAAAGGCACTGGGATCTAGTCCTGCAAAGGCTACTAACTTTTTCGGATGATTAAACCGATCAATTTCTCCGATTTCTTAAATAATCGTTGCAGCGATTTTTTCACCAATACCGGGGATTGATTGGAGTAATTCATATTCTTCAAGTTGTGCCGCTAACTCATCAATCTCACGCACCAACGTAGAAAGTTGTTGGTGGTACACTTGAAGTATTGGAGTAAATCAATATACATATTCAAACTGACTAGAAGACTTTGATAAAGAGTTGATTGAAATGGATTGCGTTCTGCAGCTCCGATTAATTTTTCCGATCTTTCAAGCCCCTCCACCGTATGTTCAACTTTCACACTATTTTTATAGGGCATTTTTTTATCCAAGAACATTTGAATCTGACTTTCACCTTTTGCGACATCCAGACCAACTACTGGATTCATGTTTATCTCCTCCTAAGGTAGTGTATTGACCGGTAACCTCTATCTAGCTTGTTATTCATATCTTCGCTTGTTATACGAGATCGTAATGTCCCAACCAGCCTAATCATGTGTTAACAAGTAGAGGGCGAACAGTTTAGTTGTCGGGATCAAGTCCCACGGGCTGGTCCGTTCTACTCCGGCTACTATCAATCTATAAATTGAATAAAAAATAGTCAACCAGATTTCTCCGGTTGACCTTATAATACGAACGGGGCAGTTTAGTTGAATAGTGCTATCTAACTAATGTTCAACAATCGGGCCATATTATTGAATAACATTCTTTAATGAAAGGTTCCCAAAACGACGCGAAAGGTTTGTGCTTTGTCTAATAAACAAATTTGATAAAATAGATAAATGACACACTTATAGAGGTGAAAATATGAATGATATTTTAAAACAACTAGCTGAAATTAAAATAGAATTAGAAAAGCCATTTCCTACTAGAGATATTAATAAAATATGTGAAGATTTTCGAACAGAAGTAGCCTGTATCAATCTGTTGATATGGTGTTTGACCAGCCGCCAAGGAATCTCCAATTGACAGGTAATTTTCAGTTTGAGTAAAAGCAGCTGAAACACTAAATACCATCTTGAGTATTGATGTACTAATTAAGCTTAGCTTAAAATGCCCAGTTACCTTTACGGAAAATTGGCTCTACAGTTCCATCTGGTAGAATACCGTCGATGTCCATCTCACCATTGCCAATCATAAAGTCCTCATGTGTTACTGAATTATTTGCACCTAACGCTTCAAGCTGATCGTTTTCCAAATCTCTTCCACCTTCTAAGCAAGTTGGATATGCTTTACCAATTGCTAAATGGTTCGATGCATTTTCATCAAACAATGTTTTAAAATATAAAATCCCCGATACTGAAATTGGTGATTCATGCGGTACAAGTGCTACTTCACCTAAATAGCAAGAGCCTTCATCCACATTAATAAGCTCCTGTAATAAATCATGTCCTACCTGTGCTTCAGCTTTAACAATTTTTCCTTCTTCAAATGTCAGTTTAAAGCCATCGATAATATTCCCTTGATAAACCAAAGGTTTTGTATTGCTTACATAGCCATTTACACCCCGTTTCATCGGTAACGTATAAACCTCTTCTGTCGGCATATTAGCAATAAAGTTCGTATCATCTGGCGTTTTACCACCAACAGTAATCCATTTATGTTGTGGCACTAAGGCAATTGTTAAATCAGTACCTGGCGCTGTATAGTGAAGCTTCGCATATTTTTTATTGTTCAGAAGGAGCGCACGAGATTCTAAATTTGTTACATATTCACGCCAGTTTTCAACAGCATTGCCTTCACCGATATGAACTGTTTTAAATATAGCATCCCATAATGCCGGTACTTGTTCCTCAGCTGCTAAGCTCGGGAACACCTTCGATGCCCACTTTGGTGAAGGGACGGCTACAATCGACCAAGCGAATAAACTTTTCATGACGGCGTTGCGATAGTTTCTTAGAGCAGCTCCTGAAACCTTTTGATAGGTAGCTAGACGATCTGCTGAAATACCTGTTAATTTATCAGGGTCTGCAGCATCAATCCACAATAGTGCTCCTTTACGTTCGATTACCTCATCACGCATTTTGACTATCCATTCTGGGAAACGATTAAATTCTTCATCTGAGGCATGCTCAAAGTAAGCTAGATCCATTTCATCATCCGAAAAGTTAACATGAACACGTCCTGCCCCAGCCTTATAAGCCTCTTTCACAACTAAACGGGCGAAGTCCAATGCATCCACTGATGTATTGACTAATAAATATTGCCCAGGTTGAATATTGACACCAACTTTTACCGCAAGTTCTGCATATGCTTGTAATTTTTCTTCAAAAGTCATATTAATTACCTCGCTTCTGTCCAATAGTTTTTGAATTGTCCTCCACTGCTTACCTATATGCCATACTTTTTGTACAGATTTTCCAGAGATTTTATACGTATTTTCATTACGATATGATAATAACGTTGTGGCTAAATCTTTTTGTAAACTGGAAAAACTAAATATCGGATTAAACTATGAAAATTATATTATTTGAATAGCGATAATAGAATACACTCAATTTAATTATTTTATGAAATATTTCTCATGCAACTCTTAGATCTCTTCTAAAACTAAAACGGATAGATTGGGACGATTAGCATTACTATTTTAAGAAAGTAATTCTTCTGATTCGAGTGAGTATTAGGAAAAAGGACGGGGGATCTTTAGGCAGTATGGATTATACGAAGTTTGAAGTCGAAACTTTTTCCACTTTTAAATAACCCTATTCTTTAATCAATCAATATTTTTGGGATTGATTTGTTTCGAATTTATGCTGTTTTTGGCAAACTATATAAGTTTAACAGGTTTATGGAAATATTTCCAATAATAAAAATATGTTCTTTTTGATACTTATTTATGGCGAACAATTCCTCAATAATCCAGGTACCTGTACTAATTGACCACCCGCTCCTGAGATCGTATTATCCCTTAACATGATCCTTACCATATTTCTTATTTACATACTAAATTACTTCAAATCGTCGTGTGTCTATAAAATCAATATCTATATGATATGGATTTAAAAATCGTTCGAATAATAATTGATACTCTAATGGATCTACTTGAGTAATTTGTAACTGTATGCTACTAGAGAGCAAAAGAACCACACCTGGTCCTGTTAAGATACCTTCCCTTTTTGAAAATGGCCGTAAAATCAGCCACTATTAAGAAGTAAGAGTTACATCCCATTTTTCTAATGACTTCTAATTCAAAATCTAAACGCTCTTTATATTCTTTAGGTAAATGGCCATTTTTTTGGATCTTCAAACCTTCATATGCAAGTCGGTGTATGCATTCATTAAGTGTTTCACCATTATCTAATGGATAAACCGGCATATGAGCTTGATATTCTCCAAAATCGATATTACTGCCTCTAGAATGTTATTTACTGTTATAAGCCATGCTAGTTTTGTTTCCAGTACCATTGCTTCAACCGGTAATGGAAGATACTTCGAAACATCTTCAGGCTCTAATGAACCGAGCTTTTTACCTTCCGCTATGGCTGTTATTACTTCATATGCATAAGCATCTTCCTTCTGAAGACAATAACTTTCATTTAGAGCTGCTATATGTATACCTAATGAAGTTGCCAACTCCTGAATATTTTGCTCGGCATAATGTCTAGTATTGCATGTACGTGTTATACCAATATACAAGCAATCATTAAATATTTCTTTCATTAATTTGATTTCATTCATAGAGTTTAATCAACGATTTCCAACTATTGGGATAACTGCCATAATGCCCTTGGAATATGGTTTTACTCAATTCAACTGCATAACTTCATCATTTCGTTGCATGATACTACTCGATGCTTTGATTAAATAACTATAGCCCTCATTATCCTTAGCATAAAGTAATATAAGTAAAACATTATTAATACCAAAAGCTACATTAACTCTTAATTCTATAGTCGGCTTTAATTCGTGTTTCTTAAAGATAGACACATACTAAGTTAAACGGTATAAATTCATACTGGCCACAGCACAATTAGAAACCTGGTTTTCCTTTAGGAATGCTACTAAATGCTCCATTCTTATTGTACTTTTTAAAGTGTCCGCTTCAAAAATCCCAACAATAAAGCACGTTGTTCTAATTCCTTCTCTTCACTTTCGTCCGCTCCATACCTTTAGTATTTTAAAAAAAGAATGTTTGGAAATACTTCAGTTTCTTTCAAAGAATAGATATAAGTTTACGGATATTTTAAATTATATAGGCGGAGCTAAAGGGAATCTCCATCGTCACCTTATGATATTGCAATCAGCAAACCTTATACACGTACATCTGTCTAGTAATAATCAATTTTATCTCAGTACACGTACAGAATTTACGCTTGAATTAAAGGAGGAAATGGTAGATTTTATTCAAAATGCTAATGCCTAGTATTGTTTGTGAAACCAAGTCCTAAATATTTAAGAATAATAGAATAAACAAAAGCCGATAATCCCTTAACGTACAGGAAATCGGCTTTTTCTATGCGAAAAATTGCTTAGCGTACAAAATTTGCGTTTTGTTGTTGGTACCCCTACTATCACTACTTTTAATAAATTAACCATTTAGTGTATAAGAGAATTAATTAAATGAAACAGGTAATACATCTATACAACGTACAGTAGCCGTATTGCGTCGCTTAGGTTCCGATACCAGTTGTAAACGTCTAGGCGATTCGAGTAAACATACTATTAATTGTTGAATTGCTAGTTTACCAAACAAAGTCCCTACACAAGAATGCGGACCCCAACCGAAACCAAGATTTGGTTTTGCAGATCGATTTAGAATAATTCTATCTGGGTCGGGATATACTTCAGGATCTCTATTAGCAGCAGCAAGTAAAGTTAAAACAATTTCACCAGGTTTAATGATAGTTTCCCCAATTTTAGTTTCCTCAACTGCAAAACGACTTGTTCCTGTTGCTGGGCCATCATATCTAATTAATTCATCAACTCCAGAGTCAAGTAACTCTTGATTTTTAAATTGATCAAGAATATCTGGGTGTTCTAACAGTACAAGTAGAGCATTACCAAAAGATGCATATAACGTACCAAAGCTTGCAGTAAACATTGTGCCTGTAGTGTTACGCACATAATGTTCTGGTATATTAGCTTTCTGACTATTTTTTCTTATATAAGATAGAATTCCAGGCTGTTCTTCTGCTGCCAACCATTCTTCAACAAGTTCGTTGAGTTTTTTTCTTGCTGAATTACCGAGTTCTGCATTCTCTGGTACTAATCCGGAGTCCATCTGATAAGCAATAGCATCAGATATTTCTACAATAGATTCTAAGTCTGGTTCTTCTATGCCTAGCAAAATACATGTTAAACTTAATGAAAGCGGAGCTGAAACTTCTTTCATAAAATCAAATTCTTTATTAGAAACTTGTTTTTTGTAAATGTCCTCAATTAAATCATGAACTCTACGTCTAATACTTTCAATATCCTGAGAATTAAAAGCTTTTATCATTAGATTACGTAATGGCATATTAGCAGGCGGATCTAAAGTTTGAAGGTTATTTTTTATATCAGGAATATCAACACCAATACGTCGCAAATCCCTAGCAAACAGTTCGTGATTACGAAGAACTTCCCTACAATCCTCATATCTGGTTAGAACCCAAGATTTCATACCTTCATGCCAAAAAACGGGGGAATTTTCACGAAGTTGATGGTAAATCGGGTATGGGTTATTTAATGTTTCCGAATCCAAAGGATTATACTGTAATTCTGTTTTTGTCATAGCGATTCCTCCTACATCTCTTTATGGTAATATCAGTAAATTATTTATAATATAAGTGTAACTTATGTATACAAAAAATGGAAGTATATTTTCTGAATTGATATTATTTTAAGAATTATTTCACATTATATCTAAAAATTTGTAAAGATCATTTTCGAAATTATACACTTCTTCAAATTGGGTATTTTTAAATCTAGCACATAAAGGAATAACAATTGAATTTTTTAATTAAAAATAAATCGTAATCTCTACAGCTCTAAAAGCATTTATCACATTATCACCTGTTTTAACATTATAAAAAGACAGGGAATACGCCCTGTCTTTTTGTAATCATAATTGTTAGCATGTACACCCGTAATAATTAATAAGTTGAATTACATTTTCTTTACTAAGTATTAATAATTCCATTGCATATAAATTACCTCCTTTCAATGTATTTTTTAAGCTGCTTTTTGTTTTAATAAGTTGAATTACATTCTTCCTTACTAAATATTAATAATTCCATTGCATATGAATTACCTCCTTTCAATGTATTTTTTAAGCTGCTTTTTGTTTTAATAAGTTGAAATACATTCTTCCTTACTAAATATTAATAATTCCATTGCATATGAATTACCTCCTTTCAATGTATTTTTTAAGCTACCTTTTGGTTTAATAAGTTGAATTACACTTTTCCTTACTAAGTATTAATAATTCCATTGCATATAAATCACCTCCTTTCAGTGTATTTTTAGGCTGACTTTTGGTTTATTATTTAATAATCCTATATTCAAGATGTGATTTATCACTGTTACTTCAACTTTGGCTATAAATATCACGTAAATTGGAATATTTACACAAAAAATCCTTTTTTTATTGTTTGTTTAAAGAATTGGAATCTAATAAATTTCGAAAAGCTACTATCAAAAAGTTTAAAAGAAAAAATCCATAAACCAAAACCCTATTAATTCTTTATTTTCTATAATATTACATATTACACAATCGTTTTAAAATCCCTTCTTTTTTTGGAATATTTTTTTTATTTAGTCTTTTATTATTATAGAAGTTTTAAAACTATTAGATTGTAGAATTGAATTGCAGGACTGAATAAATAAAAAAACTAATTAATGGTTTGCGAATTTAAAATGCAGGAAGGTTGATTTCATTAGTATTTACTGTCCAATTTAATAATTTCCGATTTTCCGTTCCACTCCAATTTGGCTTCAACCTTCTCATTTTCAGTTGTATAAACTTCACAACCTGTACATCAGTAAAACAAAAGAAATAACATACTCAAATGGGTTCATTGAAAAATTATTCTTAAATAAACATTTGTAGCAGAGTCAAATACTCTGTTACTTTAAATTAGATTCTTAAATTATTATTGATTGTATCAATCTGTAAAGTCGTTGCCGATGTATATAAAAAAGAGCCTATAATGGCTCTTTCATCGTTTTTTATAAATACTAAGCCTTTAAAACACCTATTCGCTTATTACGGACGGTTTTAAAGGCATTTGTTTAACAAATGGTACAATTGGAATCTGTACACATAAATCAATTGAATTTGGTAGTTTATATGAACATATCAATAATTGTCTATCTCCTAACTGAATTGCCTGAATTCTACGTCCCTTTTTCAGTTCTTTCACCATCATGTAGTAGTATTTAACCTCTAAGCTGTATGTGAAGCAGTAATGTAAGATATTATCATGTTCTTCATGATATTGGTCGTGGCTCATACTATTTCACTCCTTTAGATAATCGAAATTAGCGTTTGAATCAATCGTAATTCTTAATTACAATATAGACGTTCATTTAGATTTTTATACTACTATTAATCAATTATTTTCGTTCTCGGTGAAAGTGAAATTCATCGACTACTATCTTCATTCTGTTAGTTGCTACACGAAATATCAACACTTCTATTGATTCCACCACTTCTAGGGATATCAAATTGAAGAGTTCTCGTTAACTTAAAACAATTCTCCCCCAAACATCATGATTGTTTGTCCGACCCACCATAGAGTAATTCACAAGGCTAAAGGATCTTTCAATAGAAAACAAAAGAAGTGACTACTCAAATGGATTCATCGAAAAATTTCTATTAAATAAACATATGTAGCAGAGCGAAATACACTGTTACTTTACTAAAAAAAAGAGCAAACTTTCGTTTGCTCTTCAAAATGCTTCTTCAGATTAAGGCTTCCCTTTTTCCACGGCGAATAATCATTCAGTTTATCATGTGTATACCACATTTTAATTCTCATTTAAACCGTAGTATATTCTCTGCTAGCGGGGAAAAAACCTAATCGAGATCCATAATCTATCAAATTAGATACAAACTTTGCATTAGGTAATTCGCATACCACATCAACTTCTTGTAAAAAACGTTGAGTATATTGACACGTTGGGATTGATAAAGAATTTTCAGCTGTTTCTTCTAGTAAAGGCACCATTAATTCCAAAGCATATTTTTGTTTATCAGACAATGAATCGTCTTTAAATAAGTTCATAAACTGTTCAGTATTTACAATTTTAATAGGATGACCGCTCTGTTTCAAATATTCAACAAACGGTTTCCATTCCAGTTGAACAGGATTACAAATGTGGAAAGTTTCCCCTCCCGTTTCCTTTGTACATACCAATTGTACAATAGCTTTACTACCAAAATCGATAGGTACTAGATCAATATACGTATGAATGTTCGGTGCAATTTGTAGTAATAAGATAGCTTTTATCAAACGATAAAAAGCATTACCTTCTATATTCTCTTGAAACCTCCCATCAAGTGTTTGCCCTACTAGGTTTCCTACACGATACACTGTTGCTGGGACGCCTTCTTTTATTGCTTCTCTCACTAATTTTTCTGCCAAAAATTTACTTTCCACATATACATTTTCTAACTGCTGTCCTCTGTCAAAGTCTTGTTCAGAGAACAAAAACTCTTTAGCATCATGAGGGGCATGTCCAGAAATGCTAATTGTTGAAATATAATGAAAACGTGCACGTGCTTCTTTACTCATGTCTAATAAGTATTTAGTAGATTCCACATTGACTTGGATAAAATGTTCTCTGTCTCCATAATGACGCACATCTCCTCCACAATGTATGATCGTATCTATTTCTTGAATCAATTGTTTTTTTATATTTGGTGTAAGGCCTAGATGTTCTTTGCTCAAATCTCCTTCAATAATATGAACGCGATGCTTCATTTTTTCTAATATAACCTCGCCAAAGTAAAACTGCATTTTTTCTCGTACTTTGTTTTCCATTGAAGTTTGTTTTTGATTCCGAACTAGGCAATAAATCACTGTATCAGGTAGTAATAATAACTGCTCTAAGATATGGGAACCAAGAAAACCTGTTCCGCCTGTTAATAGTATACAACGAGGTTTCTGTTGTGAAGCATGTATTAATGTATCCCATTTCGTATTGTTTTCTTGCTTATCTATATGAATATTATTTTCTTTTTTATACTCTCCCACCGTTGCTCCTATACTGTTTTCTTGTTGAAGCGCTGTATCTATTTTTCGCGCCAGTTTTTCTATTGTACGATAGTGAAAGAAATCCTGTATACGCAAGTTAGGGAAGTATGGTTTTAGTTTCACCAAAGTAGGCATAATTTTTAATGAGTGCCCCCCAAGAGCAAAAAAATCATCTTTTATGTTTAAGTCTTTTATGTTTAATACTTCTGCCCAAACATTAGCTAGTACCTTTTGTGTTTCTGTAACAGGTGGTTGATGATTTCTATTTTTCCGGTACTGTATTTGATACTGTCCTAGTAGTTTTTGAACATCTATTTTGCCATTTTGTGTGACAGGAATCTCGTGTACACAAACATATCCTTTTGGTACCATATATTCCGGTAAAGTAGCGGAAACATGCTTATAGGTTTCTTCAATACTTATTTCTGTTTGATTATGAACAGTGAAATATGCGTGTAATTCTTTTCCTTCTGCATCAGGTAGAACCACCGCTTGTTGAATGCGAGGCTCTTGCACAAGTACATCTTCAATTTCTCCTAGTTCAATACGATATCCTCTTATTTTCACTTGTCTATCACGTCTACCCATATATTCTACACTTCCATTTGATTCTAGGCGTACTAGATCTCCTGTCCGATATAAAATAGAATGATTTTCTTTAGAAAACGGGTTAGATAAAAATGATTGTTTGGTTCTATCTGGCTGATTTACATACCCGATTGCTGTTCCTACACTCTCAATGTACAGTTCTCCTATTACACCTATTGGACACAGCTGCATGTTTTCGTTTAAGATATAGACTTTTGTATTAGCAATAGGCTTCCCAATAGGAATCTGGGTAACTGTACTATCCACTTTTGTAGAAACAGAGTGATACAACGAACTAACTGTTGTTTCCGTAGGTCCATATTCATTGACAATCTGTACAGTATCACTCATTTCAGATTGCCATATTCGAATAGCCTCTGCAGATGCAGCTTCTCCTCCCATAATTAGCACACGTAAACTTTTTAATGGAATGAGCTGTTTTGAAGAAACTCCATTTGCTAATTGTTTAAAAAAGGCTGTTGCCACGTCTGAAATCGTAATGTTATAAGTAGAAACTGCATCGAAATATGCCTGTGAAGAGTAACGTTGTTCCTCATTTAACAAATGAAGTCTTGCTCCAGTTAATAAAGCTGAAAAAATTTCCGAAACAGACGAATCAAAACTGTGAGAGTAAAACTGAGATAACACATCTTGCTCTGTTATATGGAATGTTTGTGAGCGCCATTCCACTAAATTCAGTACGCCAGCATGTCGGAGTAATGTACCTTTCGGATTTCCCGTCGATCCAGATGTGTAGATCATATAAGCTGTGTCTTCCGCTGTATTTTTGTTTAAGATGTCTTGAATCGCAGACGATGCTAACATATCTTCTATTACAGCTACTTGTTCATAATGAGATAGTGATTCTTTTTTTAGAGAATTTTTCGTTAGAATTAGCTTTGCCTTACTGTCATTTAAAATATACGATACACGTTCTGGCGGATATTTAATATCAATAGGCACATAGGTACCGCCAGCTTTGAGAACCCCCAACATACATACAATACTTTCTAAACTTCGGTCTAAGAAAATGGCAACTACATCATTGAGCTGAATTCCTTTTTCAATCAAATAATGAGCAATTTGATTAGAATAATGATTCACCTCTTCATAAGTATATAACCTATCCTCCGTAGAAATTGCGATCGCATCGGGTCTTTTATACACTTGCCGATAAAAACGTTCCTGTATTGATGAATGTTGTGGTATCGCCATATACGTATCATTCAATTTTTGATACATAGATTTATCTGTATCACTCAATATATTTAATTGACAAAGAGATGTAGTAAAATCTGTTTGTATCATCTGGATAGTTTGCAATAGTTGTTCTGCAAAACGTGAAATCGTTGTTCTTTCAAACAAATCAGTATTATATTCTAAATCCATAATTAGACCATCATCTTCCTCCACAAATGTAAGAGATAAGTCAAATTTACTAATTGCTTGTTCTACAGGTTGTATATCCAATCGATGCAAGTTATGTTGTTGAGCTGAGTACTGTTGATAACTAAACATAGTTTGGAAAATTGGATTATCATGTGCTCTTCGTTCAGGGTTTACTGCTTCAATTACCTTATCAAATGGATAGTTTTGATGTTGGAATGCCAAAAGACATTTCTCTTTTACAACTTCACACAATTCTTTCATTGTAGCTGCATCTGTTGTATCTACTCGAATTGCAACTGTGTTGACAAAGAAACCTTGTACATCTTCAAATGCTGTATGTTGTCTCCCTGTCACAGGTGTTCCTACAATGAGGTCATTCTGCCCACATATCTGCTGTAAAAATTGCGTGTAAGCAGTGAATAGCAGTATGAATAGTGAAACTTCCTCTTGTTGTGCAAGTTTTTTTAATCCTGCCAAATTTATCTGGTCTATTTTCTTAGAAAGCACCGCACCATGATTTGAAGGAGTACTAGGACGCATTCGATCGTATGGTAGTGATAATTGAGGTAGAACGTTTTGGAACTCTTGTCTCCAATATTTTTTTTCTATTTCCCACGTTCCTAACGAAAGATGTTCATATTGCCATGCGACATAATCAACATATCTAACAGTAGGTTTGGTAGCATGCACAATTTTATTTAGTAATATTTCATCATATACCTCCAATAGCTCCTTTAGAAAACGTTGTAAACTCCATTCATCCATAATAATATGATGGAAATTCAAATATAACCAAGAGCAATCTTCACTCTCTGTGAATAGTATCGTTCGGAATAATGGACCCTGTTCTAAATTAAACTCTTTAGAATCAATCTCCCGTATACACTTCAACCTATATGCTGCTTGTTTACTCTTTTTAATTTTGGTAATATCCACGTGTGTAGCTATCGCGTCTATTTCTTCTCGTATGTGTTGCACAGGCTCCCCTTGCTTTTCCATGAAAACCGTTCGAAAAATTTCATGTCGTTTTACAACTTCATATAAAGCTTTGTTCAACATTTTGATTTGTATACCGGGCTGTATTTGTACCTGGATAGGGATATCATATGTTCGATCTTTTGGATACCTTTTGTATAAAAACCAAAGTCTTTTTTGTGCATGGGATAACGGGTAATACGTTTGTTCAGGAATTTGTGGAATTACGTCTTCAATATCTATAGGATTTAATCGGTCTATATAATCAGCACATGTATGAATCGTTCGATATACATATAAGTCTTTTAAACTTATCTGTACACGGAGTCTGGCATGAATACGATTAATGACTTGGACTGTGAGTAAAGAATGTCCACCAATCGTGAAAAAATCATCTTCGATACTTATCTGTTCAGAATTCATCCGTAAAACTTCTGCCCAGATATTTTGTAATTGTATTTCAGTATTTGTATTGGGTGGAATATATCTTTGAGTACGGTTTTCTAATACAGACTCTGCTTGCTTTTGTAATGAGTTATAATCTATCTTGCCGCTCGGTGTTAAAGGAAACGCCTCAACATCTTGCATGTAATTCGGTAGCATAAAATAAGGTAACTTTTCTGAAAGGTATGCTTGAATATCATCAGCAGCCACAATAGCCTCTTTTTGCAATATGTAGAAAGCAATCAATTGCTGATCGCCTTTTTTATTCTGATAAACTATCACAGATGAATGTTGAATAGATGGGTGTCGGAGCATTTGTTCTTCGATTTCTTCTAACTCGATACGATATCCACGAATCTTCACCTGCTTATCTATACGTCCTAAAAATTCAACTTGTCCATCTTGTGTGATAAGACCTTGATCACCACTTTTATATAGTCTTGCCTTAGACGAAGTTGGTAAATTTACAGTTATAAATGATTCTTTTGTTTTATCAGGTTGATTGACATATTTCTGCGCAAGGCTATTCCCACCAATATAAATCTCTCCAGGTACGTACGGTGGACAAATTTGATGCTGTTCGTTCAAAATATAGATTTCTGTATGAGATAACTGTTTCCCAATTGGTATATTTACTTGTGTTTCATTTACCTTGTTGATAATCGGATATGTGGCGACACAGACTGTCGATTCTGTTGGACCATATGCATTTACAATCGGAATTTTTAAATCTACTTTTTCTTGCCATTTTCTTACTGTTTCTGGTAGCAATGTCTCTCCACCAACAAATATATAGTTTAGTGATTTTAATTTTTCTAATTCATGCAGAGACGCTTGCGTTAAGGTATGGAAAAATACAGTAGGTAAAAGACAAAAATTTACTTGTTGCTTCTCAATAGCCTCGATAAAGTGGTTGAAAGATTTTCTTTCTATTTCCGATAAAATATAAAGCCTCCCACCAGTTAACAAACTACTATAGATTTCCCAGACGGATGCATCAAAGATAAGTGATGCAAATTGCAGATGTACGTGATTTTTCTGAAAATGATACGTATCTTTTAAGGATTGTATAAAGTGAATTACTCCCTTATGAGGAATCAATACACCTTTAGGATTTCCAGTAGAACCAGATGTATAAATGATATAGGCGGCATCTTCCGTTGCATGTGTTCGTTTCGCTTGCTCAATAATGGACTGTTTAGACATGTCTTCATATAAAATAACTTTTTGATCTAGTTGAATATGTTGTAAACTGAACTTATGACTTGTAATAATATGAGTTGACTCACTATCCTGTAATATAAAACGAACCCGGTCTACAGGAAAATCTGGCTCCACAGGTACATAGGTACCTCCTGCCTTTAATACTCCAATCATTGAAACAACGGCTTCTATACTACGATTCATGATGATACTTACACGGTTTTGTTTTTGAAATCCTTGGCGCAATAAAGTTTGTGCCACTTGGTTTGACAAGACCCGTAACTCTTGATAAGTGATATTTTGTTGACCCATCGTTATAGCAATACGATCTGGGTGTATATCCGCTTGTTCATCAATGAGTTGATCTAATGTCATAGGCGGCACATTTTTCACAGCCAATGTGTTTTGATAAACATCAATATCCTGTGGTAAAAGCAACTCTAGATTGGATATAGGTTTGTCACTGTTTTCTATCAATGCCTGTAGTAAATGTTGAAATCTATCTATAAAGTTCTGTATGTCGTTTTCATCATATATACCTGCGTTATAATCAATTTCAATATTTAAAGCATCACTTTGGTTTTGAACTAATCGCCATACCATATTAAACACACTTATTCGATTTTGATGTGTAATGACTTTCGTTTCTAAGTCTTCCATTCTGAAATTCGGAAGTTTCACCATGTTGAATACTGTTGAATATAAAGACGTGTTATTTTCTTCTCGATTCTTAACTTGCTGAATCAAATGGTTCAATGGATAATCTCCATGTGCAATAGCCTCTTTTACTGAGTCATTCACTTTTTGAACTAACTCTGTAAAAGTCTCGGTCGGTGAAAATGCTATACGTAGTGGGACTGTATTCACAAAGTAGCCAAATACCTCTCGCGCTTCTTCGTCACTGCTTCTCGTGTTAATTGGCATTCCAACTACCAAGTCTGTCTGATTTGTCATTTGATGTAATAAAACAACATAGATGCTTAGCCATACACGGTATGAGCTAACTTGCTTTTCCTTTGAAAATTGTTTTATAAGGTTAGATAAAGAAGGCTTTATTGCATATTGTAAAGCTCCTCCTTGATATGTTGGTACAGGTGACTTTGCGCAACTTGTTGGAAATTCACTCCACGGTAAGGTACCTTCTAATTTTATACTCCAATATTTTTCTGAAGTAACATAATCCTCTGTTCCAATATAATTTTGATGTTTATGTAAAAGTTTTTCATACATATGTAGTCTATGATTGTTCTTTTCTATTTCAAAAGTTAGATCTAATGAATAGGCCTGTTCTAAATCTTGCAAGAATAATCCTAAACTCCATCCATCATAAATAATATGATGAAACATCATGTGAAGGAGATATTCATTTGGTTCCAACTGATACAGTTGAAACCGAAACAAAGCATCTGAGGTTAGATCAAATCTTGTGTGAAGATTTAATTTCAAAGATTTGTCCAACATCTGATCTCTTATGGCGCTAGGATAGGAAGACCAATCATAAAAATCCATGTTTACATGAAATTGTTCTTTCCTTAATTGCTTCAGACCGTTATTCGTAGATACAATATTCATTTGTAACGCTACGTGTTTCGCTACAACATATTGCAAGGCCTTTTGTAATTTTTTATGATCTAAGTCTCCTTTTATTTGTATAGATACGGGTTCATTATAAATGCCCGCTTCTATGTCCATTTGACGTGCCAACCATAATACTTTCTGATTTTCTGTTACATCGTATTGAGCCTCAGTTATCAACTGGGCATTTTCTACTTTAACAAATCGGTTCATACTGATCCTCCTAATTATTATCAATAGAATACACAATGATAATATTTTAAAATGTATAGTTTTGCTTATATAAATGTGTATAGAAACTCTTGAATGTGAGAAGAGAGGAATATGTTTACTAAAGATTACTAACGCATTTCGCTACGCTTCAGTTGTGGAATTAGTCGTGGCTTGACCCTTATAATAATACAGGTGATCAAACAAAGAACTCACTCCAGTAGGACATGCACTTATAAGTATTATGGAAAGGATATTCATTTCACTTACTAGAGGGAGTTGAAAGATTTTGGACTGTTACTAAAAATTAAAGGGAAATAAAATATAAGAGGTATGGAGTTATATTGCTTTTTTGTTCCGTTACTACACAAACCCCTAGTTCGAGTTTGTAAACGACGCAATAACGGTTACAGTGTAGATTTTAAAAAATCCATTATGTACTTGCTGTGTTAATGAATAACCTTAAGCATCCTCTTTATCAACTATGGCAACCACCCAACGTCAACTAAAACTGAGCTAATCTCGAATGTAAACTTTTCCTACATCAAATTTTATTACCTGTACAAAGTTTTATATTTATATATCGCAAAGCATGGCAATAGTATATGACAGGTATAACAAATTGTCAAATTTTACCAAATAAGCGAGGTAATTGCTCATCTTTTATAAAGCTAGGATGGGTTAAGGACATAAATTCCAATTGCTTGACACAACATCTCGATAGCAATCATTAGTTATAATAACATAAAAAACCAGTATATTTTTGGAATGAATATGACAAATTATCCCTATAAAACTTCTCCTTCCTTTTCAAATATTCTTTGAACTGTACATTCGATTATCAACTAAAGTATTTCAGCAGGTCCTTCTCTCTACCTAATTTTTTATATTGTGTTCTTTTCTATACCCCCTCTTAGCTTATACTCAGTAGTTGAAGATGCAAATCGACTTATACCAAAAGTTCTGATATGCTTGTAATTTTTCTTCAAAAGTCCTATTATTTACCTCGCTTTTGTCCAATTGTTTCATTTTAAAGATATAAATTTTCTTTGTTTAAATGAATAACTGTTCTCTTACAATTTGAAATATTATCTTACTAAGTTATAACGATAATAGAATCCACTCAACCTAATTATTTCTCAGCAACTCTTAGATTTCTTCTAAAAACTAAACGGATAGGTTGGAAGATTTGAATTATCAATAATATTCATAAAAAAGGCAGTAGTAACAAGGACTTGTTCCTTGTTACTACTGCCTTTCTGTTATGTAAAGTCACAATGTATAATCATGTAGAAAACTTTGTATGGTTTTTGCACGGATCGACTACAACCTTAAAAACTGATTCAGATATAAAACATTTTAAAATTTTATAAAGGTAATTGTAAACTTTGTATAAGCATTTTTCACACTTTCAACTTTAATCAAAGCTTGATGAGCTTCAATAATCGCTTTTGTTAAAGCCAAGCCAATCCCTGTAGAATCATGTTTTTTAGAAGTGCTTGCTTTGTAGAATCGATTAAAAATATGTGGTAAGTCTTCAGCAGCAATCCCTTCTCCAAAATCTTGAATTACGAGCTCTGTATAAATCGGTGTATCCATGACTTGAAGTGTGATTTTCTCACCAGGTTTAGAATGCTCAATCGCATTTTTTAGCAAGTTCATCAAAGCTTCTTGCATCCATAATTTATCGTGGATAATCACTACTTCCTCCGTACCGTCCCAGTCAATTGACAAATCCCTTTCATTAATTATATTTTCCAAACGATTCAAAACTTCTTTAATAGTATTCACCAAGTTTAACGGTTCTTTATTAAATGAAATTGCTTTGGCATCAATTTTCGCTACTTTTAACAAGTTTTGAATTAAAACATTCATTCTGGAGATTTGAATTTCATTATTTTGCAATAATTGAACTTGTTTCTGACGGGGCAAGTCTTCAATCAATAACATTTCATTATAGATTGATATAGTTGAAAGTGGCGTTTTTAATTGATGGGATATGTCTTGCAACATTCGTCCTAAAAATTCCTTCTCTACAAGTAAATCCTTCATATTTTTTCTAATGATGTCTTTCATGGAGCGGAATGAAACAGCTAATTTGGCGATTTCTCCTTCTTTATTTTCATTTATTGTAACCGAGTAATCTCCATCAATTATTTTCTTAGCAGTTGATGTAAGTTGCTTAATTTTATTGAAAATAATCTTGTATTGTATATAGTTTGCCAGAAACAGTATTAATCCGAAACAAATCATTCCCAAAAGTATTGTTTGATTAAAGCTAGAAATATGGTTATTTAAAAGTGGAAAAAGTTTCGTCTCCAAATCTTCGTATAATCCATACTGCCTAAAGATTTCTCTCCCTTTCTCCTGATACTTACTTGAATCAGAAGAATTACTTGTAAAGACTTTCATAATTTCTGCTTCATTCTCCGGATTTTGTTCAATCAATTTAGCGGTAATTTCTCCCCAAGCTGTAATAGAATCTGTTTTTAAATGATTGTAAAATATTTGATGTGAAATTAACTGATAAACGATAAATAGAGAAAATAAAACCACCAGTATTATCATATAACCTTTCAATTCGGTATTTTTCATCATCTATTCTCGGTTCACATCCTTATCCCAATGATATCCTAATCCTCTTTTAGTAATGATAAACTGTGGATTTTTGGGGTCATCTTCAATTTTTTCTCTTAAACGCATTATGTATACAGATAACGTATTTTCACCAAAAAAAACATCATCTTCTTCTGTTATTTTCAGTAGGATTTCATCTCTTTCTAATAGTTTGTGAGCGTTTTTCATAAAAGTTAACAAAAGCTTATATTCTAAGGTTGTTAATGGAACAATACCTTGATTTTTATAGACCTTTACTTGGTTCATATCCACCTTTATATTTTCAGATATTAAAATCATTGAAACTTCTTCCAATCTAGCTTGTTTACGTAATTGTACTTTTACTCTCGACATAAGTTCTCTAACCCGAAAAGGCTTTGTTATATAATCGTCTCCGCCAATATCTAGTCCCATTACTACATTTGCCTCTTCATCCAAAGCTGTTAAGAATATAATAGCTGTTGCATGATTTTGTTTTTTGAAGTGCAAACATAAGTCATAACCATTTCCATCCGGAAGGTTGATATCTAAGATAGCCAAGTCAAAAATATTATCATTAAATTGGCTTTTCGCTTCTTTTACACTAGTAGCTCTAATCACCTCATAATCTTCATTTCTTAATGAAAATTCAATGGCTAGACCGAGAGCTTCATCGTCTTCTACAAGTAATATTTTATTCAAGTATATCTTCTCCTTCCTCTCACTCTATATTAGCAGTTACCATCAAATCAGAATAGCCTGACTATATCAATAGCCAGGCCTTTGGTATTATGCTTCTCTTATCGTATTTATAATATTATCCTGTCGGATTCTTCTCAGCGGTAGCAGAACAGATAAATAACTGATTAATAAAGCTGCAACAAACGTAATAAAACAAGCAATATAAGGAATCGACCATTCTGCTTTCAAGAAACCGGAAGTAGCATTATACGTAATAATATATGAAAGTATACAACCGAAAAATATACCTTGCAAGCTTCCAGAAAAACCGTAAATCAGTGCTTCATATGTAATCATTTTTTTCAAATCCTTTTGGGACATACCTATGGATTTTAGTGCAGCCAGTTCTTTTCGCCTAACCAAGATGCTTATAGTAATCGTATTGAAGATATTTAAACTACCGATTAAAGAAATGACCACAATAAAAGCATAGACAAGAACTTTGATGATGAGAACATCTTCATTTTTGGCTTTATTCTCTTCAAAGTTATTGACCACTATAATGGAGTGTTTTTTTCCAATAGTCTTCTGGATGTCTTCAACAGTCGCTAGGGATTGAGTTGTATCCTTCAATTCAATTTTAAAAATTAAGTCTTGTTCGGAAACCTCGGATACATTTTTAATCAACTTTAAATGATCTAAAACTTCCGGATTCTTAGAAGAAACATTATTTTCTTCTTGTAGATAGATTGTAAGATCCGATTCGGACGGATCGTTCACAAGTTTGGATGTTAATGCGATGTTCATTAAAGTTGAAAAAGTAATAAACAATACACTACTTATAATGATTGATAAAATAGTAACGACATAACGATTTTTATTTCTTTTTACATTTTTAATGGCCATACTTAATGGGAATGAAAAAGGTTTTCTTAGCACCTTATTATTTTGTTTTTTGATTCTCTCTTTTTTTATTGACAATCTACTGCTAATTGCCAACAATGGTGATATTCTGCTTGCAAAAAAAGCAGGGTAATAACTGGATACTAATACGGCTATCAGCGTAATAATCGAACTAATCAATAATATCTGCCAATCGATATTGAATACATCTGGACCATCTTCTAATAAAATCAAGAAAATGGTTTGGAGAATAGCTAGTGCCAATAAGCTGCATATAATGCCGATTGGTATGGCTATGATAGCTAACACAAAAGCTTCTTTCATAACAATTTGTCGAATTTGTTTTCGTGTAGCACCGATACTTCTCAACAATCCGAACTGCTTCATTCGTTCTACGACACTGATTTGAAAAGTGTTGTAAATAACAACAATTGTCATAATTACAACAATGCTAATTACAACTACTAGAATAGCCAAAATCGATTGATCCGATTCCGGTTTCAAAGCTCGAATCAAATCAGTATTAATAGCAATGTTATTGTCTTCAGTAATTGAGTTTAATTCGTCTAAAACCTCGTTTAAGTCTGCTTTCTGGTTAATTTCTATTAATATTCTTCCCTCTCCAATAGCAAACTCACTTTTATACGTTAATAATCGCCCCATTTTATCTTTCTGTGTAGAATCATTATTTTTCAGTAAACCTACCAGTTGATATGTTTTTCCATCCAGTTCAAATGAATCACCTAATTGAAGATCTTTTTTTATAGAAGGAATTAACCAGGAATCGATAGCTGCCTCATGAGCATTGGTTGGTAATTTTCCATCCAGTAGACTGTAGGTTAGAAAGTTTAAAGCGTGATGATCCGCGAAATTCATTTGCACAGAAACCTCTCCAAGTGGAAAGATGTCCCCTTCAGACATTAAACCAAACGATTCAATTTGGGGATTATATCTGATTTTATTTAATATCTCTTCATCGTAATCTGAAATACCAACATGAAAAGAAACACCGTTTAATTTCTTAATGTTCTCAATTAGAGAGAGTTGAGATCCTTTCATATACAGACCAATAGTTGAAATTAACGCTACGGAAAGTACGATTCCAATTACGGTCAAAATCGTTCTTTTCATATTCCCCTTTAAATACCTGCTACCTAATTGTTTATAACTGTTGATCAAATTCATTCATCCCCAGCCTTTGATTCTTTTGTAGCTAGCCGTTTATCTGAAATGATTTCGCCGTCTTGTATTGTGATGATCCGATCAGAAGCCGATGAAATATTTAGATCATGAGTAATCATTACAATGGTCTGATTGTATTTTTTCGCCGTGAGTCTTAATAAATCCATAACTTCTTTCGTATTTCGAGTATCTAGATTACCAGTAGGCTCATCAGCAAGTATCAAATGCGGACGATTAATAAGCGCCCTGCCGATTGAAACCCGTTGCTGTTGCCCTCCAGATAGTTCGGAAGGTAAGTGATCCTTACGGTCTTGAAGCCCCAGGATATTAATAATTTCATTTAAATACTCCCTATCTATAGATTCACTATCTAATAACGTAGGTAAAGCAATATTTTCTTGGACATTTAATACTGGTATCAAATTAAAGAATTGAAAAATGAACCCAACTTTTCTTCTTCTGAATACTGAAAGTTCATTATCTGAATATTTATAAATATCATTATCCCCAATGAATACCTTCCCAGAACTAGGGCGATCCAATCCACCTAAAATATGTAGCAGTGTACTTTTTCCAGAACCAGAAGCACCGACGATTGAGACAAACTCGCCTTGCTGAATAGAAAGATCAATTCCTTTTAATGCATCTACCCTGTTATTGCCTTCCCCATAACTTTTCACTATATTCTCCATACGTACAACTTCCATATAAACCAACCTCTTTTCATTAAAACTCAATCTTGTATGTCTACAAAATTCACTTTGTCTTTGCTATCTGGATAAGCTTTCTTAATTGTGCCAAAAATTCCCTCTACTTCTTCTTTATCTTTATAATCAAATTTATTAGCCATTGGAAGCAGTGTAATAAAGGAATCTGGTTCAGTTAACTCATCATAATTTTGGTCATCTAGAATAACAAAATCCATTGGGCTATATCCGTGATTCTTAACATAATGTACAGGTATCATTTGTCCATTCAAATCTATTTGGCAATCTACCAAATCATAATCACATATAGAATAGAACAAATTTAGTGAACCGGATTATTCTTTAATTTCATGAACAGGGTCTGAAATGGTAGACACACTGTTTGGTTCTTCTCTTGCTCTAATAATTCCTTTCCTAATAAATTGTTCAGCTGTATTAATAACAATATACTTTCTTTTGATTCACCTTTTTTGTTACTAAGCACTTCGCTTTGAATCAACAGTTCGTTCGGTTTTATATTTATATTCCTGCTTAACTTTATTCACATCTTTTTCCGTGCCGATAACTACTATTCCATTGGCCGGTTGTGGTGGAACGTTTTACTCCGAATTCTATGCCTATAAAACTTTCTTCCTCCTTCTTTACTCGCTGTCTAAATTATAGACTAGATATTCTTTATATTTGAATAACTGTTATCTAACTACTTATTTTCTATTCTTACTCATTTGTAAGAATAGCTACTTTTTCCTGTGTTAGGAAATGGAAATATACTTACTGCAGGAGGAATTAGGATTGAAAGCGCTTTTGTAGATGTTAACAACCTTCGAAGCTAGAAAGTATTCCTATTATCCAAACATAAAAGGATATTTCTTATAGTTTTTATTAGGTCTTTATAATTCACTACCAATCAAAAAACATAGAAAAAAAGACTAGCTTGGCTAGTCTTCTTCAATTATGCAGCTATTGGATTGGCAACACACGCTTTATTGTCAATCCTTTTATAATCTAAGTCTATTAATTTACAGGGTAGCTGTTGCAACTTAACTTAGCTCAATAAGAAAAGCTCCTTTGACGTAGCTTGATCTTGAACTCTTGCGCCCGTTAGCCATCCATGTCGTGTAAATCCACAGAAAATGAAAGATAATTACGTTCTTTCAACTTTCCGACATACTGATTCTCCTTATTCCTTACCACAATCATAACAACGTTTGTCTTGTCATCATCTCCGTATATACGTAGTTCCTTTTCTAATCCACAAACTATGCAAAAGTCAAAATGTATTTGCGGAAGTATGCCCTCTTCTGCTAATGGAACCCACTCTTTCTCATATAATTTCTTTGTCATACCATAATCGATAAAAACAAGTTTACCATAATTGTTTAAACCGTAATTACTACTGTCTATTAAATCAAAGCAGTCGAAGTTTTTATCTAATATTTCTAAAACCTCATCAAACAAATTAGGGATCAAGCGTCGGTTTTCTTCAACTTTCACCTCATAGGACTGATTATTCTTTAGTTCTAAAGGTTTGCAATATTTTTGTACAGAAATGAATTCATCAACATATTATGTCTGGGCGAATAATCGGCCGAAACCTTTATCAGCCATTGAAGTATAAATTTCTAATTCATTTTTTGATTGTTTATAACCGATTGGATGCAAATGCACTTTTATTACATAATCCAAAACTCTATATACTTTTCTTGTAGAACCTATGCCAACAAAATTTCCATCTCTACAATACTGATTCCAATTTTGAATTATTTGTTTAATCATTGTTTTCCCTCCTTGCACAACTAAAAACTTAACTGTATATAAATTTAATACTTTGTTATTTTTGCCCTCTTAAAGTAACATACTTCGGTAGTTCAATAAGAAAAAAAGAGGTGCCTATGCAACTCAATTATCTTCACGGAAAGCCTCCGTTAGCCATCCATGAACCGCAAAATTCAGCTCTTCACCACAGAAATAAAAGATGATTAAGTTCTTTCCTGGGAGTTTAAGAAGAACAGCCAAAATATAAGCCAACTAACAATGCAAGAACTACTCCCCAAAATAAACCCATCCTAACATTAACGTTCATTCTTAAGAAGTCAAATGGGTAAGTATGTAAATAGTATTTTTTATGTATAACCACGCCTAAAATCTGATCATTTCTTATTTTGGTAGGGAAGGATCCTACCTTATATAATTTGACACCTTAATTTCATTGACAGAAAAAGGTTTTAACAACATGAAATGACGGCTGCTTTACAAGCAACCGTCATTTTCACCATAGTTTATAGTGCCTTGGAAGCCTGATGAATTAGTGCAGCTACCATTTTATCCATTTGTGCAAAACGATCGTCTTTTGTTTGACCATTCACGTATCGATAATAGATTTGCTGACATATTACAGCTAATTTAAAGTAGGCAAATGTAATATAATAATCGATGGCTGAAACATCACGCCCGCTTTTCTCTGCATATCGATTAATGAATTCTTGACGTGTGTAGAACCCTGGTAAAGTCGTTATTGGCGGTTCTCCAAATGCGTATAGTAGCATTTTTGGGTCATCTGCATGCATCCAATAGCTCATGGCTACACCTAAATCTGCTAATGGATCCCCTACAGTTGTCATCTCCAAATCAAAAAGACCAATCATCTCTGAGAAATCGCTTGTAAACATGGCGTTATTAAGCTTGTAATCATAATGAATAATGGTTGCTTCATGATTAGAAGGTACTCGATTCTTTAACCACTTTGTCAATGTCGCTACTTCAGCATGCTCTGCCGTTTTCGCTTTGTCATAGCGCTCAATCCATCCATGTACCTGCCGTTCCATAAACCCTTCTGGCTTTACCATGTCCTTTAGCTTCGTTTCCTTATATGGTATTGCATGAAGAGCAACAAGTGAATCAACCATCTTTTCTGATATGAGCCGTCCTAAATCCTCCGTATTTTCAGTTCCAGGTGGAAAATGAGTATCGAGTACGATACCCTTTTTGCGTTCCATTAAAAAGAAATCACTACCGATAATCTCTCGATCTTCAACGTAAACATAAGGTTTTGGTACAGCAGATAAAAATGGATGTAATGCAGATATAATCGTAAACTCACGTTTCATGTCATGGGCTTTTTTGGCGACTGGTCCATGTGGAGGTCGACGAAGAACAACTTCAAATTCGCCTACTTTTAGGCAATAAGTCAAATTTGAATGTCCGGCACTAAACTGTGAAATTTCTAGCTTCCCTTCTGGTAACTCTGGAAATTGACTCTTTAGAAATGAATGTAATTTCACTTCATCAATACGTTCACTTGCCCTTACTTGTATCGTATCCATTGTACCCCTCCCTTAAATGATTGAACTCATACCGCCATCTACAACTATGACGTCCCCCGTAATATAATCTGAGGCAGCCGCGGCTAAAAATAATGCAACGCCTTTTAGGTCATTTTCAGTTCCTAAACGTTTTAACGGCGTCACGCCCATTAAATAATCTTGTCCGCGCTCAATTAAAACTTTTGACATTTTTGTTGGGAAAAATCCTGGGGCAATCGCATTTACATTGACGCCATATGGCCCCCATTTTACGGCTAAATCTTTTGTTAGAGTAATGACCGCACCTTTACTTGCGTTATAGCCAATTGTATCCATGAAATCAGGTAATGTACCACCAAGCCCTGCAACCGAAGCGATATTGATAATTTTCCCGCTCTTTTGTTCTAGCATTATATTGCCGACAGCTTGCGTCATTAAAAATGTACCATTGACGTTAACATCGAAGACTTTTTGCCAGGCCTCATATGGCATTTCAACAGCTGGAGTACCCCAAGACGCCCCACTGTTATTAACTAAAATATCAATTTGACCGAATGTTTCAAGCGTTTTTGACACTACATTCGCGATATCCTCTGGCTTTGTCACATCACAAGCAAGCGCTAATGTTTGTACACCTAATTCAGCTAATTCTGACGCTACCTCTTCGCATGCCTCAACCTTTCTTGAACAAAGTACAACGTTGGCACCTGCTTCGGCAAAGCCTTGTGCAATTTGAGCGCCAAGACCACGCCCTCCCCCTGTTACGATAGCCGTTTTCCCCTTTAAGCTAAATAAATCTAGTACCGTCATTTCACCAGCTCCTCATGTTTTTTGGCATGCTTCTTTAGCTCCAACTTGGCGACTGTGTTACGATGCACTTCATCCGGTCCATCCGCTAATCGTAATGTACGGGAATTTGCCCATTGTGCTGCAAGCGTCGTATCAGGCCCTACTCCAGCAGCACCGAATGCTTGAATCGCTCGGTCTATCACTCGTAATGCCATATTCGGTGCCACTACTTTAATCATGGCAATTTCTGCTTTCGCCTCTTTATTCCCAACTGTGTCCATCATATACGCTGCCTTAAGCGTTAACAGTCTTGCTTGCTCAATATCAATACGGGACTCTGCAATACGCTCACGCATTACACCTTGGTCTGCGAGTGGTCGATGGAAAGCGTGTCGCTCACTTACTCGCACACACATTTCCTCTAATGCACGTTCAGCAGCTCCAATCAGACGCATACAGTGATGGATACGACCTGGCCCTAAACGACCTTGTGCAATCGCAAAGCCTTTGCCTTCTCCCCACAAAATATTTTCAACAGGTACTCGAACATTCGTAAACGTCACCTCACCATGTCCTTCTGGTGCGTGATCATAGCCAAATGCAGTAAGCATACGCTCTATTTTTACTCCTGGCGTATCCATCGGCACTAGAATCATCGACTGTTGCTCATGAATAGGTGCTGTAGTATCTTTATGTTTCCCCATAAAAATAGCGATTTTACAGCGAGGATCTCCAGCTCCTGTTGTCCACCACTTATGTCCATTTAAAATATAATAATCACCATCACGTTCAATACTTGCCTCGATATTTGTTGCATCACTAGACGCTACTGCAGGCTCAGTCATTGCAAAGCAAGAACGTATTTCTCCACGTAGTAACGGCTCTAGCCATTGTTTTTTCTGCTGTTCTGAGCCGTAACGCACAAGTACTTCCATATTTCCCGTATCTGGCGCATTGCAATTAAACACTTCAGGGGCAAGTAAAGAGCGTCCCATTATTTCACATAAAGGTGCATATTCTAAATTCGTCAATCCCGCACCGTATTCACTATCTGGCAAAAATAAATTCCATAGGCCCGCTTCTTGTGCTTTGTGCTTTAATTCCTCCATAATTGGTGGGATCGCTCCCCAACGATCTTCCATTGCTTCTACCTGTGCAGCAAACACTGCCTCATTTGGATAAATGTACTGCTCCATAAAATTTGTCAGCTTCTCTTGTAATTCGACTACTTTTTCACTATAAGAAAAATTCATAAAAAAGCCCCCTTTATTTGAACATCAAAATGACAAATGAATGAATATTCATTATTATTCTTACATTAAATGTTACCGCTATATTTCTTGTAAATCAATGTCTATTAAACAAAAATTTGAATTATAGAGAAAATTCATACTTAAGGCAGTGTTTTTAGGGATAGAAAATCTCATTACAATAAAAAAATACAAGTTAAAACACTATTTTGCCATAATATGTATCTTCAAACCACAATAGCGTCGATTGAGTTTATTTATCGCAATGTGCACTTCATCAAAAAAAGAGTAACTTTTCATTCATTGAAGTTACTCATCTCACTTAATTTAATCTTTAACTTTATTTTTGTGTCCATTAGCTAACTTCATAGCGAAAAACTGAGGGATTAAAATTAAAATACTCACAATTACTAATATAACCACTATCCCATCCTGCCCCTAGCTTGTCTTCCATCCTACCGATAAAGTAAAAGGACATAACTGCCGATACAATATTGCCGATAATAAAAGGAATTAAGTTCCCAAGAAAAGCAAGAAGTGAAGTCACTACAATGATCAATAAGTAGCTGAGCATTGATCGGTTAGCTAAATCTTGGTACATTGAAAAATAAACAATAAGGAAAACAGTATAAACAGACTATTAGAATACCAATTACTATTTTTCTCATATTGTCACCTTTCATATATATTTAGAATTCACGAAACATCCCAAAACTATTTTAGGTTATCAACGTTCTACAATCATTTTTCTCTTAGTTTCATTTTTAACATAATCCATCAACCGTGGTATTTAAGCTTTCAATATTCTAAAGTTTTTTGCCTATCTCAATAATATCAGTAAGCAATTCACGAATAGCCAAAGGTAAATGGCGATTTTTTAAGTACACCACATAAACATTTCGTCGTAAATTGGGGCAATCTACTTCTTTTTGTACAATAGTTTTAGCTGTAGGACCTTTTAAATAATTTTCTGGTAGAATGGTAACGCCTAAATTTTCACGAACGAGAGATACAGCCGTTTCAAAACGTTCAATTTCAAATTGGATATTAATGTTTTTTCCAGCCTTTTCAAATGCATCTAAAATGTCATGTCTCGTTTGAAAGCCCCCTGTACTAATAATAAAAGGCTCTTCACTTAAATCTGCGATCGTCAACTTCTCTTTCTTCGCTAATGGGTGATTTAAAGGTAAAACGGCTACAAGTCGCTCTTCATATAAGCAGTTAACTTCGAGCTCTTCATCATCCATTATCTGATTTGTAATAATTAAATGTGTTTTATAGCTTTTAAGCGATTTTTCAACACGCTTACTCCCTAAAATATCTACTAGATGAATCATCATTTCTGGATATTCTTTTTTATACTCTGTAATGACTTTTGGGAGCCAATGCTTAATCGATTCCATCACGCCTATCGTTATGTCACTTGTGCCACGTACAATAACCTCATCCATTTCTATTTTTAAAACTTCCATGTTTTTCAATATAACGTTTGCTCGTTCATATAAAAGCTCGCCTGCTTCTGTTAATTGAAGATTTCTTGTATTCCTTTCAAGTAAAGGTGAGCCAATTTCTTGCTCTAATTTTTTAATAGCATTACTTAGAGAAGGCTGAGAAATATGCAGTTTTTCAGCTGCCTTCGAGAAATTCATTTGGTCCACAACTGCTAAAAAATATTGTAATTGTTTAAAATCCACAGCAACATCCCCCCACATTTATAGTTTTAATCTATAGATTAATATTAATTATATATTAGCATTTATAATTATGTGAATATATAATTTATTCATAACAATATTTTCACTAGAATAATATTGGAAATGGGGTTGATGAAGATATGTATATAATGACAGATCAAAAACAATGGAAAGGCCGTATAGATTCTACGACTAATACGAGTAGTTACCGCTTACATCAAAAAGTGGAAAGAATTCCAATTAATGATGTAAGCGCTTCAGATAATCAGCATGCCGGAATTGTGGGCTTTATATGTGATGAAGGTGTACGTCGTAATCAGGGGCGTGTAGGGGCAGCAAGTGCACCTAATGCTCTGCGTGAATCACTATCTAGCTTACCTTGGACATTTAATGATGAACAGCAAATTATAGATGTTGGTAACGTTCTTTGTCTTAACCACGCATTAGAAGATTCACAACATGAGCTCGGCGAAATTGTCAAAACATTGCTAAATAAAAAAATACAATGTGTCGTGCTTGGCGGTGGACATGAAACATTATACGGGCATTATTTAGGCGTTCGTGCAGCGTTACCTAAAGATGCAAAAATCGGGATCGTCAACATCGATGCTCATTTCGATTTACGACCATACGATGAGCAACCATCTTCTGGTACAATGTTCCGGCAGATTTTAGAACAGGATGCGCTTGCCGATTACTTTGTTTTAGGTATACAACGTTTCGGCAATACAAAAGAACTATTTGATAAGGCCGATGAATTGCATGTGAATTATGTGTTAGAAGAAAATATGACGCCAGAAAATAAAGCGCAAATCATGTATGACCTTCAGCAATATATGGATAATCATGATTATATTCTCTTAACACTTTGTATGGATGTACTAAATGCTGCATTTGCACCGGGTGTTAGTGCTCCATCACCGTTTGGACTAGATCCAAAAACGGTACGTACGATACTTCAACAAGTCACTTCACATCCAAATACACATTCTTTTGATATTTGTGAGGTAAATCCTTCACTGGATGAGAATGGACGCACAGTTAAACTAGGTGCTTATTTTGTATATGAAGCACTAAATCACTTACTTAGGAGATAAGGTTCATGATCGAAATTAATCAAATTACAACAGTATTTCTAGCAGTTGCACTATTCGCATTGGGCGGCTGGCTCATCAATAAAATCGGTTTTTTAAAGCGTTTTTGTATACCAGCACCTGTTGTTGGCGGCTTATTATTCGCCGCATTGGCCACTATTCTAAAGACAACTGGCGTATTAGAAATTTCGCTTGATACGTCATTACAAAGCTTATTTATGATTACATTCTTCACAACAATTGGTTTAGGAGCAAGCTTTAAACTAGTGAAGCTTGGCGGAAAATTATTAATTATTTATTGGTTGGCTTGTGGTTTCCTAGCATTAATGCAAAATGTTATTGGTGTATCTCTTGCATCGCTCATGGGGATTCATCCATTAATCGGTATGATGGCTGGTGCTGTTTCTATGGAAGGTGGCCATGGTGCCGCTGCAGCATTTGGACAAACATTAGAAGACTTAGGTATTTCATCAGCCATGACAATCGGTGCGGCTGCGGCTACATGTGGTTTAGTAGCTGGTGGCTTAATCGGTGGTCCGATTGTCAAATACTTAGTTGGTAAATATAATTTAACGCCAAATGAACAAGAAACAAAAGAAATTGATTTTGAAAATAAAAATGAACAAATTACATCCGATTCATTCTTTACACAAGTATTATTAATTACGTTCTGTATGGCTGTAGGGACATATGTTGGAACATTATTCTCAGAGGCTACTGGCTTCGTACTACCTGGCTATGTCGGTGCAATGTTCGTAGCTGTACTAGTGCGCAATATTATGGATAAAATAAAACCTGAAGCGATTAACATGAAAAGCATTTCTTTAATCGGCGATGTGACATTAGGTGTTTTCCTATCAATGGCGCTCATGAGTGTTAAATTATGGGAAATTGCTGATTTAGCACTGCCACTATTCATCATTGTTTTTGTACAAGTATTCTTCATTGTCTTATTTAGTATATTTGTCTTGTTTAAGATTCTTGGAAAAAATTACGATGCTGCGGTGATGGTTGCCGGTTTTGCTGGTCACGGTTTAGGGGCAACGCCAAATGCGATGGCCAATATGTCAGCAGTTGTCCAACGTTTCGGTCCATCTCAAAAAGCATTTCTTGTTGTACCAATTGTAGGAGCGTTTTTAATCGACGTCTTCGGTATTCCAATTATTATTACGACGATCAATTTATTTAAATAAAGCTCTGTTAAATTTAATATTTATTTCTGAAAGAAAATATGGGGAAACCTTTAAACTGAGGTTTCCCTGTTATAAATTTAGTTCGTATTGTATTAGTTGGCTGTTCATTCCAAAATATTCTTCATTACCTACTCTACTTATTTCTTTAAATCCTATCTTTTCAAGCATTTTTCGTGAACGAACATTAGCTTCGTGTGTTTCTGCGTTAAAAGTTGTAATTCCTAATTTCTTTGTGGCAAACTCCATCATACATATGGCAGAATTAAATCCAATCCTTTTCCCCCACAGCCCATTTTCACCAATTGCAATACCTAATTCAGCAGTATTACCTTTAATACAGGCTAAATCTGCATATCCAACTATTTTATCGTTAAACTCTATACCCATTCGGATAAAATCTTCAGCTACATTGTTAACACATTTGAGCCACCATTTATATAGTTCTTCGGGACTTCTATTTAACTCCCATCCATTGGCTAAACAAAAAGAGTCATCCATACTCCATTTTAAGGCAGTTTCATAATCATATAGGGTTAAAGGTCTTATCTTTATGCATTGTGAAAGATTCTTATTAGTAGTCATTTCTATTCCTCCGAATCTTTAAATTGAATTTAGACAAACGTATGTAGCCATACCTTTAAGCGGTCTACACAAGGACGCAGACCTGTTCGTAGCTAATACCTCTGTGTTTAACATTTCCCTTTTTCAGGGTAATGAAATAGGTCTCGTCAACTTCATAAAATAAGTGGCCGTGCAATTGTCTTGATTGACAGTTGCACGGCCTTTCCATTCGCTTATTGATTATTGTAATATTTCACTAACAGTTACAAATTCGTAGCCTTGTTTTTGCAAGTATAGAATGACATTTTCTAAACCATTTGCTGTCGTTTGATGAATATCATGCATTAAAATAATGCTGCCATCTTTTGCTGACGCTTTCACATACGTTAATATTTTCTCAGCATTGCGATGCTTCCAATCTAGCGTATCGATTGACCATAGAATAGAAGGCATCGTCATGACAGAACGAACTTTATCATTCGTTGCACCATATGGTGGACGGAAAACCGTTGGATATTGACCGATTGCAGCATAAATAGCATTGTTAGTTCGATCAACCTCTTGTTTAACATTTGCTGTCGATAAGGCTGTTAACTTTGCATGGTCCCATGTATGATTGCCTATTTCATGGCCAGCCTCATAAATTTGCTTTACGACTGCTGAATTTTTAGAGACATTTTGCCCAACCATAAAAAATGTAGCCTTTGCATCATATTTCTTTAAAATTGCTAAAACTTGTGGGGTAACTTTTGCATCTGGCCCATCATCAAATGTTAATGCCACACGCTTTTTTTCCCCTTTCGCTACTGGTAAACCTTTATTGTATACTTTGTTATCCGTTATTTGGATATTTGCTAGCTCTGAAGCTTTCACATAGCCCTTTTGTTCATCTGCTTCTACATAGGCCCAGCCTGCTAGCATTGTATATTGCTGAACGACTGTTTTATTGGCAATTGTACCAAGAACCTCACCACTTGGGCTAGCAGTTAAATGAAGCACAGCGCCATTAGTAGCATTTACTCGTTTTTTTGTCGCAACAGGTTTCTTTAAAGAATTTGTTGCAACATAACCTGTTTGATGACCATATTGGATAAATGACCAACCTCCAGGTGCCGATCCATATACAAAGATAATACTATTTTCGTAAATCTGTCCGGCTTTTTGTGCACTTGGACTAGGGTATGTAAATAAAGTTGTTCCATCTTTTTTCGTCACTACATATTTTTCCGATTTAAGGCTTACTAATGTTGCCGTTTCTACATATCCCTCTAGCTGTTGCGTTTTAATTCGAGTCCATTCCTCACTTACTGGTGTGGCTGTTACATAACTACCCTTCGCTATTTGCCCAATTACGGTACTTTCTACGGAAGGTTCTACATAAACTGTTGTGTCATTAGCTACGGATTGAATAACTGGTGTACCCTCAGCATTTGCAGAAGTATTACCTACAAACATAAAACTGATTAAAAAAGTCAAAATAATTGCATAGGGTAAAAGTTTTTTCATTGTTCTACACCGCCCTTTTCATCACAGATGTCTTTTCTCATATGTTTTTTCCATAAAAGTATAGGATTCGACTCTAATTATAGAATAATAAATTATTCCAGGAAATAGTAGAAATCAACTAGTTTTTGTGAATAAAAATTTCTTATTAACGTTTTTGGTAGCTAGGATGAACGGCATATTATCAAATTGTTTACTGATGCTTTTCTAAAAAACTTTCACCTTTTCTTCATAAAAATTCCTCTGTGGTAGCACTGGCATTAGATGATGAAAACAATTGACACGTAATACCTCCCCACTTAAATGAAAATGATCGATTGTTCCCCAAGTATGAATACTGCGTTAGCAATTTTGCCAACTTTCATTTGTCAAAGGCCCCAAGACGCCTTTATCAGGTACTTGAACCGTGCACCCTATAAATAAGACGATTGAAACGATAAAAAAGTTATACCTTTTTCATAATTTTTCCTCTTACAGCGCATCGTACGCTGTAAGAGCATCTTCAATATGGAATGGTGGTGTCCAAGCCTGCCCATTCGCATTCGTCGTCACGAAAATATATTGTTTTCCATCTTTTTCGATAATAGAGGCTAAGCAAAGACCTGCTTCAGGTGTGTAGCCCGTTTTTCCTCCCAATATTGCACCTTCCCCAACTGGTATTCTCGCTAATAGTGAGCTTGTTATCGTTAATTCATTTGGAACATGAGTCATATAACTTTTCGAAGTCAAAATTTGATAAAAGGTAGGATTTTTTATGGCATAACGAAATAGCTTACTTATATCACGGACACTGGAGACATGAGCAGGATCATGTAATCCGCTGGCATTGACAAAATGGGTATCGTTCAGCCCTAATTCCTGTGCTTTTTTATTCATTAATGTTACAAATGCTTCTTCACTACCTGCCATCGCATCCGCAAGTGTTCCTGTAGCATCCGCCCCAGAAGCAAGCAGTGTGCCATATAATAAATCCTCTATCGTTACAAAATCTCCTGCCTTAAAGCCCGCCATGGAAGCATTTTGAGCAGTAAATTTAGAAATCGTTTGTGGTTTAACAATGGTTTGCTTCTGCAAATCAGTAGTCATTTCAATGGCAACAATCGCTGTCATAATTTTCGTTAATGATGCAGGATAAATAATGTCATCTGCATTTTTTTCAAATAATACTTCTCCTTTTTCATTCAGCAACAAAGCATTTTTACTATGCAACGAAGGTAGCTCTACTGGCGTTTGTTCCGTAGTTATGTTATTCGTATAATAAAAAAAGAATGCTGCCGCACATATAAAACAAAATAAGACAAATTTTTTCATAAAAAAAACGCCCCCCACACATTATAATAGGAGGCATTTATGATTATTCCTGTAGGAAATTTATGAAGAAATTCTTAAAGTTTGAATGATGAATTATGCTTTGGCATAATTGCGTCCGGAATCGGCTTTGTGCTTAGGCCTGCAGATGTTTTTTGCGCGAAAGCGTAGCGGCAGCAGCAGATGTTTTTTGCGCGAAAGCGTAGCGGTAGCAACGTGTTTTTTGCCTAAGTTCCTCTATTTCAGCGGATGTTTGTACACCCGCTCCAAATAAGTTAAAAATCATCAAAATCTGAACATATTTTTGTTATTGTTTTATTCGTTAATTTAAAAAATACATCCTGAGATACTTCTAGCTTAAGTGTATCTTCCTTCATTAAATCTGCATATATTCCTCGTAAAATACGACCTGTTAGACCATGTGAAATAACGATCACTTTCGGTATATGTTGAATGTTTTCTAGCCAAGCACTTAGTCTGTTCACTACTGAGTCGTAAGCTTCTCCATTTGGCGCATTAAAATACCAATTATACACGTCTGTGTTATGAAAAAGATTGGGCCAAGAACTTTCAATTTCTTTCGTTGTTAATCCAGCCCATTGTCCCACAGCCACCTCAGTTAAACGATCTTCTTTAACAACATTCTTCAAATCATATCCAATTGTTTCACAAATTATTTCAGTGCTCTGCATAGCTCTGCCTAATGGACTCGAAAAAATTTTCCATTCATTTGGATCTCCAATTAAACTTTTTAGCATTAGAGCATTTTGTTGTACTTGATGTACACCCATTTCAGTTAATGGTGAATCGAGCTCTCCTTGATATCGCCCTTGTGTATTAAATTCAGTTTCACCATGACGGAGTAAGTAAATCGTTTGGTTCTTCAATATTGTTTCCCCCCCATAATTTCTCCCTAGTTATTACTAATATTTTTATATATTTTCATTTCTAATCCCAATATTATTCATTAGTACCGTCCCTTGTTTGGTTAAATTAAATTGGAAATGGATCTTATTCAGCTTCAGTGGATCAAACTGTGGATTTACTTCTTTAAAATCGTTCAATAAAAATCCATAATGTTGAAACACTGGTTCCGTCGTATTACCTATATTGGAAAAGGGTTTTTTCAGTAACTTTCCTTTTATGGCAGGTGTCAATTTGGCTATATAGCTAAGAGGCAGGCTCGCCTGGTTGCCATTGCTGTCTTCTACAGTGACTGTAAAATCAATTAGTTCCTCCTGATTGTTCTCTTTTTCTTCCTTTCTATTATCTGCAAGTGAAAATACGATAGAACTGTTCTGCCCTATCTCTAATCCATTCTCGGGAAGAGTTAATGTATAAAAAGCTGGAGAAAATTTGTCTTTTGAATTCCAACCTAAACGAACGGCACTATAATCTGCCTCATCATTTTTCATTTTGACTTTTTCCTCTTTCCATTCCTTCAAATTCTTGCCGAACAGTTTGCCGCCTGGAACAGTGGTCGTGTTTAGATCAATATCTTCATTAAACGTAGCAATCAAAGATGTTTGCGAATCGTAGTAATTATTGATATACAGTGTGTCAGGAAGCCATTCTTTAGCATAACCTAGATCTTTAAAAATTTCCTTGTATCGTTTCTTTTCTTTCAACGTACTATCTAAAAAAGCAGATATCAATACTTTCGTGATGGTTTCTTGCTGATCGCGAGGCATAATTTGTTTTAAGTTAAAGAGTTGGTTAGCCATGCCAGCTAGATCTCCTCGTCCCCATTCTTCATTAAATTGCCCATGATTGGCTCCATAAATATAGACCGACGCATTCATATAATCATCTTTATTCGTATAGGAAATCCGATATTGCTGATTAGAGCTATCAAAGCTATTTACGTCCATATCATGCGCCCCTTGTAGTGCCAAATAGTTTACGTTTTTTAACGGAAGTGGTTTCCCAGCAGGCATATATTGACCGTCTACTCCAGCAATAGAAATAAGCGATCGGATTGAGAAATTATAATCAAATTGAATATTTCCGTTACTAGGTGGGTGTTGCATTTCGTTAAAAGCAGCTGCAATCGCGATAGCTTCTCCACCTCTAGAATGCCCTATTAGTGCAATGTGTTCCATATCCACTTTTTGATAAAATGGATTGTTTTTAGTCCTGTTCCATTCTTTCCACGTCTGTAAATGCTCCAGCAATAATAATCCTCTCGCTGGATTCTCATTCTTTAGCGGACTAACCAAAAACAAATCATCGTAGGGAGAAACATTAAGAAAGTTTTCATCTACGGATACAACTATATAGCCCCTACTCGCAAGAAGGTTACCTAAATATTCATAACCTGGATCAGAATAATCAGTCATTAAATGGTTTCCATGAACAATCATTACTAACGGAAAGTCTCCTTTCCCTTCTGGGTACCACACTTGACCATTTAACGGCATTGCCTCAGGTCCAAAACCAAGTGTTCTCGTGCGAACAGAAGACCACTTTTCTACAAAATCGCTAGCGTCTACTGTTTTAGTTGTCAAAGAGTTTTTTTGGTTAAAGTCTTCTCGATAAGTATTCGGACTGCCATATGTGAGCTTTCTAATTGGATAAGTGCCCGGTTTCGCTGGATTTCTAAGCAAAGTATTGTCATACCGTTTCGATGTTTTCAGCTGCTTTAATACAACTACTGGGGTGTTCGCTTCCCCGGGATGAATCAACCAATAACCACATGCTCCAATCCCAATAGTCAATATAGATAAACATGTGAGGACGCTAACTTTTTGATATTTCTTTGCATTTTTATAACTACCCTTTAACCATTTGTATAATAGTGCACCCCACAAAGAAACAACAACCGCTACTAATAGAATAAATGGGATAGCTACTTCCAAAGGAGCGAAAAAGCAGAACACCAGAAATATTAGTGAACTAAAAAGTATCCATATATATCGACTAGGAATTTTTTTCACTCCATGCAATAGAAGAGTGATAAAACCACTTATTAACACTACGGAAAAAATAAATACGAACATTCCAATAGTGAAATCTAAAAAACTACGCTGCTCTAATAAATACCTCCCTTGATTCAACATCAATAGGAATGTCATCGTACTTAAAGCGATAGCTGCACCTTTCCAACCTAATGACAATGGCTCTATCCGATCTGGTTTTGCATATAGCCTTCTAACAAAATAAATGAGTTTCCTTTTGAATACTTCCAATTTTTTAATCCCCCTACCTACAATCTATTTCATAAATATTCTATTGTAGGTTACAGGATGACTCTTCCAATCAACTTTCATCTTTCTTTCAATAATCTTACATTTCTTTTTTGGATATTTTTTGAAGAATACATTAGTTAGATGTCAGAACTTTTTTTGGCAAGAAGAGATAAAACTCGTCTCGCCATTCGTTGTCAGCTTAATATTTCCACCATGTTTTTCGATAACTTGTTTGGCGATCGCTAGTCCTAACCCTGTACCACCATCACTCTTGCGCGATTGGTCCCCTCGGCTGCATCTAACCCTGCCTGATCGATGATGTACGGGTATAAATCATCGCACAGCATTCGGATGTCGCGTTGCGTATCATACAAACATTTTAACCAGACGGCGGTCAACCGCTTGTCACTTTGTTCTGTATCGTATAATTCTTCCAAATCGCGTGCAAGAAAGATTAGATTCTGCAAAACATGATCATGCAAATAATATGACATTCGAACTCGCTCTGCTTGCTGTGCCTCTAGTAATCTGTATTCCGAGGTTTTCATTGGTAACCCACTTCTCGCTCCTCGTAGTTCGTCGAGTAAGGCAGCTCCCATCAGCAGACGGACGGTTTCCAGCCTTACTTTGTCGATTAAGGTGTAAAGGACGTATTATTTTTTTGAACCAAGCAGCAAATAGCCAATTACCGTTCCGTCGGGCTGCATAAGATCTATCACTTGTGCAAAAACATTCGTGTCAAATTGACGAAAATTGTTAACTCCTGCATCTCGGCAAATGACCCTGTTCCGTACATAATAGCCTCACTTCCCCGATTCCAGACAAAGCAAAAACCCTCAATGTCTGTCACGCTATGGACAAGCTCTGCAGGCATTCGCAGTAGATCGCGGCTATTGCGATATGTGGACTTTAAAGCTAGCTGCCGTATAAAACTTATACTTGTTAATTTGTTAAAACAATAGAGTAATATAGACAAATCCAAAAAATAGACATAATGGACTGTAAAGCCAAGTATCGTATTTAGCAAACTGTGAGTGTTTTATTTTTTTTAAAAATCCAACATACTTAAAATCACCAATTGCCCTAATAATGAAAACGAAAGCACAAACAATACTTCCGATTTTAGATAAACTATTTGCTTGGAACCCCTGCAAATAACCTCCTTGAACAACAATAATGGCACTAGCCAGTAGAATAAGAATAGCCACGAATAATGTTCCCCATTTTTTAGGAGTAAAAGCAGGTCTATGCTCTCCTACTTTTACAGGGATAGCAGCGGCAGAACCCCAACGACCTCCAAAAGCCCAATAAATATGCAACAAACTGATAAACCACAGAAGCCCTACAGCTACTAATATTAAAAGTAATTTCATTTTTTCGCCCCCTAATGTTTTAATTCAAACAAAACATACACATGCGTATGTTTATAGTAAAAATTTTGTCCCTTCAGGTTTTACAACCTTATTAGGGACATTAATTATCGAATAGGATGTTTTTTATGCGAAAGCGTAGTGTCAACTATTTCAGCGAATATTTGGCGAACCGCTGAAAGAAGTTAAAAGTACTACCATTTTATCAATATCAAAATTAGGATTCTCTTCAAACCTTGTCATCCATCCTACATACGTTAAATAGGCAAGTCTCGCTCTATCAATCGATTCAGCTTTGTCGATGCCCTTTTTTTGATACAATTTCGCAACACACGAGATTCTTTGTTCTTCAATATTCACTAAGCGTTCAGCAACAACAGGATCATATTTTGCCCAAGTATAAATACCAATCTCCATTTTTTTATCTCGATTAAAACTAATCTGTAATAGTTGTTCTAATGAAGCATCCTGTTGCTCCATACTTTGAACTATCAGCTTTGTTGCATGTATTTCCCAATAGTCGACCATTGAATCTAACAGCTCTTGATGGTCACGAAAATAGTGATAAAAGCTACCTTTACTTATTTTTAGCAATCGGGCAAGTGCTTCGATGCGAACTTTATGTATTCCTTCATCAGCTAATTGTTGTAATCCTGCTTTTATCCAATCTTCTCTTGTTAATTGCATGTCAACTCTCCAGTAAGATACGATAGCGTATGTTTTTCGTTAGATTACTACCAATTTCATTTTTTGTCAAATATTCAATTTATTTATCTTTATGAACTTTAATGTTATTGTTAATCGTAATATTTATAGTCATTACCCTTGGTAAAATACAGGCGCATACTAATATAATAGCTAAAAGTTTTTTCATCTTTAAATGTTTTTGCGCGAAAGCATCGGGCAACGTAGCGGCTGCAGCACGAAGTTGGTCACTCAGTTATGTGTTGTTGTTATTGCTTCGCTTTCGCACAGATAAATTGCCACAGGGCGTGGCGTTCTTAGACTGAGTTCCTCTGTCTTTAGCGGACATTTGCTGAAAGAAGTTAAAATGTATTATCAAATAGATTTTCTGCAATGCCTTGTAAAATATCTTTCTCTGTAAACTCCATTAATTCTTCTCTTGTAATAGTTTTCTGTTGAATTAAGCGGTTTGACTGAATCGTCACGAGCTTTTCAAATAGGTTTCGGATATAGCGACCGTTCGAAAAGTTTGGAATAGATTCGACTGGAATTTGATGCAATTGCTCCTTCATATGATGTGCAAATACGGCACCATACTCGTAATCATTATTTTTACATAGCATGGCAAAAATATCATAAAGCTCATCCGTGCTAAAATTATCAAACTGCACAAAATGATTGAAGCGTGATTTAAAACCTGGATTGGCAAGTAAAAATTCCTCTATGAGCTCCGTATAACCAGCAACGATCACAACTAAATCATCGCGTAAATCCTCCATCGACTTTAATAGACTATCAATCGCTTCTTTACCAAAAGCGTCCTGTTTATCATTAATTAGTGAATAGGCTTCATCTATAAAAAGCACGCCGCCCTTTGCTTTATTCACAACTTCCTGGACCTTCAAAGCCGTCTGACCAACATATCCTGCTACTAAGCCTGCACGATCTGTTTCCACAAAATGCCCGCTTGAAAGTACACCAAGATGCTTATATATTTGGCCTATAATACGTGCCACTGTTGTTTTTCCTGTACCTGGATTTCCAGAGAACACTAGATGATAGGTGATTGGGAAGCTTGTTAAACCATGGTCGACCCGCAAGCTTTGAATTTTAATGAAGTTAATTAGATTATGTAATTCCTTTTTGGCATTTGGAAGTCCTACAAGTCCATCCAGCTGCTTCTGTAATTTTGCAATTTCTCGCTCTATTTCTGGTGTTATTCGTAAACGTTCACCGTTAATAAATTCACCACTATAAATAATTTTTCCCTCTTCATTAAAATAATCTCCTCGACCGTGCTTTTCTCCATTTACAAGATCTCCGATATAGGAAGCCTGTCCATTAGTATAGTAAAGAGTACCATGTCCCGTCATAGCATCCTCTTTAAATTGCCCCTCCGATACTAGCACACCTTGACTAGAATAGTTCTTACCTTTTCCATGCTTCATATCTTCAAAGAAATAGCCTTCATATTGAAGCGTTGTTACACCATTTGCAAGTTCCTCAGCACTTGGCGATTCTGGTGCGAAGTAAAGCTTTCCAGCACCTTGCATATGGTTCCAGATAAAATCACCTTCATATTGTAAAAAACCACTTGGATAGTATTGTTTTCCCTTGCCTTTCTTCATGCCATGGACAAAATCACCTTCATATTGCTGCTGATTTAAATGCGGATACTGTGTACGAAGCTCTTTAAATGGAGCAATAGCATCTTCCTCATAATACAAAATCCCGTAACCTTCCATTAAATCATTACGAAAATGTCCCTCGTAATATATCTGACCATCCTTATATAAAATACCATTACCTTGTTTTTTATTTTGAATAAATTCGCCCTGATAAATCATTTGACCTTTTAAATACATAATCCCATTACCTTGCTTCATATGATTGACGAATTCACCCTCGAATAACAGCTCCCCTTCTTGGTCAAATAGCGCACCCTTCCCATCATATATGTCATGACCAAAGTCATTTTTCTTTACACCGCCACGATACATTAATGTACCATCTGGATACAATATATCTTTTTCTTCATGATTATATGTCATTTGATTGCCACCCTTTATCCATTTTCAGTATATGTTCAATTATAGCGTGGAAAAGAACACTTATGTGAGAATTTTCAGAATTCACAGGGTGATCTTTTTAAGAAATTACATTCTTATAAGGAAAAATCCGCTTCGATTAGAATCTACGCGGATTTTTACCTTATTTTTTGTTTTTATATGTAGCGATAATTTTGTTGCATCGATTGAATCGTTTCAATCATCTCTTCTCTAAGCTCAATTGGCTCTAACACTTCAATGTTTGCCCCTTGGCTCAGCAACCACATTTTAATACCATGTCCAAAAACTTCCGCTTCAAATAAATATTGCCCATCATTTTTAGATAATATTTTTGCTGTTGGCAAGCGATCTAACACAGCTTGTGGGGATGGTCCTTTAAAGATAAATTTCATACGCATTAGCTCGCCAGCATGCATAAACTGAATACGTTTGCGAAATTCTCCTTCTTGAAAACGTTCGGCATATGGTATTTGGAATTTTTTATCAAGCTCACAAAAATGTTGAATTCGGTCGACTCTATAAACAATGGGCAAATCCTTTTCGTGCTTATTATCATAAGCAATTAAATAAAAGTAGTATTCCGAGAAAATGACGGCGAGTGGTTTTAAAATCTTTTCTGTAGGAATTGTTTCACCTTCACGTAAATAATCAATTTTAATGATTTTCTTTTTTTGAACCGCCTCTGATAGAACCCAGATTAAAGGCAATAAAGACTTTTTATGATTTAAATCTACGTACAAATGCTTTTCGTTTAAAATAATATTATGAATAAACTCCTGCTTATCAGCCGCAACAATCGAAATAAGCTTATCTATAATATCGCTCATTTCTGATTTTAGCAGTGCTCTCGATTCGATGAGAATTTTAACAATCGCTAAAACTTGCTCCTTTGATAAAATACTTTCTCCTTTATTTGTCAGCCTGTACACTTTTTCCGTCCGCACATATTCTAAATGGCAATCCAATTTAGCTTTTTCCAGGTACGCTCGAATTTCATTCAAATCCCGTTGTATGGTTTTTTCACCAACATTATGTGTAAATGCTTCTTGTTTTTTGTTAATTCCTTGACCATCCATTAGCCTGTCAAACATTGAAATGACGCGATAGCCTTTGTGTTGTTGTGAATCTACCATATATCCCACTCTCTCTTCAAAGTTACTTTTCTATTATACAAAAAGAGTTGGACACTATTAGTCCTTTTAACTACAGAATTTCTATTTTATTGGTATAATTGGCATGACATACTATACTTTTGTTATAATTCACTTTATTTTTACAGTTAATTCCGTATAAGCAGATAAAAAGGACCTCAATCTGGGTGATTGAAGTCCTTCATTATTATGTCAATGAAATACAAATGTCATGTTGCTCTTCGGCAAAGTGAGAGGTTGATTCCCGTTCCGACTGAGCACTTTGTTGTTGCTGCCGCTTCGCTTTCGCACAGATAAGATAAGTCTCTGACGCTTCACTTTCGCGCAAAGCAAGGTTTCCTGGGGGCGTCCGATACCGCTGATCCCCGATGAGTCGCTCAGTCTACACTCCAATCAACCACGTCACATAAAATTTTTTGAGATAAAACGAAACTTCAGCAAAATGAGTATTTATGCGAAAATGTGTAGCCGAGACGGTTTTTTTAGCGGATTATTCCTTTACCCTTACCGCAGTTCCATATGCTAATACTTCTGATGTGCCGTCCATGACCGATGATGTTGAAAATCTTATCGCAACAATCCCATTTGCCCCTAGTCTTCTTGCTTCTTCTTCCATAGCTTGTGTAGCAATTTCTCGAGAGCGAGTGAGCATTTCTGCATACTCCTTCATCTCTCCTCCGACAATATTGCGAAGTCCAGCCATCATATCGCGGCCAATATTTCTCGATTGTACCGAATTACCTTTTACTAAACCTATAGTTTCTACAATTTCTTTTCCTGCTATAATATCTGTGGTTGATAGTAACATACAATAGCCCTCCTATTTTTTATATTTTTCAACGGCTTTAACAGCTTCAGCAATGGAAGTCGTAATTACTCCCGTGCGCTTAATTAAGCCAATCACAAATAAATTGCGATAAACAAACTGATTTTCAACTCCGTCGCGTACAAGTGCTTCTATTTTCATCATATTGTCCCGGCCTTGTTGACGAACATCTGTAAAGACGCCTACGATTGGTCGATTCAACATCGCAAATGCACCAATCTCTGCTGCTACACCTGAATCAATCTCAACTCCATCTAAAACGGCCACTAATACATCGCTATTTTGCAGCATCTCTAAATCCGCTTGCGCAATCGCCAAACTATCAGCATATGCCGCTTTATCATTTATCGCATCATTCTCCTGTGGTACGTATAATTCAATACCTAGTACTGCCTCTCTAATTGCCGCAGCGAGTTGCTCGTTGACTAAACGATCTCCTAAAGAAAATAATCCATTTGCTAAGTATGCCTTCATAATAAAACTCCTATTCCAATGTTTTTTCAAACACTATTTTATGTCGATTTTTCTTATCCACAAAAGTGGAAATAATATCAAATCCATGTTTAAGATTTGTGATGAGCATTGCTTTTCGCTCATTTCTACCATATGTACGAACTTTTTTAAATCCAAGTGCCTGTAGATGTTCATGCTGTCGCCCCATTAATTGACTGGCAATCCCTTGACCCCGTTTCTTTTCATGGACACCACCTAACCAACTGTAAAAAACGCCATCAGGATGTGTATAGCCTAGTTTAAATCCTAGAATATCTTCATTTTCTACTGCTAATAAACAAAGAAGTCCTTCTTTGCTTTTAAGTTTTTCTAGTGGTAGATTTGCCCCATCAAATACATGTGCATGAATTTCCTGTAATTGCTTCAACCAATCATATGGTACGCCTTCAATTATGACGATATGCATTTTTATCACCCTATCTCTACAGTCATTCATTATAGCAGAAAAGCTCGAACTATAAGGTTGAACATTGCAGTATTGTTTGTTTTCTGGAAAAAGATAACGTCCTTTATACAGTGCTAAGTGTTTATTTTATCGAACAGGCGAACTAATCCGCTCGGAGTTTTTGGATTAAATAAAGAATATTACGATATAGTTTGAGATAACAGGACAGTTTCTCAAGCTAACGGTTAAGTCAGGTGGTAACCTTTCCAAGGCATTAACAACGGGAACGGCCAGGTGACGCCCATTCTCCTCTATTGTCGCCGAAATACGGGGAGGTAGGAATCATCCCTATAGACGAAATAAATATGCTATTGCGTAGCTCTCTAACATAAAAATGCTGGTATCCAATACTCATGTCATTTATCAAGTCTTCTAGTAGTTCAAGCATCTCTCCCCAATAAATGGGAAAGAAATCCTTGCGGTATGGTATTTTCTCTAAAGGCTCTTCGGCAATATCACCGTTTTTAATGCTCTTTTCATCGGTTTCTTCATTTGAACACTTCGCCCCTTTACAGAAAGGTTCATCTTTTTTCATGTGAATAGCCATCTATACCTCTCCAGGTTACCATTGACATAAAATCGGTACCCCGTTCACGCTCCTTACGGTAATCAGAGTAAACCGATATATCTCCAGCCTTCACATTTCGTCCCAAAATAATAAAAAACCTCCCACTTTTATACGAACCCAAACTCATATCATTTGGATATTTTGTTCGTTTTAGCAGGAGATTATATTCTATCATCCGATTGTTTCCACAATGTTTCCTTGTTGATCTTTAATATATGTTTTTTCAATTAAGAGTGACAGTTCCGGTATAGAAGATAATTCAAATTCTTTTTCTTGTGGCATCAAGTTTTGAGTGAGTTCCATAACTGCCTTTTCATTTAAAGTTATGGTAACATCCGCTTCCTCCACGCTATAGCCACATTTTTCTCCTGGCTCAAAAACAACTCGGATTCCTCGACCAACTAAGGTTAGTCTTTTCCCTTTTAAAATCCGTCCCCGTAATAGTTTACCGATTATTCCTGCTTGCTTTGCCCCCAGCGTTAACTTATTAAGCTGTTTGCTGAACAACCCTGTTTTCCCCTGCTCCCAAGCTAGTTGGTCCACAAATAAATAGCCGGTGTTTGAGCCTTCTTCCGCCATTCCTTTTTCTACCGCCCCAGCAATGGATGAAATCTGTAAAAGAGATGCACGAGATAAGTCAGTAACATAGCTCGGGATATATTCTAGACCTGCCTTTAGTACACCAATCGTATTCCAAGTTTGCATTGCCTCAAGCTCATCGTCTGTAATCCCTACCATTTGAATAAACTCCACTTGTCCATTTGGTGTATCAATAGCAGGTAACTCGGGATCTAACGTATATGCAAGCGCCGTTAAAAGCGTATCAGCACCTTCGCAGATTGGACCATTAGCATCCAAATAATCGCCTGCTCTGAAAACATTGCCACTGTCAAAAACATATCTTCCCATGTTTTGCAGCAAATTTAGCGCCCACGCTGGTGGCTCCTCCTCATCTTCATTTCGAGCAAGACGAAATGTTAACTCAAACCCATATCCGCTATATTTCGCATCTTCAGATTCTTTTTCATATAACTCGGAAAATCCATAAGTTACAAAATGCCAGTGTGGAACTGGTGTCTCACTCTTATAGGCGCTGATTCCTTCAAGTGGATCTTCTCCCCCTAATAAATATGGAATAACCGTTCCATAATGTTTAGGCTCCTGTTCTCCGTAAACTTTTAATAATTCCTGATCAATCGCATCCCAACCATATGCATTTACTTCTTCGCTCATCATCAACGCCCCCTATGCATTTCTATATTACCTATAATTATACTATAAAGTATATAACACACACTCAAAAGAGAATAATACCTAGTTTAATTCCTCTAATCTTACTAGATTTTTTTATTAATCGGTGGTGGATATTGAGTAAAAGTTACTAAGTCCTATGGCAATCTATAGAGACATGGCTAAATATGAAGCCTCAACGGATATCTAAATTCGCCGAGGCGTTATTATAGCTTGGATAAAAAATAATTTGAATGCTTCAAGATTTCGCCTTAACCGTATAACATAGCTGGTGAACGCACACTTTGTAAGTAATCTGCAAGCTTCCCAGCATATACTTTTTCTAAATAAGGTAATTGTGCGATACAATGGGGTGTCATTAATGCTGGGTTTTGATAAACTTTCAGCCCACCAACCTTTAAAAGAGTCGCTACAAATTGTGAGCAAAAATAAGCACGCTCTCTTCGTACCTCCTTTTGCATCATAACGCCAAAGAGCCCGATAAAATTATATTTATAGCGATCACGATTCCAATACATATAACGCACGATTTTCATCATCTCTAAGTATTGATACTGAGATATTTTACAACGATAAATTACACAATCAGCTGTTTCAAATAGCCCTCTTACTGCATCTTCTTGCAAAAAACCCCCACTTAAAGGATTATTTAATTGTCTACGTCCAAAGCTATACATTTCAAAAAGTTCCTCATCAAAAGCAATGGACGCATGATTCATCTCTTTTCCAGTATACATGCCTATAGCTTTTGATAATAATGTACCTGTTTTTGTTAATACTATGTAAATGGTATATGCCATGTCCTCACCCACTTCAATATTCTTCCACACTACCAATACGTTTTAAATATTCAAACGGTTTCATAAATTTCCTTTTTTTATAAGTATAGCTAAAGAAGTTGACTTTTTTCTTAGAAAAAAATGAAAATTTTCTTAATTTTCATCAATAAAATTTTTACTGGGAATTTAAGTATAGGTATGTACAAGAAACTTTAAATATGATTGTCAATATGCGTGGTGTAAAGTTTGAGGCTTTATAGGTGCTTAAAAATTTGAATGTAGCATAGAGTCACGGACAAAATCCTGGTTAAGTAAGTATCCTTTTAACTAATAGAGGGCGTGTAACATTTTTTTGAGTCAAAAACGATACTATAAAAAATTGATACAAACTGTAGTGGAGCTTATCACTCTGGTATGTCGGTTCAGTCAACTGTCTAGCGTGCCTTCCACAAGGAATCGATTATCTAATACCAGAAGAATGCGAAAGAATATACCGGCTACAGCGTAAACTTAAGGGGTACAAGATATCTTCCCCTTCATATTTTTGGCGTAACCCCTGAGTTTTTCATTCTACATCCCTGTCAAAGGGTTCTTTTCAGATTGAAACGATGGATAAAAAGCTTGTTAGCAGCGCAACTTTATGGTTTAGCGGCGTGGTTGGCGGCGAAACTCAAAGTTTTAGCGGCGAATCCCAACATAAGCTGTAAAATTTAGGAAAACTAAAATCAGGGTTGAAAACTTTGTATAGAATTTTACACAATATTAAGGACTTGACTGAAAGAACGGCCGAACGACGGAAGAAGTCACCGAAGTGACGGAAAGAATCGCCAGAGCGACGGATGGAACGAAGGAATAAAAACAAGTGATTTCTTTAAAGTTTTCCTGTTAAATACTTTATCAAATATAGCTGTTGTTATTTTTAGTTTGCTCTATTGTATGATATAATCGCTTTACTGACTAACCTAAGCAAGTCAAATTGAGCTGTAGCGATACCGTACGCTACAGCTTTTTTTGTATTCTCTTCCTCATGGATTATTGCTTTCCAAATACTCCTCTGCTAGTTGTGGATTTTTATATATGGCCATACCAGTTTTCAATTTTTTAAAGCCGATCTTTTCGTAAAAAGGTTCATTTCCTGTTGTTGCAATTAGCTGAATACAAGAAACATCCTCTAATTGGTCGATGATATCCTCTAAAAGAATTTTAGCTATCCCGCTTCTTTGATAATTTTTATGTACTACAACATCATAAATCGCAGCATTAAATACTCCATCTGAAAGAGCTCTCGCAAAACCTATAATTTTATGATCTTTTACTGCGAAAACTTGATGTGTACTTGCATTGAAAACTTTTTTTATTATACGTTCATCATGTTTCATCCACCCTACTGATTGATAAACTTCTTTTAACATTGTTAGCTCGTTTTCCTCTATGTCATATTTAAGTAAAACCATTTTTACGCCCCCTATTTTTTCTTTTAATGTTGATTAACTATATTTAACCATTAAACTAAAGAGATTACATACCATTTATAAATCAAGTCTCTTGACGAACGTTTGTTCTGATATTAAAATGATAAAAAAGGAGGCAATTTTATGCAAAAAACGAACATCATTGAATTAGCACATTTCTCAGAAGAGTATGTGGCTATTTTGAATGCCTTTGAGCTTTCGGAAGAACAAAGGCAATTTACTGCCCTTCCAAAAGAAATTTCTATAGAGATGGTTGGTCAATATCCGATTGTTATTTTGAGTGACCATGTACCTGTAGGATTTTTTGTCCTGTACGCAACAGAAAGAGTAAAAGAATACTCTAATAATCCAAATGCTATGTTGCTTACTGCATTATCTATTGACCATAAACAACAAGGAAACGGGTACGCCAAAAAAGGGATGTTAGCATTGTCTGAATTTATGAAGAGGGAATTTAAAGATTATGATGAAGTTGTTTTAGTCGTTAATCATAAAAATATTCCGGCTCAAAATTTGTATTTAAAAGCTGGCTTTGTCGATAACGGGGAAAGAAGAATGGGACGTATTGGCGAGCAAATTGTTATGAACCTAACCATTTAATAATTGTAGATATGATTTCTCAAAATCACTCGTTATGACATGAGTGATTTTTTCTATCCGCCCCTTTACTGATGGCGCCCACACATATGATTGTCAGTACGGATAGCTGTTTTGACAATCGGCTATTTAAAGAAAAATGCCAACGACATGTGTAAGAATTATACTCTTTTGTGTGGGATTCCACTTCAAATTTTCAAGTTCCTTTCCATAGTTTACATAATATTTTTATTTAGAAATAAAGTGTTCCTCTATTTTGTAAGTTCTCATAGTAGCTCTCTTGCTTCCACACCATAAGAAGTTTAAACTGCTTTGGAACATGCTGTCCCCACCGTCATCAACAGCTATACCTTTATTACAACCTCATAATAAAAGCAGATGGCCATGTAGAGGTCCATTACAGAACTCTAAACCATCTGCTTTTATAAGCACTTTTTTATCATTAAAAAGAATGGAGATATGTTTGTTCCTCTTCCTAAGTCTCCAATTCTACACTTCACCTTTTTTACGAGCTGCCATTTCATCTTTCATTTCTTCTTTTAATCCTTCAATTGACTTTTGACGTCGCTTATTTTTTTCTTTAATCATTTCACTTTGCATAGGGTCTGCAAACTCCAAACTAATTTCCGCTTCATGAAGTTTTTCTTCAGTGTTTTTAACGATATCACGGATTCGTTCAACGTTATTGGATCTATCATCTGGTTTTGAGTGTCTTGAATTAGCCATGGTAACCTCCTAAAATTTTGACATAAATCTAGGTTGGCTAATTTAGAATGTTCCTATGTGTACTAATTTTTACTAAGAAGAATGCTACCTTTTTTATTTCCACTTATAGTAAGCATTTTGGAATAACAAGGGTCTTATTTTTTTGTTTTTATCGGAAATATTAGTTGTAACTTTCTTAAATATCTTCTCAAATCTTTTTAAAAAAGGTTTAGAAAAAGAGAAACAGTTTTTATATGAAATCAATGAATAGTAGACAACAAAGCAAACGAGTGGCTTTTAATACAAAAAACAGGACTAGTACCTGTCATTTGTTATTGCTTATATGATTAATCAACAGCTTTTCCACCTGTGATTTAAGAGCTTGATTTGCATAACGAAGTACTACATCATTACCTGCAGTGGCAACTTGCACGTCACTAAAGTATTCATCTACTGGTTGCCAACCTACGACTCGTATACGTTTTTGTGTAAGTTCTCGTTTGAGGTTAAAATATTCTTGTCTTAGATCCTTTAGTAATGAATCCATCATTGGAAGAAATACCGTTTTCATTTTAAACTGCTCTAATTTACAATAGTCAACCTGCAATGATTTAACTGCTAGCTCTAATAAAAGATACTTATGAAGTAACTGTCTTTCGTCAGCTTTAATCATAATAATCAGCGTCCAGTTGGGCTGATTGAATACTTTGGATTGGAATACTTTTCGTTTTAAGTAGTGTTTCAAGTATGAGTTCATTAGTATTCATCGATTTAATTATTCCAGTCCACTGTGTGATTTTGTAGTCTTTCCACTCTTCTAATTTTATGTGCAATTGCTGGTTAAAAGCTCGATCGATTGTATTCTGTAGTTCTTCCAGTTCCCACTCAGTCAATTCTCTTGGCTGTTCTGTGCGCTCTTGTTTGTACTCTCTAAGAAGCTCCAAATGCTCCGGCAACATCATCGATGCCCATTTAATATTACCTCTATCTTGTATCATAAATAAATCACTCCTATGCCAAATGACCACCAACTAAGCGATCTCGATTAATAGCTGTACCAGCTTTTGTGAAAGAAACTGCTCTTAATATTGAGGTAGCTCCAAACCTGTTGCGTATTGCATCCATTGTAGGACCGATTATTTGACGCTGTGGCTTACGATCATCAAATAAATCCAATTGAATGCTATGCTCTCTCTCTAAGTTGGATATTCGGACAGATAACTGCCGAGCTGGTTCACCTGCAAAATGTTCATCCAGTAATTCAAGACAAGTTTTATACATCACAAGTGTTTCGCTTGTTGGTACTGCAATCGTTTTAGATCGATGGAATCCTTTGGTCGTGGCATTATGACTGTAGGAAAGACCTAAGCTGATTGTACGGCCAACAAACCCTACATCACGTGTGCGTTTCATTACGTCTTCGCACATTTCTAGGAGCACTACAGAGATTTCTTTTCGTGTGTGATAATCCCTCATCAGCATTTGTCCCTTCCCAAAACTTAAAGCTCCGTTTGTTATTAACGGCTCCCCTAATTTGGATAAATCGATTCCCCATGCATGGTAATAGAGTTGATTGCCCATTACACCAAAGCGCTTTTCTAATTCTTTTAGATCTGTATTAGCCAAACCACCAACTGTTTGTATTCCCATAGCATTTAGATTTGCTTCCATCTGTTTACCGATTCCCCACATTTCAGAAAGGGGTCGAACTGGCCATAATTTCTTTGGAATATCTTCATACGTCCATTTAGCAAAGCCTGTTTTCTTTGCTTCAAGGTCTAAAGCTAATTTAGCTATTAACATATTGGGTCCCATCCCTACTGCACTAGGTATATTAAATTGGTCAAGAATAGCCCTTTGTATTTCCTTAGCCGTTTCTTCAGGTGAACCCCAAAGCTTTTCAGTGCCGGTTAAATCAACAAAACTTTCATCCACACTATACACATGTATAGCATCAACTGGTACGTAATTAGAGATCAATTTTGTAATCGTCATCGACATTTGAATAAAGAAACTCATTTTAGGCTCAAACAATCTAATGTCAGGGTGTTTAGGTATTTCATAACGACGACTACCAGTTTTGATATTAAATTTTTCTTTCATTAAGGGGGAGGCAGCAAGCACTACGCTACCTGGTTGGTCAAAATTTGCTACTACTGCAACTGGAGTTTTTAAAACATCTAGCCCATGTAACATCGCTACGATACTGGCGTAAAAGCATTTCATATCGATACACATAATAGGTCTATTGGGCATACTTTCATAATTCATACAACTTCACGCCCTTACTAACAAAAGGAATAACGACTAGAACATTACTGATCAAAAAAGTACGTTTTGCACTTCTTGCACATCTTGTAAAATAAAATGCTTGAAATAAATCGCCAACAATTTTAATGATTTTCACATGCCTTTTTGCTAAGGAACCATCTTTCACTACATACATCATGTTCACTAAATGATTGCGCTGCATAGCTTTAATCAGTCGCTCTCTCACCTTAGCTTTCCCCCACTATCTCTCAAATTTTATAAATAACAGCTGTGTATTATTGATATTTTTTATTGGCACATTGATTTTCCCTTTACCTATCATACGTAAGAACATTTGTTTGTATACATTTTAGAACAAACGTTTGCATTTTAGCAAGATGAAATTTTTGGAAACAAAAAAAATACCGGTACTCAATGGCACTAGATTTACCACTGTCAAGTAGACATCTACTTAATCTTTTTTGAAGTGTTGTTTCCACATAGCCACAAAGTAAATGAAACATTATAAAACTAATAAAATTAATAACAGCGGTATTTCGTTCTTTTGCTCAAGCTATTGCAACTTAACGAAAAACTCCCTTGCTTTTGGGGCTGGTATCCCTATTGTCTTTTTCTTATTCCAGTTGTTAAGTACAGTTGACGAAAGCCTTAATGTACTTAATTACTTCACAGTCAATGTATTATTTAATACAACTGCTATTCTAGAAGGCGAAAACTATTGGTGGAAGCTAATCATTCTTTTAGGTATTGGTATAGTTCTCTATATAGCAAGTCTAGAAGTATTTAAACGAAAAGACCTTCCGCTTTAATTTTCATGAAACGAGCTAGCGAATAAGTAAATTCGCTAGCTCGTTTTTTGCTTTTTTTCTAAAGTGAAAATGTTGTATATCTCAGTTTACAAAAATGGATTCTCATAAAATATATGTTTCGTGATAATAAAGTCGTTTAAATCATAAAATAATAAAGTCATTTAAAATTAAATTGTCGACGATGCTATTCAACAAACGGGGAAGGAACTGTTGGGAAACTGAATCTGATGAACTTTGGGAGGTCTGAAATTGTCCATCGAGAAAATCCTATCGATTGTGGCCGTATTGTTCTTTTTGAGTTATTTCATTTTTTTTCTCATACTTCACTTTAAGAATACAGGCTATCATCCTATTCGGCATGCTGTAAGTGATTACGGTGTAGGTGCTACGAAAAATTTATTTTTAATTTACGCTTGGTTCAGCAACTTAGGGGCATTGTCACTTTCTATCGTGTTGTTAAATGTAAAAGATCGCTTCTCCATATCCTCGTCCATTCCGATTTTAATCATTCTAATGGTCATCTCCCGTATCCTCATGTTATTCTTTCCAACTGACCTAGAAGGAGAAAAACTTACGGTTCGAGGAAAACTCCATTACTTATTTGCTATTCTTGCGTTCGCTTTTTCCTATATGGTCATTGATCGTGGAGGAAGTCATTTAAAATTACTGGAAGACTTTAAAAATCTAAATCTATTCTTTTACATCATAACCATGATTTCTTCTATCTCGCTTGGGGCTGTCATTGTAACGATGTTCAAGCCGTTGCGATTTATCTTTGGGATTTGTGAGCGCGTGTTCCTGTTGTCAATCAACATTTGGTTTATTGTCGTAAGCATCTGGTTCGTTTACCTTCTATGATAAATGAATGAAGGTTTTTAACAATTAAACAAACACGTGTGATTGTTGCATAATGATTGGGTTTTCAAACGACTTTATTGTTATTTCTAGGAGTTCTTATTCAGTAATAAAAACATCTTTACTTTTACACCGTTCATATTTACGGACGGTGTAATACGTTTTTCTGCTTTAAGATTAAACATCTATATTATCATTACATAAAACATAAAATTTGGTCTTTGATTGATTGTGCATTTTATTCACTTAAACTAATGGATGCTTTTTGTTGAATATTCGATTCACGAAATACCCAACAAAAAACAAAGTTAAAACCGATTCCCTAACATACAGGGGATCGGTTTTTTCTACGTTAGTAGCTACTTTTAACAATAAAGCTAATCCGTTTTTATCTGTTTGCTATTGTCTTCGATGGACAAAAGAGAAAATTAAGAAACATATAAAATCATTTAGTGTGTATTTCTTATCTCTATACTATAGCTCTTACTTGTTCTTTCAATCTTTGTATGTATTAAATATCTCATTAGCTATATTTAATATTAATTTTACCTCAGTTTCACTTTTGTCTTCTACAAGATTTTGCAAGATCATAATCAGCTCTTTTTTTCAAAATAGTCATATTCCTACCCCCTCTTTCAACACTAGCTAAATACGAAGTTTGTAGTCCACATTTTTCAGCTAATTCTTCTTGAGTGATTAATTAATCTCCTGAAAAAACATGAACATAAGTTAATTTCCCCGTAACAAAATGAGATATAAATAAAATAAATTTGAAAATTATAAAAAATCCTAAAAACATAAAAATTTTTTAATAAATTCTTCAAAAGTTGCTTCACTTTTTTCGAAAAATATAGAAAGGGAAATTTTTATCGATTAATTAAATCTTTTAACATCTTATCGCACAACCGATAAACAATAGAAATAACTTTATAGGACCTATCACAATGTTTTTGTAGTTTAATTTCCCGTTTGACATAATCTTAAAATATTCTCGTACGGAACAAAAATTTCTGTTTTTGTGGTAATTTTAACCATCTAACATACTAACTGATTGTGGTGCACCCCTTTTACTAACTGATCTTTCATTGTTTTTACTCTCCCTCCGCAACAAAAAAAGAACGTTGGTTCGTATATGTTATATGCACAAACGTTCTATTTTAGAAGTGGTAATTTTTAGATCAGTCTTTTTTATTAATCTAAAACTAATTTATAGTCCTGTAATTCCCCAATATCTCAGGAGTTTCCCAATGGATTCCTACAGCTCTAATTGTTAATACAAACGGTATTGTAAATTTTTCGGGACTTAAGAAGGCGCGAAGTTTGAATGTTTAAATGATCCATATTCTCTGAATCAAAATGAAAAAACGCCTGTCATATCATTTCATAACTCATTGATTTTGAATCATAGAAAAGAGATATAAAAAGAGATACGATTATTGTCACACTGAACAGAATGCATAATACGACAATTAGAACAAACTTATGGCTTAATAACGATTTCATTCCTCCTTGATCCATTCCATTACTTGTTCAGATGCTTTTGCACACTTTCTAAAAACTTGATTCGACTATAAACAGGACCTCCTTCCATAAGCGGATCAACCACATTGAGATATACGTGATCGTGTTTAAAGGCATTAATATTTTGGATAATTGGATTCTTCTTCAAGTCTTCGAATGCATTTTCCGCATCTTTGTTATCATTCGTAGAGAATTGCACAAACAAATAGTCTGGGTTCATTTCTGCCAATTGTTCGGTAGAGATTGCATCTTGCAATTTAGCCATGCCTATCTGATCTGGCATTTCTAAACCAATGTCATTGTATAAAAAAGGGTTAAAGTCTACATTTTTCGCAAAAATGTAAGTTTGCCCTCCGCGAATACGAACAGCAGCTACTTTTTTACCTTGAAGCTTTTCTTTTAACGATGCTTTTACTGCTTGTGAATCTGTTTTATATTGGGATAGAATTTTTTCTGCCTCACCTTGCTTTCCAGTTAATTCGGCCATTAATTTCAAATTGTCTTCCCAGTTTGTAGAAACGTGCGACACCAAAATAGTGGGAGCAATTTTTTGCAATTTCACCACTACTTCTTTTGGGAACTTGGTTGAACCTAAAATAACGTCTGGCTCTAATTGCAATATCTTCTCAAGATTAGGTTGTCTTTTTTCACCAATTGATTCCGCCTTGTCCGTTACCGAAGCAAACATTTCTGGAAACTTTCCGCCCACCGATATTGCCCCTACTGGATGAACGTCAAGCATTACCGCATCTTCCATCGCTTCCATAGCCCCAGTAATCACAATTTTTTCTGCTTTTAGTGGAACGGTATACTGTTCACCGAGATACTCAATCGTTCTTGTTTCGCTTGTTTCTATATTGTCCACTTGAGATTGCGTTGTATCTCCGTTGCTGCCGGAGGTTGAGCTTGATTTGCTCTGTTTATCTCCTCCTCCACATGCAGCCAAAACAATCATGAATGATGCTATCAAGCCAACTAGTATAAATTTTTTATTCATTCTTCACCGGAACCCCTTTCAACACAGTATCCCTATCATAATGATCAGTATTATTAATCCCTAAATGCTCACGCAAGGTGACACCCGTATATTCACTTCTGAACAAACCTCTTTCAACCAATTGCGGCATCAGCTTTTCAAAAAATATTTTCAAAGATTTTTCTGAACCGCCTGGAATAGCTATAAATCCGTCGATAGCTCCAGCCTCAAATCGCTCAATTATATCGTTCAATACGTCTTCAACCGTTCCAACTGAAACCCAGTGAGCAGACCCGACAACCTCTGGCCTTGCTAATACCTCTTCCACTGTAGGCTGATGATTTGTAATATACCGGCGCAACAGCTCAGCATGTGTTCGGCTGCGGACTGGCTGATTCGGATCAGGTAGCATATCCGAAGTTACTCGACGATCCAAAGCAAAGCTACTCAAATCAAGACCCAGTACTGATTTAAGCGATGCGTGTCTGCGCTCAATAGTCAAATGTGCGTGTGCGGCCTTATGTAATTCATGGGCTTCCTCACGAGTTTCAGCCAAGAAAAAATATAAACCTGGCAAAACTTTTATGGCGTCCGGATCGCGCCCATGCTCGATAGCTCTTCTTCTCAGATCATTTCGCAATTCCACTCCCGATTCAAGGTCTGGCATCGCTGCAAAAATAGCATCTGCTATTGAAGAGGCAAAATTTCGTCCTGTATCCGACGCACCTGCTTGAAATAAAGGAATCGGTCCCGATTTATGGGCAGGCAAAGTAAGTGGTCCCTTAACACTAAAAAACTCACCTGAATGATTAATTGGAGAAATCTTATTCAAATCAGAAAACATACCTGACTCACGATCAATAACGATGGCTTCATTCGGAAAACTTCCCCAGAGTTTGCGTACGACCTCCGTAAATTCAATTGCTTTTGCATATCTTTCTTGTGATGAAGGCATAGGTGACTCACCGAAATTTTCAGCTCCTTCAATAGAAGTGACAATATTCCAGCCAGCACGTCCATTGCTTAGCCAATGCAAAGACTGAAGCTGTCTAGCAACAACATAAGGTGGATTAAAAGTCGTAGAAATAGTCGTAACTAACCCGACCCGCTCGGTTTCACGAGCAATCGCTGCAAATATCATAGTAGGGTCAGGACTACCGAAATTAGCGGAATCGCCAAGCATCTGTGGACTAACAAAAAGATAATCCGCCCTGAAAAGAAAATCGAGCTTTGACCGCTCCGCCATCTTTGCCAAATCAATGTAAGGGTCAATTGAACCCATTTTTTCCACACCGCTGTCTGGGTGCCGCCAGTCGCCTCCTTTCAACCAAGCAGATAAGACTAATCCAATACATAATTGTCTATTTACAGTCAATATTACCAATCCTTCCTATATAGAAAAAATAGTTTTGCGCCCATGAAATACTCTGATCAGATGTTACCTCTAGAAGGCTATTAATTAATAATGATTCTCATTATCGTTTAAAGTGTAGCAAGGTATGCAACAAATGCAAATACACAAATCACAAATACTATATGCATTATTATCTAATTTAGGTTTGCTGAATGATGATTTAGCCGACTGTGTAAGATAGGGCTGGAAGGAAAAAATGAGACAAAAAGGAAAAAGCCTGCACTCCCGGTTCATCACCAGTTGCAGGCGTAATATATCAATCAGTAACTCAATTTATATGATTATCTAAATTATGTATGTACGCGGAGGGAGACACACCAAATTTCTTTTTAAACACTCTACTGAAATATAGCGGATTGGTATAACCAACACTAATAGCAATATCGTGAATGGGAAAATTGCTTACTTTAAGTAAGTCACTCGCTCTTTCCATACGATAATTAATAAGATAGTCGATTGGACGAAATCCAGTATGTTTATGAAAGAAGTAGGAAAAACGCTTGGGACTCATTGCATGCAGCTCCGCCAATTCGTCGAGTGTCAACGGATTCATATAATACCGGTGTATGTATGCAATAGCCTCCTCTATCACCCTTTCACTTGGTGAACTGCCACTCTCTCGATGCTTACACCCCATCAAAACTTGATGCATGACACTTAAAAATAACTCCTTAACACGAAGCTTTCCAATACCTCTAAGTGTATTGGCATTCTGATGAAGCATGATAAGTAATTCTAGCACTCTCGGATTTGCTCCCGCTTCCAGTTTGAAATGAGCGTCGCATTCATGACCTCCATATACTTCGTCTAACTTGTCAAATCTATAAAACAGTAAATAGTACTCGTACTCTGATTGACTTAAAACTTGCGCGTCCAGTTGCATACCTGGAGCCACATGAATTACTGCGCCTGGATGTAATTCATAGACAGTTCCATTCACACTCATTCTAGCCTCTCCACGAATTACAAAAAGAAATCCATGCCGGACAGCCTTAAATTCACTTAGTATACTTTTCGGCTGGATGACTAAACGGTGAACACCTTCTATATCATAGAAACCTCTAGCAAATATTTCGGCTAATTTATCCAAATCTATCATGATAGTACACCTGCTCCCTATCCAAACATTGTACATGAAGACTATAGTTAATAATGATTCTCATTATTAACTATAGTCTAGCAAGGTTTGCAACAAATGCAAATACACAAATTACAAATGCTATATGCATGATTATCAAATTCAGGTTCACTGAATGATGATTGAGCCGATATTGTAAGAGCCTTGTAAATTTCCACATACAATTTCCAGTGTTTAATTTCTTCATCACATTGAATCTCGATTTAGTCAAAATCGTGAGTCCTTATATAACACCTATTAATTCCTTACATATCATCTCTATTTCTTGTGAAAAGGATTTTACTCGAAAGGCTTCTGAATATACTTTGTTCTCAGATAAAGCTTCTACTTGCTGTAACTTTTCTTCATAGGTTTGTACAAAATGATCCAGTGTTGGACTTTTCAATTTCAGGGCATTAGCAATCCCTTGAATGATTTTCACACGATAGTAATCCTCTTTTGGCATTCTAGGAATATCCCATTCCCCATCATGATTTTTAAAAATCCTTCTAAGAGGAACTGCAGAAAAATCAAAGTACCGTCCTTCTTGATTTGGTATAGAAAATGGGTCAATTAATAAGGATGCATAGCGAATATAGAGCAGATACTCTTGAAGTATGGACTCAAGTTTGTTAAAATCCTCTATTTCTTGTCTGGCTATACTTTCTGGCTGTAATGGATAATTATCATCTACCATAAATTTCAATAGAGATTTAGAGGTTGAATATTGAAGTGTTTTACAATCGCCATCATTTCTTTCCAATAATTTAATAAATGACGAATCATAGTATAAGTAATAGGACCTTCAGGATAAAGCTTATACACATACTTTGTTATTTTCTTTTCGTCAAATATTGCTTTTAATGAAAAATCATTCATAAATAAGGGCGGGTGCACGTATAAAGAAATATTTCTTGTTTCTGCCTCAAGAGGAGATGCTACTTTTTTCAGATGAACCCCTAAATAATCAAACAATTCAGATAATATATCTAATCTATCCGATTTTGAGTAAGTTGAACCAATATAAACTGTTTTCTTTACTCCTGTCGTCAATACTTCATTTGATGGAATTTCGCTTAACCATCTAGTATCTCCATAATATGTTGAAAAACTAATTACCTCAGCCTGGGGAGATACATTCTTTAGGAAATTAGTTATTAAATGACTAGAGCCAAATGTAGGCGAAATTAATATAAAGCAGCTAGCCTCCTCCAACACTTTGGTATCGATTTGTGCTAATACTGATAAATAAGAATCTGTAGTAACACTAAGTACAACGGTATCCAATTTTCCATATATTGTATGATAACCTTTAAAAAATGCATCAATAGTACATGTTCCTGCAACAGACTGATGTTGTATATTTTGTATATATACCTTAAGTGCAAGTTGATGCTGAACGATAGTGTCAAAAAAAATTTTGGAACGTAAAGATTCTCGACCAGCAAACAATAGCTACTTTACCATTATAATAATTCTTGAAATTCACAGCTAATTGAATTACCGTGGGCCCTGTTCCTAACAGTAAAACCTTATTAAAATGTCTATTTTTTGATTTAAAAATCCCCTTCATCATCGGCGAGGCTGCGAGCACGATTCTACCGGGCTGTTCAAAGTTACCAATAGCTGCAATGGGATCTTTCAAGACATCTAAACCTTCTAGCATTGCCATACAGCTTGCGTAAAAGCATTTCATGTCAATACAAAAAATGTCTTTGTGCGGCAAATTGTCGTAATTCATATCACCTCACGCTTTCGATGTGTAACGGGCATTAATGCTAGAACATTGTTAATAATAAACGTACGTTTTGCCTGCCTCGTAAAGCAAAATGCTGTAAAAGAATCACCAACAATCTTTATGATTTTCACACGCCTTTTCGTAATGACACCAGACTTAGCTACATAAATCATGTTAACTACTTGTTGACGCTGCATTACTTTTATTAACTGTTCTTTCATCCTCGCTGCTCCTTTTTTACTAACTCTGTTATATACAGTGAGCACAACAGAGCCGTTCTTTAAATGAACAAAGGTTCGTATTCATATTATACGCACGTATGTTCCTAATCAGAAGAGGGAATTTCAGCTAATTTTTAAGGAGGGCAATAAAGTGGGCGTTTGTGTAAGACTAAAATAGCTTTGTACATATTCTGTGCTTAAGATATGTATTGAAAATTAATTAGAAAGGATGTAATTATTAGCTCGAATATTGACTATACTTCGTCATCAACCGAGTTCACTTCAGATGTAAATGACAATACTCTTTTCAAAAAAGATGATCGAAATTTTATTAATATTCTAGGTGTAGAACAACTAAATACGTTAGAAAATATATCTTTGCTTGATATTTTTCTAAGTAGAAATAAGGTGATAGAGCCTCACTATCATCAAAATGCAGCAGAACTTATTTATTGTATTTCTGGTGCTGCCATTGTTTCTATATTTAATCCTTTTACAAAAGAGTTTAAAAACTATCCTATCGAGCCTGGCCAAGTTGCCAATGTACCACAAGGATGGTGGCATTATGAAATAGCTACTGAGAATGACACGCATTTATTGACTATTTTTGATGCTCCAACTCCTGATGTTATTTTAGGTTCAGATATTTTGAAATTTACACCTTCCAATGTTATGGCTCACACTTATTGTTTAGATGAAAATCAGTGGAAGAAAACAATCGCGCCTATTGTACCATCAACATATATCGGTCCACCTAAAGACTGTAACCGTGTAAAATCAACCTCTGAAAAGCAAAAAGATCAAAAGGAGCAAAAAGATCCCCATCATAAACATAAAAATAAGTACAGACCTTCACAATTTATGAACCCATATCCGCCATATCACTATCCAAATATGAATCCATATATGAATCCTTATGGCTCATATTATTAAGCAATAGTGTATGACTCATAAGCGCTACACCTTTTATGGCATAAAAATAAATAAAAAGGAAAATCTAATTTTAAGTCATAGCTTCGTTATTACTAAAAGAGGTGTAGAAAATGGAATTATTTCCAGTGATCCATACGAATTTTTGGGACGCTATAATAGCCGTTCCAGCTGTGTTACTTATTACACAACTCATTAAGGTGTTTATGCATGTTCAGCCTAAATATGTTCCCGCGATTGCCCTTGCTATCGGCTTGATTATTTCTATTTTCATTAGCCATAGACATAATCTTATTGCAGGAATATTTATGGGCTTTTTTTATGGTTACGCAGCTATCGGAAACTTTGCCGCATTAAAAACAACTATTAATAGCTATAAAAGCAAGAAGTTAAAAGAATAACACTTTCAGCTTATCTACAAATAATGCGTAACAATAAACAAAGGTTGATTTTCACTCCGAGTTGGCGCTTTCCGCGGGCTTGACTTCAATCTCCTCGTCACTGCGTTCCTGCGGGGCTTTCAGCGCAAGCTCATCCCGCAGGAGTCGCCACTCTCCGTGAAAAATCAACAGCTCCTCATCTTTATTATGAATAGATAAGCTATAGCCAAAACAGTATTATAATTTTGATTAAAACACCAAAAATCCCATATCATCAAATTACTATACAGCTTTATGCAATCAGGAGTAGCGTTTGTCTACAATCTAATAGGAATAAACTTATTAATTTAGGATGACATTTGTTTAAACACATGCCGTGTATATAAGTTGATTGGAGTGGAGACTGGGCGACTCCTTGGGGATTAGCGATAGAGGAACGAAGGCTAAAAGCATCACATCATGTGATAACGCCTTCGTGACCAACATCGTGTTGGCCCGAGACCCTGCAGCGTAGCGGATGTTTTCTGTGCGAAAGCGTAGTGTGAACGTAGCGGCAGCACCAAATGTTTTCTGTAGCGAAAGCGAAGCGGCAGCTACAAATGTTTTGACTGTGCGAAAGCGTAGCGACAGCAACACCAAAAGCGGCTCATCGGACGCCCCCAGGAAGCTTTGCTCTGTGCGAAAGCGAAGCGGCAGCAACAAATGTTTTTACTGTGCGAAAGCGAAGCGGCAGCAACAAATGTTTTTACTGTGCGAAAGCGAAGCGGCAGCAACAAAGCGCCCAGTCGGAACAGAAATCAACCTCACGTTATGATCGCTAACCCCTTTTATTGTAAAAAGTGATTAGAATTTCATTTATTAACACATCCTAATCTCAAATAAATGAACGAGAACATGAGTTAGGAAGTGTCACTATGGAATTGGTAAATGGAAATCTAGTATCACTACGCTATAGGGAAATTTTTAAGATATGGACACAGATCGGCGTTAATAATGGCTATATAGCTTCAAATCATGCATTTTTCAAGCATGCTGTTGATAAAAAATTGAAGGCTATTATCGTGGATTTTGTGCAATCTTTAAAAGAGGAAAATAAACATCTGACAGTGTTATTAAAGGAAAACGGGGTACTTGCTCCTACTACTTCAATCGACTACAGACAGTTGAAAATGGGCAATATTCGAGGAAAAAAAGCCATTAATGATACAGAAATTAGCGCCATTTTATCGATGAATATAGCTTCTTCACTTATTTCAGTTAGCCAGGCTTTAGAAATATCCGTTAAGAAGAAGCATACTGCAAAATATGGAGAACTTCATATAAGGTATGCCATACTTGGTGCAAAGCTAGTGCGACTCAGTAATGACAAAGGCTGGCTACTAGCTCCTACTACAATTTAATAAAAGCTCTCGTTTTGTTGAAACGAGAGCTTTTATTGTTGCTTCGCTTTTTCACAGACAAACCTCATGCTAAAGTTTTGTTTAATCACTATAAATTAGAGTGATATGCTAGAAAGCACAGGCTCTGTGAAGAGGTTGATTGGAGTGGAGACTGGGCGACTCCTTGGGGATAGCGTCACAGATGAGACCCTGGAGCCTAGCGTAGCGGCTCATCGGACGCCCCCAGGAAAGCGCCCAGGCGGAACGGAAATCAACCCCTCATTTTGCCGAAGATTATACCTTATTTAATATGATATCTTAACTTTCAGCCTCTTTTTTCCTCATTATCTCCTTCTCACAAACAACAGCTTGTACCACTGATTCACAAGGAACGGTAGCACAGACAAACTATAAATAAAGCCTAATTGTGCGGTGCTTAATGTAGCAACCTCAAACACACTTGTAAGCATTGGAATAAACAATACTGCGTGTAAGCTTAAAAAACCGATTAAGAATGCAAGCCAAGTGTATTTATTCGAAAATAGTCCAATGGCGAAGATCGATTCTTTAGCTCGGGAGTTGAAGCCATGCACTAATCGTGACAAGCATAATGTCGTAAATGCCATAGTGCTCGCCGTTAGAGTATCTCCCGTTGACAAGCCGATTTCAAAGGCAATAGTTGTAGAAATGGCGATTAGTAATCCTTCGAGTACCACTTGAGTAGTAAATGCTTTGTTTAATAATGGTGTATGAATATTTCGGGGCTTGTCCTTCATTGTTTTTTTATTATTCGGCTCTAGACCGATTGCAATCGCCGGTAAACTATCCGTTAGTAAGTTAATAAATAATAGATGCACAGCCGCAAAAGGAACTGGTAAACCTAATATTGTTGCATATAAAACAACAAAAATGGCACCTGCATTCCCAGATAATAAGAACAAAATAGCGTTTTTAATATTCGTATAGATACTCCTACCGTTTGCAATAGCCTTAACAATCGTTGAAAAATTATCATCTGTTAGTATCATAGAAGAGGCATCCTTAGCGACCTCAGTGCCGGTAACGCCCATTGCCACACCAATGTCGGCCTGTTTTAGGGCAGGGCCATCATTAACACCATCTCCTGTCATGGCGACGACATGTCCTTTTTCCTGCCACGCTTTAACGATACGAATTTTTTGAGCTGGTGTTACTCGGGCATAAACAGAAAAATCATTAACCTTTTCTTGAAGCTGCTGATCTGTTAGACCTTCTATTTCATGCCCTTCAATCGCTTCAGAGGGCTCATTTAAAATCCCGATTTGATTGGCGATAGCGGTTGCCGTAATTTTATGATCCCCTGTAATCATCACCGGTTTAATACCAGCCTTTATACACTTTTCAACCGCACCTTTAGATTCTTTTCTTGGCGGATCCATCATCGCGACTAAACCAACAAATATTAAATCTTTTTCAGCTCTTGCATCAATTGCTTGATTTTCCTTTACCTCTTTGTAGGCGACTGCTAGCACCCTTAACCCATTCATAGAAAAATCACGATTTACCGCTTCGATTTTTTGACGTTGTTGTTTTGTAATAGTAACTATACCATTTGAAGTTTTTATTTTTATAATTTTAGGGAGAAGGACGTCTAATGCTCCTTTTGTAATCATGATAGATTGCTGATTGATATTATTTACAGTACTCATGAGCTTTCTATCTGAATCAAAAGGGATTTCGGTCACCCTTGGATAATGATCTCTTATCTGGATTTCGTCAAAACCATATTGCTTCCCTAGTTTTACAAGTGCAATCTCAGTAGGATCACCGAATTCCTTATCGTCCCTTCCTACAGCATCATTACATAATATTGCCTTTAACATAAGATCTTTCTCAACTGCATTTCCAGTGTGTAGCTGATCATGTGGAATAACTTTTTCATCCACATATACCTCTTGTACAACCATTTTATTTTCAGTTAATGTTCCTGTTTTATCTGAACAAATGACAGATACACTTCCAAGACTTTCAACAGCATAAAGCTTTCGAATAATGGCATTTTCCTTTGCCATTTTTTGTGTTCCAAAAGCTAGCACAATGGTAACAATGGAGCTTAGTGCTTCTGGAATTGCTGCGACGGCAAGTGAAACAGCAAACATAAACGATTCTACTAGCGCACGCCCTCTAACAAGGTCAATCACGAAAATGGCTAAACAGATTAACGTAATCCCTAAAGCTAATTTTTCTCCGAAATGATCTAAACTTACTTGTAAAGGTGTTTTCTTTTCTTTCGCAGTATCGAGTAAATTTGCAATTTTGCCGATTTCCGTTTGCATCCCGATAGCTGTAACCATGACAATACCTCGACCTGTTGTCACAAAACTTCCAGAATACACCATATTCCTTTTATCAGCAACCGTTACATTACCTTCCTTAATAGGATCGATACTTTTCGCTACAGCGATTGATTCACCTGTCAGCGAGCTTTCATTGATATGCAAATTATGATTTTCTAATAATCTCCCATCTGCATTTATATAATCGCCGGCCTCCAAATACAGAAGATCCCCAACGACTATATCTTCTGAAGAAATCTCTATGAGTTGATTATTTCGCATTACTTTGGCAATCGGAGAGGTTAAGGCTTTTAAATTATCCAAAGACTGTTCTGCCTTGATATGCTGTACAGTACCTAGGATAGCGTTCAATATAACGACAACCATAATCACAATCGTGCTTCCTACTTCCCCTAATAGAAATGAAACGAAAGCAGCGATGATTAAAATAATGACTAATAAATCTTTAAACTGCCCAAAGAAAACGGCGAATGCACTTGTTTTTTTTCCTTCCTTTAATACATTATAGCCGTACACTTCTTGCCTCTTTTGAACGTCATAATCACTCAATCCTTGATCTGTCACGTTCAAATTTTTCATAACTTCAGCTGATGATTGTTGATGATAGTCTGACATTCGATTCCCCCTCCAATTGAAATTATTAAGTAACTCACAGCAGCTATCCTATCCCGAATTCCTTCTCACTGACTGGATTCAGGAGAAAATACTGTTATTAGTTAATACGTTAGATTCCCAACAGTAGACCCCTTTGAATTATCTATCTTAGGCAGAGAGAAACTTATATATCCTAAAAATAGTATTGAATCATCAGACTCTCTATCTACTCGAGCCCCTAAAATACTTTAACTACAACAATCTATTCCTTGCCCTATTCCAGTATGATAATAATCGATATAGAAATTAAATATTTGTTTGATAGGTAAACATATAAAATGGATTCTGTATTATATTTATGTAAATTCATCAATTTTCGAGCAGCAGTACTCGTACTACTAAGAAATTAAGAATCTTTATTACATGAAAAGTTGAAGGGCAAAGAACAAACGAAAATCGCTGATAAAAGAGCTAGAATCACTGATAAAGGCCTCGAACATCGCTGATAAAACCTTTGCGTTAAAGCGCTCGAGAGAATGAAGTGACCTCGAGGATATAATGTCTTAGCTTAGAGAAAACTCTGCCCTTGATTATCCACACTTAAAACTCTACAATTTCCTTATCGAGTAGGAGGTGCCTTGCACTTGGCTAACACTACTTCTATCTTTGTGGCTGACTGGTACCAATTAGATTACGTCCATGCTAGGCGTACAATAAAAAAAACAGCTTGCGATTACAAACTGTTTTCTCTAGATATTATTAATATAATTTTTTTAGAAGACGCATTTTGATTCTCTAATTATTTCACGTACAGAAAGCGTTTTTGAGTTACACATCTTACAATACAACTTTACATAAAAATTAAGAGTTTAATTAAAACAATTGAAGAAACGTGAATACATTTTAATCGAGTTGTTCTAAAAATATTTGAATTTCATGTGCCATAGGTTCAGCTTTTTCATGATGAATGTAGTGCTTAGTGTTTTCATAAACTACTTGCTTCGTATTTGTAGATAACCCCAATAATTCTGTTTGTGTTTGTGACCAATTTTTATAGCCATTATTTGTTGCACTAAACAAAAGTAATGGAATATCTCCTATGGTCCCATTTTGTAATATTATTTCTCCATTAGAGCTCATCTCTTGTATTTCGTTCTCCATTGTAGAATTGTTCATATTTTTTATGGCCATGAATTCTTTTATATTTTGTAAGTCCTTTGGTAAATTATCAATATCAATGAAAACCTTATCTAGGACTCCTGTTTTAGATATTGCATTAATTAGTCCTATTTCACCGATACTCTTTATCGTATTCCAACTAATTTTTTTAGTGAATGTATATTTGTCCTTTAATTTACTATATAGAGGATAGAAATCAGCATAAGGAGAAGTCGTTCCACTTCCAGGTAGCAATATGATTCTGGAATTACTCTTTGATGATTCACCCGTTTTATAAACATGAATATTATGTTGATTGATTTCTACCATCTCTCCAGGTATTGGGTAATTACTCATGTTATTCATCTCCATTTTATACGTATTCCTTGTTACAAGCAGCAGTATTGCGATGATGAACAAAATAATAAAAATGTGTTTTTTTCGCACAATCTAACACCTCCTTAGTTCCATTACGCCCGTACCCGATTGGCTATCCAAATTACCAATTGGTTCATCAGCTAATAATAACTTTGGCAAATTAATCAGCGCTCTAGCAATAACTACGCGCTGTATTAATTCAGCTAGAAGGAAATTTAAATAAAATTTCTTTTTAAAAAATTAGTTCTTAAGGGATATCATTTGATAAATTACATAGGGGAAAACACTTCAAGAAATGTAGAGCATGGGGTGTTCATAATTATTAACTATTTTTACTTAAAAAAGCTAAGAGAAGTCTATCACTTCTATTAGTTAGTAAAATTATTTATCATGAATCAAAATATACAAAGGGCATTTGAATATAATTACTCAAAATGGGCCCTTTGTATATTTCTGGATTGTCAAATTAACGATAGTATCTAACTCCTCTTTAAATTATGGACAATCCCAATTAACCTTATATCATTTAGCTTTTTTATTCGATACTAATAAATAATCGAGTGCACTCATTCTAGTAAGCTTATGAGTAAATTTTATAGCATCTGCTTGAGAGTCGAACAGAAAGTTTTCGAGTTCGTCTGTTGGTATATATTGATCAGCGATTTTTCGTTTCAATTTTCGTACAGATAAAGTGTGTGAATCCTCTTCATATAAAATAATAGCACCCACATTTCGGTAAAGCGTCTGGTCAATCGTTGCGAACACTTTCACATTTGATTCTTTAAATTCCGTTAAATCTATCAGCATGTATTTACCAACCTCCTCTAAACTTACATTCTATCTCTCTATATAATTGTCCTTCTTTTACAGTAGTATTTTCTGGATATTTAAACCAAAAAATTCACTCTAAAAGTTCGTTACCATAACGTGGTTGATTTCCGTTTTGACTGGGCGCTTTCCCGGGGGCGTCCACAACATGATGTTGGTCACGAAGGCGTTATCACAGGACGTGATAGTTTTAGCCTTTGTTCCTCTTTATTGCTGACCCCAAGGATTATCGCCAAGCCTCCACTCCAATCAACTTTTCACATGATATACGTTTTCGCAAATTGCTTTATGATAGGCCAAATTTCATCGGAAATTCCTGCTATTACTTTAATGTGATTTCTGTTCCGACTAAGCGCTTTCCAGGGGCGTTCGATTTCGATGAGCCACTCTAACTACAAATTGTTGTGAGCCGATTTCAGCCCTAGCTCAGCCTCATGTGAAACTGGCGCTCTTTTTAGAGAGAAAATAGCACAGCCTAGCGCACATAAAACTAAAATAACACCGAAGCTAGATAAATGCATAGCAGATCCTGTAACAGTAAACATAGCCCCACCAACAGCTGAACCTATGGATATACCGATTTGTAATGCAGCCGTATTTAAACTTTGTTGAATATCAGATGTTTTTGGATCAGTCTGTATTAAATAATTTTGTAATGGCGGTGTAAGAGCCCAGCTAAGTGCACCCCATAAAATTGTTACGACTAAAAAGAGTGGTAACGCAACAATCGTGTAAGGAATACTAAATAATACAACGGCGAAGGTAGATACAATCAATAGAATGGCTTTACCAGTACCAATTTTGTCAGCTAGCCAACCACCGAGAGCATTCCCACTGACAGACGCTATTCCGAAGATTAGATAACAGATACTAATCCATGAGGCACTCATATCAAATGCTTCTACTAAAAATGGTGTTAAATATGCGTAAAGCATATAATGACCAGCAAGCATAAATAGTGTTGTTAATTGTGCACTTAAGATTTTTAAATTGGCTAATGATTTAATTTGAGCCTTTAATGGAACAACTTCTGCAACAGGCATTTTTTCAAGCAGTAACGCAATAAGAATCATAGATACAGTTGAAAGAAGTGCTATTCCTAAGAACACAGCTCGCCATCCAAATGCTTCAGCTACAAATATCCCCATTGGGACACCGATGACAAGTGCAGAACTAACACCTACGAAAACAAGCCCTAAAGCTTTTGCACGATGTTTTGGTTCAACAATTTTTGTTGTAATCGTTAAGGATAAAACGATGACCAATGCAGTACTCATCGCTGTGAAAATTCTAGCAATCATGACGATCGAGAATGTCGTACTAAAATACGTCATCAGATTACCTAAAGTAAAAATAAATAAAGAAATAAGATAAAGGCGCTTCCTTTCCACTTTTGCGGTTAATGATAAAAGGACAGGAGCAGATATTGCATAGACAAGAGCAAATATTGTAATTAATTGTCCCGCAGTTGCTAAGGACACATTTAAATCCTCTGCAATTGTTGGTAATATACCACCTACAATTAATTCCACCAATCCTACTGCAAAAGTAGTAACGGCAAGAATATATACTCTCCAATTCATAATAATCACCCTTCTGTTACACTTTCATTTTTGTAGAGAGGTATCAATTATGCCTCGGCATAATTGCGTCCGGAATCGGGTTGTGCTTGCACAAAGCCGATTCTGTGACGTCTGCCGAAGGCTTTAACTTCTTTCAGCGGATGTTTTTTGTACGCGACAGGTACAGATGTTTGGACATCGCTGAAAAGTGACTTAAAACCGCATTCATCTTACCATTTATAAAGGTGGGAGACTTTTGCTGAAAGAAGTTAAAAGAAAAAAATCCTGACTACAAAAATAAAGCAAAATTTTTGTAGTCAGGATTTTATGGTTCCTGGTAGAGACCCTCAATCCATATCATTGAGGTTATACAGATCAAATATTTACGTTAGCTATATTAGCATATTGAATTTTGCATGACAACATTTATTTCATAAAATCGGTTTACTATACCTTTCAATCATTGAAATACAAACGCTTACCGAATAAAAAATCATTTCAAAAGAGAGAAATTTTAGATTTTACTTATATTTTTTTAAGTTTGACCATACATACTAATATAACAGAATATTGCGAGGTGATTGTTTGCGTATAGTAGGTTTAGTATGCTATTTTTTATTGTTGTTTTATGGTGTAGAACCAGTAATAGAAGAGCTCTCAATCGATAAACAAGCAATCATTTCTCCAAGTCTCAGCAAACAGCAAATCCCCATAAGAGAAACAGTTGAAAATTCAACAGTTTGTGTCTATTACCCCACTTATAAAGTTTGTCAAGCGTTATCAGCCAACTAAAAAAGTGGAAAAAGAGGCAACACAAGCGGAGGGCACTGAAAAACTTACGTTTTCATAAAAGCGAACCTTTCTCAGATAAAAATAAGGCACTTCTTGTTCGATTTT
>NZ_SADV01000011.1 GCF_006864135.1 Lysinibacillus sphaericus | reverse complement strand
GAGGTAGATAGGTTCGAGGTGGAAGTGTGGTGACACATGGAGCTGACGAATACTAATCGATCGAGGACTTAACCAAAAAAGTTTGAAACATTCAATGCACCGTTTATTCAGTTTTGAAAGAATAATTCTTTCAAGGGTTTCAAGATACGAGTAGTTCGAGGAAGCGATGGAGAGAAGGAAGAAGCGTACTCAAGTACGTGACTGACTGAACGACAGAAGCTGACGAAGAAATACGATGTATATTGAAAGCCGACAATAGTCTAGTGATGATGGCAAAGAGGTCACACCCGTTCCCATACCGAACACGGAAGTTAAGCTCTTTAGCGCCGATGGTAGTTGGGGGCTTCCCCCTGTGAGAGTAGGACGTCGCTAGGCACCTGAAAAAGTCGAGGATTTAATTCCTCGGCTTTTTTTTCTGTGAAAATAAATAATTTCTAGGCCTATTAGTATTCTAAAAATAGATGAGGGTCTGTATGGATTATTAAGTGCCAACAAGAAAACAAGGTATCTGTTCAAGTTAACTTCGATTAAATCTTTTTTTGGTTAGACTTACTTATTAGTGGTTCTTTGCATGGCTCCTTTATGTATAGCATGTAAAACCAAAGTATTCGATGTGAAAGCGCCACAAGAGCTTTTTCTTGCCTCTTCTAGTTGATTGTGCTTTAAAGCTAATGCACGACTCCGGCACTTTGAAACAACCCGAGTGAGTATATTACCGCTCTGGCAGACAATAAAATGAAAACGGCAAAATTAGACCAAATGAAAACTTAACACGCAAACAATTTACAGCGTATATTTGAGCACTTGGTTTATAGAACGTGAAAAAGAGGAATGTAATCATATATTTGATACATCTCTCTTTTTATTGTGGATAAGTAAAAAAATAGTACAAGAAATGGCTAAGATTCCGCCATGTTTTTTACGAATGAACCGAGGATTCACAGTAAGATATTGGGGGCCTTTTTATCATAAATTTGTAACTATCTTCATATAGTATTAGTAAGCCTATGAAAGGAGTCGTTATCATGCGCATGCCGGCATTACCTAAAAAGAAGTCTCCTCCAAGGGAAGCACCAAGGTCATGGTGGAAAGTTGTGAAGGCGTACTTATCCAGAGGGAGGTTTTATCGTATACCGCCTCGGAATCGATAAATGAGTTAAATGTTCGATGCAAAAAAGTCGCTTTAATAGCGACTTTTTTATCTTCTTTCCGTAGGTGTTTTTTGCAGCGTCAGTAGCGAAAGCGCAATTATTATGTCTGTTCATTTTCTAATAGAAATGTATTTTTTGTTGCCAATTAAATAAAGCTCGTGCATGGCTCGAGTGAGTGCCACATAAAGTAGCTTGCGATCGACCTTCGTATCGTAGAAAGGTGTATCGAAGGCAGCTACGATCACAGCATCAAATTCAAGGCCCTTTGCTAAATGACTCGGAACAACGAGCAATAATTGCTGATTGATGGACTCATTTTCAGTTAGAAGCTGAGAAGCAATTTTTTCGTCCTTTAATGCTTGCTGCATTGTTTTTGCCTCTGCGGTCGTTTTGCAAATTAAAGCAACGGAATGATGTCCATTGGCTCGAATGGCTTCAAAAATTTCCTTCATTTGCAGGGCATCAAATGATTGGGCTTGTATATAGGTAGGGACATTACCATGTCGAACTACTGGCTCTACTAATGGAAGCTGTTCATCCATTTGAGCTAAGACTTTGTTAGCGACCTCCATAATTTCAATTGTTGTTCGATAGCTTTTTTGCAGTGTTCTAAAGCTTGCTCTAGGAAATAGATTTTGGACAGGTTCCCAGGCAGTAAGAGAACGATAGCTGTGAATTCCTTGTGCTAAATCACCGACCATTGTAAACATATCTGTTTCAAGGCCAGTCTTTAAAGCAGCAAGCTGAAATAAACTATAGTCCTGTACTTCATCGATGAAAACGACTCGCATTTTCCATTCATCAGGAATGCCTTTTATACGAGCTTGTAAATAATAAATTGCAGCTAAATCTTCAAGCGCCCATTGTTCTTTAGTATGTGCCTGTAAAAATTGCTGTTGCTCAAGATAATGCCATTCTGGAGCAAGCTCTGCTAAAAGCTCAGCATTTGTTAGAAGAGTACGATAGAGAGTCTTGATGTTATGTTTAGCAAAGCGTCGCATATAAACTGTTGCTGTTGATTTTGCCTCTTTTTCAATGGCCGGAATGCGTTCATCACGTTCATCAATAAACTTCGTGACAACCCGACGCCGTTTGTCATCATCACGAAATCCATCAAGTGCTCTGCCAAGTGCTTCATCATATTTTTTATGAAGTGCATTTAAAATAGCCTGTTTCTTTTGACGAGCATGGCTTGCTAGCACTTTTTTAATATGTGCTAATCGTTTTTCAATCGGCATATAAGAAAATTCATATAAAAATAGCTTCTTTAAATGGGAGGCACGCATAATGCAGTATTTTTCTATGAAAACATCCTCAAATTGGTTGGCAATTTCCTGCTCGATTATTTGAACGTATCGTTCTATTACATCCCGATAATAAAGCGAGCCCTTCATTTCAGATATCCAAGAAGCTACCTGTTGGGGTTCCCCTGCAACAAGAGATTCTAACTGCTCATTTGGGTTTTGAAGTTTCAATTTTAGCTTCGTCGCGGCTAGAACGTAATCGGAAAAGGTTGTTTGGCAAATTTTATCGACACCAAGCTCTGGTAAAACATCACCAATATAATCGATAAATAACTTATTCGGTGCTAAAATCATAAGCTGCTCAGGGTTAAAATGTTCGCCCATCGTGTAAAGGAAGTAAGATATTCTGTGTAGGGCAATTGTAGTTTTTCCACTACCAGCAGCACCTTGTACGATAATAGGCTGACGAAGATGTGCTCGTATAATTTCGTTTTGCTCCTTTTGAATAGTGGAGACGATTTCTGTTAAACGTACATCTGCTTTTCCAGCTAACGCTTCTTGCAGTAATTCATCGTTTGTTGTTAAATCAATATCCCGTAAATCGAGCAATTCACCATCATTAATTTTATATTGGCGTTTGGCAAATAGATGTCCCTTATGGATTTCTCCACGAACATCATATTCCATATCCCCAAGGCGACCATCATAATAGACGTTTGCTACCGGTGAACGCCAATCGACTATTATAGGCTCATGGGTTTCCCGATGAAACAAAGACGTTTTTCCGATATAAAGAAACTCTTCAGGATCTCCTGTCTTTTGGAAATGAATTCGGGCAAAGTAAGGCTTTTTTTGAATAGCTTCTAAGCCTTCCTTTTGGTTTAGGGCCATTTCAAAGAAACGAGCATTTGCTAAAATATTAATATAGCCCAAACTTGAATCTAAATAATCAAGATCTGCCATTGACTTACGAATATTCTCCTGAGCAGATTGCAAACCTCTTTGTGATTCATTTAAAATTTGCTGCATGTAATTTTTAGTGTAAGCTAGCCGCTCGACTTCAGCCTGAAAATCTGGATGTTGTGCAGTCATTTTTTAGCACCTCCTAAGTACTTGCATTTTCAAATAGATTCTCATACTACTATATATAATATTTACCATCAAGTGAAATTGTAATAGGCTTATTAAGAAAGAAGAGAAATCGAAATTTTAATGGCCCACCTGAGTTGAGAGTTGGGCGAAATAGGAGGTTATCGAATTTGGATATTTTTTCCCATAGAGGCGTTTCGGCACATTACCCAGAAAACACTATGGCTGCTTTTATGGCCGCATCAAAGCTTTCGATTACAGGGATTGAACTAGATGTTCATTTAACAGCGGATAGGGAGTTGGTCGTTATTCATGATGAAACGATCGATCGCACATCTAATGGCTCTGGCTACGTAAAGGATTACACGCTACAAGAGCTTCGTGCATTTGATTATGGTTCATGGTTTTCTTCTAAATTTGAGGAGGAGAGTATACCAACTCTAGGAGACGTTTTAGAGCTATTTGCAGGCACAAATCACCGCATTAATATTGAGCTCAAAACCGATATATTTCCATATAACGGGATAGAAGCGCTTGTAATTAAGGAGGTCGCTGCATATCAAATGACAGAGAGAGTCATTATTTCCTCCTTTAATCATGAATCTATTCAGATCGTCGCACAAAGAGCACCATATATTGAAAAAGCGGCACTGTTTGCGGAAATTTTAGTTGATTTTAACTGCTATACAGCTCAAATACCTGCAGATGCTATCCATGTTAGCCTACCTACAGCATTTCGGAGATCCATTCAAGAAGCTCTTAATGAAGGAGCAACTGTCCGTGTCTATACAGTTAATGATGTCGAGCATGCAAAGCAATTACAGCAGCTTGGTGTACAGGCAATATTTACAGACGACCCGGAAAAGATAGTATCTGGATTGACTGATTAGGAGGGTTGAATGGCAGGGGGGATAGAAATTAGAGTGACGGAAAGAAAAGTCAAAGCGACGGATAGGAAGTTCGGAGGATGGAAAGAAAAGCTGAAGTGACGGATAGAAATTAGGGCGACGGAAAGAAAAGTCAAAGCGACGGATAGGAAGTTCGGAGCGATGGAAAGAAAAGCCGAAGTGACGGATAGAATGGTCAAAGCGACGGATAGGAAGTCCAGAACGACGGAAAGAAAAGTCGAAGTGATGGATAGGAATCAGAGAGACGGATAGAAGAGTCGAAGTGACGGATAGAATGGTCAAAGTCGTGGATAGAACAGCCAAAATCGAGAATCAGCCCCGACAGATTGACGAGGATAGAACCAGCTAAAGCGGCGGATAAAACCGCCAATCGCCGAAAAAGGCGCTATTAAGGGCTTTTTCGGATTTAACGCGCTGAGGTGTGCGAATCAGTGCGTTAAATCCTAGTATGTGAAGAGTATAGTAAGCCATTAATTTTTGGTTCTTACCACTTTGCGCGGTTTTCTTCGATACTGCCTAGCATTTGTTTGATGACAAGTGTTTCGCCATTGTCTAGTAATACGGAGCCGTCGAAATAGCCAAACATTTGATGTACTTCAGATTTTATGAGACCAGCTTTTGTGACGGATACACGTTCGAAAAATGGGGAGAATGTTAATGAAACTTGGTTCGTGAATTTAGTTTTAATTTTCCATCGTTGCATTAAATCCTCTCGATTATAATTGAACAGTACATCCTCATGTATTTTTGTCATTTTACCTTCAACGAAAACAGCATTTTCCGTCATTCCGGTTCCGTCTGTCCATTTACCCCCTAAATTGAGTCCGATTCGTCTGCCTCGAACTCGCTGTGAGGCCATTCCCCAAGTCCATGTGGATTCACGGGGCCAAACGCCACGACTGTATTCTAGGACAGAGAAGTTTTCCTCAGGAGAAAACATAAAACGGCGATTACCAATCGTCACAAACCCAGAAGTGGGGAGTATATGATGCTTACCTGTGAATTGGAATGTTTTACGATTCCAAGGGATGACTACATTCAATGACTCATCTGTAGGCGGATGCTGAATGACAAGCTTTGCACGTAAAACATCTCCATCGAAGTCTGGGATTGAAACGGATAGATGTGTTTCATTTTGTACATATGTCATATCAATCATCATTTCACTATTTTTGAAGGATACTGAATCTAGCACCTGCGTAGGCATTTTTAACTTTCCACCCAATGGAATTGTAATTGTTTTTTCAAAGTAGCGCTGTGTTTCATATTCAAGGAAATAGACGAAGCAGACCGCTGCGTAGTCTAGATGGCTAATAGTAGCTGAGAAGATGATCTCATCGCCATAGACACACCAATAATTCCATTTCTTTTTGCGCATGATATGGCCACTTAAATTGCTGTTTATGAGAGGTTTACGAGCAAATCCAATGGCAGCTGGATTTAAATTACCTTTTTTATCGCATAAAAGAGTAGGTTGTATAATTTCTTTCTCAGCATGCTGCTTCAATTTCAACATCCCTTCTGATTCGTAATATAAAAGCCTATAATTCCTTACCCTTATTGTAGCAAAAACTATCTCAAAATTGGCAATGATAGTGCCAAATAAGACCACATTCGACATTTTTATGAATAAGGACCTAGCTAATAGAAATCCCTCATTATACATATGTTGAACTTAAGGAGGGGAAGCGTGGCAAAAATGTATAACAGACAGGCCGCTGTACAGTATGCAAACTTGTGGTGGAACAGGCGTAATCCAGCATTTCCGAATTTTACTGTTGATTGTACGAACTATATATCCCAATGTTTACTTGCTGGAGGAGCACCGATGCGAGGTGCTCCAAATAGAGGGAAAGGTTGGTGGGTTCAACATGGAAATTGGAGCTTTAGCTGGTCTGTTGCACATTCCCTTAGATGGTATTTGGAAGGCTCTACAACGGGATTGAAGGGTAGGCGTGTACAATCTGCGGAAGAATTAGAACTTGGGGATATCATTTTTTATGATTTCCAAGGGGATGGAAGAGTTGATCATTCCGTAATTGTGACAAGTATCCAAAATGGTATTCCATATGTTAACGCACACACTTCAGATAGCATTAATCGACCGTATTTTTATGAAGACTCAACGGCTTATACGCCAAGCATGACTTATCATTATATTCATATAGAAGATAGTTTTGCTTAAGGTGATAGTAGTGTTAAAGCTCATCATTTTGTGATAATGTGAAAGAGAGAAGATATTAATTTTGCCTTGGCGTAATTGCGTCCAGATTTTGAATTGTGATTACAAAATCCGTGAAATCCGCCAGAGGCTTTATCTTCATTCAGTAGGTATGTGGATACCAAATAAAGGAACTATATCTGAATTTATCTCATCACTTTCAGAGAAGGGAGTCTAGTCTTCTGTACCTGTCGCTTTGCTTTCGGTACAAGAGAGATTTGTAACGGCCGTTTCACTTACGTTACATAAAACATTTGCTGAATGAAGATAAATCTTAATTATTGTAGTGTTTAGAAGGAGATAAGAGTAAATGAGCGAACAAATTTTATCTGTTAGGGATGCGATTATTGAGCGTCGATCTATTAAAAAGTTTAATGGACAGCCGGTAGATCGTGAAGACTTATTGGCCATTATTGACGATGCAGTGTGGGCACCGAATCATGGAAATCGAGAGCCTTGGCGTTTAGTTGTTGCATGTGGTAAGGAGTTAGATGGTCTTCATAATTTATTGCGTGATCTAACGATACCGAAATGGCAGGAGCTTTCAAGTGAAGATTTAGCGAAGCAAATGACGAAATTTACATTACCGGGTGGCTATGCTTTTGTCATCGTTCCAGAGGATGCTCGACAAAAAGAGCGTTTAGAAGATTACGGAGCGGCAAGTATTTTTATTCAAAATATGCAATTGCTAGCTTGGGATAGAGGAATCGGCTCATGTTGGAAAACACCTGGGTTCCTAGATAACCCGAAATTCCGTGCAGCTCTAAAGATTCAGCCAGGTGAGCGCGTGATCGCGATGCTACAAGTTGGCTATTTTGATGAAGTACCAAAAGGGAAAGAACGAAAAAAATCAGTAGATATCGTTTCAATTTTTGGAGAATAACAAAAGTAAAATCCCCTCGTTTAAAATGGACGAGGGGATTTATTTAATTTATTTTTGTAATTCAGCTACCTCGAATAAATAATCACTTAAAACGCGTAATCCTTTATCGAAGTTTTCTAAATGGAAGTGTTCATTTGGTGCATGGAAGTTTTCGCTTGATAAGCCGAAGCCCATTAGCACTACTGGCAATTCTAAAATTTCATCAAAGGCAGCTACGATAGGGATGGATCCACCTCCACGTGTGTAAGCAGTTGGTACATTATATACTTTTTCGTATGAGCGACCAGCAGCTTGGATAAATGGATGATCAAATGGTGTTAAGAATGGGCGACCTTTATCGAATTCAGAGATTGTCACTTCAACGCCAGTTGGCTTATGTTTTTCAATATGTGCTTTTAATAGTGCTACAATTTCATTAGGCTCTTGATTTGGTACTAGACGGCATGTGATTTTTGCGCCAGCCTCAGCAGGAAGCACTGTTTTAATGCCTTCGCCAGAGAAGCCACCAAACACACCATTGATCTCTAATGTTGGGCGTGCCCAAGTACGTTCTAAATAGGAATAACCAGCTTCACCGAATAATTCCTTCACGCCAACTTCTTCCTTCACGGATTCTTCATCGAAACCAAGCCCACGGTAAGCTTCGCGTTCCTCTTCCGATAATGGTAAAACTTTATCATAGAAGCCCTCAACTTGAATTGTGCCATGCTCATCGCGGAAGGATGCTAAAATGTCAGCTAATGCATGAATAGCGTTTTGGACACCGCCACCGTAAAGACCAGAGTGAAGGTCGCCTTTTGCACCACGAACATCGATTTGAACACCTGTTAAGCCACGTAATCCATAGCATACAGCAGGCTTACCAGGGCCATATAAACCTGTATCAGAAATCAAAATTAAATCAGCAGCTAGTTTCTCCTTATGCTCTTCAACATAGGCAGGAAGGTTAGGACTACCAATTTCTTCTTCACCTTCATAGATGAATTTCACGTTCACTGGTAAAGTGCCAGTTGTCGCAAATAATGCTTCAATCATTTTTAAGTGCATAAACACTTGCCCTTTATCGTCACTAGCACCACGAGCGAATAGTTTGTTGTCTCGGATTGTCGGGTTGAATGGCTCTGTTTCCCATAAATTTAGTGGGTCAACCGGTTGTACATCATAATGACCGTAAAATAGAATTGTTGGTTTATCCTCTGCGTGTAACCAATCCGCATAAACAACAGGGTGACCTGCAGTTTGCGTAATAGAGACATTCTCAAGATTTAGCTTTTTAAAAGCATTTGCTAGCCACTCAGCCGCATTTTGTATATCTCCTTTATGCTCTGATAAAGAACTAATACTTGGAATACGTAAAAATTCATTTAATTCATTTAAATGTGCTTCGCGATGTACTGAGAAATACGCATCTAATTGCTGTAAATTTGTCATCTAGCATCCCTCTTTTCAAATATTTCGATAATAGAAATAGTATAGCATAATGTGGTTGGGGAATCTTGTTATAGCAATGGTTTCTAACGTTTCTCTTAATGCGTAGCCTCACAGATGGGCCCTGCAGTGAAGCGGTTCACGGACGCCCCAAGGAAAGCGCCCAGTCGGAACGGAAATCAACAACACGTTATGGCGATGAGAAAAAAGTAGTTATTGAAACTTTTCGTAATTAAACCTCGTAAATACATTTAATGTTTTATTTATACATTAATGGGGGTTGTTGTCGTGAGGGAGTTCGGTAGTCCAGAAGAAGTCATAGATATTTGGTTAAGAGAAGGTTACGAAAAAATTTATGATGCTACATCAAAAGACTTTCAGCAGATCGTCACTTTAGAACAATTCATTGAGCTAAGCACATCTTTTAATAGTGGCGTGGAAAATTATCAATTAGAATCAAAGACGATATTACAAAATTTAACGCATTACGTATGGTCAGATGATAAACGAGAGAAAGTAGTTGTAGCTTCCTTTGATGAACTCAATCAAATACAACGTTTTTATTTAAAGCCTTTTACTACATATCCAAAAACGGACCAACAATATACGAAAAATAAATACATAATGCCAATTAGAGATGAGTGGTTTGTTGTTTGGGGTGGTACGAATGAATTTGTAAATTATCATTATGTATATGAAAGTCAGCGATATGCTTACGATTTAGTAAAAGTTCAAGATGGGGAATCTTATCAAAATAGCCAAATTCGAAATGAAGATTTTTATGCTTTTGACGAAGATCTTATAGCGCCAGCAGATGGTAAAGTCGTAAAAGTTGTAGATGGAATAAAAGATAATGTGCCTGGTGAAATGGATGAACATAATCCAGCAGGAAACTATGTCGTGATTGAACATGCTAATCATGAATTTAGTATGATTGCACATTTTAAAAAGAACTCAATTTTAGTAAAATCAGGAGACAATGTAACAGAAGGGCAACTTATTGGGAAATGTGGAAACTCTGGTAATTCATCAGAACCTCATATTCATTTTCAGGTAATGGATTCCCCTGATCTGGTATATGGAAAGTCCATTCGTATTCTTTTTAAAGATGGTAAGAAGCCAATACAAGGGGATACGGTATCTTAAACATACGAAGCTCAGTTACAGTTGTTATATGTAGCTGACGCTTTGCTTTCGCTACATAAAACATTTTCTGAAAGAAGTTAAAAAAGATCACCATACAATAGATGATCTTGAATACTCCGTTCTCGAGTTTGTTGCTATTTACCAAATAAAAGGAACTAGTTTTTTAGTTGTCTGCTTATATAGTGTAAATTGTTCTCCGTACTTGTTTTGTAAGTAATCATCAGATTTTGGAATATAGCCAAAAACAAATACTAAGAATAAACCTAGAGGGATAAGCAAACTATAAATATTGTTAGAGATTAGCGCTAAGCCTAGTACCCAAAGGCAATCTCCAAGATAATTAATATGAATCGCATATTTAAACAAACCATCTGTATATAGTTTACCTTGGTTTACAGGATTATCTTTAAAAGGTTTTCTAAGTAACTCTGAAATTGTGTTTAACATACTGCCGCCTAAAAATAATATCCAGCCAACAATAAGTACCGTTAAGTTTGCATCCTGATTACTTGTAATCATTAAAATGGGGAAACCTAAATAATAAATCACAAAAGCTATACTGTTCATGATGGCTTCTTGCCATGCAATACCCCTAGGCAACCATATAAACATCATAGCTGTTAATCGTAAAGCTGTAATAATTAAAGCAATAAAAAGTCCTAGTGAAATGCTAGATTTGACATAGGTAATGAAAAGTAAATAATAGGCAATGATTAAATAGATAATCTCAGCAACTAAAATCAAGATTTTTTCTTTTATCGTTGGCTTTTTTATACCGTACATTGTATGACGCTCCCTCATTTATTCTATGGGAAAATATACTTCAATGATATTACTCTCCTCCGGTGTGCTATAGGGGTCCGTTTGATAAACTTCAAACGGGAGCACCGTTCAGTTTAAAGTTATTTTCATCAATCCAAACATGCAGCTTTGTATGAATAGAAGGTAATTCATCGTAAGATCCAATAAGCGTAGCCATTGCACAAAGACCAGGATTAAGCACCCTTGTTTTATTTGTGGCCATTGCAAGGGGTATCGCAATTTCTACATCATAATTTTCAGGTTCATATTCTGAACTATGGAAAATAGCAAGTGGCTTTGCAATAGATGATAAATTTTCAAACAAAATTTTGCTAAACAACTATTAAAATCAGCGGTATTTATTTGTTTTCGTTGAGATAATATATGATAGGTTAAGTGATCCACAAGTTTAACCTCAATCTGATCTAAATAACCCATGATATTTTCCTCTTCTTCTAATAGTTGAATATCATGCTTTAATTTTTTTAACAACGAAGAATAAAATGTAATCTGCTGTGTCAGATTTTCTTGCTTGGCTTTCATTTTAGAGTTAAGAAGTTCGGTATTCTCCCGGTTAGCTAAAATAACCTTAATTTCTTCTAATGAAAATAAATAGCTTTTTAAGCGTACAATCAATAAAGCTGTTTCTAATTGAGAAATATTATAATAGCGATAGTTGTTTTTAGCGTCTATGAAGGCAGGTTTTAAAAGTCCAATTTCATCATAATAACGAAGAGTCTTCAATGTGAAATATGAGATCTTTGAAAACTCACTGATTGTAAGCATAACAATCACCCCCTTTTTTAAATATAATGCTTCCTCTAAGGGGAGGGTCAATCAATGTAGCTAAATTTTTTTATCGTCCCGAATGGATTACGAGACTGAGTCAGGAATAATTTTTTTGGATTCGATTTAGAATCAAGTTGGGTATACACTTAACAGGTGTTAATTTACAAACGAGTATAATTATGTTGTTTAAAAATATTGAATTTTTAGTTTTGTGTTAATGTATTTAATGAACTATATTTTAAGGGGGTTTTTAAATGTCTTCTACGACAACTTTAATCGAAGATTTTCAAAGTTTTTTTAATCGTTTTCAAAAAGTATGGAATGGTTGTAACGCTGATGAAATGAACGCTTTGATTTCACGGGATATAGCAGTACGGTGGGTAGGGCCTGGTACTGATATTTCAGATTGGGGATACGAAGAGACTTGTAACGGTTGGGTAGAGGCATATAAACATTATGAAGGTCATGATCCACAATGGCACTTTAAAGAATTGTATATTACACCTGCATCTGAAAATGAAGTGATTGCAACGTTTTGGGTAACTTTTGAAATGGATGGAAAATTTATAGAGGTAGTGAAATTATTTGTTCAGAGATTTAGGAAAGAACAAAATGATGAATGGAAACTAATAAGGGAATATTGTGAGCATCTAAATTCGGAATCTTTTATCTCAAACTAATAGAGGAATGTACATTTTTATTAAACTTTAATAAGTTTTATTCAACCACTCGTATTTGAGTGGTTTTTATTATGCTCTAAGAAGCGGGGCAGTGTCCCCCAAGAACCCTACTGAGCGTTGGCCAAAGACTTCCACATATGTCGGAGTGTGCTTCCTCGGATTCAAAAAAGTTTTGTAGAAAAAGAAGATTCCAAATATCAATCAAAACAGTACATTCAGCTAAAATAAAAGGTAAATCTATAGCAGAGTGTGTGGATATGTCTATTGATGATTTATTGTCATTTGTACAAGCTATCAATAGTCCAGCCGTATCACTTATTATTGAAGATTTAATTGGAAAACTTGCAAGCTTACAGTTAGTAGGGCTAAATTATCTCACCCTTAACCGAAATATAACAACACTTTCGGGCGGAGAGTCTCAAAGATAAAGATGACAAAGCATTTGACTAGTTCATTGTCTGATGTTTTATACATTTTTGATGAGCCAAGCATTGGCCAGAGAATATTGTTGGCATCAATCGAATTTTCCATGGGGTTGAAGAAAAAAGGAAACACAGTGGTTTTAGTTGATCATGATCCAGATATCATTAAAACGGCTGATCATATCGAGTATGCGGGGGCAAATGGAGGAAGGATAATCCTAATTTCTGATACGCTCACTGGTAAAGCTTTATCAAAAAAACATACAGTCAACACAGACAAAATGGCTTTTCCATCATTATACACTTGATCATGTCAATCTTAATAATGTTCGGGATGCAACAGTCAAAATATCAAAACAGGCTTTAACTGTTGTGACAGGTGTTGCGGGCTCTGGGAAAAGTACATTGATACGTTATTTATTTACTAAAAAGTATCCTAAAACTAGAGTACTGGATCAAAGCCCTATACATGGGAGCAATCGATCCAATCTGCTAACTTATTTCAATGTATTCGATAAAATAAGAGAGTTGTTTGCTCGTGCATCCCATAAAAGTGCATCTTTATTTAGCTTCAATGGAAAAGGTTTGTAAAGGGAAAGGTCATGTAACACTCGACTTGGCCTATATGGGAGACGTTGATCAGGTTTGTGAGAAATGCTATGGGAAAAGATATAACGACGAAGTACTCTCAGTTAAGTGGAAGGGATTGAGCATTCACGATGTACTTCAGCTGACGCCCTTAGATGCCAAAGGATTTTTTAGTGATCAAGGTATTCAAAGGTTTATGGCCAATTTAATTATGGCGAATTTAGGTTATATACACTTAGATCAAAGTTTAGACACCTTTTCGGGTGGGGAGCTTCAAAGGGTAAAAATGGCAAAAATATTGGGCGATCCAAGTAATGACCTTATTGTGTTGGAACATAATTTATCAATTATGAGCCAGGCACAATGGATCGTTGATATGGGGATAGAGGGTGGAAACTTAGGTGGAAATGTTCTTTTTGAAGGTTATCCTATCGATTTATTGGATATAGAAAACTCATATACAGCAAAACATTTACGACGTTATGTGAAAGCAACATAAAAGAAGCTGAATGAGAGAGATCATTCAGCTTTTAGTGTTTATTCACGAATAACCAATAGTACACCACTAAAGATTAATGCAGTTCCAGCCCAAAAGGATAGGCCGATTTGTTCCCCTAGTAATAGCCATCCTAGGAAGGTACCGACAATTGGTTGAAAGAAGAAAAATAAACCACCACTTGCGGCATTAAGCATCTGTAATCCACGATTCCATAGTAAGAAGCCACACGCTGTAGAGATAACGCCTAAGTAGAGTAGGCCACCCCAGATAGATGGCTCTGCCATAGCATGTAAGTCTAATTTTATTAGTCGTGGAATGGCTATAGGTGTTAAGACCATGATAGCGACAAGTGTTCCGTAGCTAGTGACAACGATTTGTGAATACTGCTCTGGTACCCGTTTAATAAGGACAGACATCAATGACCAGGTTAGGGCAGCGATTAGTAGAGCAACCCCACCTAACTGATGGGAGGCATCGATATGTGCATTACCTACGATCATATAGACTCCGAACGTCGCTAGAAGAATAGAAACAGCTTTTTTTAAAGTGATTTTTTCTTTTAAAATAAATCGCGCAAAAACAACCATAAATGCCGGTGTCGTTGCTGTAATGATGGCGCCCATTTGAGCAGTAGACAGCATAGTACCAATTTCTTGGGCAACGATAGAAATCGTATTTCCAATTAAACCAATCATAAAAATTAACAGCCAGTCCCGCTTATCAATTTTCCACGATTGCTTTGTAATAGTGCCAATGATGAACAAAGCGATAATGGCAATCATATAGCGCAGCCATACTAATTCTAAAGGTGGTACGGTATCGACAACTACCTTTACTACTACATACATGCCGCCCCAAATGCTAGCAGCAAGTGATAAATATAAGGAACCTAATAAGGTTTTTTTCATTTTTTCCCCTCCGTTAGCTCTAGACAATGCCTGTCCTTAAAGGAGAAATGATGATTCTCCGTTAAGGGAGAATAACTTCAGGTACATCGTGTTCAAATAATGGTGAAAAGATCATAATAGCCAGCTCCTTTTTATAGTATTTCATTTATCATATAACATTTTTTTGAATTTGATTAGAAAAAAATGGTCTAAACTCGGTCGAACGAAAAACTTAAGTTGCTGCTTCTGAATTAAGTGTTTGAAAGGTATGAAAAATCTGATTTCCTTTGCGCTAGGAATTTCAAGGGAATACTATTGAATATTTAATAAAAAAGAAGAGGGAGGGGCGTGTGATAAAGCTTTTCTCCGAATAATAAATATAGTAATAAAACATTATTTACGAATATTACAAGTGAAAGCATTTAAGCTTACACGATTGTAATGTAATTGAAAGCCAATACGATAGAGTGTAATACATTATTTTGCGAGAATGTGTATAGAAGCAATAACAAGAAGCGGAGGAATACACAATGAATGAAAAATTAGAAGGCGTATATGAGGAATACAATCGTTACATATACCATTTATGTTTAAAACTTACTCGCAATAATGTAGAAGCTGAAGATTTAATGCAAGAAGTATGGGTAAAAGTTGTGCGCTATGAGGATAGCGTTGCCGAGGTAGAGCATATTAAAGCTTGGCTAACAACAATTACAATGAATACATTTAGAGATCGCTATCGTAAAAAAACACGACGTAGTAAATACATGATGAACCAACCTGAAACATTAGACGTACCGATATTAGATTTGGTTCCCAATAATGACATTTCAACAGAAGAAAAAATTGAAAAAGATATTGTTACTAAATTAGTACAGGATAAAATGGGTCAATTAGATACAATCTATCGTAAAACATTATGGTATTTCTACATAGACCAATTTTCACTAGCAGAAATCTCTTCAATTATGAAAGTTTCAATTGGTACTGTGAAATCGCGTTTATTCCGTGCAAAAGCTCGTTTAAAAGAAATGCTAATGGCCGATGCATCCATAGTAGAGTCTGTGCTACCAGCATAATGAAATGCATTGGTCGCACTAGCATAATTACTTAGACGGAAGTATTCGCCCGGCCAATCCAATCCAAGAAAAGATGCATTGCAAAATTATTTTGCGATGCATCTTTTTTTGATGGATTTTTATAGCCTGGAGGATGAACATCGATGGTGGTAAAAGTTGATATAACGTGGACATCGCTGATAGAAGAGCAAGAATCGCTGATAAACCCTCGAACATCGCTGATAGAAGAGCAAGAATCGCTGATAAACCCCCGAACATCGCTGATAGAAGAGTAAGAATCGTTGATAAAGCATCGAATATCGCTGCTAACAGTGTTAGAAACGCCGGTAAACCGAGTCAAATCTTTAATATTGTGTAAGATTTTATACAAAGTTTTTCAACCCGATTTTAGTTTTTCTAAATTTTCCAGCTTATGTTGGAATTCGCAGCTAAAACTGTGAATAGCGCCGCCAACCAAGCAAAGAACGCCGCAAAACCATAGAGTTTCGCCGCTAACCAAGCAAAGAACGCCGCAAAGCCATAAAGTTTCGCCGCTAACAAGCAAGAAACCCCGCTAAACCTCGAAATCCCACCGTTAGGCACAAGACTTTAGTCAAGTCACTTTGCCTGTTCTAACCATCACTCCGGGAGTTATTTCCGTCAAAACCTCGGACTCTGCTGATAAAGCGAAAGGGGTGGGGAATTACCGTAAACTAGCCCAAAAAGAAAAACACCGTAAAAAGTTAGATTGCATGTCTAACTTTTTACGGTGTGAAAATGAAGCGTTTACTCATGTCGATTAGGTTCAGCGTTGAGTAATTTTGCAAAAATATCACGTAATGTTTGTACTTCCTCAGCTGACAGCATACCAAACATATTTTGTATAATTGCGCTAACTTGCTGGCGGGAATCTTCTAAAATATTTTCGCCATCAGCAGTAATTTTCAATTGGGATGCTCGTCGATCCGTTGCATGCTGTGTTTTTTCAATAAAGCCAGCATTAATGAGCTTACTTGTTAAAACAGTGACACCACCTGTCGTCACTTTTAACCGATCAGCAATGGCAGAAGGGCGTTTTGGTCCCTCCTGCGATAAGTAGTCTAAAATTAAAATATGGGATTTTGAAAAGCCGAGTACATTATGGTTATTCCACTCGTTTGCCCACTTACGCTCTATGGAAGATACTACTTCAAACAACGAGGTAATGGCTCTTTCTTTTTCTTGATCCATATAAGGTCAACTCCAAAACTGTTTTAACTTTCTTGTGCCAATCTTGTCATCGCGTTTAACTCATAAGCACGTACTCTTCGTGGAATAAAACGGCGAATGTCCATCTCATTGTACCCAACTTGAATACGTTTTTCATCAATTAAGATTGGGCTTCGTAACATTCTTGGTTGAGCTTGGATGATAGCAAACAACTCTTGGATAGAGAGCTGATCAATATCAACATTTAAATTTTTAAAATCATTTGAGTTAGTTGCAATGATTTCGTCTGTTCCATCTTCTGTCATGCTTAAAATTTCTTTAAATTCAGCAAGTGTTAGTGGATGCGAAGTAATACGTTTTTCTTTATATTCGATTTTGTGATCTTTTAACCATTTTAATGCTTTTCTGGATGAAGAACAGCTCGCTTGTGAATAAATTGTAACTGTCATTCTTCATTCCCCGCTTTCTTTTTTAGAATTATATTTAATATATATCTTATTAGTAAGTTAATTAGGTTATACATATATCTTACTAGTAAGCTATATATAAATCAATAGTTTTTTGAAAATTTTTAAACAGAAATGAATTTTTTCTACTACACTAAAATATACGCATAAAAGAGCGAAAAGTTTCGCGAATTCAGCTTACAATGATGTAAGTTTACTCAATTAATAATAGAAGCTCATAGAAAAAAGAGAGTTGTTCTAATATAGAGAGAAATAGTCTGATTTGAAGGAGATAGCTATATTGTTAATCCACTGATTATTATTATGATTTAATGCAGGTTTTTATGCATAGATAAATAAATTTTTATGTCGGTGCTGAGAAGTGGGCTGTTTTCAGGCTTGAATGGGCAAGGGAACTGCTCAGGTAGGTCAGAGAATAGATTGAGTTGGACAAGGAACAGATCTGGTAGGCCAGGGAACCGCTCGAGTTTGCCAATAAACCGCTCGGGTAGGCCATGGAGCAAATCGGGTTTGCCAATAAACCGCTCGGGTAGGCCATGGAGCAAATCAGGTTTGCCAAGAAACCGCTCGGGTAGGCCGAGGAACTTAATCAGATAGCTCAAAAAACCACTCATGTAGCTCAAAGAACCACCAAATTGCTACAATCGACACTCGACTTCTAGACAAAAAAGAGGGCAGCCCCGATTTGATCCATGAATCACAGCGGTAACTGCCCATATTGATAATATTTCTAGCTTTGTTGTCCTGAAGTAAACCAGTCTTGGACATTCCAAACCTTTGTTGCTAAACCTTCATAGAAATCAGGTTCATGGCTTACTAGTATGATTGTGCCTTTAAATTCTTTCATGGCACGTTTTAGCTCATCTTTTGCATCGACATCCAAGTGGTTTGTCGGTTCGTCAAATAGAAGCCAGTTTGCTTCATCCATCATGAGCTTACATAAACGAACCTTTGCTTGCTCACCACCAGATAAAGAATTAAGAGGGCGAGTAATATGCTCCGTTTTTAGTCCTGCGCGTGCTAATGCTGCACGTACTTGTGCTTGCTCCATAGAAGGGAAGGCATTCCATACGTCATCAATAGGTGTAATTTTTTCAGCTTTTACTTCTTGTTCGAAGTATGATGGGTAAAGATAGTCACCACGAATTACTTTTCCATCTAGCGGATTTATTTTGCCTAACATTGTTTTTAATAATGTTGATTTACCTACACCGTTCATACCAACTAGAGCAATTTTTTCCCCACGTTCAATAGCAAATGTAAGTGGAGGAAGTAACGGCTTATCCTTGTCGTAGCCAATGACTAAGTTTTCAGCCTCTACTACATAACGACTTGAAGAACGTGCCTCTTTAAAGCCGAATTCAGGCTTTACAGCTGTTTCAGGACGATCGATACGCTCTAAACGGTCAAGTTGCTTGGCGCGAGATTTTGCACGACCAGTAGTTGAGTAGCGAGCTTTATTTTTCGCAATGAAATCCTCTTGTTTTTTAATGAACTCCTGTTGTTTTTCATAAGCATCAATATGCTGGCGCTTATTGATTTCAGCAAGCTCTAAAAACTTTTCATATGTCGCTGTATAGCGAGTTAATTTTGAAAATTCTAGTTGGAAGATAACATCCACCGTGTTGTTCATAAACTCGGTATCATGCGAAATTAATAAGAAAGCGTGTGGATAGTTCTTTAAGTAGTTTTTCAACCATGTAATATGCTCTTCATCTAGATAGTTCGTCGGCTCATCTAGTAATAAAACTTTTGGTTTTTCAAGTAATAGCTTAGCTAGTAAAACCTTTGTACGTTGACCACCTGAAAGGGCAGCAACATCACGTTCTAAGCCAATTGCATCAAGACCAAGACCGCGTGCAACCTCTTCAATTTTCATATCAAGAGAATAGAAATCTCCTGCGTCCAGAGCATCTTGCACTTCAGCCATTTGCTCTAGTAAATCTTCTAATTCTTCAGGTGTTGCTTCAGCCATTTTTCCTGTAATTTCATTAAGCTCTTCTTCTTTTTTATATAAAGGAAGAAATGCGTCACGTAATGCATCACGCATAGTTCGGCCAGCTGTCAATACAGTGTGCTGATCTAAATAGCCGTAATGCGTTCCTGGAAGCCATTCAACTTTACCAGTATCGTGGATTGTTTGGCCTGTAATGATGCCCATTAATGTTGATTTACCAACACCGTTTGCACCTACAAGACCAATATGATCACCTTCAACTAGACGAAAAGAGACATCTTTAAAAAGCGTGCGGTCACCGAAAGAATGACCTAAATTTTCAACTGTTAATATTGCCATATACGTTCCTCCGAGAGAGCGGCCTAAGTTTTTTTATGACCGCCGATATCATTTTTATAGTTCTGCTAATTGTTTATTTAATTGCGCTAGCGTTGCTTCCATATTTGCAAGACGTTGCTCTGCTTTTGCTACTTGATCATTATGGCCTGTAGATTCAAGCTTTTCGATGTCGCCTTGTAAATTCATATAATCCATTTTTAATTCTCTAATTTGATATTCAATATCACTTTTTGATGGCATGATGACTGCTCCTTTATGTGTTTAGTTGTATAACGAATGCGTATCAATTATGCCTCGGCATAATTGTGTCCGGAATGGGCTTTGTGTTTGCACAAAGAACTCCTTTTCGATTCCGTGACATCCGCCGGAGGATTTAACTTCTTTCAGCGGGTGTTTGGACACCTGCTGAAAGAAGTAAAAGCGATGGAGGTTTTTTAATCCCCCACCGCTTATTAGTTACTATCAATCGGGTACTAATGTTGCTTGAATTCACTTTTATAATTAAAGATGAAATTCTTCTACATTGTATCATATCCACCTTCAAAGAATCACTAAGTAGAAGCGATATTGTGTCGATCGTAAGCGAAATCTAAAAGTAGTGACTGTAGTGCTTCATTATTACTTGCTAGATTGAGCTGTCGTTGTTTTTTTACAGCTCGTTCGCTTCGGGCCTCATGTAATAAAAACTCCATGACAGCGTTTTGGATTTGTGATTGCTTCATTTTGCGACCAAGTCCAAGGTGAATAAAGCCGTTCTGTTCGCGAGGGAAGGCATGTAATAGCTCAGCCTCAGTTTGTGCAAGAGTAATACAAGGTACACCATAAGAGGCGATTTTATAAGGTGTATAGTTAGCATTGCAAATAATTACATCTGCTTTTGGTAATAGTTTTAGGAGTGCGTTTTTATCACGAAGAATGGCGGTATTACGACGACTAAGCACCATCATTTGCAGATCATCGGTTGCGTGGCGATAGCTTTCATCAATCATCACTGTAATTTGTAGTGGAATTTGTAGCTGCGTTAAGTGTCGAAGAGTACGGTAGGTTAAGTTATGCTCGTCCCCATCCTCAAAAGCAACAACAATATGAGGTGGATTTTCAGGTATTTTACTGTCTGGTCTATCATCAAACTTCTGAAAAGCTTGTGGTAATGCGAAGTTGAAACTCCCCCCAATATAATGGGATGGTAAATAATCTTTAACTTCTTGATAGAGTGCTAGCAATACACAGTCACAGGCTTGGCCACCCTCACCAAAATCATCAAAATGAATGATAGTTTTGCAGAACGGTCGTAAATTTTGGATTTGCCAGCTTTCGGAGTTACGACCATCTCTTACAATTAAATCAGGCTGAATACCTTTCATTTGCTTTGGTAGCTCATCGAAATGTTCAAATAAGATTGGCGAGAGATTTTCATTCATTAAAATTTGAATTCCATCGTTTGAAGGGGTCTTTACAAATATGAGAACTTCTTGATTTGTAAGTAGCTTTGCCAGCGTTGCAACCCGTTCAAAAGGATACAGCCCTTTATCGATACAGCTTTCAATAATGAAAACAATCGTCTTTTTTAGTTCCGTTGTTTGAATTTCGTTTTGCAAATGTATCCCATCCTTTCATCCGTCTATTTAAACTATGGTGAATGATGGGCAAGTATGTGTAAAAAATTAGGATTATTAAATCAATTTTACCGAGGCATAATTGCTAAAAACCTAAAATTAAATGCGTAAGAGCTCTTTCTTTGACCGATAAATAAAGTAGAGTTTGCAAGAAGATACATAGGATTGTTGCAGTTTTTCAGCAAAACTTTTGTTCCGGCAGAGTAACTTTTGGGGCAAATGAGCATAGAAGGGGGTACAACCAATGGGAATGCGCGCAGCGATTGTTGTAGGGGCTACTGGATTAACAGGTACCTCTCTTGTAGAACAATTATGTGAAAATGATGAATACATTTCAGTTACGGTTATTGCACGAAGAGCGCTAGCATTTACGCATCCAAAGCTAGAAGTAAAAATTCGTAATTTTGATGCTTTAGAGGAAAAAGATATCGAATTTGCACATGAGCTTTATTGTTGTTTAGGAACAACAATAAAAAAGGCAGGATCACGTGAGGAATTTGAGAAAGTTGATTTTGAATATCCGTTAACGATTGCTTCATTAGCAAAAAATCGAGGAATCCCACATATGTTAGTTATTACGGCGATGGGTGCAAATGAAAGTTCTCCATTTTACTATAATCGAGTGAAAGGAAAGCTTGAACATGATCTTATGGAGCTAGGCTTACAGAGACTTTCAATTATTCGCCCATCTCTATTGGTTGGCGATAGAGAGGAATTTCGCTTTGGTGAAAAGGCGGGAGAGAAAGCTTTAAAATTAGTAAAGCCATTATTAGTTGGGCCATTAAAGCGTTCAAGAGCTATAGAAGCTTCCCAGGTTGCGAAGGCGATGATCGTTATTGCGCTGTATGGTGATAAACAGTCAGTTACAATTTATCCATCACAGGAATTGGCTAAGCTAGATTTCCCTGAAACGCAGGATGATGATGTTTCAAGAGAGCAATTATTTAATTGGAATAAGCACAATTTATTAGGTTCTAACGATGAAGAAGATAAAGTAAATCGTGAAGTCGTTATTAATCGAGATAAATATAAGATAGAGGAAACCGTTGTAGATAAAGAAGTAAAATTCCAACGTCGTGAGGATAACTAAAGGTCCATTATCGAAATTTAATCAATGCAGACAAGTCGATTGGACAGACTGGGCGACTCTTTGGGGATCAGCGAGTGTTTTATCTGCGCGAAAGCGAAGCGTCAGCAAAAAAGCGCTCAGCCGGAACGGAAATCACCCCCACGTTATTAGCCAAGCATATTTCTTGTGTAGACTCCGTTCCGCCTAAAGACTGAATTTACGGATTTAACTACTACATTTCTTTCCGTGCCTCTTCTCATTTGTTACAATATTATTGTAGAAATGAATGTGGAGGCAAAGTGAAAATGAAAATTTTACTCGTTGATGGCACAATGTTTGGTCGTAAAACTGGTGCTATTTTAGAACAAGTGGAGCAATATATTAAAGAATTAGATGCAGGTTTCAAGTTAGAAATTATGCATTTTAGTCAATATAAGCATCAAATTGTAGACGGTTCACCGCTAAATGATGACATGAAAGAAATGATTCAAAAGTTCGAAGAAGCGGATGCGTATATTATCGCTACACCAATTTTCCAAGCATCGATTCCAGGCGTTTTAAAAAATGCATTTGACTTCTTGCATCCGAAAACAATGCGCTATAAGCCTGTATCGATTGTGGCAAATGGTGGTACGTATCAGCACCATTTAGTAGTAGAAAATCAGTTGAAACCAATTTTAGACTACTTCCGTGCACTTGTAACTCCGAACTATGTATACACACACACATCTCACTTTGATGCAAATAATAATATAGTCGACGAAGATGTTCATAATCGTTTACGTGAATTGGCTCGTGTTTTTGTACAGTATTGTGAAATGAGCAAAACATTGCCGAAAGAACCGATTGATCAACATTAAATTAAAATTCATCCCTTGTGCAGTGGAAAGAAATCACTGTGCAGGGGATTTTTCTTTTCAAGTATCCTTTTACGATGTGATAAAATAGTATTTTAGTGAAACGGAAGGGAGGGCTGCTCATGCAGGACATCGCTATACTAGAAAAACAACGCTGTAGTCTAATATTGACTAATAAGGCGAAGGAAGCGGTAGAGGAATGCTCAGCAAACGAGCATGCCTTTTTTGCCTTACAAAAAACAATCACCGTCTATATCGAAAAGCGCAAAGCAAAAACGGTTGGTGAAACATTTTTATCGATTTATTTTAATGCGGAGCAAAATGAAAAGTTAACCGACGTTCTTGCGGAGAAAACAGCCATTATGGATTGTGTGCTAAAGGTTGAAGGATTATTAGCTACAAATATTCGTTTTGTACATATGCGAGGCCCAATTAATACAAACCGTCGTTTACCGGCAGCATTACAACTTGTCACAAGACCGAATAATGGAGCAGGGATTCCGCTTGATCTTCATAAAAAAATAAGAGAGCTACCAATAGCCGAGGAACGCACAGAATATGTGAAAAAGCGTATCTCAAGCTGGGAAGGCTATTTAAAAATTCAAGAACGCGATGCGACCATTGATGATATTCATACAGAGTTTAAGCAAAGCTATTTTAACGAAGATTTTACTAGGCTGACAATTGTCTGCCCTTATATAAAATCGAAGGAATGGAAGAAGCTTGAAGGGTTAAGTGTGAGCATTCAAGGGGTACGCGGTGAAATTGGACAAGTATTGAAGGCTAATGCAGGGAAGCAGACAATAGAAATTGACTTAAAGCCTTTTGTGCAGGATTTAGCACGTAAAGATCAAATTAACCTTCGTTCAAAGCAAGCGAGCTTTAGTAATTTTGCGACATTGAGTCAAATTAGAAGATTACGCAATGGTTTTACAAAGCTAGAAAAAGGCGAGGCAGTTAACCCTAATTTAGAGACAATACTATTTGAAAAACGCCCAACTGTCCGAGCTTCCAAGCTTCAAGAGGATATTGTTTTTCACAATAATTTAAACGAATATCAAAGGCGGGCTGTTTTAGGAGCATTGTCTGTTGAAGATTTGTATGTGATTCAAGGACCTCCTGGCACAGGTAAGACAACTGTTATTTCTGAAATTTGTCAGCAAAATGTTAAGGCGGGCTTAAAAACACTCGTAGCTTCCCAATCAAATCTCGCCGTTGATAATGCTTTAGGACGACTTCTTTCCAATCAAGAAATTCGAATTTTACGTTACGGTAGAACGGAAAGCATAGAAGAAGAGGGTAAAAAGTTTATTGAGGAAAATGTTGCGCTGCATTGGCGTGAGCAAACTCTCGTAGCGATTGAAGAGGAAATAACAGCTTTTACAGAACGTGAGCAAGAACTAAAATCAAGTATTATCAAGGCTGAAGAAGAGCTAGCAAAGCTTGAGGCGTGGCTTGAGGAGTTAACAAAGGAAATAGCTGCAAAAGAGCAGGCCACAATTGACGAGCCAATTTTACAGCAGGAAATACAAGCGTTAAAGAAAGAATTAAAGGCTGCAAAAGCTGAACAACAGGAGAATGAGGCACATAAAGAGCATTACGAAAAACAGTTGGCGCAAATCGAGCCTGCTGTAAAGTCTCTTGAGCAAACCCTTACTGAAAGCCCATCTATAGAGCAGCTGAAGCTTACTATAGAAGAAACTACTCAAAAAATTGAGCAATTGGAAGCAGCTGCTCAATATAAGGAGCTGCAAGAGCAAAAGCAGCATTTAGCACTGCAGTTCAAAGATATCCAATCGAAATATGAAGAAGAAAATAATCGTCTTCGATTAATGAAGGAAGCCGAACAATATATCAGTAATTTAACGTCCTATGAGCGAATTGAACGATTTTTACAGCACTATCACATTCGTCCATCCTATGTGCTGTCACAGCAAATTAATCGCTTGCAGCATTTAGAGGATGCCAAAGATTTAGAGGCATGGGCAACCATCAATTCACGTTTACAAAAAGCAATCGCAAAGCTTGAATCGTTAGTATCCGAAGAAGAAAAAGAACGTGCCCTTGCTAAAAGTAGAGTGCAGCAAGTTCAATCGTTTTCGTTGCAAAATTTAACAGGTGTTTTTGCACAGCTCAATACAGCCTTTCAAGATGATCAAACACCACCTACCGAGCAAATTGAGCATTTTTTGCTCGGATTATATATGCGTCGTGATTTTGTCTGGCAAAAGGGTGTAGCTCTTAAGCAACAACAAGATCATAAAGATCGGGAGTTTGAGTCCTTGCGTAAAGGTATTGGAGGCCTATTACATCAAGAATGCGCGATTACTAGCTTTGACGTTCAAAGCTTGCAACGACAATTGCAGCCATTTTTACAGCATACAGAACGACTTCAGCAGTTAGCTGAGGCATTCCAATTTGATGCTGAGCCAGAAGAGTCTGTAGAACATTTAAAAATGCTCGTGTCACAATCGAAATCTTCTCTTCAAACAGCACGTCAACAACTTGAGGCAGTGGAGCATGCTAATACACAGCTCCTACCAAAGAAAGCGGCACTTCAAACAGCGCAGACTAGCTTACAAGAGATTGAACTACAGCTAACACAATTAGAAGAAAATATAAAAGAAATTAATATAGCTGGATTGAAGAAGGAGAAGCAGCTCACAGCATGCACAAAGCTTCTACAATCAACACCAGAGCGCACTTCCGAGGAAGTAGTGGAAGCAATGGCATCCTCGCAAACAGCAATAGTGGAATTACAGCGCAAGGAACAGCAACTACCTCTTCGAAAAAAGTTACAAGAGCAATGGCGTGACAAGCTACAAAATGCTACTGAATATGATTTAGATGAAATTCGTAAATTATATGTGCGTCATGCGAATGTTATCGGTACAACATGCGTTGCTTCGGCAAGTAAGGAGTTTATGGAGAACTACCCGACATTTGATGTTGTTATTATTGATGAAGTTTCAAAGGCAACACCACCAGAGCTATTATTGCCAATGCTTAAGGGTAAGAAAGTTATTTTAGTAGGCGATCATCATCAGCTACCTCCACTACTTGGAGACGATACGTTGGAAGAAACATTAAAAGCAATGCTCGATGAAAATCCAAACTTTGACGGCGCACAAGAGTTAAAAAATTTACTGCGTGAATCACTGTTTGAACGTTTATTCAATAATTTACCGCAAACACATAAGCAAATGCTGGCATTGCAGTATCGAATGCATGAAAAAATTATGCACAGTATTACACCGTTTTACGCGAAAGAGGAAAATGGTCTGCAATGTGGTTTGCCAGATTCGGATGCAGCACGAGACCATTGCCTAGAAGGACAATTTGTGAACCGAGATGATCATTTGCTATGGGTTGATATTCCAACTGAAAAACCTTATCTAGAGGAGCAGGTAAAGGGCGGAACGAGTCGTTATAATGAGGGTGAACTACAAACAATTCGACGTATTTTAATAGATATGAACAAGGCTGTTATTGAAGCTAAAACTGCTGGCCGCATGCCTCAAGATGCACAAAAAAGTGTTGGGGTAATTAGTTTCTATGGGGAGCAAGTTAAGAAAATTAATCGCCTTCTACAACAGGAATTACAGCTACCACATCTTCAATTTAGAACCGGGACAGTTGATAAGTTCCAAGGTATGGAGATGGACGTCATATTAGTTAGTATGGTACGTAATACGCCTAAAGGGGGAGACGTTGGCTTTGCAAGAGATTATCGTCGTTTAAACGTTGCCTTATCTCGTGCTCGAGAACTATTATTACTTGTCGGAAGTGCTGAGATGTTTGCCAAACGTGCGAAGCATCCAGATACACGAGAGATGTATAGCAATCTGTTAGAGACCGTGAAATCCTATAACGGCTTGCGTAATCATGAAGGACAGGTGATGTAGATTGTCAAAATTACAGCAGCGCTTAATGCGTGAAATTCAGCAAAATCGAAATATTAAAATCGTCAAAACCAATGAATGGTGCATCCCGATTCGAACAGTAGAAGTAACCTATGAGCCAGTTCGTCGTTCTACTATGGATGTCTTGATGACAATGCTGTTAATGAGCATACAGGAAGCGGATTTTGCAAACGCACAAGAATTAAGTGAGCTATTACTAGTTGATCCGTTATTTATTGAGGATTTAGTATCGTTAATGTCCCGAGTAAGTCTTATTGAGCAAACGGAAGACTTCTATAGATTAACTGCTAAAGGACAGCAGCAGCTGGAACGTGGCATCTTCGAAGAGGAGCTAGATGTCGAAATGGCTAACCTTTACTATAGCCCATGCCATCTTGCATTTCTTGCTGTCGACGAGGACAATATAGAAGAATATGATGACCTACCAGAATTATATCGCTATGTGGATGAAGAGGCTGAGAAGCAGGAGCAATTCGAAGAAGCAATGTTAATAGAAGCGCTACAGCAAGAGGATGAAGAAAAAGCTGAAGCTGGAGCTGGGGCCTCTCAAAAAATAATTTCAAAAATTGTTGAAACAGACGCTAAACAAATCAATGATATCCCATGCCTTGAATTTGTCCTTCACGATAAAGAACAAGATATTTTGTTCGTCCGAGTTTGGAATGCATTCTTAAATCAATGGGATTCACACCTAGAACAACAGCTCACAGAAAAAGAACAACTAAAGTGGCGTGAAAAGTATTTATAAGACAAAAAACGAACGTATGCAGCGTTCGTTTTTTTTGATGGAAGAGTTGGGTGATAAAAACAAAAAGTTAGGAGATAAAATGGTAAATAGCCTCGTTAAATTTTTAAGCTTGCATATATTATTACAAAAAAAGGAGGGGACCGATGTTTACGATTAGTTTATGTATGATTGTTAAAAATGAAGAATGTACTATTGAAAGATGCCTAGACTCCGTTCAACATTTAGTGGATGAAATCAATATTATTGATACAGGCTCAACTGATCGTACAAAAAATATCGTCCGGAACTATACCTCACGAATTTTCGACTTTACCTGGTGCGATGACTTTGCCAAAGCTCGTAACTTTTCTTTTCAACAAGCGACGAAAGATTTTATTTTATGGCTGGATGCTGATGACGTGATCACAACAGAACATCAGCAAAAGTTCCTACAACTTAAACAATCTCTTTTTCATCCTAATGTCGATGCTGTTTCCATGGATTATTATGTAACGCTGGATGCTGATGGCTATGTAGAATCAAGTGAAAAAAGATTTCGTCTCGTAAAACGTGCGCGTAATTTCCAGTGGCAGGGCGCCGTCCATGAATATTTAGATGTAACAGGCCAGCTCTTTCATAGCGATATAGCAATCACACATTTACCAAGAAAAAGTGATATCCATCGCAATATTACTATTTATGAGCGTTTAAAGAAAGAAGGGCACCCATTTTCAGCTAGAGAAACTTTTCATTACGCAAATGAGCTTAAATTTCACCAGCGATTTTTAGAAGCAATCAATCATTATACTATTTTCCTAGATTCCACAAAAGGCTCTGCTGATGATCAAATTCAAGCTTGCTTAAACTTAGCGGATTGCTACCAACAGCTACATGATTCAAAACAAGCAACACAAACTATTTTACAGTCATTATTATATGATCGACCAAGACCAGAAACATGCTGTCGAATCGGTCATTTTTTTATGGAGCAATCGAAAAATAAAGAAGCTATTTACTGGTATTCACAAGCATTACAGCAACCTATAGAGCAGACAATGGCTATACACAAGCACGCTTATTCCACATGGCTTCCACATTTACAGCTAAGCTTGTTATACAATCGCTTGCGTCTCTATGAAAATGCATATCAGCATAATGAAGAAGCACGTAAATTTAAGCCAAAAGATCAGCGCATACTAGACAACCGAAAGTTCTTGTTAAGTCAGTTAAAGAAATAAGGCCGTCATGGAAAAGGAACATCAATAAAATTAATATATATACCGTAACCAATTAACATCGATACAAAAACAACAATTGTCATAAAAATCACATTCCGAGGTCTGAAAGTTCGAGCATCCATTCATTCATCCCCTTTCGATTTTGTGAACATTCTGTTAACTCAGCATATGTTTTGAGCGTTTGAGTATGCAGTCCATTTTCGATATTTTTATTTGAAGCATAGTAAAAGAGCAAATTCACAATTAACGTGAATTTGCTCTTTAAATTAGGCTATTTTCTAAATTGTTGCTTTTCAATTAACGGTGCAGTTTAGCCTAATAAGCAGTAATGGATTCTGTAGATTTTAAATGGTTAAATTGGTTGAAAAAGGAACAAATACTCATTTCGTTCGTCATTATAGAATTAAGGAGGAGGTAAACAATGCTCAGTAAAAAAGGGATATTATCAACATTATTTTCTGTAGTAGGACTTATTTGTGTAGCATGTTTTTATTACTTTCAACTTAATACTGCTTGGCTATTCTTTGTTGGGGCTATTATGTTCGTCATAGGAATAATATTTAGTGTTCAGAGCTTTAAAAAAAGAGAAAAGGGATTTTGGAAGTATTCCCCTATGATTGTTTTTGGGATTTATGTCATTGGCGTTTCATTGTCAATCTTACTACTTGTGTTTATGGGCGAAACTTGAACTACTCCCACTTATAGAAGTGGGAGTTTTCTGTCGGAAAATGATAAAGGTTATATTATAAATTTTCCTCTTAAACAAACGGAGTACTTAACTTGAGGATCGTTGAGTTACATCTTTCTTATTAAATTAACTATTGAAGTTTAGATATTACTTAGGAGGAGAACAGTGAAATTATATAAAATCTTAGGTTCTGTATTTCTTTTGTCAGTATTGATTTTAAGTGCTTGTTCAGGTGATGGGAAAAAATATAATTTTTATGGAGAAGGTAACAATTGGGTTGTTAAGTACGAAACTGAAGTTAATAAAGAAAGAGAACTTGGAGAATATACAATTAAATATATTGGAAAAGAACCTGCACCTGAAGTATTCGCATATAAAATAAAGAGTGCATCGCTTGATGTTGGTATTGCTGAAGACACTTTTAACGAAGAAAATAATGTACATTCAGGTAATGTCGAATGTACAGGTTGTGAAGTTTATACAACTGAAAATGAGAAGATTGAAGCCAAATTGGAGTGGAACGGAAAATCGGAAATTATTAAATTGGACAGTAAATAATAGTGAAAGAAAACTTACAACAAATAAAGACACTCAATATCGATTGTCTTTTCGTATTCAACGAAACCAGCTAATAGATTGTCAATAAAAATCTTTTAAATTAATAAACACTTCATGCTATACTAAAAAGCGCAACCCAAATAACCCTCCAAATTCAATTTGGAAGGTTTTTGTTGTATTTGAAAATGCTGTTACTAAATGGTTTCTTGGAATGGTGTTTTCGTTTTTAAAATCGCATAAATCCAATGTAAAAGCTTAAATTGAAGCTTTGTTTGAATCATAATTCCCGTCATATTTTCATGTTGCCTTGTTAGATGCCGAAGGTTTAATAACTGAACACCACGCTTTTTCTGAGGCGCTAAATCCTCTGTGTAATACAGTTTGCCTAAGTGATAAGCATCAATGGCATCTGTTTTGGTTTTGCGCAAGCTAGAACTTTTTGTTCGGTAAGATACTAGTGGATTTACGATAATGACAATGTATTCTCTTGCTTCTAAAAACTGTACAACTGGGGCATGATAGTGACCCGTTGATTCCAAAACAACAGGTGGCTTCACCCCTGTTTGACGCTCTATATCTAATAAATAACAGTGTAACTCTTCCAATCCATCCACCGTATGATCAACTTTCACGCTGCTTTTATAGGGCATTTTTTATCCAAGAACATTTGAACCTGACTTTCACCTTTTGCGACATCCAGACCAACTACTGGATTCATGTTTATCTCCTCCTAAGGTAGTGTATTGACCGGTAACCTCTATCTAGCTTGTTATTCATATCTTCGCTTGTTATACGAGATCGTAATGTCCCAACCAGCCTAATCATGTGTTAACAAGTAGAGGGCGAACAGTTTAGTTGTCGGGATCTAGTCCCACGGGTGCTTCCGTTCGCCCCCGGCTACTATCAATCTATAAATTGAATAAAAAATAGTCAACCAGATTACTCTGGCTGACTTTATAATACGCAGGGTGCTTTACTTGAAGACAGACCATTGAGCTGCTTGGACAGCTCTTTTTTTATTGTACTAACGGTGCAGATTAGTTGATATTTTAATATCCTTTTTTTAGTAGTATTATGTAATGGTATAAATAAATATTTTTTAAGAGAATTAAAAGTTTATTCAAAAAAAGGATTTATCCTAAAAGGAGTGTTTTTATAAAAATGTTAGGTTTATTTATAGGTATAGTACTTATCATAATAGGATTTTTTATAATTCCTATTGGCTTTGTCCAATTAAAAGATGAATTAGGGGATTATAGTGATAAGCCAATTTATAAAAGAATTTTTGTTTATACTATTGAAATTTTTAGTTTCTTAAACCTTAGTAACTTCATTGGTTGGTTATTGGGTATAGGGTTTTTACTAGTTATTTCAGGTTTCTATTTTGTAATTTTATTTTTTTCTAAATTATAATACTATTTATGGCAATTAATTAGTAAAATTTAGTTGGATAAATTTTAATATAGTGGTATAGTTTACTGGAGGTGAAATAAAATGGGAATTAAATCAACATTAAACAGTTGGAGCAATTCAAATACGATTACAAAAAATATTGCAACGTCAGCTGGTCAGGGAGCAGCAATTGGTGGTATTGCCGGTACAACGGTAACAGCAACTTTTTCCTCTCCTAGATTTACATCTAAAGGTAGTGTTACAGCAGGCGGAGTTGCTGGAGCAACTCTAGGTGCCAATGTGGGTGCCATTAAGGGTGCTGTTACTGGATCAGTGAAATACGCAGCTGGTTCTGCAGCAAAATTTTTTGGATTGACAGACTAAGTAATAATAATTAAAACTGGATGCGGAATTACATAAATGAGCATCCAGTTTACCATTTTTTGGGGTGCTAACTTGATTAACTCGATTACTATTTGTGAAAATATAACTAAAGAATTTAAATCCATTAACGAAAAAAAAATATTTACACCAAAAGATGCTCATGTTTGTGCTTTAATTGAGTTAAGTAAAATAGAAGAGGATACATACATTAATATAGAATGGACAATTGATGATAGTAAACAAGAAATAATCGGCATTTATCAACTACCTTTAATCGGGAAAGAAGATAATTCTAGATTTGCTGTTGCAGGTTTAGATATTCAATTGTTGTTATCAGAGAATATTATATATAAAACTTCTCAAATTAAAGTTACAGTTTACTTAGATAGTAATATTGAGTATAAAATAAGTAATGATTTTATAGTAAAACCCTATATTGCTTACAAAGGGAATAAAATAAAAAGTATAAATTTACATACATCATCCAAAGAATGGGAGATTTAAAAAGTAATCTTATCTCTCAATGTAAAAAAATGCGCATTCAGATTTTGGAATTAAATAGAAACCTTTACGGAAAATACCGGAGGACGATTTTTGATTGTAGCAGACGCTATATTCTTTAGTTGTCCTCTTTTTATTTTAGCCAGAGGAGTGGAGCATAGTAGATATTCTAAAAAATATAGATTGTAAGGCTACTCAAAAAGCCATTGAAAAGGTTTTACAACAAACACCTGAGGATTTGTTGTCAACGATTACAGCGAATTATACGTTAGATATGCCTTCTTATGGAGACGGATTCCATTAAAAAGTTGAAAGTGCAGCGATACGCAATGTAAAGAATTATAAGCAAGCTAAAGCGTTTTTATTTGACAGCTTTTAAAAAAGCTTTCCTTTGTTGTATACAAATCTTTCCCACCTAGCTAATAGCCCATTTCCATTCTCACCATTTCCTAATTCTAAAGCGCGATTTTTACGGAAATCTTTTACCTATTGAAGTTTAGTGCTTGGAGCCCCCTTATCCGAAAATAACAACAGTGGACACTGATAAATCCCCTTCATCCACAGCATCTGTTAGCTTAAGAGAAGCAGTCTAGTCAGTACACGTTCCTGAAGCCGTTACCTCATTACCATTTTGCCATACACGGAATGTCCGCTATTGGATGAAATCTTTAACGACTTCACTACTGGAGTAGCCCAATCAATCGTATAACTGGCAAAGGTATGATTGGTAGTACTAAGCCAACCACATTGCATTCTTAGGGAACGAAAAACTGATACGAATTCGCAGTTTTAAATTCCATTAACTGTAATTGAATGCACGTAATGTCACTGCTGTTGCAGGATAGTATTAATTTCCGGCTATCCAGTCGAAAATAGAAATTCGGAGTAGTATAATTGAATATTTTTACCTATTATAATTCTTTTCCACTTGAAATATTGAACATTTTATAGATTTAGAAATGAGATCTCTTGATGGGTAGAATAAAATGTTAAAGAATTAGAATTTCAATCATTTTAGGAGCTTCATATAGAGGGAAGTGGGAAGATAAAATCTAAGCATACACAATTACAAATAAATTAAGAATATATAATAAGGAGTCTAAGAAGATGGAATTAATTTTACCTTGTATAAATAAAACTAAGGATTTCAGTTATTATAAAGGACTCAAACTTCGCAGACTGAAATCGACAAATAAGCCTTGATATAATTAGGAAGGCTGGCGATCCATTGCTGAAGTTGACTTTTGATTAGTTTTTGGATTTTTGTATTTGTCTTTTTTAGGGTATCTCCAAGAAGCTCGATTAATTGCTGTAAAGCGACAGCCCAATCGAGTTCATTTACCTCATCGCAAAGTTCATAGAAAATGCCACCTAATGTTCGCTGGTCGGTATGGCAGCGATTTTGCCAGGACAAAACGATATATCTAGAAAAAACAATGGTTGTGTGACTGATGAGTAAATCATAAGACATCCCTTGAAACTCTTTTTGAAGTTTCAATAATGATTTGGTTGTCTTAAAGAAGACTTCGATGTCCCAACGCATTCCATAAATACGAATGATTTCTTGTTCAGAAAGCGTACAGTCCGTGCTAAGAATGGCAAGCCACTCGCTCTTTTTATTTCTGTTTCTCATGCAATGACTATTATGAAGACTAAGAAGATAGTTCTAATCAATTTCTACTCCGAACTTATGGTATATTAGACAGTACATAGTTAGTAAAGGAGTACGGGAATATATGGTTAAAAGTGTAGTTATTGCTGAAAAACCTTCAGTGGCACGTGATATTGCAAATGTCTTGAAATGTAATAAAAAGGGGAACGGATTTTTAGAAGGTGACAAATATATAGTTACTTGGGCATTAGGACACTTAGTGACGTTAGCGGATCCAGAGGCCTACGATAATAAATATAAAACATGGAATTTAGAAGACCTTCCAATGTTGCCAGAACGAATGAAGCTAGTCGTGATGAAGCAAACAGGTAAGCAATATAATGCAGTTAAATCACAATTAACTCGTAATGATGTCAATGAAATCATTGTGGCTACTGATGCTGGGCGTGAAGGGGAATTAGTTGCTCGATGGATTATTGATAAAGCGAATGTGAAAAAACCAATTAAACGTTTATGGATTTCATCTGTTACAGATAAAGCGATTAAAGAAGGATTTGCTAATTTAAAACCGGGTAAGAACTACGATAATTTATATGCTGCTGCTGTTGCGCGTTCTGAAGCGGATTGGTATATCGGATTAAACGCGACACGAGCATTAACGACAAGATTTAATGCACAACTGAATTGTGGCCGTGTGCAAACGCCAACTGTTGCAATTATTGCTGCACGCGAAGATGAAATTAAAAATTTCAAACCACAAACATACTACGGTATTGAAGCACAAACAGATTCATTAAAGCTTACATGGCAAGATGCAAATGGTAATTCACGTAGCTTCAATAAAGAAAAAGTCGACGTTATTGTTAAAGGATTAGGCAATCAAGATGCAAAGATTGCTTCAATTGACCGCAAGCCTAAAAAATCATTTGCCCCAGGTCTTTATGATTTAACAGAATTACAGCGAGATGCCAATAAATTATTTGGTTATTCTGCGAAAGAAACTTTAAATATTATGCAAAAGCTATATGAATCTCATAAAGTGCTGACATACCCTCGTACAGATTCACGCTATTTATCATCTGATATTGTAGGCACATTACCTGAGCGTCTAAAAGCATGTGGCATCGGTGAATATCGTACATTAACGAATAAAATTTTAACAAAGCCGATTAAAGCGAATAAATCATTTGTAGATGACAGTAAAGTATCTGATCATCATGCCATCATTCCAACTGAAGGCTATGTGAACTTATCTGCATTCAATGATAAAGAGCGTAAAATATATGATTTAGTAGTAAAACGATTTTTAGCTGTATTATTCCCAGCACAAGAATATGAGCAATTAACAGTACAAGCTCAAATCGGTAATGAGAAATTTATTGCCAAAGGGAAAACTGTAACAGTTGCAGGTTGGAAAGAAGTATATCAAAATCGTTTTGATGATGAAGAATCCACGGATGATGTCAAAGAGCAGCTGCTTCCTCGATTAGAACAAGGACAAGTATTAAAAACGAAGCTAATTGCCCAAACGTCTGGTCAAACAAAGCCCCCGGCTCGTTTTACAGAGGCGACATTACTATCAGCTATGGAAAATCCTTCGAAGTATATGGAAACGAACGATAAGAAACTTGTAGATACGTTGAAATCAACAGGTGGATTAGGGACAGTTGCAACACGAGCAGATATTATTGAGAAGCTCTTTAATTCATTCTTAATTGAAAAACGTGGCGGCAAAGATATTTACATTACATCCAAAGGTCGTCAATTGCTTGATTTAGTTCCTGAAGAATTACGTTCTCCAGCGACAACAGCTGAGTGGGAGCAAAAGCTGGAGCTCATTTCAAAAGGTAAGTTGAAGAAAGATGTGTTCATCAACGAAATGAAAAAGCACACGCAAGAAATAGTCGCTGAAATTAAAGCGAGTGATAAAAAATATAAGCATGACAATATTTCAACAAAGTCCTGCCCGGATTGTGGCAAGCCAATGCTTGAAGTTAACGGTAAAAAAGGCAAGATGCTTGTCTGCCAAGACCGTGATTGTGGACATCGTAAAAACGTATCTCGCGTCACAAACGCACGATGCCCACAATGTAAGAAAAAGTTAGAACTACGTGGTGAAGGCGATGGCCAAATCTTCGTATGTCAATGTGGTTATCGCGAAAAGTTATCTGCATTTGAAGCCCGTCGTAAAAAAGAAGGCGGTGGCAAAGTAGATAAGCGCAGTGTGCAGAAATATATGAAACAGCAAGAAAAAGAAGCAGAACCTTTGAACAATGCTTTTGCAGATTTGTTAAAAGGGATGAAGTTTGATGAATAGTTATAAATAAAAAAGCGGGAGTGTTAAATAAATTAACATTCCCGCCTTTTTATTTGTTATAAACAGAAATTTCAGAAAATATATTGAATTAAGAAAATAGGTATGCTACTGTATGTAACATGAAAATGCAGTTTAAACTTCAAAAAATAAAATAAGAAGGATGTACTTCTTTGATGGATAATCAAACAATTCAACAAGTCATTCAACATAAATATCAGGAGCTTTCAAAGAGTCAGCAAAAGGTAGCGATCTTCATCCTCAAAAATTTGCAGACTGTTGGTGTTCATTCAGCCGCATATGTGGGGGAGAAGGCAGGGGTAAGTGAAACGACGGTTATCCGCTTTTGCTACGCTATCGGATTATCGGGTTATGCTGAGCTGCAGCGTGAGATTACGATGCAGTTATTTAATGAAGGGAATACTAGTAGCTTACACAATTATTTGCAATCAAAGCAGGCACTTTTTGAGACCCCGCGTTTTTATGAAAAAACGATGGAAAAGGATGCAGCGAGTATTTTAAATGTTGCGAAGAACATTAACGAGGAAGATTTTAATCGTGCTTCCATCCTGCTGCATACGAAGAAAAAAATTTATATTGTCGGGAATGGGTCCTCCCATTTAGCGGCACAATGGTTGTGTTTTACGTTAAATATACTACGTCCTAACGTAGTGCTTTTAGAATTTGAAACTAGTGAAATCATTAGAGCTTTACAAGAAATTGATGAGGATAGTGTAGTCATTATTTTATCGTTCCATCGTTATTTTAAAGAACCGATTCAATTTGCAGCCGAAGTTCAAGAAAAAAATTGCGAGATAATTGGTATTACTGATTCTAAAATTGCACCTATCACGCAATATGCGACGATTATCTTTGTGAATGAACAACAAGAAATGTCTACGATTGATGCAATGCCAGCACTGATTTCATTTTTAAATACATTAATTGCAGGTATGACTGCACAAGATCACGACTATTATGAAAATCAACGCGTAAAATATGATGATTTCCAACATAGCTTTTTAGCAAATCGATGGAGTTGAATAATATGAATCAAATTTTACAAAACTTACAGCCGAGATTGGCTGATATTTTTACATATTTACATGAGCATCCGGAAATTAGCTGGCAAGAGAAGAAGACAACGCAATACATCGCTGGTTTATTGAAGGAGGCACAGATGGAGCCTCAATTGTTTGAGGATATGACGGGGCTGTATGTAGATATTGGTGAGGGAATACCGAGAGTCGGATTTCGTACGGATATTGATGCTCTATGGCAGGAAGTAGATGGTGAATTTAAGGCTAATCATTCTTGTGGTCATGACGGTCACATGACGATGGCTATTGGGACGGCACTAGTGTTAAAGAATATGGAGCATTCACTTCCAGGTGCAGTACGTATTCTTTTTCAGCCCGCTGAAGAAAAGGCACAGGGCGCGCGTGCATTCGTCGAGAAGGGGCTTATCGATCATTTAGAATACTTATTTGGTGTCCATGTTCGTCCGTTAAAAGAATTAAGGGACGGAACGTATGCTCCAGCATTGTACCACGGTGCTGCAAAGCTTTTTACTGGGACAATTTTTGGGGAAGAGGCTCATGGTGCACGACCTGAACTCGGCATTAATGCAATTGAAGTAGGGGCTGCATTTGTCGAAGGTTTACAAAAGCTCTGGACAGATCCAAATGTCTCTGCTTCAGTCAAAATGACACAATTTAATGCAGGAGGAACCTCGACAAATATTATTCCGGGGAAAGCAACATTTAGCATCGATGCACGAGCACAAACAAATGAAGTAATGCAAACGCTCACGGATGGTATTGAACGTGTAAAAACATCGATAGAAGTGATGTATGGTGCAAAAATTTCCTTACATGTAGATGCACATATTGTTGCAGCATTAGTGAATGATGAGGCATTACAACATATGAATGCAGCGATTGTTGACGTAGTTGGTGAAAAAGCATGTGCTTCACCAGTCGTCACTCCTGGAGGAGAGGATTTTCATTTTTATACGTATGAACGTCCGAACCTGAAAGCAACAATGCTTGGCTTAGGTTGTGGTGTAACACCAGGATTACATCATCCGAACATGACCTTTAATCGAGAGCGGCTTATTACCGGCGTGAACATTATCACGAGAGCTATTTTACGAGCTTTATAGACCCTAAGGAGGAGAGATAGCAATGATTGACATAAGGGAAATAAAGACAATCGAACAGCTGGAGCAAGTTCAGCAATTGGAATATAACGTTTGGGGCATGCCTTCAATTCCTATTCATCAAACTTTAACAGCTGTGAAAAATGGCGGTATCGTTGTTGGTGCCTATGATGGTGATCAATTAGTTGGCTTTAGCTATGGCTTTTCGGGGTTTCGAGAGGGCAAAAGCTATTTATGTTCCCATATGTTAGGGATAGACGAAAATTACCGCTCTCAAGGAATAGGTGAACAATTAAAATATGCCCAGCAAGCTATTGCTATTGAGAGAGGCTACGATTTAATGGTGTGGACGTTTGATCCGCTGGAAACTCGAAATGGTTTTCTCAATCTGTCCAAATTAAATGGTATTTGTAATACGTATATAGAAAACTGCTACGGTGAAATGCAGGATGGCTTAAATAAGGGACTACCTTCAGACCGTTTTGAGGTGTGTTGGCATATAACTTCTAATTACGTAAGTAAAAATGTTTCAATAGATACGACGGATGCCATACCAGTGGCTAGCTGTGTATTAAATGAACAAGGATTTCTATATTTAAATATAACTGAAAATTTAAAATATAAGGAAAACTCATATACATTGCCTGTACCAAAGGATTTTCAAGCATTGAAGCTACAAGATCCAGCATTAGCATTGGACTGGCGTTTCAAAACGAGATATTTATTACAACGCTTATTTGCACAAGGCTATGCGGCAGTTCAATTGCAGCAACAAGAATATTACAACGAGTATGTCCTCGTAAAATTAGAAACTTTAGATCTGGAAGGGGTAAACCAATATGAAAATTACGGAAATTTACATTAGACAGTTAAAAATGAAATTAAAAGAACCATTTACAACTAGCTTTGGCACATTCGAGGATAAAGATTTTTTAGTTTTAGAGGCCAAGGATGAGGCAGGAACAATCGGTTGGGGAGAATCTGTTGCATTCCATTCTCCTTGGTACAACGAGGAAACATTGCAAACGAATTGGCATATGCTAGAGGATTTTTTAATTCCTCTTATTTTAAATAAAGAGCTTCAGCATCCGGATGAGGTCAATGAGCTATTTAAACCAATTCGCAAAAATAATATGGCGAAATCAACGATTGAAGGTGCTATTTGGGATATTTACGCCCAACAGACGAATCAATCACTGGCGGCCGCACTTGGTGGTAAAAAGGATAACATTGAAGTAGGGATCAGTATCGGTATTCAAAAAACAATCGAGGACCTAATTGCGTTAGTAGATGGCTTTGTGAATGAAGGCTATAAACGAATGAAAATCAAAATTAAGCCATGCTGGGATGTAGAGGTCATGCGTACATTACGTGAAACGTTCCCTGATGTGGCGTTTATGGCAGATGCGAACTCAGCTTATCGTCTCGAAGATGCTGAGACGCTCAAGCAGCTAGATGCTTTTAATTTAACGATGATCGAACAGCCATTGGCGTCGGATGACATCATTGACCACGCAGCATTACAAAAATTAATCGATACGCCAATCTGCTTAGACGAAAGTATCCATTCGTTAGAAGATGCACGTAAAGCTGTTGAGTTAGGCGGTACTAAAATTATTAACATTAAAATTGGTCGTGTTGGTGGCTTAACAGAAGCGAAGAAAATACATGATTATTGCGAGGCAAATAACATTCCAGTTTGGTGTGGAGGCATGCTAGAGTCTGGTATTGGTCGTGCACATAATGTGGCATTAACTACATTATCGAATTTCATTTTACCTGGAGATACTGCAGGTTCAAGCCGTTATTGGGAAAAAGATATCATCGACCCAGAAGTTGTAGTGAAGGACGGTTATATTGAAGTTCCTCAAAAAGCAGGAATCGGCTATGAAGTGAATAGGGAGACAATCGATTTATTCACAGTAGCACAGAAAATATATAAATAATGCGATCTTAGAAAACTTATGGATAGAACTTAAATCATAAGGCGATAGCTCCTACAAGGAATCTACCGTCTTATGGTTTTTAAAAAATAGATAAGCAGGTGGTCTATGAAAAAAAGTTGGCAGATAGGTGGCGCATTTGTAGGATTAATCGTTGGTGCTGGCTTTGCATCAGGACAAGAAATTATGCAATATTTTACGAGCTTTGGTCTTTACGGTATAGCAGGGGGAATTGTCGCAACAATTGCATTTGCCTTTTTAGGGATGAGTCTAGCACAATTAGGAGCGGATTCACAAACGACCTCTCATAAAGAAGTTATCTATCAAATTGGTGGACGGTATGTTGGGGTACTATTAGATATTGTCATTACATTCTTCTTATTTGGCGTTGCGGTTGTTATGTTTGCTGGTTCGGGGTCTACATTCGAGCAAATGTTTAATATAAATCCGATGATTGGTAGTATTTTTATGGTAATCATTACGATTTTAACATTGCTATTAAATGTAAAAAACATTATTAATATAATAGCTTTAGTGACGCCATATTTAATGGGAATCGTTTTTATTATATTAATTTATTCTATTTTCACGATGGACTTAACAATTGCCGAACAGAATGTGTTAGCACAGGAGCAAACATCTGCGTCTTCTAATTGGATATTGGGCGCACTTCTCTATGTATCTTATAACATAGCTGCTGGTACTGCGATGTTAATTGTTATGGGGGGAACGGTAAAAGAGCGCAAGATTGCTGGTTTAGGTGGTCTTCTTGGTGGCGTAATGCTCGGTGTTTTAATCATACTTATTAATATTGCTTTGTTCGTTAAAATGGATGCAGTTGGTGGGACGGCAATGCCAACATTAGAGCTAGCAAAACAAATTCATCCTGTAGTAGGTATTTTAATGTCTATTGCTCTATTAGGCATGATGTACAATACAGCTGTAGGAATGCTTTATGCATTTACAGTACGTTTTATAGCGCCTGACCATAAAAGCTTTAAATTGGGTATTGTGGTAATAGGCTTAATAGGCTTTGTCGCGAGTTTAGTAGGGTTCACGACATTAGTTGGAAAGGTATATTCAACAATGGGGTATTTAGGCTTTGCACTAATCATTGCTATTATCATCTCGTGGCTACGTAAAATACCAAAAGCTTCATAACTATATTTTTGAGATTCTCTAGTGTTTTATACAGCGCTAGGGAATTTTTTTGGATCTTAGTAATGAAATCAACTTGAAAATCATACAGTAATTGTATGTTTTTTAATCTTCATTCAGCAATGTTTTATGTAACGTAAGTGAAACGGCAGTTACAAATCTTTCTTGTAGCGACAGCAAAGCGACAGCGGCCAATTACACCAAGGCGAAATAAATTCGTGGGGATTTTAAAAAATTCTGCTTTGTGTAAAATAAATTCTCGTATTTTTAAATAAAATCTATCTCGGTGCTAGACACTAATTTTTGTGAATGCTATATTAATAGTGTCATAGTTTTTTTATAATTAAGAAAAATCAGGTTTCGCCACCGATAGATGGGATGGCATTTTATACGATATGCGTAAGTTGATTGGAAGGTTGGACGATTTCTTGGGGATCAGCGTCACAGATGAAACCCAGCCGGAACGGAAATCAACAACACATTATGGTGATGACTCAAACTTTTTCTAGTTATAAAGAGTGATGGAGTAAAGAGTTATAAGAAGGATGATAGATGCCTATGGTAAAGAAAACGTTAAAACAACGCATTGTTGACGCTTCTGTAGTGCTATTTCAGCAAGATGGCTATCATAATGTCACTGTTGATCGCATTGTTGAATATATTGGTGCATCAAAGGGTGGATTTTATCATAATTTTAAATCGAAAGATGAGTTGTTGTATGAAATTCACGATGTATTTATTTCCTATGTTATTAAACAATCACAGGAGGCATATGACAAATACGATACACCGATTACACGTTTATGTGCAATGCTGCAAACACTGACTCAAGTATTTGATGTGTATCAAGCACATATTACTGTTTTTTATGAGGAAAGTCGTGCCTTGCCAGAGGAATATAGTGAAATTATTCATAATAAACGAGATCAATATCGGGATATTTTACAAAAAGTCATAGAGGAAGGCCAACAAACAAAGGATTTTCGTACAGAACTACCTTGTACTATTGTAACGATGGCTATTGTTGGGATGATTAACTGGACATACAAATGGTTTAAGCAATCTGGTCCATTAACAATGGAGGAAATTACAGAGGTCTTTACGGATATGGTATTGCGTGCGATTGTCACTGAACAAGCAGTGGAAGAAGCAGTTCAATTTATGGTCAAAGAGAAGCCAGAAGCAAAAACTGGTTTTATTAATAGTTAAAACAAACCGACTAGTCGGTATTAACTATTTCAATGGGTGTTTAAACACCCGTTGAAATAGAGGAACTCAGTCTAAAACCGCCATGTCCTGTGGCAACGACTGAGTGACCAACATTACGTTGGCCCAAAGCCTCCGGCCGATTCCGGACGCTATTATGCCGAAGTATAATTGATTTTTTGCAACTGTCATCTGAACGAAATCCGCTATGGCACATTAAACATTAGGGGGACTGGGGATGAACTTTGAACTAACGAAAGAGCAAGCAATGATTCGAGACATGGTGCGTGATTTTGCTGAAAATGAAATTAAACCGTATGCTCGTGAGGTTGACGAGACATCGACGATGAGAATAGAGAGCTTTAACAAGATGGCAGAGCTAGGCTTATTAGGTATTCCATTTCCTGAAGAGTATGGTGGTTCAGGCGGAGATACTGTTTCCTACGCACTTGCTGTTGAAGAAATCGGTCGTGCGTGTGGTGGCACAGGATTAAGCTATGCAGCAGCAGTTAGCTTAGGTGCTTCGCCTATTTATAATTTCGGTACAGAGGAGCAAAAGCAAGAATGGCTTGTTCCATTAGCGAAGGGAGAAACATTAGGTTCGTTTGGTCTAACAGAGCCTAATGCTGGTTCAGATGCTGGTGGGACACGTACAACAGCCGTAATTGATGGTGATGATTACATCATTAATGGTGAAAAATGCTGGATCACAAATGCTGGCCATGCACGTCAAATTATTGTGACGGCAGTGACAGGTAAACGTGAGGATGGTAAAAAAATCATCTCAGCTATCATTGTACCAACTAATACTCCTGGCGTAACGATCAACTGCAATTACGACAAAATGGGCGTACGTGGCTCCAATACATGTGAGATTATTTTGCAAAATGTTCGTGTACCAAGGGCTAATCTTTTAGGGGATGAAAAACGTGGATTTAGCCAATTTTTAAATACTTTAGACGGCGGACGTATTTCCATTGCAGCATTATCTGTAGGAATTGCACAGGCAGCTTATGAGAAATCATTAAAATACGCAAAAGAACGTGAACAATTTGGTGCACCAATTTCAAAACTTCAAGCAATACAGTTTAAATTGGCCGATATGGCAATGGAGATAGAGCTTGCACGTACGTTAGTACATAAGGCGGCATGGCTTAAAGATCAAAAGAAACCATTCGGGAAGGAAGCGGCAATGGCAAAATTATTTGCTTCTGAAATGGGCTTCCGAACTTGTAATCAAGCCATTCAAATTCACGGCGGTTCAGGCTATATGAAAGAATACGATGTAGAGCGTCATCTGCGTGATATTAAGTTAATGGAAATTGGTGAAGGAACGTCTGAAATTCAACGTCTCGTTATTTCTCGTTTAATAGGCTGTTAATCATCTTAGGTAGCTAAAAGGAGGATTTTCATGGCGGAACTTGTGTATCAAACTATTGGTCAATTGCTAGATGAACAAGCGGAAAAGTATCCACAGCGGGAAGCATTAGTGTATGCAGACAGGGATTTACGGATGACCTACGAGGAGCTCAATCGGCAAAGTCGTTTAGTAGCTAGAGGGTTAATGGCTCTTGGAATAGAGAAGGGCGAGCATATTGCAGTATGGACGACCAATGTCCCGGAATGGGTACAGTTGCAATTTGGTACAGGTAAAATGGGTGCTCCAATCGTCACTGTCAACACTAATTATCGCTCAAGCGAGTTGGAATATTTATTGAAGCAATCCGATGCAAAAACGATTATTTTAATTGAAAATTATCGAGACCATTCTTTTATGAATACACTGCAAGAGTTATGTCCAGAGCTTGAACATTGTGAACCGGGTAATTTGCAATCAAAGCGACTACCTTTATTGAAAAATGTTATTTTAATTGGCGAGACAAAATACCCCGGAGTGCTAAACTGGGCTGATGTGTTATCGGCTGCAGCGCAAATAACAGAGGAGCAATTAGATAAAAGACAGCAAGAGCTTCATTATGATGATGTTATTAATGTTCAATATACTTCGGGAACAACAGGTTTTCCGAAAGGTGTTATGTTAACGCATTATAACTTAGTCAATAATGCGATTAATATTGCAGAATGTATGGATTTAACTTTCGAAGATCGTTTATGCATCCCTGTCCCATTCTTCCATTGCTTTGGCTGTGTAATTGGAACATTAGCCATTACGACTAGTGGCGGGACGATGGTACCAGTGCAGGAATTTTCAGCTACTGAAGTGCTACAAACAGTTGAAAAAGAGAAATGTACAGCGTTACATGGTGTACCAACGATGTTTATTAGTGAACTTACTTTACCGAATTTTTCGTCTTTTGATCTATCAACGTTACGCACTGGAGTAATGGCAGGCTCTAATTGTCCTATTGAGGTGATGAAAGCCGTGATCGACAAAATGGGAATGAAGGATGTTACTATCTGTTACGGACAAACAGAAGCCTCACCTGTTATTACACAAACGAGAGCAGATGATCCGCTATTGTTAAAGGTAGAAACCGTTGGTCGTGCATTACCGAATTTGGAAGTTAAAATCGTCGTTCCTGGTACAGACGAAGAAGCAGCGCCAAATGAGCAAGGGGAACTATGTACGAGAGGCTACCACGTTATGAAAGGTTACTATAAAAACGAAGAAGAAACGCTTCTTGCAATTGATGGGGCTGGTTGGCTGCATACCGGGGATTTGGCAACGATGGATGAGGCGGGCTATGTCCGTGTAACAGGACGTTTAAAAGATATGATTATTCGGGGTGGTGAAAATATTTCTCCTCGGGAAATTGAAGAATTCCTTTACACACACCCGAAAATTGCAGATGTACAGGTTGCGGGTGTTCCTGATCCTGTTTATGGAGAGGAAGCGGCAGCTTGGATCATTTTGCGTGAAGGAGAGCAGGCAACAGAGGAAGAAATTCGGGATTATTGTCGGGATAAAATATCTAGACATAAAATACCACGACATATTTTCTTTATCGACGACTATCCGATGACTGCATCAGGAAAAGTTCAAAAGTATAGATTACGAGAGAGTTTTGTTCCAGCAGTGAAGTAAGAAGGGGGCCGGTGTTATGTTCAAAAAGGTTTTAATTGCAAATCGTGGAGAGATAGCAAGACGTGTTATTAGAACATGCAAACGACTTAATGTCCTAACAGTTGCGGTGTATTCTGAGGCGGACGCTGAAAGCTTACATGTTAAGGAAGCGGATGAGGCGTTCTGTATCGGAAAACCACCTGTTGCACAAAGTTATTTAAATATTGATCGTATTCTGGAAGTGGCGAAGGAAAGCGGTGCTGAAGCTGTTCATCCAGGCTATGGCTTATTATCAGAAAACGCTGAGTTTGCTAAACGTTGTACAGAGGCAGGCTTAGTTTTTATTGGGCCTAGCGCAGACGTTATTGCTTCGATGGGTAGTAAATTAGAAGCCCGGAAAACGATGAAGGCGGCAGGTGTACCAATTGTTGAAGGCGTAGAGAAACCTGTGAAAGATGTAACAGAAGCTATTGAAATTGCTTCCCGTCTAGGCTATCCGATTATGTTAAAAGCCTCTGCTGGCGGTGGGGGTATCGGAATGCAACTCGTAGAAAATGCAGAGGGATTGGCAAAAGCCTTTGAGGGAAATCAAAAGCGTGCACAGTCATTCTTTGGTGATGGCACGATGTATATGGAACGATTTATTGCTAATCCTCATCACGTCGAGGTACAAATTATTGCGGATCACGATGGCAATGTCGTACCGCTATTTGAGCGCGAGTGCTCGATTCAACGCAGAAATCAAAAAGTAGTTGAGGAAGCACCATCTCCTTTCATTTCTGAAGAAACAAGAAAAAGTATGCTAGATGCTTCAGTCAAGGCAGTTCAGCATATTGGCTATGTGAATGCTGGAACGATTGAGTATTTAGTAGATGCAGAGCAAAACTTTTATTTCTTAGAGATGAATACGCGCTTACAGGTTGAACATCCGGTGACTGAGGAAATTACGAAACTAGATCTTGTAGAGGAGCAATTAAAGATTGCGGCAAAACAACCATTAGCATTTACGCGCGATAGTATAGAAAGAAAAGGGCATGCGATTGAAGTACGCATCTACGCCGAAAATCCTTCGACCTTTTTCCCTTCTCCAGGTACAATCACGGCTTTTGAATTACCAACAGGTGAAGGTATTCGCCATGAATGTGGCGTAGAGGCTGGCACATCGGTAACACCTTTTTACGATCCGATGATTAGCAAATTAGTTGTGTGGGGAGAAACACGAGCAATTGCGTGTGAGCGACTTATTGAGGCACTTAAAGCGTATAAAATAGAAGGAATTCAAACAAATATTCCAATGCTACTGAAAACAGTCACACATGAACAATTTTTAAAGGGCTATACAACAACTAAATTTGTAGATGAATATTATCTACCTCAATTAGCAGAGACAAAATAAAACCTCTGGACGTATTGTTTATCTGTGCGAGGGCGAAGCGCCGAAAGCGAAGCGACAGCAACGACAATTACGCCAAGGCGAATTTGATAAAAGCATTCGCACTTAAATATTAGTGCGAATGCGTTATCAGTACATTCATAACATTTGGAGGGATTACAATGGCAACAGTTAAAGCGAGCATGGCAGGAACAGTATGGAAAATTGTTGTAGCAGAGGGCGAGAAAGTTACAGCGGGACAAGATGTGGCAATTTTAGAGTCGATGAAAATGGAGATTCCTATTGAAGTAGAGGAAGATGGCGTAGTCACAAAAATCATTGCGAACGAAGGGGATTTCATTAACGTTGATGATGATATTTTAGAAATTGAATAAGGAGGCTTCTTTATGCAGCTACCAAAGCATGTCACGTTAAAGGAAGTAGGGCCTCGTGACGGTTTGCAAAATGAGAAAACACATCTTGCAACTGCCGATAAAGTGCAATTAGTAAATTTACTTAGTCAAACTGGATTAAATTATATTGAGGTAACTTCTTTTGTGCATCCGAAGTGGATTCCACAGCTGGCAGATGCAGTGGAGGTTCTTCAGGCCATTAAACGCCAAAAAGATATCACATATGCGGCACTCGTACCGAACATGCGGGGCTTAGAACGTGCATTGCAGGCTGAAGTAGATGAAGTGAGCGTATTTATGTCAGCAAGTGAAAGCCATAATCAAAGTAATATTAATAAAACAATTAATGAAACATTTCCGATACTACAGGAAGTTGTGGTAGGGGCAAAGGCAGCGCATAAAAACGTACGAGGCTATATCTCAACAGTAATTGGGTGCCCGTATGAAGGCTACATACAACCAGAAAAGGTTTTGCGAGTAACAGAAAAATTATTAGAAATGGGCGTCGATGAAATTTCGCTCGGTGACACGATTGGTGTTGGTGTACCGACACAGGTGGAAAATCTTTTAGAAGAATTGCTAAAAAGATATCCTGCAGAAAATTTCGCGATGCATTTTCATGATACACGTGGCACAGCGCTAGCGAATATTGTTCAATCTTTAAAAATGGGGATTACGAAGTTTGATAGTGCGCTTGGTGGACTTGGCGGCTGTCCGTATGCCAAAGGAGCATCAGGTAATGTAGCTACGGAAGATTTACTGTATTTATTAGATGAAATGGGTATTACAACGGGTGTAGAGCTGGATAAAGTGCTAGAGGCTGCGCTATTTATTGAACAGAAACTAGGGAAGGTCGTTGCCTCTAAACAAATGGCGATTGCCCGTAATGAAAGGAGTGCGAGCCAATTATGACGCAACTCGTTCGTTTTGAATTATTAGATGGTAGCATTGGGCTTATTACACTTTCCAGACCTGAAGCTGCAAATGCAATGTCTGTACAACTACTCCAAGAACTGAGCTCGACACTCGACAACATAAACGGTGATCCGGCAGTGCGAGTCGTTTTACTAACGGGGGCAGGGGAAAAAGCTTTTTGCGCAGGAGCAGATTTAAAAGAACGTAAAGGGATGCCAGACCAACAAGTAAAGCAGATTGTGCAATTAATCGGTGCAACAGTGGCAAAAGTAGAAGCACTCGCTCAACCAGTTATCGCCGTATTAAATGGTGTTGCTTTTGGTGGCGGACTCGAACTAGCATTAGCCTGTGATTTACGTCTTGCAGCTGCACATGCAAAGATGGGCCTTACGGAAACATCTCTCGGCATCATCCCAGGGGCAGGAGGCACACAACGACTTCCACGACTAATTGGCATTGGAAAAGCGAAGGAATTAATTTATACAGCACGTCGACTAAATGCAGAGGAAGCGAGAAGCTACGGTATTGTGGAGTATGTTCATGAAGGACATGAAGTACTAGAAAAGGCTCAGCAGCTTGCACTCGAAATGGCAAAGAATGCTCCACTTTCTTTAGTACAGGCGAAAATCGCCATGAATCAAGGAGTTGAAGTAGATTTAGCTACGGGTTTAAAAATCGAATCACTTGCATATAATGCTCTGATTCCTACAGAAGATCGATTAGAGGGCTTACTTGCTTTCCAAGAAAAACGAACACCGCAATACTTAGGGAAATAAAAGCTCTGATGATAGACTTTGAATGGTTTTAAAGTAGGGATTTTAAAACAATGAAATCCAAACATATCGTTTAAATTCTCAGTACGGAAGTAAAGTTATACAAAGTGCTAAGGCTTAACCGAATGGGCAAAAGGAGGAATTAAATATGAGCAATGTACCGACAGAAAATACGACTAAAACAATGAAGGAACAAGTTTTAGCAGGCGGTCTGCCAAAATATCACGATAAAAATGCGCAGCAAGGAAAATTATTTGTACGTGAACGACTCGAATTATTATTAGATGATGGGCTGCAATCAGAGGATGGCTTGTACGCAAACTGCTTAGTTGGTGACTTACCGGCAGATGGCGTTGTAACAGGAATCGGTAAAATCCATGGCCGTACCGTTTGTGTATTAGCAAACGATTCGACGATTAAAGCTGGCTCTTGGGGTAAACGTACAGTAGAAAAAATGATTCGTATTCAAGAAACAGCTGAAAAGTTAAATTGCCCATTACTGTATCTAGTCGATTCGGCAGGTGCACGTATTACTGATCAATTAGAAATGTTTCCTGGCCGACGAGGAGCAGGACGTATTTTCTATAATCAGGTCAAACTATCAGGTAAAATCCCTCAAATATGCTTACTGTTTGGACCTTCTGCAGCAGGAGGCGCATATATCCCTGCATTCTGCGATATTGTAGTTATGGTAGAGGGCAATGCATCGATGTATTTAGGATCCCCACGTATGGCGGAAATGGTTATTGGTGAGAAGGTAGATTTGGAAACGATGGGTGGAGCGAAAATGCACTGTTCCGTTTCCGGTTGTGGAGATGTGCTTGCTAAAACCGAGCAGGAAGCAATTGCCTATGCCCGTAAATATTTGAGCTACTTCCCGAACAATTATGCAGAGCGCGGAAAGGTAGAGGCTCCAAAGCCACCAGCTACATTCGATAAATCGATTGAAGAGCTAATACCAAAAAATCAAAACGTTCCTTTTGATATGTATAAGCTAATTGACCGTATTATAGATGAAAATACGTTTTGCGAAGTAAAAAAATTATTCGCTCCAGAATTAATTACAGGACTTGGGCGCATTAATGGGCAATCCGTTGGAATTATCGCCAATCAACCGCGCGTAAAGGGTGGCGTTTTGTTCCACGATTCAGCTGATAAAGCAGCAAAGTTCATTTCACTTTGTGATGCGTTTAATATTCCGCTTCTTTTCCTTGCAGATGTACCAGGCTTTATGATTGGTACGCAAGTTGAAAAAGCTGGGATTATACGTCATGGTGCGAAAATGATTTTCGCAATGAGCGAGGCAACAGTCCCTAAATTAACGGTCATTGTTCGCAAGGCATATGGTGCAGGGCTGTATGCAATGGCAGGTCCTGCTTTTGAGCCAGACTGCTGTATTGCGCTTTCTAACGCGCAAATTGCTGTAATGGGCCCAGAGGCAGCGGTCAATGCAGTATATGCAAATAAAATCGCTGAACTTCCAAAAGAGGAGCAAGCGAACTTTATTGCAGAGAAACGCAAGGAATATCAAGAGGAAATCGATGTCTATCGTCTAGCTTCAGAGCTCATCATTGACGATGTTATTGAGCCAAATGATTTACGAAAAGCACTTGAATCACGTTTAGAGTTGTATATGTCAAAATATTTATTATTCTCGGAACGTAAACATGGAGTAAATCCAGTATAAAGTCTGAAAGAATGCTGTCTCAGTTTAATTGAGGCAGCTTTTTTTGCATCACCAAAAGCCAAGGATGGTATTTTGTTAAAATTTGTTTTTTTCTCTTTTCTAATTGAATCTGGACAAACGTATAGTAAAGGGGGAAAGTATTCCTAATATGCTTTAAAACGCTTCACCCATCTTATTTTTGCCACTTGCATGGGGAAGGGAGGCATATTAAAATTATGAGAGGATACAGGAGGTAGGTTGTACAGGCATGACAAAAAATAATATACAGGGTAGTGCCAAGCTACCGTTACCTTATCGTTCATTGATAGATACATATTATTTACCAATCAAGATAATAGGTTGGATATTTTTTTGTATTTATTCCGTTATAGCTTTTTATAAACTAGTTATTGATCGACTAGTGAATGTAATTATTATTTTATTTAATGGCGAATATTCTCTAGACGAATTAGGGCTGTTTGATTATAGTGACTGGCGTTTAACCACAAATTTTATTCCCTTTGATACAATTCTTCGCTATATAAATTACTCTCAGTATTTTAATTTGGATATCATTATTATTAATTTACTAGGCAATTTATTGATATTTACCCCAATGGGCTTTTTACTTCCATTATTATCAAAAAAGTTTCGTAAAGCGCGGACAGTTATTTGGGCAGGCTTTTTCTCTAGTCTAGCGGTAGAAACAATCCAGTTTATTTTTACGGTTGGGTCGGCTGATATTGATGATTTAATTTTAAATACACTCGGTGCATGGCTTGGTTACTTAGCCTATAAAAGTATACTTATTAAACCTAAAAAAGACAGATAGAAACAGTCCTTGTTATGGGGCTGTTTTTTTAGTGGTGAATTAACACCATTTATAAAGTGGTAACGATAATAAATTTTATTGAAATTAAATATTGAAATACTAAATGAATATAATATTGAGGGTTTTGTTAGGTCTTTGTACTTATTTCGTTGAAAGTGAAATATTTCTTTAGGAGCTTAGTATTAATTTGCTCTTGAATTTGGTAAAGAAAATTCCGATAATTAGGGTACAGAAACTATTCTGAAGGAATAGATAAAGTTAATAGAGGAAATTATCATATCTATTATTTAACTTGCATATTAAATAAGAAAGCCGAGGTGAATCATATGAAACTATCTAGTTTAATAGAACAAGAAAGAATATCATCACACTATAATCGTAAAAAGATTTTACAGCGAAAACAAGCTGGTGATGCATATCGAAAAAGTGCACTGTATTTTCCACCAAAGAAAAATCCGTTATTGCTTGAGCTAGAAAATTTACTTTTAGGGCATACAGACCAAGAACTCTTTGAGCAACAAAAAGAGGAGTCCAAAGAGGTCACACCTCAACAGCAAGCAATCATTCAAGATATGCAACAGACGAAAAATGTGTTCGCACATGAGCAAATGCAAAAGCAATATTCACAGGTAGAGCGTGTAAATGAGGAAGCGCCTATAGTAGATGATGCGAATGCCAAGGAAACGTTACAAATTTTAGAGCAGGTGCGGAATACAGCGCTGGGACCCGCGCAGCCATCACCACAGGATTTACGTGTAGCGGCAAGTGCAAATGCTCAGATACAGCACATGCAAGCGCAATTCAATGGTCAAGAGGTAGATGACAGTGAGCCAGCTTTTGTACGAGAAGATATTAAAGTCAAAGTACCAGAACGTTTTTCGAAGGAATTGAAATTAGATCCATTTGTAGATACAATTTTCGGTAAGAGTTATGCGGAGGCATACAAGGTGCGAACATTTAAACACGCTTCTGAAAAGTATGCCACTCATATTCAAATGGCAAAAGACGGCTATCGACCGAGAAATGACTCCTTGATCTCCATGATAGCCTAATGCTGCAGATGGGAGATTTTTGATATGGCAAAAGCAAAGCATGCGAAAACAAATGCGATAAGATTATTGGAGCAACAAAAAATACAATTCGAAGTAATTGAATATGAGACTGGTGACGGCCAAGTTGACGGAATTTCGGTTGCTGAAAAAATTGGTCACCCAGTTGCTCGTGTTTTCAAAACATTAGTAGCAAAGGCAAGTGCACAAAAGCTTTTTGTATTTGTTATTCCTGTAGCAGATGAGCTTGATTTAAAAGCAGCTGCAAAGGTTGTAGGAGAGAAAAAAATCGACATGCTCCCGGTCAAGGAGTTACTAGGCTATACAGGCTATGTACGAGGCGGATGCTCTCCAGTCGGCATGAAGAAGCTTTATCCAACTGTCATCGATTCGTCGGCCCGAGAGCAAGGAAATATTATAGTGAGTGCCGGGAAAATTGGTATGCAAATCCACTTACAGCTAGATGATTTAGTCGCTGTGACAAAAGCAAAGATTGCATCAATCACTACTACCCAAGAATGAAATGCTGGGTAGTTTTTTAATTGATAATTTGTAGCGGTAAACTGCTCGGCACAGAAGGAGATAACTCAGGTAACCCAATAATGTTACTTTTTTGTTTTTTTTATTGTAGGGACAGGAGCAAATATAACCGTTACTATCAATCCAAAATATAAAGGATACTTTAAAAATTCATTTGTTGAATAGCCCAATAAATAAGGCATACCTAAAAACATCATTATTATACCAATGGCAAACAAAACAATCCTAACTTTTTTACCATACATCTCCCTCCAAACTTAAGCTAATGTTAACTGACCTGCATCACAGGCATAATTGCGTGTTTAATTAAAAAATTTGTTCTTGTTATTTTTGATGTAGCTAATGACAATTGCAAAGTAAATAACAGCTATGAGATTAATGATACTTAATGTAAGACCTGATGGTTCGGACCAGGGAAGTACAAAAAGCCAAAATACTACTAAAATTGAACTCAGTACATATATCCATTTGAATAGATATGTCATTGTTAATTCCCTCTCTTCTTCTTTGATGCTTGTAGCTTTCAAGGAATTGTCTCCTTTCATTAATTCGTCAATACTAATATTGAATAAATCACTTAATGCAATAAGCGTTTCAATATTGGGATAACCTTTTTTAAGCTCCCATTTAGAAACGGATTGTCTGCTAATGTTTAATTTAATGGCTAATTCTTCTTGTGATAAATTATGCTTAAGCGTTCTTCTTTTAGCTTTTTATAGAACTCTATGATTTCAACTCCTGTCATTTTATTTTTACTATAGCTTATGTAAGAATCGCAAAGTAGAATGATGTAATCTAAGAGTAGCAAACAGTTGAAACAGATGGTTGCTATTTACGCAATTAGGTACTTTTGGTGAAAATAGATAGTTTTAGAATACTGAAAATGGGTTCTTTTCGTTTACCATAAAATATGGTGTGTATGTATATTATATCCATAAAAACTTAATAATTCGACTTTATTTAGGGTATCCCTTTTTTACTACCTCGTTAGTTTAATGGATTTATTCGAGAGGCTTTTATTGGTGGCACTCTATGGGCATGAACTTATTTTATTAAATAGGAAGCTACTTTTATGTGTAAAAATTAAAAATAGCTCTTCATTTTTTTTAAGGTTCCTTCATATAATGCAAGGCATAAGATAAAGGGGGATCGAAATTGAACGGAAATGTGACCTACTATTATGGACACGCACTGACTGGGCAAGGAATTAAACATTTATATAAAGAAATGATGGATGAGGCTGAATTAGTTTATATTTTACAGGGTGCACCGACGTTTAAAGGATCAGAACTTCTTAAAGAGCTTGGGTATTTTTATGTAAAGCAAGGCTTTGCGGTGGAGTGGTATAAGCATGCTTTGCTGGAGGATATTGTTGAGGCAGTGTATGTTCAAGGATGTAATCGACTATTTGTATGGTCATCGGGTTGGGGGATTGAACCGGTTTTCCTTGGAACAAAGCATCGGGTAATGTCATTTTATGATTGCTTAGAAGAAATCCAGCTTGAAAGAGTTGGCGAACAGCTCGCTACTGCAATGACGGAACGAGAGTCATGGCGTGAGAAGTGTATTTCGAAGCTTAACAATGCAAAAAAGATCCATGATGATTGGGAAGTAGTCACTCAGAGTTGCATGAACTGGCAGGCATTGAATGATCAGGTTGAAAATTTAAAGACAGATGTTTTCCAATCAATCGTCTTAAATAAAACAGGAGTGCGCACCCATCGCTTACTCGGAACATTAACACCGAGGGGTACCGAAAATACCGTAGATAGCATAACAAAAAATGTATCTAGAAGATTGATGATCAAAGGGAAGCCAGGTACAGGTAAATCTTCTTTAATGAAAGGTTTAGCAGACGAAGCAAATGCAAGAGGGCTCGATGCACAAATTATTTGGTGCGGCTTGGATTCAAATTCAGTGGACATGGTCATTATCCCGGAATTGAATTTCTGTATTTTTGATAGTACAGAGCCTCATATCTTTGACCCACAGGACGGAAGACTAGGGGATGAAATTTTCGATATAGGGAAACATTGCGCAATTTCACAGGAGGCAGAAGTTCAAATTGAAGATATTCGGGCAAAGTATAAAGAGGCGATGCAGGATGCAATGGGCTATTCGAAGCGTTACGCGGAAGCGGAGTATACTATCCGGCGATTATTAGATAATTGTGTATCATCATCTCTTTGGCGAGAAAAAACTGCCCCACTATTCGAAAGATTAACAAAGTAATTTTTCTAATAGTATGCTTGTGCTACACTAGGAATTAGAATAGTGTTCTTAGGAAAGGATGATACGCTTGTCAAAAGTATTGAATGCATTTTTAGATGAAAACCTAAAAGCCTTACACGATCAAGGCTTATACAATGAAATTGATCCAGTAGAGGGAGCAAACGGACCAATTATTCAGGTGCGTGGCAAAAATCTAATTAATCTATCATCAAACAATTATCTGGGTTTAGCAACGAATGAAGATTTAAAGCGTATTGCCAAAGAAACAATTGAGACATACGGTGTAGGGGCTGGAGCAGTTCGTACGATTAACGGCACACTTGATTTACACGTAAAACTAGAGGAAAAGCTTGCTGAATTTAAAGGGACTGAAGCAGCGATCTCTTACCAATCAGGTTTTAACTGTAATATGGCAGCTATTTCAGCTGTTATGGATAAAAATGATGCAATTCTTTCAGACCAATTAAACCATGCGTCGATTATTGATGGCTGTCGTTTATCACGTGCGAAAATCATTGCTTTTAATCACTCTGATATGGACGATTTACGTGCAAAGGCAAAGGAAGCAAAAGAATCAGGCTTATATAATAAAGTCATGGTCATTACGGATGGCGTATTCTCAATGGACGGTGATATTGCAAAACTACCAGAAATCGTTGAGATTGCGAAAGAGTTTGATTTAATCACATACGTCGATGATGCACACGGATCAGGTGTAACAGGTAAAGGAAAGGGGACTGTGAAGCATTTCGGTTTAGAAAAAGAAATTGACTTCCAAATTGGTACACTTTCTAAAGCAATTGGTGTTGTTGGCGGATATGTAGCAGGTAAGAAAAATTTAATTGACTGGCTTAAAGTGCGTTCTCGTCCATTTTTATTCTCAACAGCATTACCACCAGGTGACGTAGCTGCGATTACAGCAGCAGTACAAATGTTGATTGACTCAACAGAGCTTCACGATAAGCTATGGGAAAATGGCGATTACCTAAAAGCGGGTCTTGCTAAGCTAGGCTTTAATATCGGTGAATCTGAAACGCCAATAACACCATGTATTATTGGTGATGAAAAGCTTACGCAGGAATTTTCTCGCCGTCTATTTGAAGAGGGCGTCTATGCTAAATCAATCGTTTTCCCAACGGTTCCAAAAGGCACAGGACGTGTTCGTAACATGCCTACAGCGGCACATACAAAAGAAATGTTAGACGACGCTCTAGCAATCTACGAAAAAGTCGGACGTGAACTAGGCGTTATTCAATAAATAAATGGGGCTGCCTCAATAGTGAGGTAGCCCTTTTATGATGGATAGAAGTGTCAAAGCTACGGAAAGCACCAGCGAAGTGACGGATAGAAGAGCCAAGGTGACGGATAGAACCGTCAAAGTCGTGGAAAGAACAGCCGAAATCGTGGATAGAACCGTCAAAGTCGTGGAAAGAACAGCCAAAATCGTGGATAGCCCCGATAGAGTGATGGAAAGAAACGTCAAAGCGACGGAAAGCCGCCCCGAAGTGATGGATAGAAAATAGAGCGAAGGAAAGAAGAGTCGAAGTGATCGAAAGAATGATCAAAGCGACGGATCGAACCGCCAAAGTCGTGGAAAGAACAGCCAAAATCGTGGATAGAACCGTCAAAATCGTGGATAGAACCGTCAAAGTCGTGGAAAGAACAGCTGAAATCGTGGATAGCCCCGACAGAGCGATGGAGGGAAACGTCAAAGCGACGGAAAGCCGCCCCGAAGTGATGGATAGAAGATAGAGGGAAGGAAAGAAGAGTCGAAGTGATTGAAAGAATGATCAAAGCGACAGATAGAATCGTCAAAGTCGTGGAAAGAACAGCCAAGATCGTGGATAGAATCGTCAAAGTCGTGGATAGAGCAGCCGAAATCGTGGATAGCCCCGACAGAGTGATGGAAAGAAACGTCAAAGCGACGGAAAGCCGCCCCGAAATGCAGGACTGCTTTAATTTTGAATGAATGACGTACGCTGCTTTTAGCGTTCATCAGTATTAATTCATTTACAGTCGGCTCCATTCTTTTTCACCAATGTGATATCACGTAGTCCTTTTATAGATATTGCCCCCGCTAATGCGATAGAAACTTTTAATTCATCATATAAATTCGTCATTACTTTTTCGATTCCTTGCTGTCCTTCTAATGCAAGTCCGTAGACGAAGGGACGACCAATGGCAACAGCATCTGCTCCTAAAGCGAGTGCCTTAAGGGCATCCATTCCACGATACACACCGCTATCTAAAATAACTGGAATTTGTCCCTTTACAGCTTTCACAATGTCAGGAAGTGCATCAAGTGAAGCAATTACGCCATCCAGTTGGCGGCCACCATGGTTGGATACGATAATGCCGTCAATGCCGTTTTCTATTGCTAGTTTTGCGTCTTCAGGATGCAAGATCCCTTTTAACAAAATAGGGAGATTCGAACGGTGCTTTAATTCACGTACATTGTCCCAATTTAATGTTGGATGGAATATATTTTGCAATACGCCTTGTATATATGACTCGAATGAATCATCTGGTAAGGAAGCGGTAAAAACAGGGTCATTCATATAGTTTCCTCGTGCATACCCAAGCTTTAATGGTGAAAATTGATTACGAACATCCTCTTCACGCCAGCCAAGCATGACTGTATCTATAGTTAACACGATAGCCTCAAAACCAGCAGCCTCGGCTCGAGCGGCCATGCTATAGGCAATTTCCTCATTTGTTGACCAATATAATTGAAACCATTTAGTAGCAGTGGGAGCTGTTTGTGCCACATCCTCGAGTGCATAGCTTGAAACTGTGCTTTGAATATAAGGGATTTTTAATTGATCAGCTGCACGTGCAACGGCTAGCTCTCCTTCGTCATGCGCCATTTTGTTCATGCCAACAGGGGCAAATAAGAACGGAGTTGGATATATTTTTCCGAACAGTTCAATCGATGTATCAATACTTGAAACATCTTGTAAAAAGCGTGGAATGATAGAGTATTTTTCAAAGGCTGTACGGTTATTCCTTAATGTTTGCTCGCCGCCAGCGCCTGAACGGATGTAACCAAACGGACCAGCTTCCAATTTTTCTGCAACTGCCTTTTCTAAATCTGTAAAGCAAATAGGGAAGGGGGCTTGTGCATTAATATTTTTTAACAGTAGATCGCTATGTGTTGTTTTTGTCATCATAAACCTCCTACTAATCTTTCTTTAACTTCGCAGCAAAGCGATTACCTAGTGATTGAATACTCTGCACGAGGATGATTAAGATAAACACTGTCGCATACATCACGTCAACCTCATAGCGTAAATGGCCGTAACGGTATGCGAGATCACCTAGACCACCAGCACCAACCATTCCTGCCATTGCTGTTGCTCCTATAAGACCGATTGTGGCAATCGTTAAACCTAAAATAATGGATGAACGAGCTTCACGTAATAAGACGTTCCAAATAATATGACGACGTTTAATACCCATTGCTGTATAAGCTTCCACAACACCTGGATCAACTTCTAAAAGTGCTGTTTCCATAAGTCGCGAAATATAAGGCGCTGTATAAACAACAAGCGGCACAATAACACCTTTTACACCAATAGTTGTGCCGACGATTAGCTTCGTGAACGGTAAAATGAAAAATAGTAAAATAATGAACGGTACAGAGCGAATAATATTAATAAATAAATTGAAAAATTGGTAGAGAAATTTATTTTCAAACGATTGCCCCGGGCGAGTTAAAACGATTAAAAGCCCCAAAGGAATCCCAATTAAAATAGAAAAGAATAATGAAATCCCTACCATTTGGAAGGTTTCGAGAATGGATTTCCCAATAACATCTGACCAATCTGCAAAGAAGCTTTGAATGCTAGTCATGTAATTCGCCTCCTAATACCTCAATGCTTACCCCGTTTTCTGTAAAATACTTAAGTGCTTTTTCTACGATATGTGCTTCACCGTGTAGATGCACGACAATATTACCGACAATGCCATTTTTTAATTCTATGATATTGGCTGATAAAATATTTGGTTGCACATCATAAACTTTACTCACTTCTGCTAGTAATGGTTTCCCCGTACTTTCTCCAAGGAATGTTAAACGAATAACACTTCCCGAAACATTTAATTGTTTGATAAGAGAAGGGGATACATTACGTTGAGAAATGGTATTTAAAAATTTTCGTGTTGTTGGATGCTGGGGCTTCGAAAATAGTTCTATAGCAGAGCTATATTCCACAACCGCCCCTGATTCAAGAACAGAAACGGCATCGCAAATTTTTTGAATAACATTCATTTCATGTGTAATAAGTAAAATCGTGATGCCTAGCTCACGATTAATTTTCAGGAGAAGCTCAAGAATGGCGTCCGTTGTTTCGGGGTCGAGTGCACTTGTCGCTTCATCACTAAGCAAAATCTCAGGCTCTTGGGCAAGGGCACGTGCAATAGCGACACGTTGCTTTTGACCACCTGAAAGTTGGCTAGGATAACTATCTAATTTCTCCGTTAGGCCAACAATTTCTGCATATTTTGCAACGCGTTTTTTTACTTCAGAGTCGTTATAGCCAAGAAGCTTTAATGGTATCGAGATATTGTTGTAAACAGTCGCTGTTTTTAAAAGGTTAAAATGCTGGAAGATCATCCCGATTTTTTGCCGAGTTTTGCGAAGGTCGTTTAGAGAAAGGGAAGTAAGATCTACATGATCGATGAATACTTTTCCTGTTGTCGGACGTTCTAATAAATTCACACAGCGAATGAGGGTACTCTTTCCTGCACCACTGTAGCCAATAACCCCATGGATTTCACCTTTTTTGACATGCAGGTTAATACAATCTACTGCTTTGACGATACCATTTTTAGTTTTAAATTCTTTTGTTATATTTTCTAGTTGAATCATAAGGTGATATCTCCTTTCTAAGTCCTTCGATAAAGCAAGAATCTGCTAGCTTTCCTGTAGGAGTCTCGCAGATTCTTGAGATACTTAATCGTCACTTACCAGCTTGGAATTATGGAGCCTTGGAATTTTTCTTCAATAAATTTGCGTACCTCATCAGATTGATAAGCTTCAACAAATTTTTTGATCGTTGGGTCATCTTTGTTTTCAGCACGCACCACAATGTAGTTCACATATGGAGAGTTCGTAGATTCTAAAAGAATGGAGTCTTTTTTAGGATTAATGCCAGCATCAAGAGCGAAGTTTGTATTAATGGCGGCTACATCTACTTCACTAAGCTGTTTAGGAATTTGTGCAGCCTCTAATTCAATGAATTTCAAATTCTTTTTGTTTTCTTCCACATCGCGAATAGATGCTGTTAAGTCTGCGCCGTCTTTTAATTTAATGATGCCTGCCTCTTGAAGAACAAATAGAGCACGAGCCCCGTTCGTTGGATCATTCGGTAATCCGAAAGTAGCACCATCAGGAACGTCATCCAATGATTTATATTTCTCGGAGTATATGCCCATAGGAGTTAAAATTGTTTTTCCTACTGGCACTAAATCTGTTTTGTGATCTTTGTTAAATGCATCGAGGAAAGGCTCGTGTTGATAGCTGTTTACATCAAGATCACCCTCGGCTAACGATGTATTTGGTAAAACATAATCAGAAAACGTTTTTAGTTCTACCTCTAAGCCATTTTCTTTGGCAACTTTTGCTGCAGCCTCTGCAATTTGTTCGTGTGGACCAGAAGTTACACCTACTACAATCTTATTTTCATTAATCGTCTTATTTTGACTATCCTTACTATTTTCTTTAGTACCACAGCCCACTAATGCTGCTACTAATGTAAGACTTGCTAAACCTAATAAAATCTTGTTTTTCTTTTTCATGAAACATACCTCCAAAGTTGTTTTATCGGTAATAAAAATAAAAAAACTCTCTTAAAAATTAAGAGAGGCTCATGAAAAATTGTCCTCTCTTATCTTTCAAACAATGATTGTTTGCTGGAATTAGCACCTTCCTTAAAAAAGGAGGTTGCCGAGCTTCATAGGGCCAGTCCCTCAGCTACTCTTGATAAGAGATTTATAATATTTTTTTGTAAATCCGATAGAACTAATATAAATTATAGGATATAGTAAGTCAAATGAATTTTTAAAATTTTTCATTTTATTATAATATTTAGTCGCGAAAGAAGAGAGAGAGAAAAAACTGTCCCTATAGCAAGTCTGAGCTAATGGAACAGTTTTTGATTGAAATGTTCACGGGCTAAATAAGTTTAATTTTTCAATTCTGCTGATTGCTTCACGTAAGCGGTCTTCGCTAACAAGTAAACCAACCCGTACAAAGCCTTCACCATATTGACCGAAGCCATTGCCAGCAGCTACTGCGATATCAGCTTTGTCGAGCAATATATCGGCAAATTGTTCACTCGTAAAACCTAGTGGAACAGGGAGCCATGCAAAAAAAGAGCCTCTCGGTACTGTTACTTGCCAACCAATTCGCTGAGCTTCTTCGATCAGGACGTTTCGTCGACGCTCATAAGTCGCTCTTAGCTTATCTGCGCAACTCTGGGAAGCAGTAAGTGCAACTGCCGCGGCATGTTGTACGGCAGGAAATTGACTACAAAAAAGATGATCTTGAATAAGGTTAATGGCTGCGACAATGTCGGGGTTACCAACTGCAAAACCAATGCGCCAGCCTGCCATATTATACGTTTTGGATAATGTATACATTTCGATACCGACATCTTTAGCACCATCAGCTTGCAGGAAGCTGATAGGTTTATTGCCGTCAAATCCAATCGCTCCGTAGGCAAAATCATGTGCGACGATAATGTTGTGCTCTTTTGCAAAGCGTACTGTTTCCTCGAAAAATTCAAATGTTGCAGTACCGCCAGTTGGATTATTCGGGTAATTCAAGTACAGCAACTTCGCCTTTTCTTTTACTTCATCGGATAAAGCATTATAAACTGGTAGGAAATCATTTTCTGCGAAAAGAGGCATAACTTCAAAATTAACATCACCTAATACGACACCAGATAAGTAATCTGGATATCCAGGATCAGGTAATAGCATAGTGTCACCAGGGTTTAAAACAGCTAACGGTAGCTCAACAAGGCCAATTTTCGTACCACCGAGAATAGCAACCTCTGTTTCAGGGTCAATGTCCACATTGTATTCACGTTTGTAGAAGCTTGCTGCTGCTTGGCGTAATTCTGCTATGCCACGAAATGGAGAGTATTGATGATTTTGAGGATTTTCTGCCGCCTCCTGTAATGCCTTAATAATGTGTGAAGGGGTGGGTTGATCTGGATTACCTTGACCAAGATTGATAACATCACGTCCTTCAGCAAGAGCAGCGTTTACTTTTTGCACAAGTGCTGCAAAAAATTGAGTTGGGAGTTGCTGTAGTTTTTTTGAGAATTCCATGCATGTCCACCTTTTTCAGAATATAATAATTATTAAAGATATGATGCTCATAATATTACTTTTTTTAGTAATTGTCTAGAGTATTTTCAGTTAACTAAAAATTAAAAAATGACCCAAATGAGGTGGGAAAATTGAACAAAGTCTCGTATTTTATCGTCAATGCTTTTACTACAGAGCTTTACAAGGGAAATCCCGCAGCAGTATGTTTACTTGATTCAACGATACCTGAGTCGATCATGCAGAAAATTGCTCAAGAGATCCCAGTACCGACAACTGCTTTTGTTCAAAGGAAGGATAATCATTTTTTTCTTAGATGGTTTACGCCGGCAAAGGAAATACCGATTTGTGGACATGGAACAGTCGCTAGCGCTTTTTTACTTTGGAAACAAGGGATTGTACCTATTAATTCTTCCGTTATATTCCAGACTGTAAGTGGCCCTTTGCAAGCAAATTGGTTCAATGAATTAGTCGAAATAACAATTCAAAAGTATCAGTTAGAAGAGAATGAATGTCCTTTGGAGCTTGAAGAATGGCTAGGTGTGAAGCCAACATATGTAGGGAAAACTGAATTGGATTATATAGTGGAGTTAAGTCACGAAGAGTATATTGCAGATTTCAAAGCTGATTTTCAAGCGATGAAACAGTTCCCGGTACGTGGTGTTTGTATTACAAGTCGTTCTAAAGATGAGGGAATTGATATTGTCTCAAGATTCTTTTCTCCAGCGCAAGGCATCGATGAAGACCATGTAAATGGTTCCACTCATGGTGCGCTAGGACCTTACTGGTGTGCAAAATTATCAAAAGAAAGCATCGTGAGCAAACAACTTTCAAAACGCGGTGGCTTATTGTACGTTACACCAAAAATAAAAGATGTTGCTATTGCGGGTTCTGCAGTTCAAGTATTAAGTGGTGAAATAATAATCTAAATATTGAGCTTAAACCATGGAAGTCAGGTTGATTTATTGTAGTATAAATACAGAACAGTACTGTCTAGAGGAGGAATAGCAATGAAAATTGGTTGTATTCAATTAAACGTAGGCTTTGGCAAAGTAGAAGAAAATTTTGCTCGCGCTGAGGACAAAATTCGTGAAGCGGCAAAACAAGGTGCAGAAATTATTGTGCTGCCAGAAATGTGGAATTCAGGCTATGCTCTTGAAAAATTGTCAGAGCTTGCAGACGTGGATGGAGAGCGTTCGAAAGCATTTTTATCAAACCTAGCGAAAGAGCTTGGCGTACATATTGTTGGTGGCTCGGTTTCAACGAAGAAGGGCGATAAATTTTACAACACGATGTATACGTTCGATAAAAATGGTGTGTTAGTAGGGGAATATAACAAGGCACATCTTTTCCGTTTGATGAACGAGCATTTATATTTAGAAGCTGGGGATGAAATGAATCGCTTTGCCCTTGGAGATATCGAGGCTGCAGGCGTGATTTGCTATGATATCCGCTTCCCGGAATGGCTACGCGTCCACGCCTTAGCGGGGGCAAAAGTATTGTTCGTGCCGGCACAATGGCCGACACCACGTATCGATCATTGGAAAACATTACTGCAAGCACGTGCCATTGAAAATCAATGCTTTGTGATCGCTGTTAATCGTCTTTCTAGAAAGGTAGAGAACTTTAATGGTCAATCAATGATAATTCAACCGTGGGGCGAGGTGCTGTGGGCTGGTGCAGAGGACGAAGAAGTAGCTGTTATCGACGTGGACTTTTCAATTGTCGATGAAGTAAGAGGCAGAATTCCTGTTTATGACGACCGCAGACCTGGATTATACAACGGAGTAGTTACCGAAAACTAAAATCTGCTAGCACGCTCAAAAGGTCAAAAGATGTTGAGCGTGCTAACCGATGAACAGAAGAACATCGCTGATAAGGAGGAGAAAATCGCTGATAAGCAGATGAACATTGGTGATAAGTCTGCGAGCAACGCCGCTAACCCGATGAACATCGGCACTAACCATGCGAATAACGCTGTTACCACTGCGAATTTGCCGCTACCCAGGAGAACATCGCTGATAAGCAGATGAATATCGGTGATAACCGAACAACGCCACTAAACGGATGAATATCGCCGCTACCCATGTGAACAACGCCGCTAAACGGATGAATATCGCCGCTACCCATGTGAACAACGCCGCTAAACGGATGAATATCGCCGCTACCCATGCGAACAACGCCGCTAAACGGATGAATATCGCCGCTACCCATGCGAACAACGCCGCTAAACCAATGAATATCACCGCTAACCCAGCGAACAACGCCACTAACCCAATCAACAACTAAGAAATTAACTTTTCTCCTCAATTAAAGAATTGGCAAGCAACATAAATTCAAGTGTAATTCGATTATGGCCCTTCATGAAATTTTCCCCTAAGAGATTTTCAAGCTTTTTTAAACGATGGTAGAGTGTTTGGCGTACGATGAACAGTTGGTTGGCTGTTTGTTGTTTGGAGCCATTTGTTTGTAAGTATACTTGTAGAGTTTCTAGCAGCTTACTGTTATATTTTTTGTCGTATTCAATAACAGGCTGCAAATAATCTTGAATCACTTCCTGTAAATTGACTTGCATCTGTAATTTATAGATGAGGTGATACAGATGTAAATCATCGTAAAAATAAGAAGTTGTTTGTACTTTACTGCAAATATACAATGTTTCGAGTGCCGTTTGATAGCTCTTTGGTATCTCTTCTACGTCTGCAACTACCTTGCCAATGGCGATTTGATAATCTTGGGCCATTTGTTTTTTATAAAAATCGGTTTTCTGAACGGAAGAAACTAACGTATTTAATACTTCGCGACTCGATTTGCTATCCTTCTTATGGAGTAAAATAAAAATGACATAGCTTTTTCTTTCAAATAAAAATGGTATAAATCCATTTTGCTCAAAAAGGTTTCGATAGTAGAGCTTACTATAGACAATATCCTCCTGCACCTTAGAGACTGCATTAGGAATCGCTAAAATAAAAACGGCTCCGCTAGTAAGCTTATAGTTAGAATGATGGGTTACGATAAATTTATAAATTTCCTCTTTCGATAGTTTTTGGTCGATCCAATCCGCTAAAATAGAGGCATCCTCAATGTCCCTTTTCTCTTCAATATAAAATTCTCTCATTAACAGCTGCGCTAACGCAGTAGCTGTACGATCTAAAATAAGTAATTCGAACTCAGAGAATAGACCATCTTCCCTATAGAGCGTTAAATCTGCATAATGCTGGTCAAATATAAAGATGGGCTCATTTTTAACTACGGGTGCTGACTTTTCCAGCGAAACTAGTTGTCGGCGCTTAGTATGCGGCATATTAGGAAAAAAGATAGGCTCTCGACCTTTAATAGAGAAGATAATTTGTGTCTTCAATTCATGATACATATTTTGTAAAATTTCTTCTGCGTTTTGTCCTAATAAAGCATTTTTATTTAATGTTTGAGAGTAGGATTCTAAAGTAGAGATCATTAAATATTGCTGATTCATAATTTGACTATGTAAATCCTGTGTAATACGGACGAAAGGAACTGTGTCATGAAAAACGATAATAGGGAAGCTATGACGGTTAGCAAGAGCTACAATCACTTCCGGAATGGTCTGTATAGAAGTCCCATATTCAATGCACAATGCCGCGCAATTTTTTTCGATTAAAGATTCTACGAAAAAGATAAAGTTATCGATGCTGTGCTGAAGGCTAATCCCTGTTGTTAAAACTAATTCATCACCAGCTAGAAAATTATCTACTTGTATAACTTCAATGACATGGGCCCACTTGACAATGCGTAATAATCCATCCTCACCAGCTACAACCTCCGCGCTTTGGAAGTGTGTGTTTTCTAATACATCCTTCACTTGAAGCTTAAATTGACTCATGTTAACCTCCCGCCTTTTAACATTAGACATTTTCTAGTTTTCTCATTGATGTGTTGTTTTTGCTGAAATTAACTTAAATATTGTATTTTTAGAATGTTTAGTCTATTTTACATTATGTTTAAAACAAATGCATAGAATTTTACAGTTTGTCTATACCTTCGTTTCAATGTAACATGTAAAATTTTTGTAAGCGGTAATCCAATCTATAAAAGAGGTGAACAGATATGGAGCAACAGACGCATTTACAAAGAGGGTTAAAGAAAAGGCATATGACGATGATCGCTATTGCGGGGGTTATCGGAGCAGGCTTATTTATGGGAAGCGGTTCAGTGATTAACTTAGCCGGACCCGGCGCAATTTTATCTTATATCTTTGCGGGTATTATCGTTATTCTTGTCATGCGAATGCTTGGGGAAATGGCAGCTGTCAATCCAACAAGTGGATCATTTGCGCATTATGCACATGAAGCAATTGGTCCTTGGGCTGGCTTTATGATTGGTTGGTTATATTGGTTTTTCTGGGTTGTTGCCATTGCTTTAGAGGCAACAGCAGCTGCTGCGATTATTCAATATTGGTATGATGGCATTCCTTTATGGCTACTAAGTCTTATATTAACTGTAGCACTTACTTTAACAAATGCCCTTTCCGTAAAAGCTTTTGGTGAATTTGAATATTGGTTCTCTCTTATTAAGGTTGTAAGTATAATAGCATTCCTAGCACTTGGTGCATTTATTATCTTTGGAATCGCACCTAATTTTGATGCGATAGGTACTGCTAATTTAATCGGTGAGGGTGGCTTTTTACCGAATGGATTTGGTGCTGTTCTGATGGGTGTAGTCATTGTTATTTTCTCCTTTATGGGCACAGAGATTGTTGCGATTGCAGCAGGGGAATCTGACGAACCGTTAGCAGCGGTGACAAAAGCTACAAATTCAATTACTTGGCGTATTTTGATTTTCTACGTTGGGTCGATAACGGTAGTTGTCACATTATTACCTTGGCATTCCTCAAGTATTTTAACGAGTCCCTATGTAGCAGTATTGGATTACATCGGCATTCCCGCAGCTGCGCAAATCATGAATTTTGTTGTCTTAACAGCGGTTTTATCGTGCTTAAACTCCGCGCTTTACGCGACATCTCGAATGGTATTTTCTTTAGCGGAGAAAGGGGAAGCCCCGAAAGCATTTTTGAAATTAAATAAAAAGGGAGCACCTGTTAATGCCATATTAGCAGCGACATTCTTCTCTTATATTGCTGTTATTATGAACTATGTTTCACCAGATAAAGTATTTATGTTTTTACTTAGTTCATGTAGTGCAATTACGTTGATTCTTTATTTAATCATTGCTTTTTCACAATTAAAAATGCGACGGAAAATTGAGAAAGAAAATCCCGAACTATTAAAAGTGAAAATGTGGTTATTCCCCTATTTAACGTATTTCACTATATTAGCTACAACAGCATTACTGATCGCTATGTTCTTTATTGAATCGATGCGTTCGCAAATTTTATTTACATGTATTGTAGTAGCGGTCGTGATGATTTTCTATTTAGTCACACAGAAGAAAAAATGGTTAAAACCGGTAGAGGAAGCAAGTGCTATTTTCCAAAAGGAAGAATTGGATCTTGAATAATGATAACTAAGGAGTGGGGAAATTATGACAGTTCAGCAAAAAGTGAAAACGCTTACGCATTTTATCAATGGTGTTGAAACAGCAGGTACTAGTGGTCGTTACTCGGAAGTTTATAATCCAACAACAGGAGAGGTCATTGCGCAAGTTCCGTTAGCGACTAGAGATGAGGTAAAGCAAGCTATCCAGTTAGCGAAAGTAGCATTCCCTGCATGGAAAAAGACATCGATTGGTAAACGGGTGGAGGTTTTGCATCGTTTCCGTCAGTTGTTAGTTGAAAGACAAGATGAGCTCATCGAAATAATTTGTGAGGAAAGTGGGAAAACGAAGGAAGATGCTAAGGGTGAAATTGTTCGTGGCATTGAATCTGTAGATATGGCAATAAGCGCCCCGCAAATGCTGAAAGGGGAATACTCGGTTAATGTAGGCGGCGATATTAATGCCTTTTCTGCAAAAGCTCCACTTGGAGTTGTTGCAACAATTGCTCCATTTAATTTCCCTGTTATGGTCCCGCTGGCGATTACAAGTATGGCAGTTGCGGTAGGAAATGCAGTTATTTTAAAACCGTCTGAGCGTGTGCCAATCTCAGCCTTATATTTAAGTAACTTATGGAAAGAGGCAGGACTGCCAGATGGAATTTGGACAGTCGTGAATGGTGATAAAGAGGCGGTTAATGAACTGCTAGAAAATAAAGAGATACAAGCCATTTCATTTGTTGGATCAACACCTGTTGCGGAGTATATTTACCAAACGGGCACGAAGCACAATAAACGAGTTGCTGCATTTGGTGGCGGGAAGAACTTCATGATTGTCATGCCAGATGCAAACCTAGAGCAAACGGCTAATGCCTTTTTAGGTGCAGCGTATGGAGCAGCGTCTCAACGTTGTATGGCTATTTCAGGAGCAATCGTCGTCGGGAAAGATACTGAACAACGCTTTACAGAGATAGTAAAAGAGAAAATCTTAAAATTAAAGGTTGGCCCATATACAGATGACGAGGTAGACTTTGGCCCAGTTATTACGCAGCAATCAAAAGATACCATTCTTCGATATATCAACGGTGCTATTACAGAAGGGGCTAATCTTGTAACGGATGGTCGATGTCCGAAAATATGTGAAACATCTAAAGGCTTTTATCTTGGTCCGACATTGATAAATGATGTAACGCCAGAAATGACTATTTTTAAAGAGGAGGTTTTTGGCCCTGCACGTATTGTTGTAGGCGTTGAAACCTTACAAGAAGCTATTGATTTGATTAATGATCACGAACTTGGGAATGGTGTCACGATGTTTACGGGTAGCGGCTCGGCAGCGCGCAAATTCCAAGAAGAAATTGAAGTAGGTATGGTAGGCGTTAATGTTCCGATTCCGATTCCAGTTGGCTATCACAACTTTGGAGGATGGAAGCGCTCTAAGTTCGGTGAAGGGCATATGTTTGGGCCAGACCAAGCACGATTCTTTACGAAAGCGAAAACAATTTCTGAACGCTGGCCAGATGCAACAGAGGATACAACAAGTTCATTTGCGTTCCCAAGCAATAACGATGTGAATAAGTGAAAAAACATGAAGGGGTGTATAGATATGGTTCAAGTAAATCTTAAAAGTGATATTTTAAAGAAAGATGAACAATATGTATGGCATTCAATGAAACCCTATAATCCACAAGCAACATATGTAGTAGAAAAATCAAATGGTGCAAGGATTGTTGATACAGATGGCGTTGAATACATCGATGCAATGGCAGGATTGTGGTGTGTAAATGTAGGTTACGGTCGCAAAGAATTAGCAGATGTAGCACATGAGCAAATGATGAAAAATGCATATGCTCCTTTATCGCAGGGACATTTACCAGCAGTTGAACTGGCTGAAAAGATTAATGAAATGCTTGGTGGAGATTATGTTATATTCTTCTCTAATAGTGGGTCAGAGGCTAACGAAACTGCGTTTAAAATTGCGCGTCAGTATCATCAACAAAAAGGGGAAAGCTCTCGCTATAAAATAGTTTCTCGCTACCGTGCATATCACGGAAGTTCTTTTGGTGCATTGGCTGCGACAGGGCAAGCGGAACGAAAATATAAATATGAACCATTATCTCCTGGCTTTATCCATGTAGCACCACCTGATCAATATCGGGAACATGAAAGTAATACACTTGCCCCAACAGAATTAGCAAGCGTCAAGGCTGTAGATAAGACGATGACGTGGGAGCTAAGTGAAACAGTAGCCGCGATGATTTTAGAGCCGATTATTACAGGTGGGGGAGTCATCATGCCTCCGGAGAACTATTTAAAGGGCATTGAAGAAGTGTGTAAAAAACATGGAGCTTTAATGATTGTAGACGAAGTAATTTGTGGCTTTGGTCGAACAGGTAAGCCATTTGGATTTATGAACTACGGTGTTAAACCTGATATTATTACGATGGCAAAAGGAATTACAAGTGCCTATTTACCATTATCAGCTACAGCAGTAAAACGGGAAATTTATGAAGCATTTACCGAGTCAGATGCATACGGTTATTTCCGTCATGTCAATACATTTGGCGGATCACCAGTCGCATGTGCGGTCGCATTGAAAAATATTGAGATTCTTCAGCAAGAAGCATTATTTGAAAGATCTAATGAGGTTGGAGCTGCTACTCTGCAAGCACTTCAGCAAGCATTGAGTAATCATCCGAATGTTGGGAATGTTCGCGGCAAAGGTTTATTAATTGGCATTGAGTTAGTTTCAGATAAAAGGTCGAAGGAGCCTTTACCAATAGATAAAGTAAATGCTGTTATTGCTGCCTGTAAGGCGCAGCGTGTTATTATCGGTAAAAATGGTGCCACTGTTGCAGGCTTTAATAACGTTTTAACATTATCTCCACCACTTAATATTGTACAAGAGGATCTTGATACAATTATAAAAGTTGTCATTGATAGTATTCATAAAGTGAAGCTTTAATTAGTAGGAACTCTCTAACTCGTTTTCGCTTCTACCAAAAAGCAAAGCTGTCTCAAAAGTCGTAGTAAAACTTTGAGACAGCTTTTTGATTGTCTTATAGCATGAGAAAGGCGAGACGCACTATGAGTATGAACAAAACAATTCCTGCCAGGAATAATAATAATAAAATTCTCTTTTTTAAAATATTGTTCATACAAACCTTCACCTACTCCTTTGTTGTTGTTTTAAACATGTAGCCGCTATAAGAATTGTAGATAATCATCACAATGCCCATTAACATAAAATTTGATATGAGGGAACTACCGCCATAACTTAAAAATGGCAAAGTCATACCTGTTACAGGTAAAAGTCCAATTGTCATACCGATATTTTGTGTAATTTGGAAGGCTAATAAACTAGCAATGCCTGCTCCCATTAGTGTCATAAATGGGTCCTTTGCTTCTACTGTAATGAGAACAATACGGTAAATAACAAAAAACAGAAGAGTAATGACAAATGCTCCTCCAATGAACCCGAACTCTTCAGCGATGTTGGCAAAAATGAAATCGGTATGCTTTTCCACGACATAGACATTATTTTTCATGTAACCTTTTCCAGTAAACTGCCCTGTACCAATGGCCGAAAATCCCTGCCTAGTTTGATAAGATGAATCTGGATACTCATTAGGCTGCAACCAGCCGTAAATTCGAGAAATTTGATGTCCTGATAATTTATTTAAAATTTTATCTGTGAAAAATTCATTGAATTTTACATAAAGAATAACCACAACGCTGAGAATTGATACAGGAATAGCAGTAAAGAAGATCAGCAATTTTTTTTGTATACCTGAAAAGAAAATCATCGGTATAATCATCGACATATAGATCATCGCCATACCCGTATCAGGCTGTTTATAGACAGCAAGCGTAGGCGGGAGGGTGATAGCAGCAATTATGAAAAGGAGCCGCATATCCGTTAAAAAGGTAGGGTGCACATATTTCTCTCGATGTGCAACAATGACCTTACTGACAACAATTAAAAGCGCGAACTTTAAAAACTCTGACGGCTGAAACGACCCCAAAACTGGAATTTGGTACCAACGCTTCGCCTCATTGACAGTTCGGGCTATACTTTCGGGTGAAATAAATAAAGCAAATGTTAACAAGACCATCGCCCAATAAAATGGCCATCCAATTTTTTTTAGTTGCTCAATATCAAGCGTTGCTACTCCATACATAACTAAAAATCCGATTAGGTAATAAAAAAACTGCTTTATAATAAACGAGCTTGTATACTGCTCAAACACCGTACTGCTGGAATGAACAAAGAGACAACTTATAATACCGAGCAATGACAAGCTAATGACTAAACTTTTATCTAATTTATTAATTTTTAACATTCAAACACCTCCTTTTTAGCACACTATTAATAGACAACGATAGGAAATGCAATAGGTTGCAAGTTAAATGATTATTACAAAAATTACAAATCGCAAACTAATTTTACATTAGACACTCTTAATTTATGGGTAAGATACCGTATGATTGATTTATATCCCGAGCAAAGCAATGGGGGTACGAGGAAAGTGAAGCTTTTCATCACAATGTGAAGGTAATTTCCGAATCGAACTGATATGTTCCTGATGGTATTTTTAAATGAGGACTAATATCACGCTACCCTGAGGGGAATATGCGCCGATTATATTAGGAGTAATGGGATAATTTTCACAACTTTTCGTACAATCTTTACAAAAACATAACACTGGCTTTAAATCTTCATACTATCATTATTGGTAAGAGTTGGAGAAGGAGCCGAGATGATGCATTTTTTTCGATACATAATGGTGAAGGACAAGTTACTTATACTGATGATTGTTTGTGTACTATCAAATGTATTGCTAGGTATTTTTAGTGTTGATTATTTACGGAAAATGTCATGGCATGCAAGTGAAAGCTATACTGAAGGACTTGTACCGATCGGATGGTTAAATGAACTAGAGGAATCACAACGACAATTAGATTATTTAGTAGATTCAGCCGGAGCTTATCAAGAAATGACTGTCATTTTAAAAAACGCTGAGCAGCCTTTAGAACATTTAGTAAGTCTAGAAATCGATAAAAAGATGAACCATCAGATAAAAAAATTTAAAACTTTACTTGCACAGCAGGTAGAAATGATCAATAACTATAAACAATTGGGCCAAAAAGAACAGCAACAATTTTATAGTCAGTCTTATTTATCTGTAAGCCAGCAAAGTCATTCATTATTAGAAGAAACTCAAAGCTATTTGGTTCAGCGGGCTAAAGAACAGCAACAGGCATACCAGAAAGATGTGCAATTTGGTTATTGGCTATTAGGGGGAGTATGTTTATTTGTTGTTTTGTTAGTAATCTGTATAGGTTTTGTAGCAACAAAAGCTGTGAATATACCAACGCGTCAATTGAAGTCATTATTAAAGCGTGCGGAGCAGGGGGATTTCACAGCGAATGCCAGTTATGTGGCGCAGGATGAGCTGGGCGAGGTAGTATTGTCTTATAATCAGATGACAACAGAGGTGAAAAGACTACTTCATACAGTATCAAAAAGTGCACATGAGGTTGAAGAAATGACTGGGAAACTGCAGGAATCCTCCGAAAAATCGTCTAACACGACGCACAAAATTGCAAAGGATATACAGTCTATTTCAGATTCAACTGCTGCTTCTACTAAAAAATTAGCTTCGAATACAGCATCTCTAGAGGAAGTGCTAAATAGTGTGCAAGTAATTTTAGAGAAAGTGCAGGTTGTTGAAAATTTTGCTCATAAAACTGCGAGTGATGCAGAAAGTGGTACGGAAATTGTACAGGCGAATTTAACTCAAATACAGGCCATTAAACTCGCAGTTGAACAATCGAATACGGCCATTTTTAATCTTGTAGAGAGAGCAGCTACAATCGATCAAATGGTTGAAGTAATTGAAAAAATTACTGCGCAAACAAACCTTCTAGCCTTAAATGCATCTATTGAGGCTGCTAGGGCAGGGGAGCATGGTAAAGGATTTGCGGTGGTGGCCAATGAAGTTCGCAAGCTTGCAGAGCAAACCGTTCTTTCAACCCAAACGATTACGTCCATTGTACAAAATATTCATTTAGATTCCAGCTATGCTGTGCAAATGATGGAGGGTGTGTTAGTCGCAACTGAAAAGGGAGTGCAGGTTACAGGAGATACGGCAACAAGCTTCGATCATATTTTAGAAAAAGTACATACAATGAAGCCATATATAACGGAAGTATCTACGACTATTCAAGAAATTGCCAACCATACGAAAAAGGTTAGTGAAGATGCGGTAATGTTAACATCATTTTCTGATACGAATGCAGCATCCACTAAACATGTAGCTACATTAACAGCCGATCAATTAACAGCACAGCAGCAATTCCATGATTATATTAAAGAGCTACATAAGGTATCAAAAGTTTTGCAAATAGCCGTAAAGCGTTTCCGTATTTAATAAGAACAAAAGGATCTTCTTTGTCAACAAAGGAGGTTCTTTTTTTGAGTGGTATTAAACAAAATTTATATCGCTTGAGTGTACACCTGAGTCGTACATATGTATTTTATATGTTTTTCTAGCACAATATTTTATAGGTCTCATATACTGTTGGTAAAGGATTTTTTGCTCTGTTTTTAAAAATTGAAAATATTGTGGTTGTATTTTTAATATGAACACTTTATAATGAAATTCATCAGAAATGTTATTAAATCAATGTTTGATTATATATTATTGTACTTTCGGAAAGTACAATTGTTCACAGGTGGAGGTTTGGAGAAATGGAAAAGATAATGGTTACAGGAGCACTAGGTCAAATAGGTTCTGAGCTTGTAGAAAAACTTCGTGGTATTTATGGAGAGGACAATGTGTTAGCGACAGATATCCGGAAGCTTGAGCATTCTAAAGGTCCATTTGAAGTATTGGACGTGACGGATGGACAAAGAATGCATGATTTAGCGAAAGATTTTGGTGCAGATACAATGATGCATTTAGCGGCGTTATTATCGGCAACCGCAGAAAAAAATCCTTTGCTAGCGTGGAATTTAAATATGGGCGGTTTAATGAATGCGTTGGAGGTTTCGCGTGAATTAAGCTTGCAATTTTTTACGCCGAGCTCAATAGGCGCATTTGGTCCATCGACACCAAAGGATAATACGCCACAGGATACATTACAGCGTCCAACAACAATGTATGGGGTAAATAAAGTTGCTGGTGAGCTGTTATGTGATTATTATTTCAATCGTTTTGGTGTAGATACTCGCGGTGTACGCTTCCCTGGGTTAATTTCATACGTAACTCCTCCTGGAGGCGGTACAACAGACTATGCGGTAGAGATCTTCTATGAGGCGATCAAGCAAGGGAAGTATACATCTTATATTCAAGAAGGTACGTATATGGACATGATGTACATGCCAGATGCATTGCAAGCTATTGTAGATTTAATGGAAGCCGATAGTAGCAAACTAATACATCGCAATGCCTTTAATATCACTGCAATGAGCTTCGAGCCATCTGAAATTGCAGCGGAAATTAACAAGCATTTGCCACATTTTCGTATGAATTATAATGTAGACCCGGTTCGTCAAGCGATAGCAGATAGCTGGCCAAATTCTTTAAATATAGAAGCCGCACAAAAAGAATGGGGCTTTAAAGCGCAGTATGATCTAGCAAGAATGACAGTTGATATGCTAGATAAATTAAAAATTAAACTACAGACAAAAGCCTGTTCATAAATAAAAATTCCTAAAAGTGGGGCGAAGAATTTAGTTTTCTTCGTCCTTTAATGTGAATGCTGGCTGATTCCGGATGCAATTATGCCGAGGCATAATTGATATGGAATATTTCTGTTTCAAGTGAACGTTATACTACACCTTCATCGAGAATTGACTTCAAACAGTGTTAAAATGCTGGAAGATACAGACTATGTGAAGTGGTTGAAGGAGTGGAGGCTGGGGGACTCCTTGGGGATCAGTGTCACAGATGAGACAACGCGAGTGAAGCGGCTCATCGGACGTCCCCAGAAAGCTTGTCAGCAACTAATGTTTATCTGTGCGAAAGCGCAGTGTAACGAGGCGTCAGCAACAAATGATTTTATCTGTGCGAAAGCGCAGCAACAGCAACAACAAAGCGCATAGCAGGAACGGAATTCACCCCCTCGTTTTGCGTAGTTTTTCAACAACATGGGATGAAGAAAACGATTTAGTTTTCTTCATCTCTTTTTAATTATTATTATTTTTTTAGAAAAAGTTAACAACAAAAAAGGGAATTATTGGATGGTACCGTTAGGAAAATGCGGATTTACAACGCTAAGCCCATTTTCAAGAAGATTCCCCCATTTTTAACAACGTTAAGAAAGTTTTAGTGGTCTTAAAGAATCTAATGAGATCACTTTTTCCGATTTAAAATGGTATTCTCCTAGTAAATTAATATGTTCCCAGCCTAAAGGTGACATATAATCTTCATTAAAACTACCTGTCTGTTTTTGATATTCAACTGCTTTTGTTAGATGTAGAGTATTCCAGATACTAATGGCATTGATAATTATGTTTAAAGCACTGGCCCTTTGAAGCTGATGTTGATATGGTTCGTTCCCTAAGCTCTCCTTGTTTCCGAAGAAAGTAGCTCTTGCCGCCCATTCATGATAAAGATTGTTTTTTCTATTCGTTCCATTTCGCGTAAGGCTGTAGCTAAGCTGTTTTGTCTTGAATAGACCTAATTTCCCCATAATAAGCAGCCATTGCCCTTGCCTCCCACACCATTCTTTCAAGTGTAGTGAAAGCAGGTAATATGATTTTGTTTTTTCTTAGAAAATCGATGCATTCATGTAGTAGATGAATAGCATCACCATTTTCCAAAGCCAATTGATGAAGGTGCTTAAATGTCATTCGATATTCTTTTAGAGTAAAAGTTAAAAAGTTGTATTCACTACGAATTTCTTTCAAATGATCCCAAAGTGTATTTTCTCTTTGAGGATAAAGACTAAGCGAAGATGGAGTAGCGCCGATTTGTTTCGATATATAATGTATGACTGAATCCGGGATGTTTTTGATATGAGTGTATGGCCAACCGGGATACCGAAGAACGGCTAATTGAACAGCGAACCGTAAACGGTTTTCTTCTCTTCCAATAGAGTGTACTCTATTGATACAAGTGTAGGAGACTGATAAAAACCTAATTAAGAGCGTCTCATAAGACTTGTCTCAAAAATGAGGTGATATTTTGCGAAAAATCGGTTATATACGTGTCAGTTCAACTAGCCAGAATCCTTCAAGGCAATTTCAGCAACTGAATGAAATCGGAATGGATATTATTTTTGAAGAAAAAGTTTCTGGAGCAACAAAAGATCGTGAGCAACTTCAAAAAATGTTAGAGGATATACATGAAGGTGACATCATTTATGTTACGGACTTAACTCGGATTACTCGTAGTACACAAGATTTATTTGAATTAATCGATAACATACGGAAAAAGGCAAATTTAAAATCCTTAAAAGATACATGGTTAGATTTATCAGAAGATAATCCCTACAGCCAATTCTTAATTACGGTTATGGCGGGTGTAAACCAATTATAACGTGATCTTATCCGTATGCGGCAGCGCGAAGGGATTGAACTGGCTAAGAAAGAAGGAAAGGTTAAAGGTCGGTTAAAGAGTACCATAAAATCATGCAGGAATGAATTATGCAGTAAAGCTTTATAAAGAGGGAGATATGACTGTAAATCAAATTTGTGAAATTACAAATGTGTCTAGGGCCTCATTATATAGAAAGCTATCGGAAAGGAACAGTTGATGAGTTATACCAAAAATCGGAAATATATAATAGAAAATAAATTCCTTATAGAGGTGGAATTATATGCCTAAAATTGACAATATGTTAGCAATTCTATGGATGCTTCGTTCAGGTGAAAAAATTACTGCAAAACAAATTTCAGAAAAGTTAGAGATGAATATAAGGACTGTGTATCGTTATATTGATACAATTTCAACAAGTGGCGTACCTATAATTTCAGAACCAGGACATAACGGTGGATACACTTTATTGAACAATTTTATTGAGGCTCCTCTTTTTTTTGATTTTGAGGAGCAAACTTCACTATTTCACGCTGCTGTTTTTGCAGAAGAAGCCGGATATTATGGAGGTGAAGCACTAAATAGGGCCATTTCAAAACTAAGTAAATACTCAAATCAAGAGCAGGAGACAAAGATAAACCAACATTTAACTAGTCTTGAAGTAATAAGTCGATTAAGTTCACTCTCTATGGAACCTTTTTTGAAAGAGTTGGAGCAGGCCGTAGTTGACGGGTACTCAGTAAAAATTCTTTACCATAGAAGTGGCGAAAAGCAATTAAATTATAGATTGGTCGATCCGTACAGAATTATCTATTGGAATAATAAGTGGTATGTGATTGGATTTTGTCATCTTAGGAATGATATCCGTAGCTTTAGAGTAGATCGAATTGAAAGTTTAACGCTAACTGAAAATAAGTTTAACCGGCCAGAAAATTTTTCAGCACGTGACTTTTTTATGAAAAACCTCCTTCCAACTATAGAAGATATGGAAGGGATTACTTCTTTAGTTATTAATGGAAATGAAAGTACGCTGAATGATGTTTGCCAACATTGGTTTTTAGGACATTATTTACATGAACGAAATTTAAATCAAGCAGTTTTCCTTCTTGAAAAAGATATAGTACATACATATATACCTTATTTACTTTTACCGTTCGGTAAATCTATTCAAGTTATTGAGCCAATAAGTCTAAAGAAAAGACTTGTTGAAGTTCTGTCGGAATTAATACAATTTCATCAAGTATGATAACTTCCCTGACGTTAGCTGTCAGGGAAGTTATATTATAATTGCTATATAAATTGTGATTGGGAGTGTTATTGGATGCAAACAAAAAAAGTTTATCTATATGTATTTAACACAATGTCAGACTGGGAATATGGATATTTAATTGCCGAACTAAACACAGGAAGATATTTCAAAAAAGATATAGCACCTTTAAAAGTAGTTACAGTAGGAGCTAATAATGAAATTATTACTACGATGGGGGGACTGAGCATAAAACCAGATATTTCTCTTGATGAGTGTACTCTTGAGAGTAAAGATCTTTTAGTTTTGCCTGGAGGGAATACTTGGGGAGAAGTTATTCATCAACCAATCATGAAAAAAATTGGCGAAGCTTTAAAGCTTGGCACTATTGTTGCTGCAATTTGTGGTGCAACTGAGGCCCTTGCGAATATGGGATACCTAGATTCTAGAAAGCATACAAGCAATAACTTAGAGTATATTAAAATGGTTTGTCCTAATTATAAAGGAGAAAAATTTTATGAGATGGGACCTGCTGTATCTGGTGAGAATTTGGTTACTGCATCAGGAGTAGCTCCTCTGGAATTTGCGATGGAAGTACTGAAAAAATTAGATGTATTTGCACCAGATACATTATATTCATGGTATAACCTAAATAAGACTCACAAACCTGAATACTTCTTCCAGTTAATGAATTCAATAAATAAATGAGCTAAAAAAATCAACTTAGCAGATATTACCATGCTCTAGAAAATGTCAAAGCATGGTTTTTGAATATAACTTAAAAATGCTTATGGAGTAATGAAAAATCCTTAACGTTGTAAATCCGCATTTTCCTGACGATACCCCTTGGAATACATAGCGTATTTTGTGATTTTACAATATAATAATATTCAGAATATTAATAGTATTCAATCAAAATATCTCTATTAATATTTCACAAAGGTAATGTAAAGGGAGTTCACAAGACGAAGGGATGGATGGTTATATGATGCAGACGCCGTTAGTATTAACAAACTTTTTTAAACGAGCAGAAAGCTATTTTGCTAGAAAGACTATTATTTCACGGACGGGCCCACAGAAGATTCACCGTCTAACATATGGACAATGGGCGAAGAGGACCCGTCGTTTAGCGGATGCGCTTACAAAGCTAGGGATGACAAGAGGAATGAAAATTGGCTCCTTTGCCTGGAATCAGCATCGCCACTTAGAGGCTTATTTTGCGGTACCGTGTTCTGGCGCTATTTTGCACATGGTGAATATTCGTTTATCAGAAGAACATTTAATTTATATTATTAATCATGCAGAAGATGAAATTTTAATAATTGATGTAGATTTGCTACCAATTATTGAAAACATTGCACCTGAGCTTAAGACAGTAAGACATTATATTATTATGACGGATGAGGATACTTTGCCAGAAACGACATTACCGAATGCATTATCATATGAGGATTTATTAGCAGCAGCAGATGAAAACTATGAGTTCCCAGAGGATATAGAAGAAGAGGAGCCTGCTGGTATGTGCTATACAAGTGCTACAACAGGAAATCCAAAAGGGGTTGTGTATTCACATCGGGGTTTAGTGCTACATAGTATGATGCTAAGTATGTCTGATTCAATGGGCATTTCTGAACGTGATGTCGTGATGCCGATTGTACCAATGTTTCATGCAAATGCTTGGGGTTTACCGTTTGCAAGTGTCAATGTGGGTGCTACACAGGTATTGCCTGGCCCGCAATTCACATCGGCAATTATTTTGGATTTAGTAGAGCAGGAGAAGGTTACATTAACAGCTGGAGTGCCGACAATTTGGATCGGCGCGTTGCAGGAACTAGAGAAGCTTGAGCGAGATATTAGTTCGTTACGAGCTATTTGTTGCGGTGGCTCTGCTTCACCTACTCGACTTATTCGTACATTTGAAGAGCAGTTTGGCATTCCATATATCGTCGTGTATGGAATGACTGAAACAACGCCGATTGTAGCGTTATCAAATTATATGTCTTGGATGGATGATTGGCCAATTGAAAAGCGTATTGAATCGCGAGCAATGCAAGGAATGACAATGGCCGGTATAGAATCGAGCATTATTAATGACAGTGGCGAAGTGCCATGGGATGGAGAAACAATGGGTGAGTTACGCTTGCGAGGTCCATGGATTTCACACGAGTATTATCGTGATGAACGTACAAATGATGCATATCGTGACGGCTGGTTATATACAGGGGACATTGCGGTAAGAACAGAGGATGGCTTTATCAAAATAACAGATCGTACAAAGGATTTAATTAAATCGGGTGGAGAGTGGATATCCTCAGTTGATTTAGAAAATGCGTTAATGACCCATGATGCTGTTTTGGAAGCGGCGGTTATTGCAATTCCGCATATTAAATGGCAAGAACGCCCGCTAGCTTGTGTAGTATTGAAGGAAGGAATGGCGGCAAGTGAAGAGGAGCTTCTGGCATTTTTAGAAAGTCAATTTGCAAAATGGTGGGTACCGGATGATGTAGTATTTTTAGATGAAATTCCAAAAACATCAGTTGGAAAGTTCCTGAAGGCAAAGCTTCGAGATAATGTCGCAGAAATTTATCCGAAATTAGCTTCATTTGTATAGTTAAAAGAGCGATTTCCACAAAGGGAAGTCGCTCTTTCACTTTTTATCTACTTAACATTTGAAATACTTGTTCTACGTCTTTGTCTCCGCGGCCAGAGATATTGATAATAATGCTCTCTTCCGGTGATAATGTTGGCGCAAGTTTTAGTGCATGAGCAACTGCGTGGGAGCTTTCTAGTGCCGGAATAATTCCTTCAACCTTTGACAGCACTTGGAATGCTTCAAGCACTTCTTCATTCGTCACCGTTACATATTCTCCACGACCAATTGTTTTTAAATAGCTATGCTCTGGACCAGCTCCAGGATAATCTAGTCCAGCAGCAATTGAATACGTTGGTAGTGGATTGCCTTCTGCATCTTGCAGTACTAAACATTTGAAACCGTGTAATTCACCGGGTGTTCCTTCATTTAATGTAGCTGCCTTATCGGGTTCAATGCCGATGAGGCGAACATTTTCATCTGCAATATATTCTGCAAACGCACCGATCGCATTACTGCCGCCACCAACACAAGCAAGTACTGCTACTGGTAGCTTGCCTTCTTTTTCTATAATTTGTTCACGACTTTCACGGCTAATGACGGATTGGAAATGCTTGACCATTGAAGGGAATGGGTGAGGTCCTACAGCAGAACCTAGTAAATAAAAAGTCGTCTCATAGTTTTCCACTAAGTCAGCAAATGCTTCATCCACAGCATCCTTTAGTCGCCCTTGACCTTTATCAACAGCTACTACCTTTGCACCAAGAAGCTCCATCCGGAAGACGTTTAATGCTTGACGCTTTGTATCCTCTAAACCCATATAAATTGTGCAATCCATTCCGAACATTGCACAAGCCGTTGCTGTTGCTACACCATGCTGACCCGCACCTGTTTCGGCGATCACACGATTAGCACCCATGCGCTTTGCTAATAAAATCTGTCCAAGGACGTTATTAATTTTATGTGAACCTGTATGGTTAAGATCTTCACGCTTTAAATAAATTTTTACGCCGCCTAATTGTTTTGTTAAATTTTCAGCAAAATAAAGTGGAGATTTGCGCCCAATATATTCATGGAAATAATAATCTAGCTCTTTATTAAAGTATTCATCGTCTTTATATTTTTGGAAGTTTTCATCTAAAATATTTAATACATTTTGAAGTTCATCAGGAACAAAGCTTCCACCAAATTCACCGAAATATCCTTTTTTCTCTACTACTATACTCATCTTCTCTCGACTCCTCTTTTCTAATTTTCCCATAAAAAAAGTCACTACAATCCTTCTGTAAAAAGGACGAGTAACCGTGGTGCCACCTTCATTCGCATAAATTGCGCGCTTTCGTACTCCGGTAACGGGGAGTAAATTCGTCCTCACATTTGATGAGGCTGCTCCAAAGCCCATTCGCAAGTACGTACTACTGATTTGCACCACTATCAGCTCTCTTTAAGTACGCCCGCTTGCTACTATTCTTTTTCTTAGCATTTATTGAAAAGAATTGTAAATTATTTTCAGAATATTGTCAAGAATAGTAGCAAGAAAATAAAAAAAGAGGCTGGGACATAACTAGCTTCAATTAGTGAGAAATCCGAATTTGAATGAATTCAAATTCGGATTTCTCTAATTTTTTATGTTGTCTCTAGATAGCTTTTAGCTAATGGCTGTGAATTTTCTTAAATTCACGGCCATTAATGCGAGGCCCATCTCGTTTTCAACCTTCGATTTTCCTCGTACAGAAAATCGGGTGAAACGCAAATTAGCCTTCAAGAATCCAAAAACTGGTTCCACATCAATTTTACGTTGACGATAAAGGGTACTCGTTTTTTCTTCTGAAAGCTTTGCTCTCACATATTCTTTTTGTTGTTCCCACTTCTCATTCACCATTAACTTACGATTATTTCCTTCTTTTGCTTTTGTACATAATGAACGGAGGGGGCATCCGGAACAGTCTTCACATTCATATACCTAAAACTCACGCGCGAAAACATACTTATCCGTTTTCGTGGTACGATATTTAAATACAAGATGTTGTTGGTTTGGGCATGTGTATTCTATCATTTTCTTCATCATAATCCCAGTTCGCTGTATTGAATTCGTTTTGCTTATACTTTTTCTTCTGTTCTTTTACATACAAGTTGTACGTGATTAAGGCTTCTCGCTTACGATTCGAAAGGATATCATCATAATTTTGTTCACTGCCATATCCAGCATCTGCGACGATATGTTTTGGTAGCTTAAAATAATGTTGTCCGATTTCATCTAAAAATGGGATTAATGTACGTGTATCCGTTGGGTTTGGAAAAATGCTCTGTAGGCAAGCGCATACTGACCTTCTGTTGCCACTTGTATGTTATAACCTGCCTTCAATTGACCATTTTTCATATAGTCATCTTTCATACGCATAAATGTCGCATCCGGGTCTGTTTTCGAGTAACTATTTCGTTCGTCAAAGATTTCGAAGTCTCTTTGGTATTTTAGTTTGCGTTCAATATAGTCGACTAATTGTTTGCGGGCTTTCTTTGGAAATTTCCGTTCCGTTCCTAAAGCCTTTCGCTCTGCTACATCTGATGAGTCCTCAATTTTTCGATCATATTCAGAAATCACTTCATCTACTTTATTGACCATTTGAGCGAGGTCTTCCAATGCTAATTCCTTTTCATTTTCCCATTCAATTTCTGGGATGATTTCTTTTTCAAGTAGTTCATCGTATAGCTGGTTTGACTTTTCAATTAGTCCGTTATGATATTTCTCAATCGACTTTTTCCACACGAATGTAAATTTGTTCGCATTTGCTTCAATCTTAGTTCCATCAATAAAAATAGCTTCCTGATCAATTAATTTTTCCTGTACTAGCTGGCAGCGGAATTGAACGAAGCATTGACGAATCAACTCTTTCACCTCTGGTTGAACACGGAATCGATTGATTGTGCGGTAGGTTGGTTCATACCCTTGAGCTAGCCACATCATCCGAAGACTATCTTTTAAAAGAGCCTCAATTTTGCGCCCTGAGAAGACAGATTGCGTGTAGGCACATAAGATAATGTTAAGCATCATGCGTGGATGGTAGGCAGGACAGCCCTCATTTCGAAGGAATGGTTCAAACGCTTTGGACGGGATACTTTCGACTAAATGGTGGACATGGAAGACAATATCATTCTTTTGTAACTTCACTTCTAAATCTAAAGGCAAAACTAATTGATTCATGTTATAATCTTTAAACATAAGGATCCTTCTTTCTGTATAATTTGGTTGTGGTGACTTAATTTTATCAGAAGTGGTCCTTATTTTTTATGAAAAAAATTTAAAGCCGGTGAAATTTTACTGATCGTAAAATTTCACCGGCTTTTTAGTTTAGAGAGGGGTTATGTCCCAGCCTCTTTTTTAATCAGTAGGTAAAACATAACCACTGAAGAAGTAGGGAGTAATGGCAAAGGTCAAACCTTGTCATTACTCCTTTTTTGATTGAATGACTTTTAATATGCATACAAAATTTTATACATTGTTGATTTGACAGCGTTTTTTAATTCAACTTTTTATATTCTCAGCTTTTATTTTTTGTCTTTCTAATTCGACTTTCTCCAGTTCCACTTCTAGTTCCCTATGCTTAATCAAATACTCTTTTTTTATTTGATAAACTTTAATGAAGCTTAAAATCACAATAATAAAAGCAAATATCAACATTAATAATTGCATATTCGAGAAATACAAACAATACACCTCACTTTCTATATATATATTATATAAAGTATACATTAATTCGGTTATTATGTATAATGGAGGAAATAATGCAATTTATTATCCATAAATGTATTATTTTACCAAAAAACAAAAAAGGAGAATTAGGATGAAAAAATTTACCGTTTTTATTTGCAGTTTGATACTTACTTTGATTGTATCTACAGTTTCACCAAGTTTTGTACATGCCAATGAACTAGCAAGTAAAGAAAGTGCTTTAGCCGAATCAGTATTATATAACTTTAATACTAAAAAACTAGAATTTGATGAAGAGGCTGCTAATGAAGTATATAATTTCACAGATGAAGAATTAAATTATTATGAATCTTCTCTAGAATCACTAACTCCTGAAGAAGTTAGTAACAAACTTTTAACATTAGGGATAGACATGGAAAATTATGATGGCAACATAATTTATAAAGAAGATGAAAATGGTGAAATTCAAGAATTTGCCGTTATAGCGTGGCTTGCAGGAATTGGTTTTGTTTCTTTTGTTGGATATTTTTTCTGGGATCGATATCTTACACATAAAGAAAAAATGAATTATATGAATAGATGTTTTGATCAGCACGGAAACCCAATAATTGACTCAAGAGATAGATCTGGTTCAAAAGTACAAACCAATGAAGCAGAAGCTGAAAGAATTGGTGGGTATAATTTTGCATGCGAAAAACCATAAAAAGAAGAAATAACATGTGAGGAAGGTATACAGGAAAGAAACTGGGACATAAGTGTTTCAGCCAACAAAAAAACCGAACTATTCAATGAAACGCTTATGAAGTGTTTCGGAATAGTTCGGTATTTCTATTTACGTGTTTTATTAATTTAGAAATTATTCGACTTTTCGAAGGAACCATTTAGTTATGTCCCAGCTTCGTTAAATTAAATTTTTGAAGTTTAAGCGTTTATTCAATGTATACATAATCGGTGCACCGACCGCTAAGACAACAAATTCACCTGCGGCAACAGTTAACCATGCCCAGAAGAATGGTAATTCTAATGCAATGTTCAATTCAAAAGCAATGATGAACATTGTGCATGTAAATAATAATGTATTAATGACTAAACGTGCCCAAATATTTTTGACAAATTTACAAATAAGAATGAACAACCCAAGGGTAATCATTGAATGGGCTACACCAAAATACAAATCGATAATGCCATTTGGTGAAAATAGATTGGAGATAAATACACCAATAATGATTCCGAAGGTAAAGCGTGGATTAAACGCAACTAGATGATTAAACATTTCTGATATACGGAACTGCACCTCTGTAAAGCCAAATGGGGCGACTAACAATGTAATAGCAATGTAAAGAGCTGCAATTATGCCACTCGTTGTTAAAAATTTTACTTTCATATACATTTCTCCTTAGTTTTTTTGCGTGGGATGGTTACGAACCACGTGAAGCAAATGCAATCATATCAATGTTTATGCTTATTTGTAAATAGCAATGAGTAAAAAAAAACGCAGAAATTCATAGTGCTAAAGGTAATATTTAGCCCTTGTTCGTTGTGCTCATTAGTGGGGATTAGAATTTGGAATCCATAAGAAGAGGGCTTGTACAGTTGCTTCATTACAGATGGAATGAATGAAACTGAACTATAGCTGAGAAGCAACCGTGAACATTAAAAATGGTCATAGTAAAAAGAACTGATCTAAGCAGTTCTTTTAACAAGTGTAGTTTTCAGTAGTTTTTTAAAACACTAAATGCTTGAGCAAATTTTTGGGCGAAGATTAATGGGGGCTCTATTGATTGAAAATGAACGTATAAAATTACTGGATCTGAATATATCCAGTGATTATGGACGGCACTAATAATTAAATTATTTTCTGCAAGTACCTTAACAAATGGTGTTAATTCTTCTTGAAGTACTACAACTTCACCTAAGTTAAGTGCATTTCCATATATATCGAGTGATTCGAACGTTATTCCAGCATGAAGTGCACTACGACTTGGGCGACCTTGAATCGTAACAGTAAGATTTCGATTAAGCTTTACTGAACATACACCATGTTCAATAGAAGCTTTTCCATTGGCAATCTGAGCAAATTTTGTACACATATCTTGAAAGCTTTGCATTTAGACACCTCTGCTTTTTTAAACTTCTATAATGAGGATGCCTTGGTGCGAAAGTAGTAGAGGTCTCTGATTGGGATTTATTCATCTAAAACATTTTTAATTTCTCCTATTTCAAAAATGATATCGTCTAGTTGTTTTTTGAATTCATCTGTATATTCTAGTTCTCCATCTAAATCTTTTGTATATTCCAAGGCATTTAGGGCAAAATCTAGAGCAAATGCAAATAGACTGTCACAAAGATTAGAAATGATTGAGTCAATATCTCCTACATTTGCATTTTGTTTCTCTTGTGAATAAGAAGGTTGATTTAAATCGATTTCTTCATTGTTCATGGTATTCCTCCTTTTTGAAAGCAGCATTAGTCTTATTTGCATCATATGCATTAAGTGTAAAAAAGGAGACTGAATTGTGTAGATCAATCTTGTTAGCAATAAATAAAATGTAACCATTAAGGGAGAAAGTACTCGCAGGTTGATTTTATTCAGCCATCCAAGGTGTTACTCAAACGCACGTATGCTTCCCAGATATCCCGTTACCCTAAAGTAGTTGGTTAGTAGATGTCTTGTAGAAGTAGTAGCGAATAAATATAATAATTTGAAAGCCTGACATTTCTTATGGAGAATGTCAGGTTTTTAAGTTTTGTATATAAATTACTTGAAAAATCAATAGCAGAAAAATAACTTCGCGAAATTTGTCAAAAAAATTTTTGTTATATTAGAAAAAGAAATCGGTTTATAGAAATAGTGTAGTTTAGTGGTTTAAAGTGACAAATTGAGTGAAAAAATAAAATATTTTGTTAAGTTTAATAGTCAGAACATTCATAATGTTATTGACGAACCTATATAATAACGATAATATAGCGATAAGTTCACACTTTGTTTGGATAAAGTGTGATAAATATTAGAGATATATTGGGGGGATTATTTGTGAAAAGCAATTTAAGAAAGCTTTCGTTCCTGTTATTTGGAGTAGTTTTAATGCTTGCTGCTTGTGGTAACAGTGGATCTAGTTCATCAGATTCGAAAGAGAACGACAAGAATAATGCTAGTGAGAGCAGCAATGCAGATGACAAAACATTTAAGATTGGGATTACTCAAATTGTTGAGCATCCATCTTTAAATGCTGCAACTGAAGGTTTCAAAAAAGCAATTGAAGAATCTGGCTTAAAAGTTGAATACGATCCGCAAATAGCGCAAGGAGATAATAGTCTTAACACGACTATTGCAAACAATCTAGTAAGTGCCAACGTAGATTTAATCTTTGCTAACTCTACGCCATCAGCACAAGCGGCGGCGACAGCTACTAGTGATATTCCAATTGTCTTCACTTCTGTAACGGATGCTGTTGGCGCACAGCTCATTGAATCTATGGAGAAGCCAGGGAAAAATGTAACAGGAACGATTGATTTACATCCTGATACTATTTCGAAAACAGTAGCATTCTTAAAGGAACTAGGTGCGAAAAAAGTAGGTATGGTATACAACGCTGGTGAGCAAAACTCAGTAGCACAAGTAAAAGAAGTGAAAAAAGTTATGGCTGAGCAAGGCCTAACAGTAGTTGAGGCATCTGCGGCAACTTCTGCAGAAGTAAAACAAGCTACTGAATCATTAATTGGTAAAGCGGATGCATTCTATATCATTACTGATAATACAGTAGTTTCGGCTCTTGAGTCTGTAATTGATGTAGCAAACTCTAATAAATTACCACTAGTTGTTGGAGAGCTCGACTCTGTAGCACGTGGTGGCTTAGCTGCATATGGTTTTGAATATTATGACATCGGTTATGAGGCGGGGCAAATGGCTGTGAAGATTCTAAAAGGTGAAGCAACACCTGCTGATATTCCAGCACAATACCCACAAAAATTAAAACTATTAATCAATAAAAAAGTAGCGGATGATTTAGGGATCAAAATGAAAGATTCTTGGGGTGCAGAGCTGTTAGAAAAGTAATGACTGACATGATTATCTTATGGAACGAAGCGGGGGAGAACTAAAACTGCCCCCGCTTTATCTACTTTTTAGAATAAAAAATGAAGTCATTATGAGGAAGGATTAGCGCTATATATAGTTACGAGCGAATAGAGTACATTGCATTAATCCCAATTATGGTGGGGTAATCCTTTCTAGTTTCATCTTATTAGAATACTAAAAATTATGGTTCATATTGAAAGTTGATTGGAGTAAGGCTAGGCGACTCCTTAGGAAGTAGCGATAGAGGAACGCAGGCTTATCGAACGCCCCAGAAATCAATTTCAAGTTATGATGTTGAGCGAAATTATATTTATTAAGAAATTATTAGGAGATGATGAACTATGTTTTTAGCAATATTTGGCGCGATGGAGCAAGGGATCATCTATGCAATTATGGCACTTGGTGTGTATTTAACATTCCGTGTGTTAGATTTTCCAGACTTAACGGTTGATGGAAGCTTTGTAACAGGGGCAGCTACAGCAGCGACAATGATTATGCTTGGCTACCACCCTATCTTAGCAACTTTAGTGGCAATTGTTGCTGGATTTATTGCTGGATGTATGACAGGGATTCTTCACACAAAAGGAAAGATTAATCCTCTATTATCGGGGATTTTAATGATGATTGCTTTGTATTCTATTAACCTACGAATTATGGGATCAACTGCAGAAAATACGATAGGTCGTCCGAATATTCCACTATTAAATTCAGAGACTTTATTTTCAAAGTTTCAAGTGTTTTGGAATGATTTGGGGATCGATGCTGCTTTAAATAACCTATTAAAAGGCTTCGGCGTTCAGAAAATACCTTCAACATGGAGTACGATAATCGTAGTTTTAATCATTACGATTTTAATTAAATTCATTGCAGACTGGTTCTTAAAAACAGAGGTTGGATTGGCTATTCGGGCAACCGGTGATAATAAGCGTATGATTCGTAGCTTTTCGGCAAATACAGATACACTTATAATTTTAGGGCTAGGACTTTCTAATGCACTTGTGGCATTTTCTGGAGCTTTAATCGCTCAATATTCAAAGTTCTCAGATGTCAGTATGGGGATTGGGATGATTGTGATTGGTCTTGCATCTGTTATTATCGGTGAAGCAATTTTCGGTACAAAAACGATTATGCGCACAACTTTCGCTGTCATTGCTGGAGCGATCATTTACCGCATTATTTTAGCATTAGCATTACGAGTAGATTTCCTTGATTCAGGAGATATGAAATTAATAACGGCTATCATTGTTATTATAGCGTTAGTTTTACCACAATTTATCAATAAGGGTAAGGAACGAAAACGAAAGGTGAAGCGTGCAGCAGAGAGAACACGCGTAAAGACGGTAGAGCAGGGAGGGAAGCGCCTTGCTTAAATTAAGCGGCATTAATAAGATTTTTAATGAAGGTACGCCTGATGAAAAAATAGCACTCGCAGAAATTAATTTGCATTTGAAGCTAGGGGATTTCGTCACAATTATCGGCAGTAATGGTGCTGGTAAATCGACTATGATGAATATGATTTCTGGCGCGCTAACACCAGACTTTGGCACGGTTTCAATTGATCGGAATGAGGTTACTACATTGCCAGAATATAAGCGTTCTCACTATATCGGTCGAGTATTCCAGGATCCGATGGCTGGTACAGCGCCAACAATGACGATTGAGGAAAATTTGGCATTAGCTTATTCACGGAATAAGAGTAGAGGCATGCGCTTCGGTGTTGATAAAAAGCGTCGTGAATTTTTCAAGGAATCGTTAGAGATGCTGGGTTTAAATCTTGAAAATCGATTGTCTGCAAAAGTTGGCTTACTTTCTGGAGGGGAGCGTCAAGCTTTGTCACTTTTAATGGCAACATTTACGAAGCCTTCGATTTTATTGCTAGACGAGCATACTGCGGCACTTGATCCATCTCGTGCAGAGTTAATCACACGTATTACGAAATATTTAGTTGAGAAAGACAACTTAACGACATTGATGGTCACGCACAATATGCAACAAGCATTAGATTTAGGAAATCGACTGATTATGATGGATAAAGGTCAAATTATTTTAGAGGTCGGCGAGGATCGCAAGCATGAATTAACCATCCCAGATTTGATGGCAGAGTTCGAACGTATCCGCGGAGAGAAAATGAACTCAGACCGTGCGCTACTAGGATAATAAATGATAAAACGCTCATACCTAGGTGTGGGCGTTTTCGATTGTTGTCGATATTTTTTGGAAGTTGGGGGATAAACAATCAAAGTTCTCGATGAATGTGCATTATAATCTAGCTAAAGGAGGTCAACATATGTTACTGAAAAAGCGGGGAGTTTCATCGAAGCAACGCGTGTTAGAAATGATTGAGAGGCGATTACCGAAATCTCACACTAAGTATGATTATTTTCAAGAAATGCTAGGAAGAACTAAGGCTGGCATTGCTGGTGAGCAAAGGGTAGATCGAGAATGGCAGGAAATCTATTTGGAGCATCCGTATTATTTATTGCATGATGTAGAGCTTGAGGCTGAGAGTGCTGGTGGATCGGCACATCAAATGGATACATTATTTATGTCCCAACATTTTGTGCTAATCGTTGAAATCAAAAATATCGTTGGTCATGTAGAATATATGGAAGATAACCATCAATTTATTCGAATTACTTCTGATGGCAGAGTAGATGGCTTTAGAAATCCCTTTGATCAAGTGAAGCGCCATGCTAGATTTTTGCGTCGGCTATTTCAAATGAGTGGTCATCATATACCTATTGAATATATAGTCATTTCTGCAAATCCGAATATGATTATGACGTCCAGTTTGTCCGCACACCCGATAATTCATGTGAGTGGCTTGGCTGAGAAGGTAGAGCAGTTGTTTAAGCAACATCAACAAGTCTATCTAAGTAAAGAAGTTTTAAGAGAATTCTCTGAGCAAATTCTAACGATGCATAAACCGACACAGTGGACGCTAGATATGATTGTGGATGAACTAAAGAAAGGTGTATTATGCTCTAAGTGCGATTATCGATTTGTCATGCACTATCGTCAAGGTAAGTGGCGGTGTGAGAATTGTGGTGGGAGAGATGATCAAGCATTTAATAATGCACTGAAAGATTACCGTCATATGTATGGTGAATTTATATCCAACAGTTTATTTCAAGATTTTTTCGGTATCTCTTGCGCTAAAACGGTATATAAAATATTGAAGTCTTTGCAGCTTCAAGAAGTAGGTGCAAAAAAGGATCGAAAGTATATTATTAAATAGTATATAGTCTATCAACGCGGTCAGATAGACTGTATTTTCTAAAATATTCCGATAAATTAATAAATCATTCCGATAATATCTGAAATTGTTCCGATAAAATACAAAATCATTCCGATAAACCCCTTATCCACACAAAAAAGCCACACTCACGCAAGTAGTGTGACCCTTTATGTTAGACTAGTAAGCCAAATAGTTGAATGTCGTTGTTTACTTCTTTGTATTTGAAGCCGAATTCATCCATGCGAACAAGTAATCCTTCGTAGTCTTCACGATTGCCAAGCTCGATACCAACTAGGGCAGGACCACTTTCTTTGTTGTTTTTCTTTGTATATTCGAAAGTTGTAATGTCATCATTTGGACCTAGCACACTTGTTAGGAATTGGCGAAGTGCGCCTGCGCGTTGTGGGAAACTAACGATGAAGTAGTAGAGTAAGCCTTCGTGAATTAAAGACTTTTCTTTAATCTCCTGCATACGATCGATGTCATTATTACCACCACTAATGATGATAACAACTGATTTCCCTTTAATTTCCTCTTTGTAGGAGTCGAGTGCTGCTACTGATAATGCTCCAGCAGGCTCTGCGATAATAGCGTGTTTATTGTAAAGATTTAAAATCGTTGTACATACTTTTCCTTCAGGTACTAGTACGATATCGTCTAAGTAGCGACGACAAACGTCATATGTGTGGTTACCGACGCACTTTACCGCAGCACCGTCTACAAATTTGTCAATCCAATCAAGTGCCACTGCACCGCCTTCTGCAAAAGCAGCCTTCATACTGCCCGCTCCGGTAGGCTCAACACCGATAATTTTGCTATTAGGGGAAAGGTTTTTCACATAGGCAGAAACACCTGACATTAAGCCACCGCCACCAATACTACCAAACACGTAATCAATCGGTTCTTCCATGTCATTCATAATTTCAACAGCGACCGTTCCTTGTCCAGCAATGACATCGAAATCATCAAATGGGTGAATAAAGATTTTATCGTGTTCATCACAGTAAGCAAATGCGCTTTTTGCAGCATCATCAAAGGTATCACCTGCTAAAATAATTTCTGCATAATCACGACCAAACATACGCACTTGGTCAATTTTTTGCTTAGGTGTTGTTTGAGGCATAAAAATACTTGCCTGAATTTTCAATTGAGCACAAGCGTAGGCCACACCTTGGGCATGATTACCCGCACTCGCGCAAACGACGCCAACTTTACGAGCCTCTTCTTCAATTTTTTTAATCTTATAATAAGCCCCACGAAGTTTAAATGAGCGTACATGCTGTAAATCTTCGCGTTTAAAATAAATATTAGCTCCATATTTCTCGGATAGATAGTCATTTTTTTGTAGCGGCGTGTGCACCACTACGTCTTTTAAGAAATGATGTGCAATCAAGATATTTTCTACCTGCACAGTTCTAGTGTCAGCAGCTTCCATAATATTCATCCTCCGTATACGTATAAAACATTTATCTATGATAGCACATATTATAAGCTTTTTGTCATTAATTTTTAGTAAATTCTAAATTTTCGGTGTCTGTTTTGTCTAGGAAACTACAAAATGCAGAATAATTAAATTTCTACGAGAATTTTTTTGTAAAAATAAAGGATGCATACATTTCCTCATAACAAAAATGGTCAAGCATATAATAGAATACCTTAGGACAAGTAGGAGGGTATATAATTGGAAATCATTCAAGGAATTCTATCTACATACATGCAATTTTTCAATTGGGAAATGTGGAAAGAGATTTTAACTGACCCTGTCTCTTGGGGGTTAATATCAACATTAATTATAATAGAAGGTTTACTTTCAGCAGATAACGCACTTGTATTAGCAGTGCTAGTGAAGCATTTGCCAAACAAACAACGCAAACGGGCATTAATGTACGGTATGTTGGGGGCCTATTTTTTCCGATTTTTATTTATCGGGATAGGTGTTTATTTGGTAGAATTTTGGTTTGTTAAATTGCTAGGAGCCCTGTATTTAGGTTGGCTATGTGTTGCTCATTTCTTACAGATAGGGGAAGCGGATAGTACTAAAGAGATGAAAAAAACAGGGTTATTGGTTCGCCTTTTTGGAACTTTTTGGGCAACGGTTATTTCTGTGGAACTGATGGATATTGCTTTTTCAATTGACGCGATTTTTGCTGCTTTTGCGATATCCAATCAAATTTGGATATTACTAATCGGGGGAATGTTAGGTATTTTAATGATGAGAACTATTGCTGGCTTATTTTTAATCGTTATAGAAAAAATACCAGAATTAGAGGCAACAGCATTTATTATTATTGGGATTATTGCACTGAAAATGCTAGCCAGCGTCATCGGTATTCACGTCCCACATTATATGTTTTTTGTTGTGTTAATTGTTATTTTCTCAATAACTTTCATTATTCATTTTTTAAAAAAGATGAGGGTCGCTTAATATAAAACGGCTCTGTTCTCAATGAAGAAAGAGGACAGAACCGTTTTATTGTTATTTTACATATTGATCAGGATTCACAATATAGAACTTTTCAATATTAAGCCAGCTTTCACTCATTGGCTCGCCGTCATCAACACGTTTTTCTGTTTCTTGCATCATCCAAGCAGTTTGAGATGCATGTGCTTGTAATGCTTTAATTTTATCCATCCTCATTTCACGTATATCGTTGACAACATGTGGCTCTCCATTTTTTTCGATCGTATCATTTGCAAAGGCACAACCTAACACTTGTGGACGTGCAGCTTTTGGCATACGACGAACAGCCTCTACTACGGCACGTGCTGTAGCTTCATGGTCAGGATGCACTGCAAAATCAGGTAAGAACGTAAAGATAAGAGAAGGCATTAGCTCCTCAATTAAATCTTCAACAAGCTTTACCATTTTTTCATCGTCTTCAAATTCAACCGTTTTATCACGGAAACCAAGCATACGTAAATCTTGTATGCCCATAGCCTCTGCTGCTGCAACAAGCTCCTTACGTCGAATTTCTGGCAAAGATTCACGTGTTGCAAAAGGTGGGTTTCCTAAATTACGCCCCATTTCACCTAAAGTTAAACAGGCATATGTAACCGGTGTATTCATTTTCTTTGTATAATAGGCAATTGTTCCAGCAACTGAAAAAGCCTCATCATCTGGGTGAGGGTAAACAATTAAAATATGACGCTGTGGTTGTAAATTCAAAAAGTCGTCCCCCTTAGTAAGTAAATGGCGTTTCGCTAATTTCGAGTGCAATCGCCAATTTACCTGAGTAGTCTAGTCCAGCCATTAATAAACGGCCTAAATCATCTAATTCAAAATGTGTGATGCCTTGAGCATAAACCCAGCCATGTGCCATTTTTAACCCGACACGATGGGGTGAATCATCTACCACTTTAGCAAGTTCATAATTGATTTTTGCATTGCGAATAAAAGCACCTGCATTGAAAAATTTTTCATCATAGTGTGCTGCATAAGAACCGTTTGTCGTCTCAAGATGAATATAAACGTCTTTGTTGGCGAAAGAATTCAATAATTCCTGCAACGTCTTTACTTGTACTTCTTGCATCTTAACACTCCTCTCGATTATTTCTCCTTTAAGTATAGTAAAAATAATTCACAAAGGGAAATTGAATGCCTATGTAACACAACATCATTAATATACTTCACCTCAAATGAATCTCGAAGGCTTGTTTAACGTCTTTCAGTGGGTCCACATATATCAATGAAATAGGGGAACTCAGGATAAGAACTTATCATTCTGTGAAACGCCTGGGTGACCAACACCGTGCTGTGCTGCCGCTCTGTTTTAGTACGCATGAAACGCTGTCGTTAAATTGTGCTTCGCTTTATTGTTGCTGCCTACGCTTTCGCAAAAAAAAACCTCTGAGCTAAAGTTTCCGAACGTATTCGTACCGGGGCATAAATGATTCCATTTTTTAATCTATGGAGATTTTTAAGCAATACTCTTGAAAAAATTATAAAAATATATCAATATAATGAGTGTGAAAGCAATTTTGTACAAAATGTGTCGTTTTGTATTGTATACGGTTTCACAAACGAAAAGATACTGAACACTATTTCTTCCTTAACAGAGGAAAGGCAGCGCATAATGTTGAAGGGGATTTTAAACTAGGTAATAACGAATTCTATCTTGGTACAATAGATGACGTTCCTTCAATATTGGTATGTATAGCTATAAAAAGGGAAGAAGACTGAAAGCTCATTATCATAGTATAATAAAAAAAGCCGTGATTCTCTTTTATGACGGAGAATCGCGGCTTTTTATAATTAGCGGTTTTTGGAGGTATGTATTTGTTAATATCGGTTGAGTTTCCGTTCAATGGAATCTAGACGGTTATTAAGATGTGATAGATGCTTATGCATTTGTCTAAATTGTACACTTTGATTTCGCGCGTCGGATGTTCTTGCTTGTTCATTTGCCTCTTCTTCCTGCAATGCTAAAATGGTGGAGAGGGTTGCTAATGAATACCCTATTGTCAAAACCATTGAAGATATTAATTCTACTTTGGTAGAGGTTATATCTCCACTTTGAATACCTGTATCTTCACCTAGGAGACCAGCTTCTTCACCAGCTAGAAAATTTCCTTCTCCATTTGGGGCTTGTTGTTGTCTACGTCTTACCATTTTTCTCCCTCCCATATACAGCTAATATATGGCATATGAAGCAGTAGCGTATCTTGTCCAGAGAATTAATAAAAAAACAACGGTTAAAAATTCTTAATTTTCGGATAATTCAATTGCTTTTTATAGAAAAATAGAGCAATATAGTAGAAATAAACAGTTGTTTTTAGGGGGAATAGATGTGAACAAAAACTTTAAATATTGTAAAGATTCTAGAGTTATGCGTACAAGTCGAGTTTTTCCGAATGATATTAACAATCATAATACACTGTTTGGCGGTCGATTGATGAGTGACATCGATCAAGTAGCTTCCATTTCCGCTGCTAAGCATAGCCGTAGAGATTGTGTGACAGCCTCAACGGATTCTGTAGACTTCCTGCATCCAATACGCCCGACCGATTCTGTCTATTTCGAATCTTATGTAACGTGGACAGGGACATCTTCAATGGAAGTTTTCGTAAAGGTCATTTCTGAGAATTTGAAAACAGGAGAACGTAAGGTAGCAGCAACAGCATTATTAACCTTTGTTGCATTAGATGAAAATAATAAACCAGCCCCAGTTCCATCTGTTATCCCAGAAACAGTAGAGGAGACAAAACTACATGAAACGGCATCTGAACGAGCAAAGGCGCGTGCAGATCGTAAAAAGGAAAGTAAGGCATTGGCTCAATTCATTTCGATGAACGATCCATGGGATTATCGGCTCGAAATGATGGAGAACTACTATATGTAAAAAAGGCATCTGAAACTAATCAGATGCCTTTTAGTTATTATGCCGAGGCATAATTGAGTCCGGAATCGGCTTTGTGCTTGCACAAAAACTTCTTACCGTCCCATGACATCCGCAAGAGGCTTTAACTTCTTTGTAGCGGATGATTGGACCCACTGAAAAGTGACTTAAACCCGCACGTATCTCATCACCTATAGGGTGGGGTGTACCTGTCGCTTTGCTTTCGCTACCAAAACACTTGTACCTGTCGCTACGCTTTCTGTCAAAAGACATCTGTAGCTGACGCTTCGCTTTCGCTACCAAGACATCTGTAGCTGACGCTTCGCTTTCGCTACCAAAACACTTGCTGAAAAAAGTTAGATTTCTATTACTGTTACTTGTGGTGCGCCAAAACGAGATTTTGCACCGTGCATAACTGGTCCTACATAGTCGTTTAATGCCCAACCGTGAGCGATTGCAGCTGAAACGAATTCTTTTGCTTCAATTACAGCTTCTTGTACTGAAAGACCGTTTGCAAGGTTTGCTGTTACGGAAGCAGCAAATGTACAGCCAGCCCCATGGTTATAAGTTGAAGCTACTTTTTCAGATTCTAATAAGTAGAATTTTGCACCGTCGAAGAATAAGTCAGTTGCTTTTTCAGTAGCTAACGCTTTTCCACCTTTAATCACAATGGCTTTGGCACCAAGGTCGTGAATTTTACGAGCGGCTATTTTCATTTCTTCGATTGTTTTAGGTGTCCCAGTACCAGCTAATTGGCCAGCCTCAAATAGGTTAGGTGTTGTAACTGCAGCTAATGGTAAAAGATGTTGAATCATTGCATCTGTATTACCAGGGTTTAATACTTCATCTTCTCCTTTACATACCATTACAGGGTCAATGACCACGTTTGCAGTACCAGATTTTGCGATAGCATCACCTGCGATACGAATAATCTCTTCTGTTGACAGCATACCAGTTTTTATGGCGTCAATGCCTGTTGAAAGAGCAGTATCGATTTGTTTTTGTAAAAGCTCTGTTGGTAATGGTGTTACGTTATGAGTCCAACCGTTTGGATCCATTGTTACGACAACTGTTAATGCCACCATGCCATATGTGCCGTGCTCCTGAAATGTTTTAAGATCGGCTTGCATACCTGCGCCACCTGATGTATCTGAACCAGCAATCGTTAAAGTTTTTTTTAGAGCCATGTGGAATATCTCCTTTATAGATAAAAGTTTTAAAATTATCATCTAGTATAGTCTTATTCTGATGCTGTAAAAATAGTCAGAGTTAGATAATTTTAGAAGGTCAGTTCAATTTCTTTTAGTAGAAGTCTTCTATTTCTATAGACAGTGAGATAAATTTGGGTTTTTCTCACTTTCATCTGAAAGAAGTTAAAGCCTCCGCCGGATGTCACAGAATCGGAAAGGAGTTAATAAAGGATGTTAGCCTAAAACTATCGATCTGTGCGATAACGGCTAACTGACCTGCATCGTTGCCGCTACGTTAGCACTGCGCTTTCGCACAAAAAACAATTGCAGGCCTAAGCGTAAAGTCGATTTTGGACGCAATTATGCCAAGGCATAATTGAACTGGATACTTGAATTCAACATTATTTTTTTGTACCGTTGTAAGAAGAGAGAGGGGCTTATATTACAATGAAACAAGTATTCCCGAATGATTGGCAAGCAATACTTGCAGAAGAAATAGAAAAGACATATTACACAAAGTTACATCAATTTGTAGATGATGAATATGCAACACAAACAATTTATCCACCGATAAATGACATAATGAATGCATTTAATACGACGGCTTATCAAGATGTAAAGGTCGTAATTTTAGGTCAGGATCCGTATCATGGACCAAACCAAGCACATGGATTAAGCTTTTCGGTCATGCCGGGAATCAAACATCCACCAAGCCTACGAAATATGCTACAAGAATTACAAGATGATCTTGGCCATCCAATCCCTCAAAATGGAACATTAACAAAATGGGCGCAGCAGGGAGTAATGTTATTGAATACTGTATTAACTGTTCGAGCAGGTCAAGCAAATTCTCATAAAGAACAAGGATGGGAGCAATTTACCGATGCTGTAATCGATAAATTAGCATCAAGAGATAAACCAATTATTTTTGTGCTTTGGGGTAAACCAGCACAACGTAAAAGACAATTAATTCGTAAATACTCAACATCACATTTAATTTTAGAAGCACCTCATCCAAGTCCACTAAGTGCTTATCGAGGTTTTTTCGGCAGTAAACCATATTCGAAGATTAATGCACAGTTAGTAGAATGGGGAGAGCAACCAATTGATTGGAATCTAGCATAGATGACATAAATCGATATCTTCATTCAATAATTGTTATATTAGCGAAAGCAAAGCGACAGTTAGACCAAGGCGAAATTGATGCACATCACTCATCGTTTCGTGTTACAGTTAATAATAGAAGAAAGTGAGGAACAACGATGAAGGTAAATTGTTTCAAATGTCAATATTTTAAAGTAACGTGGGACCCACAAACTCCACGGGCATGTGTAGCATATGGCTTTAAAACGAAGCAAATACCATCTGTTGTCGTTAAACAATCCTCTGGCACAGACTGTTTAAAATTTGTGTCAAAAGCAGAAAGTGGGAGAATGCAATGATTCCTTATCAAGCCGTTATTCAACAACTTGAAAAACAATTATTTGGTGTTAAAAATGTTGGAGACGAACAGCAAATTCGTGAAGCCTTTACGGCAATCCGAGCATTATGTGATGTGGTATTAGACTCATCTGACGATATTTCTAAAGCCCAGTCAAAACATCTGCCACAAATGCTAGTGTCAGAACCGAAGCAAACAAGCTTATATACTGCAAAAATTGAAGAAGAAGACGGAGCAAATGGTGATTCAATTTTTGACTTTTAATTATCTTCTTCAGCGAAGACGCCCACCTCTGAAGGTGGCTAGATGAATGCGGATGTGGTTCCTTTTCAGTAGGTGTCCCAATGCCTGCTGAATGAAGATAAAGCCTCCGGCGGATGTCATGGATTTTGAACGGAATAAATTGTGCAACACATTCAAAATCAGGACCATAGTCTATCTGCGCGAAAGCGTAGCGACAGCGGCAATTGCGCCAAGGCGAAATTGATTAAAGGTAGGGATAATGACATGAAAAAATTTATCGTATTAGGTGCACTCCACGGCTTTTTAGCAGTGGCATTGGGTGCATTCGGTGCACATGCTTTAAAAGAGGTTCTAGACGATTATAGTCGCGGAATTTGGGAAACTGCTGTTCAGTACCAAATGTTTCATGCCACGGCTATACTGGTGATTGGCATATTGATGAGCTCGAAACTACTAGGTGAAGTAAAGCAGTTAAATTTAGCTGGAATCTTTTTTAACCTAGGTATTGTCTTCTTTTCAGGAAGCTTATATGTACTGGCAATCAGCGGCGTTAAAGTTCTAGGTGCCATAACGCCAATCGGTGGTGTTCTATTTTTAACTGGCTGGGTTCTAATTATAGTTGCTGCCCTTAAACATGCGCGATGAAAGTTGAATATAAATATTTTTCCAAAGTTACTCCTTTGCACTATGTGTGAAGGGGTTTTTGTTTTGTTGGGAACTAGTAACGGTTCAAGAGAATGTTCCTTCGTAATGAACAATATAATTACTATACAATGGTTAGTTTTAATTCCTATTGTTTTTGTAAGGATTTATAGTACACTATAATTATCAAATAAGTTCGATAAATAGGAAGTGAGGTTTTGTGATATGGAGAAGCTTTTTACTTTACTAGATCATAACTATGATGAAATGGTAGCGATTCGTCGTCATTTACATGAATACCCGGAATTATCCTTTGAGGAAGTGGAAACTCCAGCCTATGTAGCTGCTTTTCATCGAGCATTAGGACATGAGGTTCGAGAGCGTGTAGGTGAACGTGGTGTTGTTGCTACTTTACGCGGAGGGAAGCCAGGTAAAACAGTGGCATTACGCGCTGATTTTGATGCACTGGCAATTTGGGAGGAAAATGACGTCCCTTATAAATCAAAAGTGGATGGTAAAATGCATGCATGTGGACATGATGGTCATACTGCAACATTACTAGGGCTTGCTAAAGCACTTCATGCAATAAAGGATGATATTGCGGGCAATGTAGTATTTATTCATCAGCATGCAGAAGAAATGGCGCCAGGTGGAGCAAAGCCTATGATTGAAGATGGATGTCTAGACGGGGTAGATGTTATTTTCGGTACACATTTATGGGCACCAACACCGTTAGGAGATATATTGGTGAGAGACGGGGCGATTATGGCTGCTGCGGATAAAGTGGAAATTACGATTCATGGCAAAGGTGGTCACGGTGCGGAGCCTCATCATTCTATTGATGCAGTTACTCTTGCGTCACAGTTTGTAGTCAATGCACAGCAGATTATATCTCGACGTATTGATCCATTAAAGTCAGCTGTCTTAACGATTGGTCATTTGGAGGCGATTAATCCTTTCAATGTTATTGCCGAACGGGTAGTATTAGCTGGAACAGTCCGTACTTTTGAAGAGCAGGTACGTAAACAAATGGAGCAAGAACTTGAGGCTATTTTAAATGCCACTTGTTTGGCATTCGGTGCAAGCTATGACTATCGTTATACAAGAGGCTATCCACCTGTGTATAACCATGTGAAAGAAACAGAATTTATTGCACAACTTGCAGCAGATATACCAGGAGTAGAAAATATTATCACGTGTCCACCATTTATGATTGGTGAGGACTTTGCGTATTATTTAGAGAATGTACCAGGAACATTTTTCTTCACAGGTGCTAAAAAGCCAGAGTGGGAAGTAGCATATCCTCACCATCATGCACGCTTTGACTTTGATGAACGTGCAATGTTGATTGCTGCCAAAACATTAGGAAAAGCAACATTGCAGTTTTTACAAGAAAATCAATAGTAAATAAAAATTGGCATGCTAGGAGATATCCTAACATGCCAATTCTTTTGATCTAATGGCAAATATCCACGCAGATTCCTCGTTTCATACTACTAACACATTTGCGACGCATGCAAGGATACGAGACTCAATGGGAAGTCTAACGAGATTTGCAATGCGACGAAGCTTAAGTAAAGCGGAGCGAAGGAGCAAGCCGATTCTGTTCTTATTTTATTCGCATATAGAGGAGCGGGATATTACCATAAAGAAAATATGAATTTTTGAATAGCTTTTTCTTATGGATTTTGGTTAAAATAAGCCATTTCTTCATCATATTCAGCGAAATCAAAGTAAATCATTGGGAAAAGGAAACGATGATTCGATTTGAGTTCACGTAAAATAACATGGTCTCGACCGGCTGCTTCTACAACGCCTCGCACAGTTTTTGTGTTTTTTCCTTGCTCAACCGCATGCTCGAAGGAAAAATGGAAAGTTCCAGGCTTTCCGCGATTTAATCGGAAAATATTCTCAATATACGATTGCTCCCGTCCAGGTGGTCGTGCTCCAGTCGTCTGTGGAGGCATTACCTGTGGCGGCATTTGTTGTTGCGTTGTCGGTGTCCAATAATAAGGCATCATAAGTTATCAACCTTCTTTCTTTTAGATTTGAGGACAATTTTCTTCGGTTGGCGAGAAGAAGCAATGTGCTTTGAATCTTCCCGTATTCCACTGACCATACCATTGTGCTGGACAATCTCCCCCAGGTCTGAAAAACCATAGAAAACGAGTCGCCGGATGGAATCTTTCGCCTTGAATAACTCTCTTCGCTAATCGAAGGTCTTGATCACGTGCTCGTTGATAAAAGTAGCCTTTTTGTGTCGCTTCAAAGCCTCCAGGACGCTGAAAAACCATTTGTTCAATTGTACGAACATCCGTAAAATCTAAACAATCGGCTCGTACACGATTGACGCCAACATTGCTGACCATCAGCATACCTAAATTTCCTTCACCTTCTGCCTCAGAGCGCATAAGCCTTGCTAGCATGGCTGTTTGTGCATCATTCGTCTTTATAACGGCGATTTTCACTCCTCCTCGCAGACAGTATATGCATGATGGTATTGTAGACATGTTTAATTTTAACTTTTTTCAGTAGATGTCTTGGTAGCGAAAGCGAAGCGTCAGCTACAGAAGTCTCCTACCTCTATAGGCGGTAAGCTAAGTTACTTTTCAGAGGATGTCCAAACGCCTGTACCCGCTGAAAGAAGTTGAAGCCTCCGGCGGCGGATGTCACGTAATCGGAAAGGGGGTCTTAAAGGATGTTAGCCTAAAATTATCGCATTCATGCGATAACCGCTAACTAACCTGCATCCTGCTGCTGATGCTACGCTTTCGCGCAAAAAACATCTGCAGGCCTAAGTGCAAATCTGATTCTGGACGTAATTATGCCGAGGCATAATTGATTGAAAGAAATTCACAATTTAAAAATGCTACGCATATATTAGTAATAACGAGTAGTCTGTAAAATAGAGCTAAACTTTTAAAAAAATATTCAACACCAAACGTATGTTATATAAGTTGATTGGAGTGAAGATGAGCTCCTTGGGAAACAGCGTCACAGATAAGACCCCGAAGCGCAAATGGGTAGGGGAACGAAGGCAAAAAGCATCACGTCCTGTGGTAACGCTTCGTGATGAACATCCTGTTGCTGCGCTACGCTTTCACACAGAAAACACTTTTTCCTCCGATGTCGCAAGGAAACCCCACGTTATGGTGATGAGCCAAAATTTTTAAAAAATGGGTAAATAGAGATAGGAAATATAATGGGGAACGTGAGATAGGGAATTGCATGTGTATTGAATACATGTGAGGTGATAGGGTATGGAGTTTGGTGTTTGGGTAGGCATTTTGTTAAGTGCTGTGCTGGCATTTTTAGTAGGGAGTTTTTACGGACAGCCACTCCATTGGTATCTCTTTATATTAATAATTGAAGTAGGATTTTTTATCCATACGATTATACTAATTTTAAAGGTTAAGGATGAAAGGTCTTGAGGTATGAAAATAAGAAAGTGTCATCGCAGTTTGTGGCACTTTCTTATTTTTTTTGATTGAGTAAATGCAATCTAATGTTTTGCAAGTATATTAAAAATAAACTGTGACATACTAAAGTGGAAAATTATTTTTTGCTTTTATGAAGGAGTGTTATAATGCATAGTTTTGGTACGTTTGTAGCAATTATCATAAGTGCATTCATGGCAGTTGGTATAGCAGAATACTATCATCAACCATATAATTGGTATTTAGTTTTTCTTATGATTCTAACTGGCTTTTTTATTCATACAATTATTTTAATATTGGAATCAGAGAACAGCGAAGAAAGTGAATATTAAAAAATGCGAGTCCACTACTATGGACTCGCATTTTTATCTTCATTCAGCTGAAGACTCCCACCTTATGAAGTCAGAGAGATGAATGCCGATGTGGATCCTTTTCCAAACATCTACTGAATGATGATAAAGCCTCCGAACGCAATGACGTCAAGGCGAAATTGATATTTAAAAGCATTTTAGACAGTTAAGAATTTCACAAGTTTTTCGTTATCAAGAAGGTTACCAACGAAGAATGCACCAAACTCACCGTAGCGAGCTGAAACTTCATCAAAACGCATTTCATATACTAATTTTTTGAATTGTAGTACGTCATCTGCGAATAGTGTTACGCCCCATTCATGATCATCGAAGCCAACAGAACCAGTAATGATTTGTTTAACTTTACCAGCATAGCCACGACCAATCATACCGTGAGAACGCATTAAAGATTTGCGTTCATCCATTGAAAGCATATACCAGTTGTCATTGCCTTGACGACGTTTATCCATAGGATAGAAGCATACATGCTTAGCACGTGGAAGTTCAGGATATAGACGAGCACGCACATGTGGATTTTGGTAAGGATCTTCGTCTGAATCACCTGCTAAATAGTTAGAAAGCTCTACAACAGATACATATGAATATGTAGGAATTGTAAAATCAGCAATCGCCAATTTATTGAATTCAGCTTCAAGCTCTTGTAGCTCTTCCATTGTTTCACGTAATGTCATAATCATAAAGTCAGCTTTTTGACCAACGATTGCGTAAAATGCATGAGAACCTGTTTTAGCGATATCAGCTTCGTTTAATTTTTCTAAATATGCAATGAATTCTTCTACTGCTGCTTGGCGTTCCTCAGCAGAAACTAGTTTCCATGAAGCCCAGTCAAGTGAGCGGAAATCATGTAAAGCGTACCAACCATCTAAAGTAATTGCTGCTTCATTCATTATTAAGAACACTCCTTTATAAGTGAATATCATTCAAATTTAGTTTATCATAGTTTGTACAAATTCCCTAAGTTCATGAGTACATTTCACGAATTTGACACCTTCGATAGATAATGTATTCTAAAGAGAATAGATGTAGATAGAGGAGTTCCAATCATGAAAAGTATTTTACAACAGCCGATTTGGCGTTTTTACGATCAATCCATTAGTGCAAAGCAAAGATCGCCACTTGAATCCTTTGCAACAGACGATACTTTATGTCAGTTAGTAGGGCAATTAGCTTCTCCACCAACTATACGTACATGGGTACATGATGCATCGGTTGTGCTTGGTATTCAGGATCACCGTTTACCATATATCCAGCAGGGCATGGATTTGCTCAAAGAACGTGGATATGATCCTATTGTACGCAATTCAGGCGGATTAGCAGTTGTGCTTGATAAAGGTGTACTGAATATTTCTATTGTTTTATCTGAACAAACGGTAGCGCTAAGCATTAATGATGGCTATGATGTCATGGTAGCTCTAGTAAAAGGATTGTTCCCTGAAGTATCGGATCAAATTGAAGCCTATGAAATTGTAGGCTCCTATTGTCCAGGTTCTTATGATTTAAGTATAGCAGGGAAGAAATTTGCTGGTATTTCTCAGAGACGCTTACGTCAAGGAGTAGCAGTGCAAATTTATTTATGTATTGAAGGCAGCGGTTCTGATCGAGCAGCACTCATTCGTGACTTTTATGAGGAAAGTCTAAAAGGTGAGGAAACAAAATTTACGTATCCTAATATCGTCCCTGATGTGATGGCGTCATTATCTGAACTTATTGATGCATCATTAACAGTGGAAGCCGTTGTTATTCGTTTACAGCAGCTTCTTCACAATATGGCAGAAGAAATTCGGGCTGAATCTTTTCATGATGAAGAATTAACGCAATATGCGTTTTATTTACAACGTGTTTTAGATCGGAATATGAAAATGCTTGAACCAAAGTGAAGCATAATCGTGAAGGTACCAAATTCAAAGAAAAAAAGCGATGCTGCTAATTAAGCGCATCGCCATTTTCTTGTGTATAAGGGCTACTTGTAACAAGATTTCCGTTTTTCTCCATTTTGAAAACAGGTGCAATTCGTTCTTCCTCTTCATCTAGTGTTACTAATCGTCTTGCACGGTTCATAATTTGTACAAACTGCTCGTAATCTTTTCGAATAGCTCGATTTTCCTCTTCAAGCTGTGTAATTGTCTTCTCTAGTTTTTTATTTTTCTCGGATGTTACGTGTACTAGTTGTCTCCATTTTGAAGACTCATTACCTATTTCACCAGAGTGCTGTAAACGTAGTAAATAGGCTATAACAATATCAAGATTTAATGCAGATAGAGGAATTGATTTACCCTCTGCGGCACTACTATTAACTGTAAACATACTAGAAGCACGACGTCTTGCTGGAGCTCCTAACACTCGCATTCTTTCTTTTCTTTCTTTTTTTGCTTCTGATAATTGTTCCTCGTATTCTTTACGAACAACAGCATTCCAACGAAAACCACATGCAGCAGCAGTACGATTTAAAGCATCACCAGCTTCTTCAAAGGCATTTAATTGTGTACTACCTTCCGTGACATGGCGAATTACCGCCTCAGCTAATAATTCATCGTTTTCTTCTAACCAAGCATCTTGTCTTACTTTACTCATATTAAAATCCTCCCACCTTTATTTGGAACTTTTATTTACAATTAGCATGACCAATCTTTTAACCTTTTATTCATCTATGTGGAAGGAATTATTATGCTTGAATACAAGGGGAAAAATGCGATACAATACCCGATGTAGGTTTGTACGTATGCTACATACTTAACTATGTGAAGTCATACGTTCAATAGAAACGAATTTTTGAATCATTATGCCTCGGCATAATTACGTCCGGAATCGGCTTTGTGCTTGCACAAAGAACCTCATCCCGATTCCGCGACATCTGCCGGAGGCTTTAACTTCTTTTAGCGGATGTTTGGACACCCGCTAAAAAAGTGATCTAAAACCGCATTTATCTCACCACCCATAGAATGGGAGACTTCTGTAGCTGACGCTTCGCTTTCGCTACCAAGAGATCTGCTGAAAGAAGTTAAAAAAATACTATATAGAAAGGGTTGTTGACAAAATGGCAAACGAATTTAAAGTTTGCGATGAATGTCAGGCCGTTAACTTAAAAACGTTAATTCCAAAATTAAAGGAAATCGATCCTGATGCAACCATCGAAATTGGCTGTCATTCTTATTGTGGCCCAGGACGTAAAAAAACATTTACCTTTGTAAATAGCCGTCCTGTTGCTGCATTAACGGAAGAAGAACTAATGGAAAAGGTTTTAGCAAAGTTAAAAAAATAAGTAAAAAAAACGCTATCTTCACTAGTCTAGTTGAAGATAGTTTTTGTTTTTTGGATTTTTAATATCGACGGATGGAAGAGTCTGAGCGAAGGATAGAACTGTCAACATCGTGGATAGAACCGCCGAAGTCGTGGATAGAACTATCAACATCGTGGATAGAACCGCCGAAATCGTGGATAGAACTATCAACATCGTGGATAGGACCGCCGAAGTCGTGGATAGAACTGTCAACATCGTGGATAGAACCGCCAAAGCGACGGATAGAACCATCAACATCGTGGATAGAACCGCTGAAGTCGTGGATAGAACCATCAAAGGAGTTTTATGCTGCTCCATTGCTTGGGAATTAGGTCAATAGAATCCTAAATTAAGACGAGAATACAGCGATTTAGGTTGATAGTCTCTATAATTAAAAGTAAATATGTATGCTAGTCCTATATTTATCGCATATAATAGAACAAATAGGAAACGGGGGTGCTGTACAATTGACACATTATGCAAAAGCAAAATTACAAGAGGAAAAAGTATTCAAGGATCCAGTGCATCGCTATGTGCATGTACGGGATCAAGCGATTTGGGATCTAGTTGGTACGAAAGAATTTCAGCGATTACGACGCATTCGCCAGCTCGGTACAACGTTTTTAGTGTTCCATGGAGCGGAGCATAGCCGTTTTAGTCACTCGCTTGGCGTTTACGAAATTGTACGCCGCATAGTAGATGATATATTTGTAGGTCGTCCTGAATGGGATGAGGATGAACGATTGCTTGTGCTTTGTGCAGCCCTATTACACGATTTAGGGCATGGGCCATTTTCACACGCTTTTGAAAATGTCTTTGAGCTTGATCACGAATTTTATACAAGACAAATTTTACTCGGCGATACAGAAGTGAATGCAGTATTAAAAAAAGTATCAGCTGATTTTCCAGAGAAAGTATCACAGGTAATTGAAAAAACATATCCGAATAAGCAGGTCGTCAGTTTAATATCAAGCCAAATAGACGCAGATCGTATGGATTACTTACAGCGTGATGCTTATTTCACTGGCGTAAGCTATGGTCATTTTGATATGGAACGAATTTTAAGAGTGATGCGTCCGCGAAAAAATCAAGTCGTTATTAAGACGACGGGCATGCATGCGGTAGAGGATTATATAATGAGCCGCTATCAAATGTACTTACAAATTTATTTCCACCCAGTATCTCGCAGCGCAGAGGTTGTTTTAAATAATATTTTAAAACGCGCTAAAGAACTAAGCTTAGCAGGCTACAAATTTAAGCATGAGCCTACACACTTTTTAGCGTTTTTCCGTAACTCAATTACGCTTGAAGACTATCTTGCATTAGATGAAAGTATTCTTTTTACATATTTTCAGCTTTGGATGCAAGAGGAAGATGCTATATTAAGTGACTTAAGCCGCCGTTTTGTTAATCGAAAGTTATTTCAGTACATCGATTTAGACCCAGGTGTTGAGTTGGATAAATATCAAAAACTCCAAGAACTCTTCAAGCAAGCTGATTTAAATCCAGAATATTATCTTGTCCATGATACGACGGCAGATCTACCTTATGACTTTTATCGACCTGGAGAGGAAGAAGTGCGTGTTCCTATTTTCCTAGAAATGAAGAATGGAGAGCTACGAGAGCTATCGCGTGAATCTATTATTGTTGATTCTATTTCTGGCCGCATGAAGCGAGATCATAAAGTCTATTTCCCACTAGATTTCTTAGAAGACAACAGTACCCATTCCGATATTAAGAAGCAAATATTAGCCATACTTCAAGGAAAAGGGAAAAAATAAAAAAATTTTATGTATAAAAATATGTATATAAAATAATTAAAATAAATAGTATTCCAACATACAAATAGTGAAAAACAGTGAAAGTACTCTAATGGAGTTACTTTCACTGTTTTTTTGTTGTGTATAAAGATGAAAAAAATGGAAAAAATATAAAATTTTTTAGAATTTTTTAAATAAAAAGTCCGTGATTGTTTAGAAAATGTTTAGTATTATCTTTTATAATGAGCCTAAAACCCTATAGGGGGTGAGGCCTATTGTTGAAGGTGTCACAAAAGTACTATGTATACATTCTAATTGTACATCGAATATACATAAGTCATCATGAATACCTACTCTGAGTACTTAATAGAATGTATGACGACAACTGAATAGGAGGAAAGAGAGATCAACCGATGTTTGTAGCATACCTTTACAACATGTAGAAAGGATGCAACGTCGTCAGCAAACACCAACAGGTATCCCTCTGAACTTAGAAAAGGAGAGAAACATGAGGAAATTTAAAAAACTAAACATAGCAATAATCTTATTGCTACTCGTATTCCAAACAGTGCTATCACCGATATCAGTGTTTGCGATTGAAGACACCTCTTCAACACCATTAGAGTCTGAGCAACAAGATCACAACCAAGAAATCGGAAAAGATGGTAAAGAATCTAGTGATATTACTAGTATAAAAAATGGAGAAGGTGGCACAGAAGATAAAAATCCAAGTGAGGTTGATAAAAATCCGAGTACAGTAGATAAAGATCCAAGTACAGTAGATAAAGATCCAAGTACAGAGGATAAAAATCAAAGTACAGAAGATAAAAATCAAAGTACAGATGACCTTAAGGGCGAAGGGGAAGATGCTAACAAACCAGTAGAGGGTGAATCACCACAGCTATCGAATGAACAAATAACACCTGGTCTACCTGTTGATAGAGAAGATCCTAATTTTAAAGAGAAAATCACTTTAAAAATTAATGGGGCAGAAGTTTCTGGAACATCGGCACAAGGAAAAGTTGGAGATTTTGTAGAATTTAGAGTGGATTTAGGTTTAGTCCCAGGTCACCAATATAGTGCAGGTTCTAGTTTAACTTATACATTGCCGAGTCAATTTGCAGGTCTAAGTGGAGACACACCATTATATTATCAAGGTGCTTTAATTGGTAATGTAGTTGTTTCAGGGCAAACTGCTACTCTTACATTCACGGATAAAATTCGTGATGAAGCTAATGCGGGTACAATAGTAGAAGATGTTTATTTCACTATTAAAGGTGAACTACAATCTGTAGGTGATGGTTGGTTACAGAATATTGAAGTGCCAGGATACCAGACGATTGAATTGAATTTTCAACCAGCTAATAGCGGTCAAGCAGTTTCTAAATCAGGTAAAGCAGACCGTGATGGTAAAAATAGTGAATTTATTACTTGGACAGTAGATGTTAATACGAACTTAGATGTGAATAGTAATACTGGTAATACTACATTTACTGACACATTAATTAATCAGCATAGCTTTGAAGGCATTCCAACTGTAACAGAATTAAGTATTTCTCCAACGGGAGCTATATCAGTAGGTAAAGAATTAACACCAGCACCAACGACAACTATTAGCGATAATACAATGACAATTGACTTACCTAATAAGGAACATACAGGTTACCGTATTACTTATACAACAAAAGTTGGCGATCCGGGTAATGTTGAAAAGGCAAACTTTGGTAACGTTGCTACTTACAATGGAACATCAACAAAAACAATTTATGTGAATGTTGAATTTGGCACACCTTTAGAAAAGTCAAGTTCAGGTCCTAATATTGCTGATTTAACAACAGAATGGAAGATTAAATACAACTTTAATAAGCGTAATATTCCAGCAAAACAGGCAATATTAACTGATACATGGGATGAGACACAAATTTTAGCCGGAAATGTAGACGTTTATGATGAGAATGGTACGTCTGTTGCTAAAGAAAAATATAAATTAACTCATAATGGAACAAATGGTTTCGAATTGTCGTTTAATGACGATGTAACAGAAGCATACGTTATTAAATACAAAACTAAACCTGACGATGGTGTATATCCGACAACTGAAATTACAGTAAAAAATACAGTTACTCGTGAGGATGGTTTGGAAAGTATCGCCTATTCTCATTATAAAAAGAATGAACTAGTATTAGACAAATCTGCTCTTGGCGTTGACTACCAAAATAAAACAATCTCGTGGAAGATTGTGGCGAACCAAGCGAAATATGCGTTGAAAGCTGGGACAATATTTGAAGATACGTATGGTGATTCATTACTAAAATTAAAAGATGGTAGTTTAACAGTCACAGTTGATGGTAAGGAGTTTAAAGACTTTACTTTAGATAAAACAGAAGTTGACGGTAAAGAAACAGGATTTATTCTTAAATTAGAACAGCCTGTTAATGGTGTAATTGAAATTAACTATACAACAGATTATGAAATTAAAGATATTGGTACAAATGATCGTACTTACACTAATACTGTGAAATTGAAAGACACTGGTATATTTAAATCGGAGTCGTCTGATTCAGCAACGCAAAAGGTTAAAGAAGAACAAAAAGCAAATGGTAAAAAAGAAGGTTATTATAACTATGAAACAAAAACATTCCATTGGGATGTTGAGCTAAACTTTAACTACAATGAGTTCGAGGATGCGGTGTTTAAAGATACACTAGATCCATCTCAAGAAGTGACTAGTATTACAGTAACTGAAGGTGAATTAAATTCAGCGGGAGAGTTTGAACCAGTCTCATCAAAAAAATACACTAATAAATCACCTAACAAAAATGAAATCGTGCTCGAATTAGGACCGATTAAAGGACCTTATAAGGTGACGTATACATCAAAAGATGCTGATGGTGTATTCCCACATGGTTCAGACATTACAATTAGTAATAAAGCAGCATTGTATGAAAAAACAAGTACTAAGCCTAACGCGGAATGGGAGAAAGATGTATCGGTTGCTCATACTAAGAACATCTTAGATAAAACAGGCAAACAAGTAGGTAATTCTCCGCAAGTTAACTGGAATTTTAAGTTTAACTATGCTCAGTCACAATTAAATAACATCGTTATTACTGACACTGTAGATAAAGACAGCGAAGGTAATCCAAACCAATTGATTTTAAAAGATTCATTTAAAGTATATGAAATGAATTTTACAGGAACTAATCCAACACCGACTCGTGGTAAAGAAATTAGTTTATCAGATGCTAATTTTAACGTTGATATTGAAAAAGGTACGTTTACATTAAAATTACCTAATGGTGATAAAGCATATTACGTTACGTACTCTACAGTATTTATGGGAGCATCAGGTGAGAGTTTAAACAACACAGTAGATGTTGCTTATACTAGTACAGATGGTGAACATGGTCAGGATGTATTTAATAAAAACAACTTCACTTATGATGGTGGTGGTAAAGTTGGTAAAGTACCATTCGTCATTATCAAAACAGATGCAGCAACTGGTTTACCAATGGAAAACGTTAAGTTTGACTTACTAGGACCATACACAGGTAACACCGTGTTAGCGTCAAAAACAACACGTGCAGATGGCTATTTAAACTATGGCTTAAAATTAGCGCCAAGTACTGCTGGTAAGAAATATAAAGTAATTGAAGAAACACAGCCAGGCTATGAGCCATTAACAAAAGAGTTTGAACTTGATGAAAAGGAAATCGAAACATCAGGAAAGTATGCTGGTTTCCAAGTGATTGAAATTGAAAACAAACCATTAAGTGGTTTAGCGTGTACAGAATTTGGATTAACAGTATACGATATTGACGGTAAATTAGTTAATGGAACAGTAACATTAGTAAGTGAGGCGACGGGTTTATCAGAAAATCATCCCGTTGAAAACGGTAAAGTTACTTTTACTCCAGACCAAGTTAAAGCTGGTCAATACGATGTTTATGATTCAAACGAAAATAAGCTAGGTAGCGTTACAGTGAAATACGATGATAAATGTAAGGATGAAAATGTAATTCAACCAGCACCTAAGTGCGAAAACTTCACAATCGTGGTTGAAGATACAGACGGAAATATCCGTACAAATATTAAAGAGTTAACATTAAAATCAGGTACTACAGAAGTAAAGGCATCAACAGACGCATCAGGCAAGTTTATTTTTGAATCAAACAAAAATAATCCTACTAATGGTGTAAAGCCAGGCGAGTATCTGGTGTACGAAGGTAAACAATTTTTAGGAACAGTAAATTTAACGTATACAAAAGATTGTGGGCATGAATTTATCATTAAACAATTACCAAAATGCGAAGAGTTCAAATTAACAGTAAAAGATGTTGATGGTAATAAAATTACGGATAATACTACAAAAATCGTTGTTAAAGATGCTGCCGGTAAAGAAATTATTAATACAACAACTAAGACAGGTGTTATTGTATTACGGGATTTAGACCCAGGTACTTACACAGTTGAAGTTGGTGGTGAAAAAATTGGTACCTTCCAAACAAATATCGAATGTGAAAAATCAATTCAACCAGCACCAAAATGTGAACTATTCACATTAACGGTGAAGGATGAAAATAATAAACCACGTCCGAATGTTAGCAATATCACAATCAAAGATGAAACAGGCGCAATTATTGCTACAAACCAAACGACAAATGAATTAGGGCAAATTACTATTGAGCCTAAAGAAATTCCTTCTGGTAAATATCGTGTATATCAAGGTGATCTATTCATTGGTCAAATAACAGTTAAATATTCAGAAAGTTGTTATGCAGAAGTCTCAGCAGCACCTGCATGTCCTGAGTTTACATTGACTGTACAAACTAAGTTTGGAATGCCTAATGCGAATGCAAAGATCACAGTAAAAGATGCTAATGGAAATATCGTTAAGGGTGTAGACAATAGTGAAGTTCTAACAACTAGTATTACTGGAACGGTTGTATTGCCAAACGAAGCTATTAAACAAGGAACGTACTATGTATATGAAGGAAGTAGTTTAATTGGCGCATTTACTGTAAAAGATACATGTTCTGCATTAGTAAAACCAAACCCTGATCCAGGCCCAGGACCAGGCCCAGGACCGGGTCCAAACCCTGGCCCAGGACCTGGACTAAAACCAGAACCGGAGAAGCCAGTTGATCCAAACAAGCCAAAACCAGAACCAGAGAAGCCGGTTGATCCAAACAAACCAAAACCAGAACCAGAGAAACCAGTTGATCCAAACAAGCCAGCTCCAGAACCAGAGAAGCCGGTTGATCCAAACAAACCAAATCCAGAACCGGAGAAACCAGTTGATCCAGAAAATCCAGGTAACCCAACAACAGATTCGAAAAATCCAAAAAATCCTGGAAAACCTGAAACAACAAAACCTGGAAAACCATCTGTACAAGAAGTCATTGACCAAGGGAAAGACTTAAAGCCATACAATCCTTCTACAGCAAATAAAGACACTTTAGATGCATATAAGGATTTCCTCGATAAATACAACAAGTTATCTAAAGAGGAACAGGAAGAAGTGGCAAAATCACTTGATATTGACAAAATCAAAGCAGATGCTAAAGAAATGGAAGCGCAGTTAAAGGCGCAAGGTAAACTGCCACAAACAAATGGAGCAAACCAAACAGCTCTTACACTAATTGGTGTGGCTCTCGTTCTAGGTGCATTATTCTTATTGCGTCGTCGCAATACAGAAGTAAAATAATTTTCAACGTACAGGTAATTGTACTTTGAGTCAGATTTGGTAACACTTTCATAAAATGTTACACATTCAATAAAAAGCACGTTACTAAAAACGAAAAGTTTAGTAATGTGCTTTTTTATTTTTGTATAATTTTTTAAAGGATTGTATTGGTATGATTATTGTCCAAAAGGAATAACGAGTAAATATCAATTATTAGTATTTAAAGTTAGCCAACCTTTTCTTCCGTCACAAACAGAGAAAATCACCAATATTTTATAGTAACCATTTTTTTAATCTCGCTAAATTTTCTTCTAGAAATAACGCATTTTTTTCAATTCCTCGACGTTTACACCATCCAATACTATTGAATGCATCTGTAAATCGATAGAAAGGTAATACATTTTCTAAGTTAATTAATGGCTTGATACTGTTATAGCCTTCTTGATATGCATTATACAAGTTAACATCAACACTTAAAAAATCTCGATACAGTTTGGTAAAATCGATTTCTGTTGAACCAAATCTTACGCTTTCAAAATCTATTATTCCTGAAACTTTGTCATTATCAACAATTATATTTGCTGGACGAAAATCCATATGTACAAAGCTTGGCCCATCTGGAGACGGGAGCTGTTGTTTCATCTTTTCAAATTTTTCAATGGATTTTTTAAATAATTGTTCATCCAAAATGTCCTTTACATCTTCAGCAAAACTATAAAATTGGTGTTCAACAAAATTTGACCAGTTCGTAAATTCATTTTTTATACCCGTTAACACTTTATTTGCAGGAGGACGAGTAGAATGCATTTCAGCATGAAGAACCCCGACTTGGTACGCAACTGATGGTGTAGCCTTAGATGTTAACGGTTTTCCTTTTAATTCAGATAATAAAAAAGCTCCAGCACACTCCGCATCACCAGACCAATAATCTAACATTACAGGAATGGAAACTCTTCCTTTTAAGATTTCATAAGCTTCTAACTCTCGCTGATACTTCAATTTTGAAAAAGGAATTTTCAAAAAAACATTTTCACTATTAGACAAAGTACATTTATAAACTGTTGAACTAAAGGAGTCTTCAACCTCATTAATTGATACTACCTGCAATCCAAACTGTTGAATGACACGATTTAACATTTAATTTTCCCCTTTTTAATAAAATCCTACCATAGAAATACTCTTGTTTTTTAACAATATCTACATTACAACCTTTCTTCAACAAACCAGCCGTTTGTTAAATAAGGTGCGATTTTATACCCAATTTTATTAATTTTAACAATTATTCCTAAATATAATATTAATCACAAATAAAAGCTAAACTAATGCAGAAATTAGTTTAGCTTAAAAATAACTCGTATTAATGTTTTTTATACGACGGATTGTAATATTAAGTGCAACACCCAGAAGTCAATATAAAGGAAGCCCATAACGACCTCGTGTAGAATGTAGTTACCACACCAACATTCAAACGGAGGAATC
>NZ_SADV01000010.1 GCF_006864135.1 Lysinibacillus sphaericus | reverse complement strand
TTGTTGCTGCCGCTTCGCTTTCGCTACAGAAAACATTTGTTGCTGCCGCTTCGCTTTCGCACAGAATAAACATTTGTTGCTGACGCTTCGCTTTCGCTACAGAAAACATTTGTTGCTGCCGCTTCGCTTTCGCACAGATAAAACATTTGTTGCTGCCGCTTCGCTTTCGCACAGATAAAACATTTGTTGCTGCCGCTTCGCTTTCGCACAGAATAAACATTTGTAGCTGACGCTTCGCTTTCGCTACAGAAAACATTTGTAGCTGACGCTTCGCTTTCGCACAGAATAAACATTTGTTGCTGCCGCTTCGCTTTCGCACATAGCAAAGCTTCCTAAGGGCGTCCGATGAGCCGCTTCACTAGCGATGCTCGCTCCAGGGTCTCGGGTCAACAGATGTTTTTGCGCGAAAGCGTAGTGCCAACGAAGCGGCAGCAGCACGATGTTGGTCACGAAGGCGTTATCACAGGACGTGATGCTTTTAGCCTTCGTTCCTTTATTGCTAATCCCCAAGGAGTCGCTCAGTCTCGACTCCAATCAACGTATATATCATACGTTTTAACAAATAACATCCCAACTTTTAGTAATGAGCAAAAAAACTTAGAATAGGCAAAAACTTACCTATCCTAAGCTCTCATTTAATATGCTTTAAATAATTTTTGTAAAATATAATATGATTGTTTTAGACGCTCTTCAAACTTAGGTGTTTGCCATGGTTCCCAAGTATAAGGTGAGAGTTTCGGTAAGACTTGGCCATTTGTCTCTGGTAAAGATTTTACAACTTTGCCCTCTTTATCTACAAAGACCGCACCAATATAAATATTATCCACTTTCGTCGAAGCTGTCTCTCCATCTTTATATAAATCTCCCATAAACTCACGCTGGCTTGGATCTCTAGTTTGGATTAGTAGCCAAGGAATTCGTAGCTCAATCACATGATCATCCGTCCATGTATAGTCTACTAACGAATTATAATCTTTTGCTTTTGGATTGGCATTCCCTTGAAGCAGCTTCCCTGTTTCATAATGACTGAAGTCAGTAGTGATGTTTTGCTCTGGTAAGTACAACTCTTTATTTAACACATAATAAATCGGTGCAAACTTACCACTATTTTTTGTAGGAACTGCCATACGAGGTGGAATCAGATTTATATTATGACCGTAAAAATAATCATAGAAATCATAGTATTCATCTATGACCACTCGAGAGTCTCCACTTTTATTTAATTCCACCATAAAATCTACGCCATTTGAAAACGTCATATCTTTTATTGATGTTGCCGACGTATTTCCTTGGTTTGGTACTACATCAAGTAAAATACGAGGTGAAGCTTTTTCTAAAACATCACTTTTTATTTTGAAATACAAATATCTTTCATCATAATCGACAGCAAAATCTGTTGTATCTGAAGGTGAGGTATTGTACAGTTGTGTACCTTTCCACTCTGTTGTATTGCCGTCTACTTTTACTTTAAATCTATCAAAGCTTAGTACACCAAATTGCTGTTCATTCGTTTGTGCATTGGACCAAAATGGTCGACGATTCGGGTCATCATAATCCATCGTATTCCAAGTCCGCTTAAACCACTCATCCTGCCATGTAAAGATAAGACCTCCTAGCAAGCCTTCATGCATAATATCTTCATATAAATGTTGAAGTGTTTCACCCTGCTGCTGTTCGGACATATGCCCCTGATTCCAGCCATAAACATTTTCATGTGTCATACCGCGAGCTGCTGGGATTCCAAATTCCGCAATAAGAACAGGCATACGATGGGCTTCATGTAAGTCTTTTAAATATCCTGCATAACTATTTTTATTGCCTCGGAAATCTTTATAATTTAAATATTTTTGGTCGAAGTTAAAGAAGTCAGGGTAATATGGATACACATGATAGGAAGCAAATTGTCCTGGCGCCTGCATTTCACCCTTCGTATAAATGACATTTGGATTGACTCCTACCAAATCTTCATCCTCAGAAGGTTCGGACGGATGGTCTAGCAAGTCGGTTGTTACCCAGTTAGTAAAGCTCATTGGGCGAATCCAATTATATTTATCCTTTTCATAAGTAGTAATAAGATCCATTTGCTCCGCTAACCAATGCTCAAATGGTGCAGCATGTTTCGTTTCAAAATATGTCCCATTGTATTCGCCTATATTAGCGTGTTTTTCGTTCGTACCGACTACCATGTGCGGATACCATTCGATTCCTAGCACCCAGCCAATAACATATTTTGAAACGTCAACATCGTATAAGCCTGAAGCATGTCCTGCTACTGGCTTCACATAAGTATTACCGTGGATAACATCTACCATGCGCTTCATTTCTACTTGGAAATCCTTTAAAGTAGTTTCATCATAGGCATCTAATGAATTAGACAAGCCTTCCTCATTAATCCACACACCATGCAATACATACAATGGTTTATCTGGGTTTTCCTCATTGTATTTAGCAAGTGCCCGATAAAAACCTGGCGGGTGTAATGTATAGACACGGATCGTATTGGCATTCATCTCAGCAATTTGACGGAACCAGCGATAGTACTCTTCTTCCGTAATTGCGGCCTCGCCAGGGAATGCTCCCGGTTTCCCCATACCGATATTAACGCCCTTAAAGACTAGTGGCTCCCATTTCCCATCGTGTAAGACTTCAAATGATTCACCTTGAATACGTGCATTATAATTTTGTTTTTCATGATTAACGTTTTCTTCAACCTCTTTTTGCTCAAACGTTTCAAAAATTTTATGCATGACTGGTATATAAATCGACCAGTAAAATGAACTATCTGCATACTTTTCAGCATATTTATAAATAGTCGGTAAACCCTTTATTTTATAAAGGTTCGGTACCCGTGACATATCGTTGAAATCTCCAGCAAAGTAATAGCTTGTAGTGTAACGTTTATCCTGTGAAACGATAGCCGCAAATTGCTGCGGAATATCGTTGTCCTTTAATAGTTTTTCTCCATCTTTTGTTAAGTCCCATTTATAATTAGCAAGAGCATCCTCCGCATATTTAGGCGTGATAATATCAAACCAATAGCCATATTCTGCACTAGCGGAGGTATGAAAGAATTTTTGCCCTTCTTCAGTAAATTGCACCTGAATACCTTCTGTTTTTACATGCTTGTCCAGTTCCAGCACAATGAGCTTTTCTGTAATTTCATTAAATAGAAGAAAGCCACCGCCCTTATATGGCCAATTATCACCATGTTCATCTATGACCCATTGCGGGATTTCTGAGTTTTTATGATAATCAAGCTCATCAAAATAACGCCCAATCCATCCAGACCATGATATTCCTAAATAGTCCTGTAGCTCTTTTCTAACTGCCTCTGATGTTGGTGACGCAAATGTATTGTATTCAGCTATAAGCATACTTTTCTTGTTGCTTGCTAAACGACCTACTATTGATTGCCATTCTTCCATTTCTAAGCCACCAACAATTTTTTCTGAGCGTTTACCTAGACGCTTTTTTTCATGTAAATCATCCTTATAAACACCATACGTATCTGCCAAATAAATAACATCATAATTGCTATAGTCGGTCGGAAACTTTTTTTCAGATACTCTTTTCGTTTTATCATTCGGAATCGTACCATAGTAATTTTTTTGTGCATCATATGGTTGATGATCAATTGTGTATTTATAATGGTTTAAAAACCAGTTCACACCTAGATGCTCTCGATATGTTTCGTTCGGAACCGTTTTATCTAGGATCGCGACGTTCAGCGGTTTTTCATCGCTCAAATACCACCATGCTATAGGTGTAACAATGAGAATTAGAGTAGCTATGACCCCTATATATATTCGCTTCATACACTTTTCTCCTTTTCAGCAATACCGACACGCTTCATATTGCCCCAATCGCTTTTTCTTAGCACAAACCGAACTAATCCTTCACAGCGCCATAAAAGAGTGAGTGGTCGATACCAAAAAATTTCAGTAAATGCTAAAAGTATCATTCGTAATAGCTCTTTCTTTCTCGGGTAAGTGTTCATTGTCCATGCTTCGAATAGTATAGATGCAATTGAAAAAATAACTCCATAAATAACGAAGAGCAGCAACAGTATTACCGCTACTTCGTAATAGATTTTCCCTAAGAAAAATGCTACTACGATATAAATATAACCACCTAGCTCAACAATTGGACCTAGGCATTCTACAAGCCAAAAATATGGCAATGCAATAAACCCTAACAAGCCATATTTTGGGTTGAATGTCATCGTTTTATGCTTCCAAAGACTTTCGAATAATCCTTGATGCCAACGTCTACGTTGATTTCGCAAAACCCCTAATGTCTGAGGTGCTTCCGTCCAGCACACAGGATCTGGTACAAATTCAATACGTTTCTTTTCTTTTTTCTTTCTTATCAAACGGTGAATATTCACGACAAGCTCCATGTCTTCTCCAATAATATTCGTTGAATAACCGCCCGCTTCCACAGCCCATTCCTTCGAAAAGACACTAAATGCTCCGGAAATAATAAGCACAAGATTGAATTTACTTAAAGCGATTCGCCCCATTAAAAAAGCTCGCAAATATTCTATTATTTGCATGATGACTAAGTAGTTATTCGGTAAGTGGGTTTCAGTAACAGCACCAAGTTGCATTTTCGCTCCATTGGCAATTCGAATATTTCCACCTGCCGCAATCACTTCACCATCAGATAAAATAATCGGCTTCATTACACGAAGTAAGGATTTTTCATCTAAAATTGAATCACCATCAATAGAGCAAAAATAAGGATATTGCGAAACATTGATCCCTACATTTAATGCATCTGCCTTACCGCCATTTTCTTTATCTACTAGAATACAATTCTGATAGATTTCTGATTCATAAATTTGTTTAACTTCTTTTGTAGGGATATTTGTACGAACAATTTTATCAACGGGTTTCATTCGGAAATGCTCGATGACAGTTTGCAGTGTAGTGTCGGTAGAACCATCATTAATAATGATAATTTCTGTTTGCGGATATCGTAAATTCAACAATGAATAGACTGTATCTACAACTCCAACCTCTTCGTTGTAAGCAGGGACTAGTAAGGATATTGGTTTTGAGTAGAAGGCATCGATATGCGCATCATCATATTCTGAGGGATCTAATTTATAGCGTTTGCGTAAATCTAGCATGGCAATTACAAACATTGCGCAATACGAAACAATAACGAATAACATATAAAACATAATAATGCCGCCAAAGAACCACATACAATAATCTAACATTAATTTCATTTGATCCCCTGCCTTCTGACTACTGTTTCCTGTGCCATTTCAATTGCATATTGGTCGTTTGAAGACTCCATAAATTGCTGTAATTTTGCAATTCCTTCTCTATTTTCTGCAATTGTTTTTGCTGCCTGTGATCGTACCCACCAATTTTCATCTTCAAGAAGCTGTTCTAAATAAGCATAGGTATATTCTAGCGGCACATGCTTAAAGATTTTTGCAATCATTAATCTTACTTCCCACATATCTGATGCCACAAATGGCACATAAGGATCGATTTCATCAATGACACCAATTTCGTAAAGACCCTTTAATGCTCTTATTTTTATTTCTGGTTCCTCATATGTTAATAGCTGTTTTAATTTCTCAATATATTGCATGTTTCTTTTGACAGCTGCAGTATCAATTGCAGCGTATTGAATATTTTTCGCCCAGCTATTAAAGTCTTCAAACAATCGAATAAATACGGAATCCTCTAACAATACAAATAATCTTCTATATTCGCTTTCAGAATAGTGAATGCTCGATTCTTTAATTTTTTCGATAAACAATTCTTGTCGGAAGATAGAGTATATTTTTAACAACTGAAAATATTCTTCCTCCGAAATTTTGGCTTTCTCGAATTGTTGACAAGTATCTAATAATTCATCTATCTGTAAATCAGCAATTCGATATAAAGCATTCATCCTAATGCTCCAACGTTTACTTGCTAAATCCTTTTCATAAAACTTTTTTAAATAGCGATTAGAAAACGCTTTGATTTTATGTTTAACTTTTTCATTCGTTATATTTTTCAAATACGATGAAAAGATTATTTCGATAGCTGCTACTTGAGCTCTTCCACGGGGTACAAGCACAATAGAGAAATTTTCATCATTGAATAAATAGTTGTACCAGTGCTGTGAATAGTTTTGTAAATAAGTATCACGTGTTTTTGCAAAGCGAATCTCCCACCCATGTTGCAAAAGTAGATATATCGTAAATAAAAATAAAATGACTAATAAAACAACGATGACCGTTAAAAGAAAAGAAATCGATAGCTCGATCATAGCCAAAACCTCGCAAATGTTCTCCTGATTTTTGCTTCTAACAAACGTAAATTAAATGGTTTTACAATAAATTCATCGACTCCACCTTCATAAGCATTAAGTGTCGCCCCTTCTGAGTTTCGTTCCGACATCATATAAATGATGAACTTTTTCTCATTCGGCATTTCTCGTAAAATGTGCAAAATTTCTAAGCCATTTTTACGTGGTAAAATATCGTTCATGACAACTAAATGCATATGGCCTGTTTTATAGGTTTCGGACTGTAAAAAACTATAGCCATCTTCATAGGAAGCAACGTCTAGCGTAAAATGAGGAATGTCTAAGTGAGTGAACGTTGTTTCTAGCACTTTTCTAAAGATTGCACTTTGTTCAATAATACTGACCTTTACTTGTTCCATCGGTTGTACACGATAATCTGTAACCTGTTCTATTGACCAAATCGGCTGTTCGTCATCTGCTAGTTTTTGCTTATTCTTGTCTAACAACGTTTCAAAGTTAACGCTATTATTTCTTATTTCAGTAATGGAGGCTTTTAAAGCTATTTGCTGATATTCCCTTTCTTGCTTAAGAATTGCAAAAATCCGTTTTAAAAACGCCTTTACCTCAACTTCACTACTTTGCAGAAAAAATATTCCCCAATGTACGCCATCCGCTAATTGGAAAAGTAAATCTGTTTTTCGTATTTTTGATGTCAAAAAAGCTGAAATTTGATGATTCACTTGATTACGTTCTATATCTGTTCCTTGTGAGGAACTAGCTAATTTAAAAAAGACTGCCGTTATTGTTAAACGCGAGCGAATAACACTCTCACGCAAAATTTCAAAATAACCCTTCACCTCATGCTCCTGCATGATGTCTTCTGCAATGATTAATTTATTCATTTGTGTTCACTCCAGTGATGTAAGAAATATTTCATTCTCCTCTATTATTTTTCTATCATTTTTTTGATTTACAAACACAACAACTATAGTAATAAATATTACTTAACAATTACTATATAAAATATTTGGTAAATCAGTCACCTTTAAAATATATTATATTTTTGTCATGAAATACAAAAGAAGACTTCTTTTGAAAAAAAGTTATATTTTTCTGACGAAAGACCACCCTTCTTTAAACAAGAAAAAAAGGTCCCTTTTAGACTGTAACAATATAGTATTTTTTTGACATGCATTATGAAAGGTGACAGCAGTCCATAGAGGATATTGAAGCAAATGGCCACGGAAAAGAACCCGGAGTGAACATCAACCTTTGTTAATCTATACGCATTTATTCTTTTTCCGACAAAAAAAAGGTATGTAAGCTTTCATGCTTACATACCTTTTTTTCGATAAATTCCAATTATTTAACTGGTACAACTGAGCCTTTCCATTCTTCAATAATGAAGTCTTGGATTTCTTTAGATTTTAATACTTCTATTAATTTTTTAATTTCAGGTTTTGTTTCATCACCTGCACGTACAGCGACAATATTTACATATGGAGATTCTTTATCTTCAAGAGAAATTGCATCTTTCAATGGATTTAAGCCGTTATCGATTGCAAAGTTCGAGTTAATTAGAACCGCATCACCCTCATTATTTTCGTACATTTGTACAAGCATTTCAGGCGCTGTATTTGCATCGAATTTGAAGTTTTTAGGGTTTTCTGCGATATCTTTTATTTCTGCTGCTGTTTTATCAACACCATCTTTTAATTTAATTAAGCCCTTAGCTTCTAACAATGAAAGCATACGACCGTGGTCTGATACTGAGCTAGAAAGTAGAATTGTTGCCCCCTCTGGAAGATCCTCAAGAGATTTATATTTTTTAGAGTAAATTCCGATTGGTTCAATGTGAATAGCAGCAGCATTTACAAAGTCATAACCATTCTCTTTCATGCTAAGCTCTAAGAAAGGTAGGTGTTGGAAGTAGTTCGCGTCAAGTTCGCCAGATTCTAAATGTTGGTTTGGTAATACATAGTCTTGATATTTTTCAATTTTAAGATCGATACCTTCTTTAGCTAAAATTGGTTTTGCTTTTTCCAAAATAATAGCATGTGGTGTATTCGAAGCACCTACTGTTAATGTTACATTTTCTTTACTGTCACTAGATGATGAGCTTGAGCCTGTTTCTTCTTTTTTACCTGCACCACAAGCGGCTAGAGCTAGTACTAATACAGATAAAAATAAACCTGTTAATAACTTCTTCATTTTATTACTCTCCCTTTTTACTTATATTAAATATGTTAGCGGTATAAAACCGAGATAACCAAATGTTTGTAGTGTGATGCTCTTTTTAGCGTTTATCTGTTTTCGCTGTAATTAAGTCGCCAATCCATTGAATAATAAATACTACTATTAAGATTAATATAGTCGCCATTAAAGTTACATCTGAGCGATTACGTTGGAAGCCATCTAAGAATGCTAAGTTTCCTAGACCACCTGCACCGATAATACCTGCCATCGCAGTATAACCAACAAGCGCTACAGCCGTTACAGTAAGACCAGAAATAAGCGCTGGTAACGATTCGGGAATTAATACTTTCCAAATAATCGTTGACGTTTTGGCACCCATTGAACGAGCCGCTTCAATAACACCTTTATCAATTTCACGTAAGGCAATTAATACCATTCGTGCATAAAATGGTGCAGCTCCAATAATTAATGCTGGTAAAGCCGCATCTGCGCCACGAATTGTGCCAAGTAAAAATTTCGTAAATGGAATTAATAAAATAATCAATACGATAAATGGAATCGAACGGAAAATATTAACGATTGATCCTGTTAAAAAGTTCACAATTTTATTGGCCCATAGTTGGTTGGGACTTGATAAAAATAATAAGATTCCAATTACTAATCCAAGTATAAATGTGATGACCGTAGAAATTGTTGTCATGTACAATGTTTCATACGTAGCATCCCACATTTTTTCCCAGTCGACATTCGGAAAGAGACTAGTTAGCATTTGCAATCACCTCCGTTTGTACTTCGACTGTATTTAAGTAGCTAAGTGCAGCTGCAACATTGGCCACTAAGCCATCAATTTGCACAATAAGTGTACCGTATGCTCCATTTTTCGTTTGCGAAATATTACCATGTACAATACTTACTTCTACATCAAACTGTTTCACAAGATGTGAAATGACAGGCTGCTCTGTTTTTTCTCCTACAAAGATTAGCTTAACAAGTTGTCCATTAGGATAATTTGCTTTAATTTGTGCCACAGTTTCCTGTGTTTCCTTCGTATCTGTAATTTGAGAAACGAATTTTTTCGTAATGGCAGCTTGTGGAGCTTGGAATACTTGTAATACTTCACCACGTTCTACAATTTCTCCAGCTTCCATAACCGCTACACGATGACAAATCTTACGAATAACGTGCATCTCATGTGTGATTAACACAATCGTTAGACCTAATCGTTCGTTAATATCGACAAGTAGATCAAGAATAGCATCTGTCGTCTCTGGATCGAGTGCGGATGTTGCCTCATCACATAACAATACCTCTGGATTATTAGCAAGTGCACGAGCGATACCTACCCGTTGTTTTTGTCCCCCCGATAGTTGTGATGGATATGCTTTTTCGCGCCCTTCCAAGCCAACTAGTGCAATCAATTCTTTCACACGTGCTTCACGTTTTGCCTTTGGCATACCTGCGATTTCGAGTGGGAAAGCGATGTTTTCTGCAACAGTTCTAGACCAAAGTAAATTGAAGTGCTGGAAAATCATACTTACCTTTTGTCTAGCATCCCGAAGCTTTTGCCCCTTTATGGATGAAAACTCTTGATTGTTAACCGTCACCGTACCAGATGTAGGCTTTTCTAACCCATTTAACAAGCGAATCATTGTACTTTTACCAGCGCCACTATAGCCGATAATGCCGAAAATTTCACCTTTATTAATAGAAAGGTTGACGTCTTTAACTGCTGTTAATTCGCCATTCGTAGTTTTGTATTTCTTCGTAATATTTTGAAGATTGATCATAGCGAATTCTCCTTTTCTCATATCAATTATGCCTCGGCATAAGGTCACTCAGTTGTTGTTGTCGTTGTTGTTGCTGTCGTTCGCTTTCGCACAGATAAAACCGTGTTGCTGTCGCTTCGTTTTATTGCCACAGGACATGGCGTTCTTAGACTGAGTCCCTCTATTTCAGCGGATTTCTTTTGTACCGAAAGCGTAGCGACAGGTACAGGTGTTTGGACATCCGCTGAAAGAAGTTAAAAAAACCCCTTCACTTTTAGACAAGTAGAAGGGGTCACGTAACTTATACGCTAAACCGTTCTCTCATCTTTCAAAGATAAATCTTTGGGTGATTTGGCACCTTTTCACGTTTGTGATGGTTGCCGGGCTTCATAGGGCACTTCCCTCCGCCGCTCTTTATAAGAGTTCGATATATTTATTGTTTTTTTAATATATTTGTTACTTTACCACGCGATTAATATTCCGTCAATTAATTTTTTAACAATTCGTATAAATACGGTACAGATTGAAAGGCATAAACCTTTGCTGTCATTTCTCCGCCTTCATATACGAGTAAACATGGTACACTTTCGATTTTATTATCGTAAGCTATTCGCTCTATAAAATTTATATTCGCTTTACCAACCTGTAGTTGTGGCAACAATTGTTCAACAACCATCATCATTTTCAATGCAACTGCGCACGTTCCACACATTGGTGTATATAAATAAAAGGCAGCCTTTTCACCGGACTGGATAGCCGCGTTCCACTGCTCTGTTGACCATTCTTCCATCTTTTTCACGCAACCTTACAAAATATACTCATTATGGATTGAGAAATGTGCACGAATCAATATCGCCGCTAACACTTTCCTCGGAGTTGTCTCAACTTCCTTATATGTTGGCATCGTCCGTAAATGCTCAGCCTCTGGATAATGTCTGTCCATTAATGCCCGTAGCTTATTACCTGATGTATCTGCATCAAAAAATGTATAAAGCTCACAACCCTCATATGGATCGAGTAGCTCTTCTAATTGATGCACACCAATTGTACCATTTGTACAAAGTATTTTTACGTCTTCATTTAAAATAGGTTCGATTTGAAGTTTATCCGATCGGCCTTCGACAATTAAGCATTTTCCTTCGAACATCACGCCACCCCCATTTAGACATAGCCCTTATAATTCATTATATCAATAAACCTTGTCGTTGATACAGTTAGATACCTATTAATAGGGAATATACTTGCATTTACTTCACCAACTATAGTGGAAGAATGAATGAGGATAATAAAAAACGTCGGTAGTTTCCGACGTTTTTCTGATTAATTATGCCTCGGCATAATTGCGTCCGGAATCGGCTTTGTGCTTAGGCCTGCATGGCCGACACGATGTCGGTCATTTCGGTAATGCCACAGGACGTGGCGTTTTTACCGATGCAGGTCAGTTAGCCATTATCGCATGGATGCGATGATCTTAGGCTAACATCCTTTAAACACTCCTATCCGATTCCGTGACATACGCCGGAGGCTTTAACTTCTTTTAGCTGATGTTTGAACACCTGCTGAAAGAAGCTAAAGGCTTGTCTTATTCTGCAATCATTTCTTCGTATTGCTCAGCTGTCATAAGCTTTTCAATTTCTGAAGCATCAGCAGGCTCTACAACGATCATCCATGCTTTTTCATATGGTGATTCATTAACGAATTCTGGGCTATCTTCTAAATCTGCATTTACTTCAACTACTGTACCTGAGATTGGTGCGTATAATTCAGAAACTGTTTTAACAGATTCTACGCTACCGAATGGATCATCAGTTTTGATTTCGTCGCCAACTTGTGGAAGTTCAACGAAAACGATATCTCCAAGTTCAGCTTGTGCGAAATGAGAAATACCGATACGTACTTTACCATCTTCTACTTTTACCCATTCGTGCTCTTCAGAGTAACGTAAGTCTTTAGGTGTGCTCATGCAAAAAACCCCTCCATAAATATGTAATATATTCATTTTCAGTGTGCCATACTTCTACCATAAAAACAAGAATCAATTATGCTCATTCATCTCAATCATATAGAGGTGAAGACTTCTGACCTGACGCTTCGCTTTCACTACATACAACCTTTACTGAAACAAGTTAAAAGCGTCATTTCCAAGCTTGCTCAAAATCTGATTCTTTAAACCCTAAAGTAACTTTTTTTCCATCGGTTACTATCGGACGTTTAATCAACATACCATCTGATGCCAGCAGTTCAAGCTGCTCTTCTTCAGTCATTGCAGCAAGTTTATCTTTCAAGCCAAGCTCTCGATATTTCATACCAGAAGTATTAAAAAATTTCTTTAAAGGTTGTTCACTAGCTTGCCATAAGTTTGATAGTTCTTCCTTTGTAGGTGGTTGTTCGACAATGTGTACCTCTTCGTATGAAACCCCATTGTCATTTAGCCATTTTTGAGCTTTTTTGCAAGTAGTACATTTCGGATATTGAATAAATTGAATCGTCATTTATAGGCTCCTCTACTATCATTTTTAGGAACTACATTTTCAGCAGTGTATCCCTCATTTTCTGTAGTATACCATCATAACCGTTACGAACCAAAATGAAACTCCTCATGCTAAGCGTGGGTTAATTGGAGTTCCAGGCCACTAGCATCCGATGAGCCGCAACAAAAGCGCAGAGAGTGGCTAAACGCTCCAAAATGCCGAGCGCTGATAAGATACTAAGAATCGCTGATAGCTGATAAAATGCCTACTATCGCTGATAACAGCTTGATTATCGCTGATAAAATGCCAACTATCGCACCAAGCGCCCAGTCGGAACGGAAATCAACCCCTCGTTTTGCCAAAGAGCTACACTTTTATTTTCAACAAACAAAAAAACCTAGCTATCACATCTCGGATAGCTAGGGTTATTTTGCATATTAAACTACAAATTTTTCTGCTTCAATTAATTTGACAGAAGCTTCGCGTTTCTTCGCAATTAAGTTGTATGGGTTGTTGCGAGTTAATTTACGTAGTGCAGACAATGTCATGCGTGCAGCGTCGCCTTCTGCTGAAGCAAGAATCGTATCTTTTGCCTCTTTTTCAATTTCTGCAAATGCTTCTTGGCAGAAGATTTGAGTGTACAGTAATTTTTGATGCGCTTTTTCAGCACCGTCACGAGCAATCGCTTTTTCTGTACGTAATACAGCTGATTCCATCGCGAATAATTGGTTTGCGATATTAGCAATATTCACCAATACTTCTTGCTCTTGATCAAGCTTCGCGCCGTAGCGTTGTGCTGCTAAGCCTGCTGCTAATACAGCAATTTTCTTCGCATTTTTCACAAGATATTTTTCCTGTGCTAGCGGCTCTGTGCCTACATCTTCAGGCATTAGCATTAGAAGCTCTTGTTGTAAGTTTTGAGCAACTTGTAGCAATGGCAATTCACCTTTTAATGCTTTTTTCATAAATGTACCTGGTACAATCATACGGTTAATTTCATTAGTACCTTCAAAAATACGATTAATACGAGAATCACGATAAATACGCTCTACTTCGTATTCAGCCATAAAGCCGTAACCACCATGTAATTGAACCGCTTCATCCGCAATGTAATCTAAAGTCTCAGAACCAAATACTTTAGCAATAGAACATTCAATAGCATACTCAGCAATTGCGCCAGCAATCACTTTCCCTTGCTTTTGCTCATCTGGGCTTAGCTGGCTTAAACGATCCTCAAATAAACCTACTGTACGATAGTTTAATGACTCAGATGCATATAAGTGCGATGCCATTGTTGATAGTTTTTCTTTTGTTAGATTGAAATCAGACAGCTTCGTTTTAAACTGCTGACGTTGGTTTGTATATTGAATGGCAAGCTCTAATGCACGCTTTGAGCCACCAATTGTTCCAACACCTAATTTATAGCGCCCGATATTTAAAATATTAAAAGCAATTACGTGTCCGCGACCTACTTCACCTAAAAGGTTTTCTACAGGTACTTCTGCATCTTCAAGGATTAATGTACGTGTCGATGAAGATTTAATCCCCATTTTTTTCTCTTCTGCGCCAACTGAAACGCCATTAAAGTCACGTTCAACGATAAATGCCGTGAATTTATCACCATCGATTTTCGCATAGACAACAAATACATCTGCAAAGCCTGCATTTGTAATCCATTGCTTTTCTCCATTTAAAATATAATGTGTCCCTGCATCATTTAACTTCGCAGTTGTTTTTGCACCTAATGCATCAGAACCTGAACCTGGCTCAGTTAATGCGTAAGCAGCAATTAATTCACCTGACGCAAGCTTCGGTAAATACTTTTGCTTTTGCTCTTCATTTCCGAAAAGTACAATTGGTAAAGAACCAATACCTACGTGCGCACCATGTGTAATAGAGAAGCCGCCAGCAACAGACATTTTTTCTGCGATTAATGCAGAAGAAACTTTGTCTAATCCCAGACCCTCATATTCTTCAGGTACATCTGCGCTTAATAAGCCGAGTTCACCAGCACTTTTTAGTAGACGAACTGAATGCTCAAATTCATGGTGTTCCAAATTTTCAACGACTGGTAACACTTCATTTGCTACATACTCTTCAGTTGTTTTAGCAATCATTTTATGCTCATCTGTGAAATCTTCTGGTGTAAATACACGATCTAATTCCACATCTTCAATAATAAATCCGCCGCCTTTAATGAAATCCGTTGTTTTTTCTGTCATTCTAAATTCCTCCCTATATATCTATTTTTAATAGTTTTTATCCCCAATATATAGAAAAGCTTGAAGCACTATGTTCGGAGGCAACCGAAAACGCAGCACTCCAAGCTGATCTAGCAAAAAATTATAGAAGTTCAAATACTCCCGCAGCACCCATACCGCCGCCAATACACATTGTGACAACACCATATTTCTTGCCTTGACGCTTCAATTCATGAATAAGCTTTAATGTTAGAATGGCTCCAGTTGCACCAAGTGGGTGACCTACGGCAATTGCTCCACCATTGACATTTACTTTATTTTGGTCGATGCCTAAATGACGTACGACCTGTAAGGATTGTGACGCAAATGCTTCGTTAATTTCCCATAAATCAATGTCATCAATGGCTAACCCTGCAATTTCAAGTGCTTTAGGTACTGCCACGATTGGCCCAATACCCATCACCTCAGGAGGTACACCACCAACTGCAAAGCCTAAAAACTTCGCCATTGGTGTAAGCCCTTGCTTTTCTGCTTCCTCACGATCCATTACAAGTACTGCAGCTGCACCGTCCGAAGTTTGAGAGGCATTACCAGCTGTAACACTGCCCTTAACATGGAAAGCTGGACGAAGCTTCGCTAAACCTTCTACAGATGTACCTGGACGTACACCTTCATCCATGCTAAACGTGAATTTTTTCACCTGTGGCTTGTTGTTGTCATCTACATAATGCTGCTCTACTTCGATTGGTACGATTTCATCATTGAATTTACCTTCTTTAATCGCTTTTTCTGCAAGCTCATGTGAACGAACAGCAAATTCATCCTGATCTTCTCTACTTACATTGTATTGACGTGCCACTTCCTCCGCTGTGTGCCCCATCCCCATATAATATTGGGGAGCAGTTTCTGCTAGCGTTGGATTTAAGCGAGGTGTATTACCTACCATTGGCACCATACTCATAGACTCGACTCCACCAGCAAGAATCGCCTTAGAATGTCCTAGCATAATACGCTCTGCTGCAAAAGCGATTGCTTGTAAACCTGATGAACAGAATCTATTAATTGTCAGCGCTGGTGTTGTATCTGGTAACCCGGCAAGCGCTCCTATATTACGTGCTACGTTCATGCCTTGCTCAGCTTCAGGCATTGCACACCCTAAAATTAAATCGTCAATCGGACCTTCATAGCCCGCTCTTTTTAATGTTTCTTTGACAACAACCGCTCCAAAATCATCTGGTCTAACTGTTGCTAAAGAACCCTTCTTCGCTTTTCCAATCGGAGTTCGTGCTCCTGCTACAATAACGGCTTCACGCATGTATTAATCCCCCTTTGTTTCATGTGCAAGTATGGTTAATTCGTGTTATCAAATATGCCTCGGACATAATTGCTTCCGGAATCGGCTTTGTACTTAGGCCTGCACGAGGGCCGACACGATGTCGGTCATTTCGGTAATGCCACAGGACGTGACGTTTTTACCGATGCAGGTCAGTTAGCCATTATCGCATGGATGCAATGATCTTAGGCTAACATCCTTTATTAACGCCTTTCCGATTCCGTGACATCCGCCGGAGGCTTTAGGCCAACACGATGTTGGTCACTCAGTCGTTGCCACAGGACGTGGCGTTCTTAGACTGAGTTCCTCTATTTCAGCGGATGTTGGATACCCGCTGAAAAGTGACTTGAATTCGCATTCATCTCACCACCTATAGAGTTAGGAGACTCCTGCTGAAAGAAGTTAAAGTTAGTTACGCAGCGGTTTTCCCTTTAAAAGCATGTGCTGCATTCTTTGTTGAGATAAAGGTTCTGCAACTAAGCTTAGGAACGCCTCACGCTCAAGGTTTAATAAGTATTGTTCATCTACTAATGTGCCATATGGAACTTTACCACCAGCAATGACATACGCTAATTTTTTAGCTATTTTTAAATCATGTTCACTAATATAGCCTGATTCAAACAATCCTTGCGCACCGATTAATAGCGTACCGTAGCCTGATGCTCCGACTACAGGAACTTTCGCAGGTACAGGTGGTTGATAGCCCGCCTCATAAAGCGCTAGTGCAGCTTGTTTTGCATCATATAGTTGGTGATCTGGGTTAACAGAAATCCCATCAGCAAAGTTTAAGAAGTTATTTTCACGTGCTTCTTCGCCAGACGTCGAAACTTTTGCCATCGCAACTGTTTCAAATACTTTATTAGCAATATGTTGATAGTCTACTTCAACACCATTTGGTAGCCCTTTGATGAATTTTTGGTAAAGTGCCTTATTACCGCCGCCACCAGGAATTAATCCTACGCCGACTTCCACTAAGCCCATATACGTTTCCATTGTTGCTTGAATATGTGCAGCTGGTAAGCAAACCTCTGCTCCTCCACCAAGTGTCATAGCAAAAGGCGCCGCTACAACAGGCTTACGAGCGTATTTAATCTTTTGCATTGCATCTTGGAATGCTTTAATAACGAAATCTAGCTCAAAAATATTATCATCCTGTGCTTCTACTAAAATCATTCCTAGATTCGCACCAACACAGAAGTTTTTCCCTTGGTTACCGATGACTAAGCCTTTATAGTTAGCTTCTACTTCATCGACTGCAAAGTTAATCATTTGAATAATGTCCAAACCAATTGCATTTGATTGGGAATGGAATTCAAGTAAGGCAATTCCGTCACCTAAATCTATTAAGCTAGCACCTGTATTTGATTTAATAACACCGTGCTTTTTCTTATAGCGTTTTAAGTTAATTTCTTTTTCATTAACCGGCACTTTTACATATTCAGAGCCATTATAATACGCTAGATCACCGTCAATTTCCGAATAGAAAGTTTCAAAGCCGCTTGCTAACATATCTTTGACAAATGCCGGCACTTCACGACCTTCAGCCTCCATTTTAGCTACGGACTCTTTGACACCAATTGCATCCCATATTTCAAATGGCCCTTGCTGCCAACCGAAGCCCCATTTCATAGCATTGTCAATCGCAACAATATCATCAGCAATTTCACCGTGTAGCTGTGCAGAGTAAATTAGCGTTGGAGCGAAGATACCCCATAACAAATCTCCTGTGCGATCTTTCGCATATGTTAGTGCTTTTACTTTATTAGCTAATCCACGAGTTTGTTTTGCCATCTCAATAGAAGGTGTTTTTAATTTTTTTGCTGGGCTATATTCAAGTGTGTCTGGATTAATTTCAAGAATCTCTTTACCTTGCTTCAAGAAGAATCCTTGACCTGATTTTGCTCCTAACCAGCCGTTTGTGACCATTTTTTGTAGGAATTCCGGCACTGCAAATACTTGCTGCTCTTCACCAGTTGTTTGATCATAAACGTTTTTCGCTACATGGATAAATGTATCTAAACCAACAACATCCAGCGTTCGGAATGTTGCAGATTTTGGACGACCGATTAGTGGACCTGTTACAGAATCTACCTCACCAACCGAATAGCTCCCCTTCATCATTTCTTGTAAAGTAATTAGTAAACCGTACGTTCCGATACGGTTGGCAATGAAGTTCGGTGTATCTTTAGCAAGTACGACACCTTTTCCAAGCACATCTTCGCCAAATGTTTTCATAAAGCTTACAACCTCAGGCGCTGTTGTGTTTGCCGGAATGACTTCAAGTAATTTCAAATAGCGTGGCGGGTTGAAAAAGTGAGTTCCTAGGAAATGCTTTTTAAAATCTTCTGAACGCCCTTCTGCCATTGCATCGATACTTATGCCAGATGTGTTAGAACTAATAATTGTGCCAGGCTTACGTACAGCATCAATTTTTTCATATAGACTTTGTTTAATCGCTAAATTTTCAACGACAACTTCAATAATCCAGTCTACATCTTTTAATTGCTCTAAATCGTCCTCAAAGTTACCAACCGTTAGTAGTGATAAATTTTTCTTAGAAGTAAGTGGTGCTGGCTTTTGCTTTAATAACTTTTGAAGCGCTCCGTTAACGATTCGATTTCTTACAGCAGGATGCTCTAAAGAAAGACCTTTCGCTTCTTCCTCTTTTGTTAGTTCCTTCGGTGCAATGTCTAATAATAATGTTGGAATACCGATGTTTGCTAAATGTGCTGCAATTCCAGAACCCATTACTCCAGAACCTAGAACAGCAGCTTTTTTAATATTGTAAGTCACAAGCAATTCCCCCTTATTCTCCCATTGAATGAATAGCCATTCATTTTTTGGCCAAAAAAATATCAAGTTTGCCTTAGTGTATTTTTGTCCAGATCATTTTACGCGTAATCTGTGACATACGACTGAGGCTTATCTTCATTCAGCTACCATTTTGGATTAGAGGTTAATATCTTCTGCTGAATAAAGATAAAACTACTTTTTCTGTTTTTAGTTTAGATTATTTTGTCTGATTTAGCAATCTTTTTTCACCAATTATTTTTTTGATATACAACTTTTTTTGTTTTTTACGAGCGAAAACATAACAATAAGTAGATAGCAATAATTCCAAACAGAAAACTTTCAGGTTGAGGAAAAAATGTGTAGAATGGAAAGCAAGGAGAGTGAAATACTAATGAAAACAATTACAACTGCTGAACAATTTAATGAACTTATCTCAGGTGATCAAAAAGTTCTAGTGAAATTTTACGCTGGATGGTGCCCAGATTGCACACGCATGAATATGTTCATCGATCCAATTATCGAAGAGTACAACAAATATGACTGGTATGAACTTAACCGTGATGAGCTTCCAGAAATCGCGGACAAATATGATGTAATGGGTATTCCAAGCTTACTAATTTTCCAAAACGGTGAAAAATTAGCACACTTACATAGTGCAAATGCTAAAACACCTCAGCAAGTTATAGAATTCTTATCTGCACAACAATAATGGAAAAACGAGCTGCATTTCTTTTTGAAATGCGGCTCTTTTTAAAAAGGAGATTATGATGCGCCAGCAACTGTCGCTACTTGGAAAGTCTCAATATGATGCATCCATTTCACCAAAATACCATAATTCAGCTTGTGGTCCTACAACTGTACACGTAGTCTTAAATTATTTAGAAGATCAAGCTCCCTCGGTAAATGAGCTTTATAAACTTCTCGGTGGCACCAAAATCGGGTTATTTAAATGGCGGCTAATTCGCAATCTTCGTCGGCTCCGTCCGACATGGGATATTCGTGACTGTACGTTAAAGGAAGCTATGCAGGAAATCGATGCAGGTCGCCCTGTCGCCATACGCTTTGACCGCTATTTCAGCTTAAATTGGCGCGATAAAAAATCTACCTTCGTCTATCATTGGGTCCCCCTCATTGGCTATGAAATACGCAATGATGAGCTTTGGTTAATATTCCATGATAATGGCGGCCCTAATCGTGAGAGTAAAATTCGAACGGCTCCTTTTAAAGATAATGAAAAAGTATTGAGCTTCGTGAAAATTACACCGAGCTAAGTAAGAGCGTGCCTGCATGTTAGACACGCTCTTTTTTCATCAATAACCAAGGCTTATTTACTCTTCTCAAGAATAACTTTTAGAGCTTGTGCAAAAACATCCATTGATCTATACGTTTCTTCTAAAGTATTATCTATACCTCCAACTTCTAATAATACTGAATTATCATGGAGTTCTTGATTATAGGTATTTTTGGGATCAATCCCTTTTTCTATTACACCTACGGATAGTCCCGGATATAATTTTTCTAGTTGTTCATGAAGCTGAGTGGCAAATATTTTATTCGTTTCATAGTTTCCACTCGTTTTTGATACGACAAATTTAATTCTTGCGTAATCTTTCCCTTTCATTTCAATTGTGGATTCACTTCTTTTTTGAGAATCTCGATGTATATCAAAAACCATGCGAATGCTGTCATTTTCAGCTAAAACTTTCTGTAAATTTTCCCGTGACACTTTATATGAATCTGGAAAGTATAAACCCCTTTGTTTTAAGATTCCATCTATATCTGTCTCATCATGAATTGAATTAATGTCCATTTCTTTTAATGCTCTACTTAACTCTTTACCTACCAGTGTTACATTTTTAGTATCACTATACGGTGGCTGCTCTCTATACGCCCGCTGTTCAGGAAGCTCCGGGAAAAATGATTCCCTGTTATGTGATTGATAAATATATACCACAGGTTTCTTTTCTTCCATTGCATAAGACAATGCCCCCCTTCCATCACTATGGGCTACCCTTGAAACTATGCCACTCCCATTTAAAGAGATTAGCCATGAAAAAATAAATGCACAAACTAAAACACCGCTTGTAATCACAGAGAATTTTGTGAAGATCCTTTTTTTACCCAAGCTTCGTGCTCGTTGTCTAAGAGTATTTTCAGTTGCAGAAACAAATTCTTTTCTAGGATGTTGAGGGTACATTTCTTTCAGCATATCAAATAAGTCTTTTTCATTTTGCATTTGTCAAAACCCCCTCTATTTCAATATTCAGTTTTCTTTTAAGCTCTTTTAGGGCTCTATGATAATCAACTTTTATTTTCGCCGCACTACATTGAAGAATTTCCGAAGTCTCGTTTATGGAAAATTCATTAATACCTCTAAGAATGACTACTGCTCTATAATTAGGTTTTAATTTAGCAATAGCTTCATGAATAAATTGTTTTAATTCTGTTACCTCAAACTCCTCATCAGGTTTCTTTTCATTCGAAGATAACTGATTAAAAAAACCGTCCTTAAATAGTGAGGCAAACTTTTTCTTTCTGTAGTGATCTATTGCTACATGTTTTGCAATTGAAAAAATCCATGTTTTTAAATGATAGTTACTATTAAAATTCAATAACCCTTTTAATACCCGAATAAATACTTCTTGGGTCAAATCCTCAGCATCATTTTGATTTCCCGTAAAACAAACAAGAAATCTATAAACGTCTAAGTAATACAAATTGTAAATTTCAACTATTCTTGATTCTAAGTTATTTGAATCAATCAATCTTTCCCCTCCTTTTACTTATTTGCTTATAATTCGTTTGAGGTTAGGAAAAGGTTACAAAAAATTATAAGGTTGCTTCACAAAACGTATGGTTGATTTCGGTTCCGACTGGGCGCATTGTTGCTGTCGCTTCGCTTTCGCAGAGTAGAGCTTCCTGGGGGGTCTGATGAGCAGCTTGGGGCAACAGGGTGTTGGTCACGAAGGCGTTATCACAGAACGTGATGGTTTTTGCCTTCGTCCCTCTATTCCTAATCCCCAAGGAGTCGCCCAGTCGTAACGAAGATCAACTTATACATGACACACGTATTACAAAATGTCTTCCCAACTTATGATGATGAGCAATAAAAAAGCAGAGCATATTTCTATACTCTGCTTTGATGACCATGATGTTTGTTAATCAATTATGCCTCGGCATAATTGCGCCCAGAATCTGCTTTGTGCTAGGCATGCAAATGTTTTTTGTGCGAAAGCGTAGTGCTAAGCGTAGCAGTAGCAACAAATGTTTTTTGTACCGAAAGCATACAGATGTTTGGACACCCCGCTGAAAGAAGTTAAATAAGTGAATACAGTGAACGTGCCTGCTTGGCGATTAATGTGTAGCCACGTTCTTCTATTTCTTTGAACGTTTGAGGCTCGTAATTAGGTAATACTAAGCTCGCTAATTCTGCCTCGATTGGTACGTTCGTTTGAATTGTTGCAAGCTCGTGTGACAATTTTAGCATATCTAGATTCTCTTTAATTTTTGTGCGTTGCCCTGGCTTTAATTCGTCTATTGACGTAAGAACATTTTCGATAGAACCATATGTTTGAATTAACGTAAGTGCCTGCTTTGGTCCAATACCTTTAACGCCTGGATAACCGTCACTCGTATCTCCCATAAACGCTTTGACCTGTGCAAATTGAATAGGTTCGATGCCATATTCCTCTCGAAAGCGCGTATGCGTATAAACGTCATACTCTGAGTAGCCTTTTTTCGTAAAAGCAATTTCTGCTGATGGTCTTAAAAGTTGCAGTAAATCCTTGTCTCCGCTAATTACCGTAATGTCAGCCTCATCCTGAAATTTTGTAATCATTGAGCCAATTAAATCATCTGCCTCCATTCCTTTAACACCGAAATTTTGCCAACCAATTTGTTGCGATAAATTTTTCGCCATATCAAATTGCGGTTGCATTTCCTCAGGTGGTGATGGACGGTTAGCCTTATAGCCATCAAATAATTCGTTACGGAATGTATGTGCACCCATATCCCAACAAACAGCAAGATGGGTCGGCTTCATAATAGATTGTGCCGTTAATACATGACGCACAAATCCTTGGGCACCATTAGAAGGTGTCCCATCCGCCAGGCGAATATAATGCCCCATCGCAGCCGATGCAAAAAATGAACGGAATAATAGCGCCATGCCATCCACAATTAAAAGTTTTGGTTTTGTTGTCATATAAATAGTCCTCTCTATTACAATACAATAATTGTATTTATCTATCATACTTTTATGAAGCATTGTCTATTATAGCAAACTATATGAGAACATCTACAATATATAGCATAGTGTTAATTTTATGCAGTACCTAAACTTCCATCAATTATACCTCGCCATAATCATCATTTTATTAGAGAGCCGAGACGGGGTATTCTGCCTTTAAAAGCCCATAAACATCAACGTCTTCATATGTATCCACTAAAAATCTATTTTGTCTCAATGTTCCTTCTTTGCGCAATCCACACTTTTCTAACACCCTAGTCGATAGTTTGTTTCTAGAAATGGCAGATGCCCAAATTTTGTTAAGACCTAGTTCGATAAAACAAAAATGAATCATGCTATTTACAGCTTCGGTTGCAAAACCTTTCCCCAAATAGTCCTGACCAAGCCAATAGCCAAGTTCACCTCTATTGTTGACCTTGTCAATTCTTAACGTAATCGTACCTACAATTTCTCTCGATTCTTTTGAAACAATTCCTAAAGGGTATTCGACTCCCCGTTTTATAAGTTCTGGCTGCATATTAATCCAATCTTGTGCGAACTTCAATTCATATGGGTGCGGAAGCCCAAGAATATCAGCTAATCTTTTGTCATTAGCCAATTTTTTGATTCTGAACGCGTCATCCATAGTAAAAGGTTCTATACATAGACGCTCGGATTCTAATTTTATAACCATATTTCCTCCCCTTTTGTTATCAATAAGCCCCCTTGTTCTGGACAATCTTTATGCAAAACGATAACTTTTTATAGGCAATAAAATTTTTAAGTTGATTGCATCACACTTTACGACCTGCGTGAGAAACCGACTTTTACTGGATTATTTACTGACACCTTGGACGTTATTTTTTTGAATACGATTGCGGTAATCCAGTCGAATACCTGTTAGCCATTGTAAAAATGCTGTCACACCCATTTTCACTGTTTCGGGGCGTAGATCCCCCTCCTTTGGATCGGCATAGACAAAGTCAATATGGCGGACTCCTTCATTTTCTCCAATGAGCTTTAGAATATCAAATAATTCATAGGCCGTTAAACCACCTGGTGTTGCAGTAGGTACATCTGGGGCGAATGTAATATCGAGCACATCCAAATCAACAGATACATAAATACGATCTACCTCATACATAAGCTGACGGAGCATTTCACGAATTGTTAATTGTATGCCATCACGACGCATTTGCTTTAACGTAATCATATGTATTCCTTGTTCTTTTGCGTAGTGAATCATTTCAGGTGAATTAAAAAATCCGTGTAACCCAACATTATAAACATGTTTCCCTTCTACAACGCCTGCTGCTATGAGCTGCTGTATTGGAGAATCCATAGCTAAACCAATTTCCTCCTGATTCCGAGCATCCAAATGCGTATCAATTTGAATAATCCCTATGCGATCCTTTGGAAAAGCATTCTTTATTCCTCTAAGAGAGCAAGCTGTTATCGCATGATCTCCACCTATCAGACACGTGAAACTTTTAGAATATGCGGTGCTTAAACTTTCAGCTGCAGCTTCTATAGCTGACTCTGAAAGCATTCTATCCGCCTCATGAATTGCCACATCACCTACATCAACGACTGCCAACGCGCGCAAATCTACTTGCTCATCTAAATTATAAGATTGAAAACTTGGCCAAGCCTTTCGAAATGCTGTTGGATACAGTGCCTTTTCGGATGGTTTACTAGCATACGATAATAAAGCACCGTACAAAATAATATCTACATCATTTGGAAGTGGATTTTCTTTTTGCTTCACCCATTGTTGCATAGCTGAACCATTTTCTTGCTTATACTGCCATTCTGGTTGAATAAACATGTTAACCGACCGCCTTTACGTCATTTTTCTATACTATCTTCAAATTTTTTCATTCTATATATTGAAAATTCATCAGCATAACGAAGGGTTGATTTCCATTTCGGCTGGGCGTTTCCCTGGGGCGTTCAATGCCGAATTAAAGTCAATTGCCCTATACTTCTTTATTGATCCTATAAATATACCTAGTGAAATATCTTCCACATTAATAGTACCATTAGTACATACAATTTCGTCAAAGTTCGGTATTTTCCCTCTTAATTTCTTAAAAAATCTACATACTCCATTTACCCCTTATATACAAAAAGTAGCAAACTAGGCAATTTTCTAGTGTGCTACTTTTTATGTTTGATATTTTCTTCACCCTACTGATTATTAGTCTTCACCTATCGGGCTTTTGCGGGATAAAGTTTGGCAAAGCTCTGCGACCTCGTGCATCGTATAGCTTTGAAAGTTATATCGATTATGCAATTCCTGATAAAACTGTAAAAGTTCCTCAAGCATAGCTAAATTTTTTTCGATATTCTTACCAAAATTATGAGGATGCCACCATAAATGATAAAAGGCTTTAGACCTTGCAGCTGCATGCATTCCCTCTTTTATACGTTGGACTTTTAAGCCTTCAAAAAATCGTAAAGGGCTACAATAGGGCCTTAAAAATGCACTTGAACGAATGTTAATAAAGGAATCCTTTTGCATTTCTTCTAGCGTTACTAGATGATTTCCCGTTATATTAACATAGCTATCCAGCCATTTTTTCGCACCTAATAGTCGACTTTTTTTCGTAAATTTTTGAGGATCGTACAACGGGTGTTTTTCATTTCCTCGATAGCATACAAACCCTACTTCCTTACATGCTGAAAAATATGCTTCATTCACTTGATTACGTGGAAAGACAATCGATTTCATCGGTCCAATATTTTCTTCACAAATCATGGCAGTAGCATGTAAATCTGCACGAAAATTTGCTTCAGTTTGTCCATTTTCTAAACAGTAAAAATGTGAAAATGTATGACTGCCTATTTCTTGATGTGGCGTACGTTTAATCTTCTCAATTAAGGATTTGCCGAAATGTAAAAGATCCTCTTGCTCATTTTCTCCTACTTTTGCAAGTTGTGTATGTGCTGCGTAGCGCATGTTTTTATATTTTATTGGAATACCTCTTAAGTAGTGAGCCATTTCAGCTTTTGTTTCTGCAAACAATAGACCTACTGTTGCCCAAGTCGCATGAATGCCATACTGTTCAAACAACTCTAGTATTTTAGGCAATGCTTCACGGACGCCATATAAATTTTTATTGTATTGTCCGTGCTTAAATACATCGTGGACACCCCAATTTAGCTCAAAATCCAATGATATAACAAGACCTCCACGATTTACTTCAATGACTACTTCCTCCATTTTTGCACGCCCAGTAACAGTGCACGTATTTTAGATTGGGTAATGTAACCAGAATATACATCGACGACTTGTCCACCGAAGCCTAGTTTAAACGCACGAACATTTTGATCATCAGTCAGCTTTCCCATATCATATAAAACAAAGCCTTGCTCCTTTAAATGCAATAAATTATGCCATAGTAAGAAACGATTTGCATATCGAATTGGTCTTCTTAAATGCTCTGGCATTGATTGTGAATGACAAGTCGCTACAAAATAGGACATCGCTTTTTTAGCGTATATAATATCGAGTCTATAGCATAGTGTTTGTCCACAAATACTGCGAATCTCAGACAACCATAGTGCTCCTTTATTTTTTAAAAGCATAATAGCTTCCATTTGAGACTTACTAATTAGCTCGAGTTTTTTTCTTTTTGCGAAGTTATTATAAAACTGTTGAAAGGCTCGTAAATTGTCATCTGATGGTTCTTTATAAATAAAAACTTGATAGGACTCTTTTTGTGCACGACGAAGAACTTTTCGATTACTTTCTGAAAGAGCAAGATACAATGATAACTCACTATCTGTAAGGTGAATATGAACCGTTTCACTTTTAACAAGCTTACGGCTTGGTACAAGTGAATTTGTATAGCCAATAACCTTCATTGATTTTCTAACATTGGCTGGCTTCTCTACGAAATAAAAATGCTGCATTGCGATATTCCATCGCTTACTTTTAATGGACAGAATGAACATCGCCCCCACTCTCTGTGTATTTTTCTACATGATTTCGCTCATAACGAGCACATTTAAAATGTTTCATTCGAGAAATACGTTTATAGCCTAGCTGCAATAATCGTTTACGCTTTCGCCATTGCCAAAATCTCGCAGTAACCCAAAGTGTTTGTGCAGGTTTCATTTTTTGGAAGAAGGCTGTAATAATATCGATATTTTTATAAACATCATATGTTAAAAAATATGTCTGCTTTGGCAATGCTTCAACAATTTGCAAATCATCTACACGCCAGTTCACCGCATGTAATGCAAACGCAGGTTTATTCGTTTCTGCATAAGAATCTTTGTAAATCGTGTATCCCTTATAAAATAGAGAAATAATTTCTTCCTTATCGAGTTGCATCGCCTCCTGTATCGACAACTCCTCAAACAAATCTCCTACAGGTCGTTGCGGTGTAACATTATCTGATGGGGATAATTCATACAAATTCACTTGCTTAAAACGAATAAATTTTTCTACGAATAGTTGTCCATATTCTAGCCAATTTTTTACTTTCCCATACTTTACTAAGTAACGTAATTGACCTAGAGTATTACGTTTCCATCCCACAACACGATGATTGCCCTTTAAAAATTCCTTGAGCCGTTCCTTCAGCGTATAGCTACTCGCCAATAGCTTTGCTCGCTTCGTTCCACCGCTTACGAGCATACGCCTCGTAAAATCAATATTAGAGCGCCAATCGAACTTATACGGCTCATAGCCAATACTCATATCGAACAAGCGATAGTTTTCAGAATAGGTTCGCTTAATCGTTTCTTGATTCACTAATCTGCCAGGCCCAAATAAATTAAATGTTGGCTCATGTGCAAGTGCGTAAGTTACATAACGTCCACGACAGCAAATTCCGTATGTGAAGGCAATCCATTGGTCTTCAAAAACAAGTGCATCTACCTCAACTTGCAATGCCTCCCCTTTAAGAAGCGTTAACTGTTCGAAAAAGTCCTTTTTCTTCCCTTTAGTAAAATCACTTGTATCTATTTTTTTAGCCCATCGTCGATCAAATAATCTAAACATTTGCCAAAGTTCGTCTCGCGAAGGGATTTTCCTCGTTAATGAGCCTAATTTTCGTAGCTTCCGTTCTCTTCTATCCATACCATGCATTTTTCTACGTTGATTGAAGTAGTTAGGAATATCTACATCATGAAAGGCAAGATACGGAGTCACTACACGAAAAATACTTGGACGTAACTGCCTTTCAACAAAATATTGCTCAATGACTTTTGTAGAGTCTTTGCTTTCCAATAATCCATGAAATAAAAATAGTAGATGTTTATACTTTTCAATGAGCTGATCAAACACAAAGGTTATAGCGGGCAACAGCCATTCTTTTTTCGCTACAACACCTGAATAATTCGCAATATTTTCTCCCACAAAGGCATAAATTCGTACTCCCCATCGAAGTCGAACCATGAAGGGGAAAAAGGCAATGATAGTACCATTTTCTTCAACAGCATAGAGCTCGACACGCTCTCTTCGTCCAACAATTTGCCACCAGTTATAAAACCAAGCAAATTCTATAAATGGATTATCATTGTCCTCAGATGCTAAAATTTCATCCCAAATATTTTTGTACCACATAAGCTCATCATCAGTTCGAATGCGAATTAATTGCAAATTAATCACCTTTCTTAGCCGATTTTAAAACAACCTGTTCGTAGATAAATAGCGTTTTCTGATACATTGGTAGAAACGTAAAATTCCTTAAAAAGCGGCGTTCACTTGCGTCCCCCATTTTTTGACGTAAGCTCTCATCTATTAACAATTGTTTAAGCCTGTTCTTTAGTAGATCTTTATCATCTCGATTAATTAAAAATCCATTCTCATACTCAGAAATTAACTCATTGACACCGCCCACATTCGTAGCGATAATTGGAAGTCCTGCTCGCATTGCTTCAATAATTGAAATCGGTAAGCCCTCCCAATCTGATAACAAGACAAATACATGACTTTCCTCAAGTAAGGATGTGACATCTAATTGATTGCCCAAAAATGAGACACGATCTATTAAACCTTTATCGGCAATAAATTCTTCTAAACTAGGGCGCAGTGAGCCATCACCTATCAATTGCAAGCGCCAAGGTATATCAGAAAGCTCCGCTAAAGCCTCTAGCAATAAATCCTGTCTTTTTGGCACTTCAAAACGAGCAACCATCACGATTAATGGATGCTCCTCATTCTCTTTTATAGGTGCTACTTGCTTCTCTATTTGATCGATGCCATTATGAATCGTCAGCATTTTATAAGCAGGAGCAATTTTTTGCATTAATGCTAACTTGCGATCATATTCAGATACCGTAATAATTTTAGTTGTCAACGGCTGAACTGATTTTTCCATTCGACGATACATCCTCTTTTTTTTGTGCGGTACGCCTTCTGTAAAACTCCAGCTATGAGCCGTAAAAACAGTTGGAATGCGTAAAAGCCTTCCTACTACACGACCAATTGTGCCCGCCTTCGATGAATGCGCAGCAATAATATCTGGTTGTATTTTTTTGAATGTTGCTCTTAATTGCCAAAAGGTCTGTAAATCCTTTTTTAGGTGAATCGCTCGCTGCATGGCTGGGATACTGATAACATCAATTTTTTCTTCTTGAAAGCGCCACAGTGACGGATCATAAAGGCCTGTTACAATAGTTACCTCGTGACTATCTTGCTTTAATTTTATGGCGAGTGCCTCCACATGCTTTTGCGCTCCTCCAATCTTATCCATACGTGTAATAAGCTGAACGATCTTCAGAACCTAACACTCCTTAATTTTTAATAAGCACCTGTTCTCGCTAAAACTACGAAAAGTGTTTTGATGATAATTTTAAAATCCATCCTAAAAGAATAACGATCAACGTATTCTAGGTCATATGAAATTTTTTGTCCGTGAGAAATATTAGAGCGGCCGTTAATTTGAGCAAGACCTGTTAAACCTGGCTTTACTTCTAAACGCCGTGCCTGTAAAGTGTTATAAGCATTTGTGATGGATGGAACTTCTGGACGTGGTCCAACAATACTCATATCTCCTTTTAAAACATTAATGAGCTGTGGAATTTCATCAATACTGAACTTGCGAAGAGTAGCCCCAACTTTTGTGATTCGTGCATCCTGTTCAGTTTTAAAAAAATAATCATCCGGAATTCCGCCTGCACACATAGTAGGCATATCCACTGGAACTGCTTGTAAGGTCATTGTCCGCAGCTTCCAAATAACAAAGCGCTGATGATCCTGTCCGGTACGGATTTGTTTAAAAAAAACAGGGCGGCCTGTGCTAATAAGTAAAACGTGGAATACTACTAACATAAGAGGGATGGTAATGAAAAGTAATAGGAGTGCCCCCGCAATATCAAAAATTCTTTTCCCGTACTGACTATAAAATTTAATAGTCTGAGCTGACTCCTCGTGCAACACATCATCCTTCGCATTTTTTTACCACTTAACTTTATATATTCATTTGGGACATTTATAGAACTACTTTTGAAGAAGCAATTCCATAATAATATGTAGAAAAAAGGTACCTCACCATAACGTGGGTTGATTTCCATTCTGGTTAGGCGCTTTCTAGGGGATGTCGGGGAAACGATGTTTATTGCCCGAAAGTGAAGCGTCAGTCAATAAGACGTAAAGTCTTTACTCCAATCTGCCTACTAAAAATGCATACATGTAATAAATCAAAAAAAGGAGTTATTTCAAAATCATTTTTGAATAACTCCTCATATTTATATTTAGCCATTAATAGAGATGTTCCTTTTTACCCTTGTATAATCTGTACTTCGCATGTAATTTGAACATTTCCTTTTAATGCCTTACTAATCATACATGTTTGTTCTGCCTTCTCAGCTAATCGATTAATTCTTTTTCGTTCTCGCTCAGATAAATTTTGTACAATAATTTTCGGCTTATGTAAAATTTTCTCATAAGTAAAAACACCGTTCGTGACATCAACAAAACCTTCAGCTTGCATAGACAAATCCAACACAGCAATCTTCGAATTTTCAAGTAATGTAGCCAGTGTAATTAAATAGCAGGTTGCTGCCGCTCCTAGCAGCATTTCATCAGGATTTGTCCCCATCCCTGGTCCATTCATTTCTCGAGGAATAGAAATTTTCGTATTTAGATTGTCTGCAACAATATTACCCGTCCCATTTCTCCCCTCCGACCATTGTAAATTCATAGTAAATAAATGTTGAACCATTAATAAATCCTCCTTTGATTATATTGAGTACGAGTAGAGCGCTTACCTTTGGGACCTGAGCAGTTCTTTGCTCATTTACCCAATCAATTTTCTTCGTTACCGGACCCAATCAGTTTGCAAGGTTACTAGAACAATTCTACGTACAACTCCATTTCTCCCTTCGAAGGATTCTAATTTTTAAAATGGAGATGGAGGATGGTCGACTCCTACGGGATCATCGTACGCCTCTAGAATAACGCCCAACCCGATCGGAAATCAACCCCACACTATAGCGACAAACGCAATCCTTCCCTCAGTCTAAAGAATTATCAGTGCAATAATGAAACATCCAATATTTAAGAAAAACAGTAAAACTGATTTTATGGTAAAATAGAAAAAACAATTCTTTAGGAGATTTAAAAAATGATTTTAACAAAGCAACAAGCAATACAAGCACTTAAAAAGAACAAATTTATCGGTTTTACTACTAAAACAGGAAATATTATTATGAGGAAGATGAATAAAACCGATTATAATATTTTTGTATTTGAAGAAGGCAAAGATAAACCAGTACGTTATGTAGGTTCTATTATGAACGTCATGGCGACAATGAGCGACAAAGCTTCTAACAAGGATTTCGTTATTGTGGAACAGCTTTCAACTCAAAATAAAGAAGAGGCTGAATCTGTAGAGAATGATGCAATCAAAGAAGTAGTGGAGCCTGCAGAGAAAGCTGACATTAAAGAAACTGCTAAACCTGCAGAAAAAAATGAAGCCAAAGAAGCAAAAAAAGAAAAAGTAGAAAAAACAGCTGACTTCGATGAAGAAAGACGTGCTATTTCAGGTTACGAGGGCTTATATGATGTTTCGGCGAGCGGTCGGGTCATTACAGTGCGTGAGAATCGCCCATTAGCTCGATGTAACGATGAATATGGTTTCCATATTGTTCGACTAACAAAAGAGGGTACTGCTTCAAGTCACAATGTATTTGAACTTTGGAAACAGGCATACCCTGAACTTGAACAAACTAATTTTAAAGGTGCCTTAAAAGCGAAATATGGTACAGGCTGCAAGCTAAGCGATAAACCGGGTATACACTTTTAACCCTCTTAGTGAGTGTCACGAAATTTTGCAGAAGCATAATTGATTTAAAAACCCCGAACGTCGATGCATTGACGCTCGGGGTTTTTAAATTATGGAAAGGAACCTACTATAATTTGCGATTGATATCTATTCCGGTTTGATTACGCAGATTTCGATAATAAAGCCCCTAATAATAGATTTATCGATAAATTAATCTCTTACTTTTTAGTAATTCATACAATGGACCTTTTTCTAAAACTTACGACTATCATATTCGTTTCTACTTAGCATATATTTTTTAAAAACAGCTTAAAGAATATATAGGGTGGAGGAATTTTGCAGTTGAGCGCAATGATACTTGGTGGCTTTCTTTTTTTTAGTGCGAGCATTGGAGGAGCTCTAGCTTGGGTATTCTCTAGGCTATTCCAGCATACAACTCATGGATTATCATTATTATGTGGTGGATTTTTAGTTGGCTTACTTGTAGTAGACGTCATTCCTTCTTCTTTTCAAATATACAAATCATTTGGCCTATTACTTGGCATATTGTTGGGCTATTTAATGTTTGAAGTACTTAATAGTTTATTTCACACTTCTCATACTCAAAATCCCTCAGTATCACTATTGGCAATCGCTATAATTATCCACACTATTCCGATGAGTCTTACTATCGGACAGTTGTTAGGGAAAGCCTCATTAAGTATTGCCATAACAGCTTCTATTATTCTACATCATCTACCAGAAGGCTTTGCACTTTCTACAGCATTACTATCACAAGGAGAACGGCTTTGGAGACTCTTTATTTATTTTATAGCATTTTCGATTTTCTTTAGTGTTTTTATACAGATTGGCCAATATTGGGAGTTATCTGATAAGGCACAAGGCGTACTAATGGGCGTTTCGATTGGGTTAATCGCAACTGCCAGTATTTCAGAATTTATTTTGCATCATATTCGTTCAGTATCAATAAAATCACTTATAGCATTCGTTTTATTAGGATATTTATTAAGTCACGCATTTCATATGCTAGTCGAATAAAAAAGCAATCCACCCCATATTGTGGATTGCTTCTTTTTTAATTACTTTTCGTCACCAATTAACATTAATGTTAGTGATAAGATTTTAGCGAACTGTGCACGTGAAAGATTACCTTTTGGATTAAATTGACCGTTTGCTCCATCAATCACACCTAATTGCTTTAATAATCCGATTGATTCAACAGTTTCCTTACGCATTTGGTTTTTGTCTGCAAATGGGTTATTTTTGCTAACCTTACTTACATCAAATTCCATTCCTTCTAAGTATCTTGCAGTTACAAATGCCATTTCCTCACGTGTAACAGGTTTATACGGCTCAAAATTAACACCATCAAAAATATCAATTATGCCATATTCCTCTAAAATCGCTACTTCCTTCGCACCCGGGTATTTTGCCAAATCTTTATATGTAGCAGGACCTTCATAATCTTCCTTCACATCTAATCCTGAAGCACCGAAAATCATAGTAACTAATTGTCCGCGTGTTACTTGACCATTTGGATTAAATGTTGTAGCAGATGTACCCTTAATAATGTCTAATTGGAACAATAATTGGATATAGCCCTCTGCCCAATGTCCAATAGTATCCGTGAAGTAACCACCTGGTTTTAACACAAGATCATCTTCCTGAATTGATCCAATAAAATCATTCAAATCCTCATCAGCAAAAGCCTGCCATTTCCCTTCAGCATAAACTTCCGCCTTAAATGCATTTCCAGATGGAGTAAATCTCATTTGAATAGAGTCACCGAAAAGCTCTTTAAATTCTTTTTGTTCTTGTGCACTCATTTCAGTAGTTTTCAATAGTGCTTGTAACGAAATCTTTAATGTCATATTATTTTTCGTCGTTACTAATGTCATCTCTTTATCTTCATAAGATAATTTAGAAATTACTAGTGTTTTATAAAGATCTTGGTATGTCATCGATTGCGCTTGTTTAGTCGCTGCAACCGCATGTTTTGGGTGGATAATACTAGAAACATCTACAGTTTCTTGAGCATTTGCTTGTAATCCAAAACCTCCTGTAAAACATGCAATACTAAGCGCACCCGCTAAAAACGTCTTTTTCATTATACCTGCCCCTTTCCATTCATAAATTCAGTGTACTAAAATAACTATTAGTAAATCTATAAAAATATGTAAATTATTCAAAATTATAAAAAAGTCCTATTTTCCTAGAAATATAAAATTACTAAATCTCCAAAAATATCAGGAAGTATATTACATAATTTCTACAATGCATCAGGTACTTTTTTCAATAAATCCAACGAAATGTACCATTATTCTTCGTTTAGAATAAACACCATATTATAAATATGCTTTATGCCTCTTTTTATTTATGCAGAAAAATTAGTAAATCTGTTTATTCTTTAGTAGGTATAAAGTTGTTAGCAGTTGAAAGGGTTTTTTTATACAGGAAAATTTTCCGCTAACTCTGCGATTCTTTTTCTCCATAGTATCTATTCACTACATATGCCTTAAAATATTTCCTAGCTCTAATTATACTTTTAAGGGACTCGAATCCATTAATAGTCATGCAATAAAATATAATGAACGCCAAATGGACAAAGCATTAGCAGCTATTGAACATTAAATGTCACTCTCTCGGTGACGTTTTTTACTTTTGGGGAAATTAATAAAGTCATTATATCATTATAATAATTGAGGCTTTCATTTGATTTTTCAATATTATAAGAAGTAGTATGGAGGTGTAACAAGGGATACAACACATACCCTTACAATTATATTAATGTAACATTATCGAAGGAGGAATTTAGGATGAATTATCAAAATATTACAGTTGCAGGTAGCGGTGTTCTAGGTAGTCAAATTGCCTATCAATCAGCTTTTAAAGGCTTTAATGTAACCGTATACGATATTAATGATGAGGCCTTAACAAATGCACAAGATCGTATCACAAAATTAAAACCGTTATACCAACAAGACTTAGGTGCGACGCAAGAAGAAGTTGATGCTGCATATGCACGTTTATCATTTAAAAGTGATTTATCAGAAGCGGTTGCAAATGCCGATCTTGTGATTGAGGCGATTCCTGAAGTTGTTAAAATTAAAACGGAATTTTACACAAACCTTGGCAAAGTTGCCCCTGCTAAAACAATCTTTGCGACAAACTCATCTACATTATTACCGAGCCAATTTGCTGAAGCAACTGGTCGTCCAGAGAAGTTTATAGCGCTTCACTTTGCAAATACGATTTGGAAAAACAACACAGCCGAAATTATGAAGCATCCAGGCACTGATATGAAAGTGTTCGATGAAGTCGTAGAATTTGCACGTGCTATCGGCATGGTTCCACTTCCATTATATAAAGAACAACCAGGCTATATTTTGAATTCATTACTAGTTCCATTTTTAGATGCTGCTGAATCACTATTAGTAAAAGAAGTAGCAGACCCAGAAACAATCGATAAAACATGGATGATTGGAACAGGAGCACCACTAGGTCCATTCGCCATCCTTGACATTGTCGGCATTAACACTGCCTTCAACATTGTAGAGGCAAAAGCCGCTGCTACAGGTGAAGAAAACTTTAAAAAATTAGCCAATCTCTTAAAAACAGAGTATATCGAAAAAGGCAAACTAGGCCGCGCTACAGGTGAAGGTTTCTATAAATATCCAAACCCAAACTTCGCAAAACCTGATTTCCTAAAAGGCTAATTAATTAATAAAACGATGTACATAGTGTCTTCACTATGTGCATCGTTTTTTATTTCAAGGTGTTGGAATTTAGGTTGCCGGGTAGCCACCCGGAATAACCGGGTATAAAGTTCACGAGAAAAAATCCCAAAAACTAGGTGCATCTTGAAATTCTACTGTTGCCAGCTTCTCTATAATTTTTAATTTAATTTCTTGTTCCAAGTCTTCCCTTTCCTGAAAGTCTGTATTGTGCAAACATTGTTTTATTTTCGGTATGAAATTCTCTATAATCGTTAGCGTATCTTCATTGTATTGATTTTCTAAAATCGCCATATATTATTCCCCCTTTTTGCTGAGTGTAGTTTTGAGTTTATTTAAAGCCTTCCTATGAAGGTTTGATATATTCTGCGGTGTAGTTTGTAATGTGTGAGCTATTTCTTTTATAGAAAACTCTTTTACATAAATCATCTCTAATATTTGAAGTTGTTTAACCGTTAGTTTTTGCAAAGACTTTAAAAGCAGTTCATCTTCAATATTGTCAAATAATCCTCCATCAACTATATGATCCAGTTCAATTTCAACGCTTGCATCTTCTATTAGCTCTTTCGCGGTCGTGCCACCTTCTTCTGATAAGCCCTTATCTAATATTAATAGAGCACGATTTTGTAGCCTTCTCCTTTTTTTATCAAAATCTAAGCTAAAAAAATAAATTAAATTACTGACATATTTGATTTTCCTAACATTTATATAGTGAGATTGGAAAGATTCATCGACAAGTTTCTTATTTTGTTCGGTTGGATATAAGATCGCCTTTTGCACCAAATAAAGATTATTGGAATCCGACAAAAAGCTTTTTATGATTGGATTGTTAACCTGCGCATTATTTCTATAGAAGAATTCCTCTATTTTTTGTTTCTCCATTTAACTTCCCTCCAATACTTCCGCCTTCTTTCTATTTAAAGTGAATGTTGTATCTATATTATAAATCAAAATAAGAACAAATGTTCTTAAAAAGAATAAAAAAAACACCTTTTATACAAAAAAGGTGATTTAATCCAACTCTTTCAAATATCTAAAATAGCTTTTATTTTTTCTGGCTGATAACCAATAATTCTCTCCGCTTTATGATCAGCGACTATTAAAGTAAATGGGATAGCACTACTATTAAAATGCTTAAACTCCTTTAATACGTGCTCTTCATTAATATCTTATTGACATACGTAATATTATTTTCTTGTAACCATTCCTTTAACCTAACACAATAGTGACATTCCTCGCTTGAATATTCCGTTATATCATATTTCATCTTAGAGACCTTAAAGAGGTCTAAAACATAAGAAATGGAAACCATGACAAAATAATTTTTTTTACAGGAAGGTTGTTTTTATTACAGAAGGATCCTCTTTACATAGTACGGTTACAATTTTGGTGATATAGCCAAGCGGTAAGGCAAGGGTCTGCAAAACCTGGATCCTCGGTTCGAATCCGAGTATCACCTTATATTACTAATTTGGAGTAAGAGGGAGGGTGATTTACATTATGACACCAGAAAATGTTCCAATTTGGATTAGCCTAATAGGAAATTTTGGATTCCCTATTGCCATTACAGTCTATCTATTCATTCGCTTTGAAAGGAAAATAGATAAATTAGAAGCGGTCATCATGGAGTTATCGGAAGTTATTAAATCACTTAATTACAAAAAAGGAGGGTGAACGACATAGAAATTGAAAAATTAATGGCGGGTGTTCAAACATCTGCTAAAATTTAAATGAAGGGTGGGAGGGTCTAAATTGGGAATTGTATTAGTTGCTTTAGGATTAGTATTAGTACTAGGAATAGCTATTATGATAAGTCTTGGTAAATCGAATAAAAAGAAATATATAATTTGGGGAATAACTATGATGTTAGTAATTGCTCCTTTATTCTCAGGGGTTGTTTCTATTCTGTATGGGAGATATGAAGGTGAGGGGTTTGCGGCGGTCGCACTAATGATGGTCATGTTTCCACTTCTATTTTTAACTGGACTTGTGCTTCTTCTTTTAGGAATTTTTAAAAAAGGAAAAGCTAAATCTATTAAGCCAACGGATGCGTAACAGCTTTTATTGCTTTTCATATTTAACGCTTATATTTATTATTGTGCAGGTAATTGACTTACGCTTGATTTCCTACTAACTCGCGTTGGTGGGTGTATTATTTTCTTTCACTTTTTATTTTGACCAGCATGTAATTAATTGCCAAAAAGGTTATCTCTTCTGTATGATTGTAAATAATGGGAGGGGAAATTTATGATAGCCTACAGGAGAATTGCTGTACTATATTTTCTTATTATGTTCCTTAGCATTTTTATTGCAACACAAATGAACAGTATATTAACCGGTGTATTGGTTCTTGCTTTTTTGTATTGGTTGTTTATTGGCTTTCCTTATTTACTACAAGAAAAGGTAAAGTTTTTCGAGATATGTTGGCATTGGTTAACGAAAGGTGGAAGAATAGGTCCTAGAAACTAAAGATTTATACATTCATTTTACTGAATATTCAGATGGATAAACTAAGGAATGTGATCAAATCTTGGAAGCTTACATGCTTTATCCAGATTTTTATTTTAAGCATACTATACAACTATAAAGGGATCGATTGGAGGCAATTATGATTAGCAACAATAAAATTGCAAAGGTCAATATTGTGCTGGCAATTTTACTTGCTTTAGGTATCACCTATAATTATTTTTACAACCATGTACCAATTCAAATTGAACTCTTAGGCAATTTAGGATTTTGGCTAGTATTCCCATTATCAATCATCAATATAGTACTGAGCTTAAAACTACTGAAAAATAAAACGGGTAATGCTAGTAGCTACGTCACTTTTACGATTGCTGTCATTATTTTAATCATTGCTTTATTTTTATTGTTTCATTGGACCACGCCATAAAAATAAAAAAACTCCAAGGGTAAAAGCTCTTGGAGTTTTCGCTTCAGCTTATTTCAATGGCTGTTCAAACATCCACTGAAATAAGTTATAGATACAAAGCCATATAATCCTCATCAAAATATTGCTGATCTATTTTTAATGCCCTTTTCTCTGCTCCAAATACCTCAAACCCTAAAGAAGAATACAGTCTTTTTGCTGAAGCATTCGTTGATACAACTGTTAGATGAAGCTGTTCAATTCCCTTTAACTCCCTCGCTTTGTTAATTACTTCGACCATTAAACGCTTACCAATACCAAGCCCGCGCTTTTTCGGAGAAACATACACCGCAAAGATACTCGCTTTATGCTTTAACTTAAGCTTACTTTCCTGCACTAACGTCGCAACGCCCACTAATTGTTCATGATCAAAAACCCCTAACGTAAAAGAGCCCTGAGATTCAAATCTGCTGGCAAACAGCTCAATCGGATTATCCTTTTCCTCCTCAAAGCTAGAGCCAAATGCTTCAGGATTATTTTGTAGCGCTTCTAATCTTAAATTCCGATAGGCTTCAGCATCTGCAGCTATTAAAAGTCTACTATTCATTTTTATCCCTCCTACGATACTTTCCATTTTTATCGCCAATTCTTAATAGTATTTTATGTACTTCTGCAAGATAGTTTCCTAAAATGGAAGTAACAGTACAATGAAGAAGGCTAAAATATGAAATCTAACAGTATGGCGCATCATTTTCATCTATTACAAGAGCAGCGAATTCACAACGTACCTTGGCATTCATTCACTCCAAGAGGAACAACTATGGCACCGCGAAAAAGAAGAAAAATGGTCTATCGGTGAACATTTCTATCACCTTTATCTAATCTTAAAAATGCTGAAAACAGCAACAAAGTTTTCCTTACTACTGACGCCTTACGCAAAAATGCGAAGAAACAAGCCTTTCGCTACAGAAATACATGATATATACGAGGAATATAAAAACAAAAAAGGAAGCGGCATGAGAGCTCCAGGAATATTAGTGCCTCCCTCTAAAATTCGTTTTACGCTAAGCAGCAACGAAATCGAATAATTACTAGTAAACGAAACGAGTGTAATGCAAGAATTAGTAAAAAATATTGAAGACGATATTGCCGGGCATATTATCTTTCCAGATCCCATTGCTCACTACCCTAACCTTATTCAATCTATCCAGCTACTTGCCATCCATGAAAAGCATCATTTTTAAGCGTTTTAAGATGAAAAGAGGTTTGACATATGAAGATTCTAGGAAATGTTATTGATGATCAAGGAAGATGTAAGCACTATTTTAAAAAGCAAGATACCATTTCAATTAAATTTAAATGTTGTGGGGAGTATTATCCTTGCTATAAATGTCATGAGGAAAATTCAAATCATAAAATTCAGCCATGGAAGAAAGAGGACTTTCATGAAAAGGCAATATTTTGTGGTGTATGTAAAAGTGAACTAACGATTCATGAATATATGAATCACACAAACTGTAAACATTGTCATACTCTTTTCAATCCAAATTGCAATAAGCATTTTCATATATACTTTGAGACGGATAATAATAATCCTACATGTACTTTCTAATTATAAAAGCCTTTGAAGAATGATTAATTCCTTCAAAGGCTTTTCCTATTACCATAACAGGAGCTACGCGTAATGATTATTTATTATATTTTTGAAGAAATACTTTTACTTTCTCCTTGGCAAATTGCGTGCTCAAACTACCTGGATTTGCATCAAAGCCATGATCGACCTTTGGAAGAAGATAAAGTTCATGCGCTACACCGCTTGTAGTCAGTTTCTCATCCAAGACGTTTGCCTGCTCTACAGGAACAATACGATCACCCGTCCCTAAAAACATAATAGTTGGTGGCGTATGTTCCTGGATATAGCTTATAGGGGAAAGCATCTTATAACGCTCAGGGTAATCGGATGGTGAACCTCCAATGTACTTACCCATAACATCTTGGACATAACTCTTACTTGGATTGTTGTTGTAAAACGCAGTCATATCTGACGGCCCATACATGTTAATCACTGCCTTGATCGGTACATCCGGAACATCCGTTGATGGCGGTAAATGCTTATCTCCCATACTATATGCAGCAAGCATAGCTAGATTTCCCCCAGCAGACTCTCCCATTAAAATAATTCTATTCGAATCAATCTTATACGTATCTGCATTTTGCACGATCCAACCAATCGCCGATTTAACATCCCCTACTTCATCTTTCCAACCTGCTTCAGGAGGCATACGATATCGGACATCAAAAACAGTGTACCCTTGATCATTCATCCACTGATTCCAGTCTTGCACTTGGCCTTTATCCCCACTTACCCAACCACCCCCATGCACTTGAACAATGACAGGTGTTAAAACATCCTCTGATTTTTTCCACGCTGGCCACACATCAAGCTTTAGTTCAATGCCGTCCGTAGTTTTCCCATACACCACATCTACACTAGGCTTTGTTGAGATATTTTGTTTATAGAAAAAATGTGAACTAAGAGCAACCGATACATTCTCGCTTTTAGCATAGCTTTTCATATTACTAATTGGCTGCACAGTTAAAAACATTAATAACAACAAAATAGGAAATAACACTGTAAGAGCAATTAAGGTTTTCTTCCAAAAAGAAAGAGCTAATAAAACTATTAATATTAATGCTGTAACTACTAGAATAATCGGAAATATAGAAACTCCCCATGCAAGTAGACTCATTATTTTATCCATATTACTCGGATTAAAAATATAGTAGGCCACTATAATAATAATAAAACATACTATCACAGAGAGGATTGTGAGTAGCCACTGAAGAAAACCTCTAGGTCGCCAATTTGTTGTCCGATTCATTTTTAAAACCTCCCCTATTCTAAAGAACTTCACCCGTGCAATGGTTTAACACATACGATATGTTATTATCATTCCCATTTAAACATGCAGCCCCAAGTTCATCTAGTAGTTTCAATTTTGTCACGACATGTTAATTCTACACGCATAAATCATACTTGATATTTCAAAAAATGCCCGTAACCATTAATCTTGGCTACAGGCTGTTCACTATTTCATTCAATAAATTGAGAAAGTGCCATGTTTTAGAAGGGTAGAATGCTTAAGCTCAGTCAAAAACTGCATAAAAAAGAGCCGAAAAGATTCGATTCGGCATTTATTCAAACATTCCTATACTAAGCTCCCTACAAAATGATTCTATCGTGTCACGCTCTTCTTTTGGCAATGCTTCGTACTCAACCAGATATTGTGCTGAAAAGTCTTCTAGCTCCTTATAACTGACTTCTCTTGTCAGGACGATTCCATTGACCTCACTAGCCAATTCGTTTGCCGCCACAATATCCGTAAACGCAAAGGCTTGTTCTTCATCATCCGTAAATGTAAGAAGGTCAATTTCCCCCTGGTAATAGCGATTATCTACTTGCACTACATAATATCTAATTGAATCCATTATACACCTCCCTAATTCATGATTTTCATTATTACCTGTTTACTAAAAATCCATCCCTTATCAATTCGCACAGGCGTTACCTTCAATAAACTGATGAATATCCATGTCACAACGCAGTTATAAAAACCTTGACATTGCTAAAGCAGCATTCGTAAAAACGTTTCAAAGTTCACGCCTGCTTCACGTGGAATTTGCGCTTTTGATGTCGCTTCAATTGAAGCAGCCAAAAACGTCTCGGCAAGCTTCATCGACTCAACTAAATCCTGTCCGCGCATCATGCCACCCATAATGACGGATGCAAACAAATCACCTGTTCCTGAATAGCTCTCGCCGTTGTATTCTCGGATGCTAGAAAACGAACGATGTGCATCGACATACATATTGCCTACATAACGCTTATTCGCATCTGCTGGCGGCGGATTCAAACCGGTAATAATAACGTTCGCTTTAGTTTCCTGCTGCAGCTGATGGCCCGCTTCCTCTATCGCCTGAATATAATCTGAATCGTCTTGATAGCTCTGTAACTTCTCGTATGACAAACCCGTAAGCAAGCAACATTCTGTAATATTTGGCGTAATAATATCTGCACATTTCACTAGCGCCTTCATACGATCAAGCAACTCGCCTGTATACATTTTATAAACCTCACCCAAATCGCCCATTACCGGATCGACAAGCAGCGTTGTTTCACTCGAGTGGAAGACGTTTAAAAACCGAAAGATATTATCGATTTGCTCCTTCCCTGTCACAAAACCTGTGTGAATACCATCAAAGGTTGCTCCAAGCTTGCTCCACTCATCCACAAAGTAGTCCATCTTTGACGTTAAATCCTCACAATAAAAACTTGAATACCCTGTTTGCGCGGTTAATATTGCAGTTGGTAATGGCACCGCCTGAACACCCATCACTGACAGCACAGGCATCGCAGCCGTTAACGAGCACTTCCCAAAGGATGACATATCCTGAATTACAGCAACTTTTTTCATCATACTCTCCACCTAACTAATCCTGCTTGTATTCTCTCATCGTATCATAATTAGCTAGATGCGAAAATGCACTCCCTTATAGAAAAACAAACTGACCTTTACTTTTTTTATCAAATTGGCACTTTTACGATAGTCAGTCCTTTGCTAAAGTAAAAATTATTAAAAAATTCATCCTAGCGAGGACATGCAAATGCAAAATATACAAAGTCAATCCTATACAAAACCACGCACGAAAACATTTGATTTAGTCATTACTTCCATTCTTGCAGCACTTGTTTTCGTCGCGACAATGTTTATTAATATAAAGCTACCATTCGGGCAAGGTGGACTTATTCACCTAGGAACATCCATGCTTTTGATCACGTCAATTTTATTTGGTCCTAAAAAAGGGGCACTTGCTGGAGCAATCGGAATGGGCTTATTCGATATCGTAGGTGGTTGGTTAATTTGGGCGCCAACTACAATTATCTCCCGCGCATTACAAGGCGCCATCGTTGGGAAAATCGCTTGGTCTAAAGGACATAAAGGCGACGACATCCGATTAAACATTTTAGCAGCCGTTGTTGCTATGCCCGTGATGATGGGAGTTTACTATATCGGGCAAGCGATTATGTTCAAAAGCTGGGTTGCCCCTATGGCATCCATTCCAGGAGACGTCATTCAAAACGTTGTCGGCTTAATGATCGCGATTCCAGTATGTATCGTGATGAAAAAAACACCGTACTTCAAAAAGAATTTCTAATAATAAACACGCCATCTTACTGTTTTGCCGACAGCATCGATGGCGTGTTTTTCAATTATAAAACTATTATTAGAATTTCAAATGACAATAATGAAGGCTTTTTTTCATACTATATGGTGGAGGTGAAAAAATGCCAAGAGTAAAGTATATAAATTCCGACGTTGACCTAGTGGCAAGGATGATGAGGGCAGAAGCGGTAGGTGAAGGAAACCAAGGAATGCTATATGTTGGCAATGTTATTGTGAATCGTGTGATAGCAGAATGTCCAGACTTTAAAGATTTAAGAACGATTAATGATGTTATTTATCAGGTACAGGGAGGAAATTATTCTTTTGAAGCTGTTCAAAAAGGCAATATGTTTTACCAAAGGGCGCGACCTAATGAAAGAAGATTAGCAAAACTGACGCTGGATTATTGGCGAGATCATCCAGCGAAATACGCACTTTGGTATTTCAATCCATACGCACCATGTCCTCCAACATGGTACGGTCAACCTTTTACTGGTCAATTTAAAAATCATTGCTTCTATGAACCAGCACCTGATACATGTGAAAGTGTTTATCAAGGATAGGTATAACAAAAAAATCCCACTGAAAAGTCAACTTTTCAGTGGGATTTTGTGTGGTCTGCTTATTCACTTTTCTTCAATTAAATCCATTGACATGTCTTTCATAAATTGTCTCACTTCTCGAATGCAAGGAAGTTCACTTTCTACAAGTTCCACCCCTACAACTTTTGCTAGTGGTTGAAGCATCGGACTTAACTCTTTAGAAACAAATATTTTACTTGGTCTTACATCTAAGCCCTGTAAAAATGCCCATAACACACCTTGTGTAATTGGTGGCGTTTTAGGCATCGGGAACAATTCATGTTCAATAACCAAATTGCTTCCTCGTTCTACAAGCATACCAGCAATCGGATAAACAGTGCGGCTCGTTTCTTCCGATTCTACGCCAAAAGGCATGTAAAATACATCATATTCTACTTGTAACGCGCTTTTAGGCTTTTTCTTATATTTGGCTTTTTCAAACATCGAAATTTCCTCATAGCACTCAAACGTTGGCTTTGGCATATTTATTTGCAAAATATAGATCTCTTGTAACTCACCATCCATTTGTACTTTAAACATTGGATATTGATGTGCAGCTAGCTGCGGATATTCCCAGCCATCCTTCCGAGCTTCTGTAATATTAATCATCCTACTTATAACATCAATTAATAGCTCTACCTCTAAATAATCTGGTCTTTCAGGATGCGTTCCCTCCAGATAGCTACGGAACTGAATCCAGTTCTTCTTCCCTCTATACGACAGTCCATTATCTTTAATTAATAGATAATCTCCTAGGTCTAACTCTTCCCTATCAACAAAATTCACAGTTAAAGCATTTAAACCATAAGAGAAATCGCTCGATAAATTTTTCTCATAAAGAATGTTAGCTAAGCTATGATAGCCAAGCTCCATGTCAAAAATCATTAACCCAAACTCTTCACCACCCGCTCCCATAACAGAAACAAGTACTTTGTAATCTACATCTGCAAAATGAATGCCAACAACTTCATCATCACTAAAATATTGCCATGGCTTTAGTTTTTTCAGGTAATTTGTAAGCTCCAATAAAGTAAGATAATCTGGCTCTAGGTTTTCTAGTAAACTATTTGCCTCTTCATCCTCCCTTATCCGTTCATTAATTTCCTCCAAATCAATCTTGTCCATGTTACCAGTATGAATATTGCCTGCTCCCGCAATACATAAAAGGGTTTCACAGTTCATCGGTAAATCCTCATTGCTCTCTAATCGAATAACAAACGATTCACTATTATCAATTATATGTGCAATGGCTTCATCACCGGATTTTCTAAGCCATTCGTCAACTACCTCTTCATCTGTATCTAAATCCGTATCATTTTTAGGTAAAAAACAAATCTTTTCTTTAGATTCCCGTCCATCTTTTTTAACCATTTCAAAATTAAAATAGTCCGCCCCATCCAAATCAAAGCTAAGTAATATCATTTCATCTAGCAAGGAAAAACTACTGTTCTTCGGTAACAATAACTTTCGATAAATCTTTGGGTTTTTCTGACTTTCAATATGCAACTGTATCATTGTTTAACCTCCTTCTTCTATTTGTTCAAGTGATGCTAATGAAGTTACGGCTTACGTTACATTCACACACTAGAGCAATAATCACTTGCTCTATCTCTTCAATCAATTATGCCTCGGCATAGATGCGTCCAGAATCGGCCTTGTGCTTAGGCCTGCACGACGCAGGTAGTTAGCCGTTATTAACTCCTTTCCGATTCCGTGACATCCACCAGAGACTTTAACTTCTTTTAGCAAATATCTTTTGTACCGAAAGCGTATCAACAGGTACAGCATCTCACCACCTACAGAGGCGGGAGATTTCTGCTGAAAGAAGTTAAACATTTCTACTTTGTAGCTATTAAACCACTCTCTATTAACTCTACTAACAACCTGTCTGTTCTGCAATACTTCAAAATCCATTTCTCACCAATTGTTACACACCTCAATACTTGCAGTGTAAATTGTGAAAAACACCATAAGTTGTCTAGTAACAGCGCTTTATTGTGTTTATAAAAATTACATTTAAGAAAGGTGTTTTTGTGAATTTTAGTTCGTCATTTAATAGTATTTAAAAAAAGTCACTCATCCTCGTACTCGAATTCTATTTCCTTTTCTATTATTTCGTTCTTATGAAAATCCAACAATTCCCTATCATTAGATTGAAGCTTCCTTTTTCCGTCGGCTTTAATTCATCCCGATTGTTGTAGTTGCATAATTGCATCATAATGTGCATTCTTTTTTTGGAAGTTTATATCCAATTTTAAATGTAAGTATTTTCACTCCTAGGATTGATGCACCAACGAACTATCTGCCAATTATTATGTAAGATTTAAATGTCCTATTCATTAAATAAATAATAAATCCTTTGTCACGATGTCTAAGGGAGAATTTCACACCATTAGACTCCTTATTTATTTCTAACCCATATCCAAAAGCCCTTACACTTGTCATATAATTACATATTTTCTCAAAAGTTTATATATTCTTATTTCTTAACATTTATACCTAAAAGAGAATAAAATTGCTTAATATACAAAATTATATACACAAAAATAATTTGCTAACCCAACCTTGGTAACATATACTATTTTTTGTAATAAAATTGTAAAAAAATAAATTATAGGTGGTTTTGTATATGGTTCGAAGTATTCCCGGTCCTAGTAAAAAAATTAGTACATATGGTATTGACACAAACAAAATGACAAAAGTCATGAGGAACATTGCCTTAGAAAAAAAATCAAACTCAAACACTAGTAATTCTTCTAAAGGTAGTAAACAAAATCCTAAACAAGTTATAACTAAATCAAAATCTGCACTAGAAAATGGTGTAAGATCACAAATTACTAACAGACAATCTAATTCAATTTCGAACAATCCAACTAATATTAGATCAGATACTAGTTATCAAATTTTTTATAGTGTTGATTCCTCTAGCCTTGGTAGTTCAGTGATTACACTTAACAATCTCAATAGTATGGACGGTGTGAGAACAGCATCGTTAGATACCGTGGAAATTTCAGGGAAATCAAGAGAATTATTTGTGGCTAAATCTTCAAAAGATAAATATCTGGATATTGCAGGAACTGTTTTTGATATTGTAACTGATTTTATCCCTGGAGTTGGCACTGCAAAAGACATTTATAATGTTTATAAGACAATCGTAGACCCTAAATCAAAGGTTGCAGATATTGCATTGGCTTTAGTTGACTTAGTTCCTGGACCGAGTGTTAGCAAGTTGAAAAAATTTGCTGATGTAATTATAGACAAATTTAGTTTAAATAAATCTACTGCAAAAAAATTAACGGATGCTTTAGTTAAAACATCTGCTGCAAAAATCCGAAAAATGGATATAGATGATACGAAAAGACTTATTAACGCTTCTGAAGGTAAAGATCGTGGACATACAAAAGACAAACATCTTAATATAACTGACGAAAAATTACAATATCGTTCTAAAACCGATGCTCGAGATGGTGCAAGTAGATTTAGTAGTACAAAAGTTATGAATGAATTTGTAAATAATGTATTAGATAAAGAAGCAGATAAAATTGCCTCTTGGTTAAAGAGCTCTAATAATAAAGATTTTGTATCAGGGAAACATAAGTCTACTACCTCTTTAGGGGATGGATACATATATGATGCAAAAAAGAAAACATATAAACATGTTGATAAACTTGATACAGGAAAAGTAGTGTTAAGAAAAGATAATAGTAATGAATATGGTTTTATTGTATATACCAGTTACCCTATAGTGAAAAAATAATTACAACCGTTGAAGTTTTATGTTTTATTTATTAACATATTCTTTAATCAGTTTTAAAGGGAGAAAAAAAATGATATCAAACAATGAAGTAATGTTTTGTAAATTGACGGATGAAGAACTTGAAAGAAAATTAAGAATTACATTTACTGATATTACGTGTTTTTATAGTCGAGATATTGCAATAAAGGCTATAAATGAAAATTTAGTGATGCATAGCGAAGAAATCGCAGAATGGATATGGCAAGATCCCGGTGAATCACATAGACGTATGAGATTAGAGTTCACTCACCAATTCCCTATAGGCTATGGTATTTCAAAGAAGAGCAAGCAAAAATATACTGACTTAACAAAGAGTTACCTCATTTTAGAAAAGTCTGGTTTGCATGACGAAGGATTTTATATAATTTTTTCTGCACCATTAATTGAATACTAGCTAAAAGGAGTCGCTAAATATGATAGTTATAGAAGAAATAAAGTATTTTATAGACGCACATTTTATCCCGGGTATTGGCTGGGAGTTGATAGAAGATGTAGTTATTGATCACCGAAAATTAAGTAAAGAGGAAAGAACTAAATTCAAAGAAGAAATTTTATATATAAAAAATTTGTTAGAGCAAAATCAATTTGAAATAGTAAAAAAAATTATTGTGAACAGCAATTTAGAAGGTACGAAATTATCTGATATTGAGCATATGCAAAGATTTGTGAATGAAATTTTACCTATTATTGAAAAATTCGAATTAAAAAAAGATATTTCTTATATTCCATTAGAAAGTCTAAAATATATGTTTGAAACTATAATAATCCCAACAAAAACATCACTATCATATCCATTTTTAGCTATCGATATTCAAAGAGAAGGCGATACATTTATTCAACATTTCAAGCAAGATTTGGAGTATGTAGAACAAGCCTTTAAAAAGAATGATAAATCAAAGATTGAAGAGATACTTCAAATTTCGCATGAAAAAGGTGTTTATATTTTTGACTCTGAATATAGAGATTCTTTTATTCAAGAAGTTATGAAGAGTTTGTCATAATTAATGATATGAGGCTAGCTGACCTCTCACACACCATAAGTATGAACTTTCGGGGTGCGAAATAGTTAGTTTTTTCATTTCGAGTAGACTTCATAAAGCCTATCTCATCCTAACCTTAATTCTATAATACTTTTGATTAAACAAGTTTATCGAATATAAAAATTTATTTATTCTTATTGTTATTCTTTTTCAATTGTAAGCCCGTATTCAAATAACACATATAAACAACCAGGCACCTCCTGTACGATAAATATATCAATTTAAGGAGGTGCTTCTTTATATCAACTACTAAACTAAAAATTGTCCCTATGACACTAGATCCTATCATCACTAATAACTCTTCAGCAACAACTTCACCACAAAATTCTCTAGAGCCGAGCTGCATCATTAAAACAACTAGTGCTGAAATTTCCTTCTTTTAATGGTGAGATAAGCGCATCATCCAAACGATCCTGAAGGATTGAACAAACGATGATGCATGATTTTACAGGCGTGCAGAATGTCTACATCCGTAAAGGTATTGATGGTCTCTCTATACTCATTCAGGATTCTTTTGAATTAGATCCGTTTAGAGATTCCATTTTCTTATTTTCAGGATGGAGCAAAGACCGTTTTACCCCACAGGTTGAGTGGGAACAACTTGAAAATGCGGTTAATTGTTTCATAGGAAACTATCTAAAAAGAACGCTTAAAATTTCAAAGAAGAAATCCTATGGAATGATTTGTTTGGAACAAACTTCTGACAATGCTTAATTATAAATCAAAAACAATTACATTCACTTCTTATTCTGTATCCCTCGAATCGTACTTTTCGGAATCGTTGCATCATGCTCAACAATGAATACTTTCGAGAAGCAGTTGTAATACGTTTCATCATGTCCCTTTGGCGACACTATAATCAGCTTACGTTGCAGTTCCTCGGCATAAAGATTAAACACCTTATTTTTTCGCTCATCATCTAATGCGCTATCAAACTCATCGAGCACGATATAGCCTGGTGAAGTAGCTAAGTTTTGCAGTAGTGCGAGCGCGAAAAGAAGTGAACTTAGTGATTCCTCCCCACCCGATACACCTAGCCCCACCTTTCCACTACGAGCCTTCATACTCACATCTTCAAGTGCACCTTGATGCCCAATTTTACGCGCTTTAATATACAGTCGGAAATTGACACGACCTGATTTTTCTTCAATGCGTTCCTTTTCCACTTGCCCTTCAAACTGGAACAAATCCATATATTTTTGGAAAAGCGTATTGATTTTAATTAAGTGCATCGAAATCGTGGTTTCTAAGCGGTCTTCCCACTCATTTGCACGAACCGTATTGCTTTCAAGGAGTTGCTCTGATTTCGCTAAATCAGCATTTTTCTTATCGAAATCAGCCTTTTGTTGATCGTAATTTTGCTGGGCATTTTCGTTAATTTTTTCTAAGCGGGCATTGCGTAGCTCAGCTTTTGCTTGTTCGCTTTCAGCCTGTAGCATCGTCAGTGACAAGTTCGTTGCTAGTTGTTCATCTAGTTGCTGTGCTTCTTGCGGTAGCACCTGTTCAAGTTCAATCATATCAAGCTCACAGCGACTTTTCATCGTTTCATCTAATTCTAGCTTGTCCTTTGCCTTTTTAATCGTTAACTCATAACCTGTTATTTGACTTTCGACTATTTTCAAATTGCTTTCGAATTGTTGTTGCTGTTCACCAAGTCGTAATTGCTTTCGTTTTTGTTTAATAATTTCATGTTCTTTTATCTCTTGCTCCGTTGTAAGCGCTCGAATTTTTTGTTGCAAGTATTTTCTTGCCTGCTCAATCTGTTGTAGTTGCATTTGCTGCTCTGCAAAAGCGCCGAGCTCCTCATGAATTTTCCATTGTTGCTCATAAAAACCCAGACTATACTTTCCTTCACTTTGCTCGCTTTTTAGCTTGTCTTGTTGTATTTCAATTGCCGTTTGCTCATCATAAAGTGCTGACAATTTTTGTTCGACTAGTTCAAGCTGCTGAATATAAGATGCATAATCCGTTTGCTTTAATAGTGTACTTTCGGCTAATTGCATCGTATGAAGATGGCCTTGTAGCTGTTTCAACTGTCTAAGGTTTTCTGCGTATTGTTGTTCTAATTGTTGCTGCTCGTTCTTTGTTTTTGAATATGTCTGTTGTACTTCCTGCAATAGCCTTTCAATCGCCACATCACTTAAAATATATTGCGCCGCTTCCTGTGCACCACGAATACCGCGCGTATCATATAACAAGCCTTGCTCGATTTTCGGACTCTCTAAGAAAAATTGCTTCACCCACCAAAGCGCTTTATTGGCATAATTCCTCTGCTGTTCAGTTAAATCACTACGAATTTGTAAGCCGTACTCCGGTAGCTTCGAGATACTTTCTGTCGGCACAAGTTGCTGAAGTGATACGTAATATAAATCATTGACTGGCTTATAGTTTTTCCCAACATAAAAAATGGTATATTTAATCCCCTCAAGTTGCTTTTCTAACTGCAATGGAGCAGATGGCATGAGCTCTATTAACTCACGTAACGGGTACGCTTCTAGTTGTTGCTGCTTTAAATGCAATAATCCTTGCTGCTGGCGTTTTGATACTACCTTTTTTTGCTCATACTGTTTAACGTTTTGTTCCATCATTTTTAGTTCTATCTTAAGACGCTGTATCTGTTCAAATTCCCGTTCATTTTGTAGTGCTAAGGTATTAATTTTTTGCTCGATCTGCACACTGCTTACATAGATTGCCTTGTGCTTTTCTGCCTTTGTGATTTCATCTTTTAGGTGCGATGTAGTCATTTGTAAAAAGCTTTTTTCTTGATTGAGCTCGCGTTCTTGCTTGCGCAGTTGCATTTGTTGATTACTGAGCTCACTTAATTGATTTGTAATCATCGCTAATTGATTTTTTGTTTCTTCTAGCTTACGTTGTGCCGTTTCGGCATCAAAGCGTAAATGCTTTCTCTTTTCATCGATAGCTTCAAGCTGCTGTTCTAACTGCTCCTGCGATTTTTGTTGTTGTGTATCTTCATTTTGCTGTTGTTGTAGCTGACCGGCTATTTGGGTTAATTGCTGTGACAATGCCCCAACATCCTGTGACAATTGAGATCTTTGTTGCTCTAGTTCACTAATGTTATGCTTTAATTGTTGTCTCGAAATGACTAGTTTTTCCTTTTCCACTTGATCATTAGCTTTTTGCTCGGACGTCTTTTCAATCGAAGTACTATAATACGCGATCATTTGATGGAGCAACGTATAATATTTCTGACCAGATGTGAAAATACGTTTTTTGTTATCTAAATATTTATTGAGCTCGGTTTGAGCCGCATTCACGCTTAGCTCTGCACCTTTTTGAATACCCTTTAAATATTCAATTTCCATACGAACTTCTTTAATTTTTTCTAATGAAGCTTCCCATTCCTTTTGCATATCAGAAATCTCGAACATGTCACTAAATTTGCGAAAACGCTCTTCCGGGTACATCGCCGCAAATTGATTGACTTCTTGCTGATACCAAATTAAATAAAAAACATCTGGTTCAATTTTATAGCGCACGCGCAAATCTTCACGATACGCCTTGAATGTACGTCCCGCTATTCCACCAGATGTATAGCGGGCATGAGATGTTAAGTTCGCTTCGTCTGGCCCATTTAACACCTCGTACTCGCGCTGAATCGGGCTATTTTTCGTATCTTGATTGACCGTTAGCTGAAAGGCAATGAATTTTGGACCATCAATTTTCGTCCGGCCATCATTTAAAAATACGAGTGTAATACGTGCATACCAATGGTCATTTACTTTTAAATTTGTTGAACGAAGTCCCTCTAGTTCTACCTTTGATGAATGTAGCACGGCACCAAGGCAAAATGTTAATGTCGATTTTCCTACACCATTTGGACCAGTAATTAAAATATGCTCGTCTGGTTCCCCAAAATAAATGCTGCGAGGTGAGTAGTCACGAACGCCTTGAATTTTTAATTGATACGGAATCATTCGTTTTCCTCCTCAATATGTAAGTTATAACGATTAAAAAACTTCATTACTTCTTCTTTACTAAGCTGTGTTTCCTGGGCAAATTCCGTTGTTCGTCGTAAAAATGACTCCGAAAACATATGTACTCCTATGGCTGTTAACATAAATGCCTCTTCAGAAACGGATTCGTAGTCTGTAACCGCGCCAATTTTTTTCAGTTGGTCAATATTATTTTTCAATTTGCGATTGGCGTTCAATGACTCATGTCCAAAATCAACCAGGATTTGATGCAAGAGCGTAAATTCATGCCCGAGTACTTCTTGGTGATAAAACAAATACAGCATAATTGCGAGCGCTTCACTGCTTAATGTTGATTTCGCATGTTTTGCGGTTACATGCATCATGACAATGACGCGGTCTCGACGTGCATCGTAAATGACACGGAAATAGCGACTTAACGCAGCATTTAAACGATTGATAAATGAATGAAAAGCTTCATCGTCTCCATTATTAATGCCTAGCATCTTTACTAAATCCTTCTTTGCTAAGCCGTAATTTGCCCCTTTAATCGATGCAGATGAAGAAAATAATAACTGCATAAATGCTAATTCCTCTTCGGTCGTCAAATAGCCCTTTAAGCTATTCATCATCATAAGGGTATTGTCGAACGGTAAATCGTTTGTCATCATCGTCTATCCACTCCCATTGTTTTTCATAGTCCTTCGCTTGCTCGATAGGCTGTTGTTCTACCTTATTGTTACTCGTTAGTGCCGATACAGCTAATAATGAAAGAATCGCATCATGCCATTTGTTGGAACTCGATTCCACAATGAGCTCTTCCATTTCCGTTTCACCATGCTCGGTTAAATAATTTTCAATTCGTTCGGTATCAATCAAAGATTGTGTCATTTTCCATGAAGCATCCTGCAATGCTTCTTTTATAGGACGAACATCCATTTCGGTCTCTTCATATTCATGCTCAAGTTGATGAGACATTGGCTTTTCTAGCTTCGGTTCATACGTTTGTAAATAATATACAGCATCTGTAATATCTTGCGGACTAATCGGTGCGGCAAATTTTACAGGGACCCACAGGCCATCCATCGCTTCTTGTTCATATTGATTTTGTTCCATAAAACTTAAAATATCATGAGCTGTTGGGATATTCGTATTAGCTTCAGGTGAATGCATCGCCAAAATAAACTGGCGCACCTTTTCTGGTGAAATGGTGTCAGCAGTAGGTGTGAGCTGCATATTGACAAAGCGAATATATTTTGTCAGTAAGCTCAAGCTAAGAGAGGTCCCTTTTGAAATGGCAGCCGTTCCGCGACGCATTAAATCACTCATTTTCGTACTTTCTTCGACGGTACCAAACTGTTGTAAACGTTCATTTAATTTTGTTTCAAGCTCAAGCATTAGTTGATTAATCTTTTCCAGCTGCGGTAAGGCATTGCGATCAGCAAGAAGTTCAAGCTGGCGTTCCTCTAATTGCTTAATCGCCTCTTCAACGTTGTAAATCATCGATGCGATTTTATTGCCTCCGGAAATCCCTTGATCGTCGTAGGCAGCGCTTATTTCAGCATCTCGTCTTGCTTGAAATAGCGAGCGTCCAATATCATCTTGCAAATAATAGGCAAGCGCATCGTTACCCATGCGAATCAACCCATCCATTAAATTTTTCCCACGGTCACGCATTTTAATTTGACGACTCTGTTTTATGATCCAATTATTGCGCTCTAAAATCGTGAGCATTCTTGTAATTTGCGCTAATGTTGGCGGTTCTTTGTCTAGTGAATATGTAGACTGATATCGATAGTATAGTATTTCCTCGTTATCGATGGGATCTTTAATGCCGAGAGATGCTTCGTTAATTAACTGAATGACATTTAAAAAACGAATAATTTCGATTGGGGAATCGTACATTTTTTCGGTACTTAATTCTTTTAACACACCTGCTAACGATGCTAAATCCCGCATTGATTTCATAAATTCTGCGGTTTGATAATCGCTTGTAAAAATCGATATCGGTGCTTTTACATCCATTTTATCCACTGTTTAACCCCTCCTAACTGCTGCTCCTGTTCATGCGCCTCTTGCACCTGGGCTGTAAAACTTTCAATTGAATGATACAATTCATAATCCCGCCCAACAATTTTTACAGTTCCCTTAACTAATTCGGCGGCATACTTAGCAATCGTGATGCCCGCGCTATCGGTATCTGTCCAAATAATCGTTTGTTTAATAGCTGATTGCAGTAATTGCTCAATAAATTGTTTATGTGCAGAACGAATTTGTCCGTCTAAACAAACGATGCAAGAATTCGTTTGCCGTAAAAATTCCGTCTCTACAGCTAAACGCGTTAAAATAGCGCGGTTTTCAACAAGCCATAATGTTGTATTTGTCGTTGTAAAAGGTGATGTTAAGACCGCATTATCCGTCGTCGCATGCACCGCGCCAATCGCATACGTTGCAACGTTATTTTGCACATCACCAGTAAAATAAATTGGCACAATTTTCCCGATGCTCACTAGCCCGTAAAGCATCGGGTCAATACCACTGTGCTCTAGCTGCGCTAAAAAAACCTCGCGCTCTTGGTCAAATACCTTTGAACCCCCAATCGTATCGTGTAAGGCCGCGCCGATTTCCTTAAAATCAAATAGCTCTTTTTGCAAGGATAACGCATAAAACGCTAAACAAAACTCAATGTATTTCATGCGCTTTTTCATCGTCCACTGTTCAGGTAGCATATTCCATTCGATCGCCTGTTGGAATAACTCCGGTAACGCTAGTTTCTCGGCTTTTTGTTTTAACGCCTGCATCTGTTGCTGCTGTTTTGCGAGCTGTTGTTGCTCGGATTTTTGTTGAGCTTCTATGTAAGCCGGGCCTATGCGGTAATAATCATCCTTAACGCTAATTCCGTCTGTGTGATAGCGAATTTCGCGCACAATCCAGCCCTGTTGTAGCCACTGCTGAATCGTGTCATTCGTTTCATGTAACGTTCGTTTTGCATTTGGTGTAAATTTATAGGATGCTATTTTTTTAGGAAGAGATGAAGTGAATTCTGTATTCATCGTGAACTTTAAATAAGCGATTTTACGAAATGTACGCGCCGTCTTTTTGACAATAGTCGCAACAAATAGTTGCTCTTGTTGTTCTACCCTTTCAATCGTTTCATCTTTTTTCAAAAAATACGCTTGGATAAATGCCTCATGCATCTTGAAAACCTCCTCTACTTTGTGCCCAGGTTGATAGTAGCGTACCATATGTTTTGTTTGTTGTGGGGAAAGAAAACGAGTCACACAACCGTACCTGCGATGGCTATCGAGTAAATTGATTGGCGGTACATGCGTAAAAAGTATACCAACTGGTGGATCTTTTCGTACGTAGCCATTTCTTACTGGTACATCTTTTTGAGGGACATTACTTAAATATAGGCAGAAGCATTGCAGGAATGATTAAAGGTCTTGAGGATTTTCCCACAGTTAAATTATATTATAATGGTGAGGATCAATACTTTCTTTATATCTTACTCTCGGACCGATAGAGGGGGGCTTGTGCGAGCCTCATGAAATTTTAACAGCCCTATAATTTCGAGATTGAATGATACTAAATTCATTTAGGCAACAAAAAAAGTGCCAAGCCCTTGATATCTCAAGAAACTTGGCACTTTTTGAAACTATTTTGTTTCTAATGTATGGAGACGGCGGGTGTTCTACCTATCAAATCAGAAAACCTTGTAATATCAACGTTTACAAGGCTTTTCTGACCATCTGAAATTGCTCTTACAAAGGAATTAATAAGGTTTGCTAAAAATGCTTACGGAGACAATCTAATCTGTTTAAAAAATGAAGTTTAACACTCATATTATGTTTCATTTGGAATTAGGAAATTTTGAATATATCAATTATAAATTAGATAAAACAGTTTTTTTGAAAAATCTTGACCCAATGAAATATTATTAGCATTTAATCTTTTTTTGATAAGTTTCTTTTGATTGGAAGTTAACTTAAGGTAATTAAACCTCTTCCGAAGAATTTCTAAAGAACTATGATCATAGTTTATAATATTAAGTAATGTACTCGTCTTATGAGAATCTAATTTACATGAAAAAATTAATTTTTTTACTTCTTTAATCAATTTATCTAACACATATGTATCGTTAATATATCTATAATTATAACCTATTCCAAATTTAAACTTTTTCCCTTCGTTATTAAAAGACGTTATTCCATACAGAGTGTTTATTAACTTATAGTAAAGAATCCAGAAAGCTTTTTTAGAACCCTTATTTTTCTTGAATTTATAAAATTCTCTCTTAACTTTATTTAGTATCTTTCGATATTTATCATCTGACATACTAATACAGAGTTTTCCGTCTTTAGTAAAAAACTTATACCCCAAATAATCATAATCTAAATCTGTTTTTAAATTATTATGATTTAAATAAGATATTTTAGTCTTCGCTTGGTTAACTTGTAATCCATATTTAGAAAATATTGTACTGAGTAACTCCTTGTTTTCATTTTCAAATTTTGCTCTTTCCTTTTTATCTTTAGTATCGTCATAATTTATAATTACAATATCATCTACATATCTATAATACATAACTGGTTGAAACATTAATTTAATATCCTTATCGAAATCTTCTAAATAAAATTCAGCTAGATGATTAGAAAATTGCAATCCCAAAGGAATCCCCTCAATCTTGTTTGTAAACATGAATTCCTTAAGTATATTTATTGAATTATTACTAAGTATATTTGAGTTGTTCAATTTTTGATAAAGTATATGTTTATTAACTGAAGGGAAAAATTTCTTAATATCAGTCCTTATAATAGATAGATTTAACTTTTGAATAGAATAATTTAAATAGTCACCTTGAGTCAGATAACTTATTAAGGACTTTATGATTTCATCCCTACTCTTTATACTTAGACTAAATTTCTTTTGCATTTCTATTTTTAACCCGTTATAAATTACTGTTTGAGCTCGGTTTGGAACATAATAATTTCTATTGCCGGACTTAATTGTTTTTGAATCTTTAATCCCTGTCATCGAATTACCCTTTCTATGCACTTATACTTTGCCCAAAAAGAAATCAAATGAGAATCACTATTTGGGCAAAAGGTACAACTTCTACCTTTGAGAACCTCGAAGTTCTCATCGCGTGTGTATTCAATAAAGCCTTTATGCGTTTCCGTCTGACTAAATGAATTAGGATAGCCTTGACTATCAAGTATAATGTGCAGTGACCCTTGGGGCATATATCATATATCATAAAAAGCTTATGTATTGTAATATGCATCTAGATAATCACTTTAATATGATATAGTATAATATGAGTAAAAATCAACCAATTGTGGAGAATTTATGAGAGAACAACTTTTTTTCAAAACTGACACTTTACCAGCAGAAATACCTATCCTATTTAATAACAAAAACTTATATTCTAACTTTACAAAAAAATATTTTTCAGACCTATATCTTACCGATGAAAAATACCAGAGTTTATTTTCTTTTATCACTGTTCCTTACCACTTTTACGTTCCGAAAGATGAATATAATAACCGAAAATTATCATTACTGCATCCTATTGCACAACTTCAAATGTTTAGTTATATTTTACGGTATGAACAACTAATTGTAGCTTTTTCAAATGAATCTAGATTTAGCGTTAGATCTCCTATAATTAGAAATCAACCTGTTTTCAAACCTAAAGATATTCACAAAACATGGAAACGTTTAGACGAAGAATTTAGTTTTAGCAAAGAAAATTCAGTAACATCTGAAGAAGACGAAAAATATTTCAACTCATATTTTTCATACAAATCATTTAAAAATATTCAAAACCTATACACTTCTCCTAAATTCAATAGAGTAAAATATAAATTTAATTATTTCATAAAATTGGATTTACAAAATTTCTTTCCAAGTATATACACACATTCTATAGCTTGGGCTATTTTAGGAGATAAATCACTTGCCAAGAAATTAAGAAATGAAAAGGATCTATTTGCAAATGCGACCGATATTATTTGTCAGAGAATAAATTTTAATGAAACTAATGGCATTGTTGTAGGTCCGGAATTTTCAAGAATAGTATCAGAACTTCTTTTAACTAGAATTGACTCCACGCTTTATAATAATTTACATGAATTGAATTATTTTTTTAACAAAGATTATGTTTTATATAGGTATATAGATGATTATTTTTTATTTGCGGAAAATAAAGAAATTGCAACTAAAATAGAAAATGTCATGAAATTAGAGTTGGATAATTTTAATTTAAAACTTAATGAATCCAAAAAAAATATTCAAGAAAAACCTTTCGACATGTTGGATCATTCTATAATAGAGTTAAAAAATGCTTTTTCTCTTTTCAATTTCAATTTACTTAGATTTGAAAATGCAGGATTAAAATCAAAAACATGGTTAGATAATATTTGGAAGGATTTATTTAATAATATTGAGCTAATAATAACAAAATATCCTCATTCTAAAGAAAAAACCATTAAATATTTCTTAAAAAAAGTTAGAAATAGTATTCCAATTAATTATGAAATTAATTTATTTAGTTTAACAAATATAGTAGAAATCATTTCACAGTTATATTCACTAGGTATAAATTCATATTCTACTGATTATCTGATAGCAATTTACACAAAGATAATTCAAACTTTAAAAAAAGACAAAGAAAATCACGAAGATTTTTTTAATTTCATCAATGAAAAAATTTATCAATATTGTTTTACACTGCTTAAGAATAATTTTGATAAAATCCATACTATGTATGATTTAATTATATTTATCAAATTTTTAGATAAAAAAATACCAAGTACTTTCTTGATTAAAATCCTTGAGGCAAATACAAAAAATTATTTTGTTCTTTGTTCAGTTGGGTATTATATTCTAAATGACAATCTGACAGGTATCAATACTCAATATTTAACGGTTATAAAAAAATTAAGAAAAATAATTATAACATTTAAAAATGAATACATAGGTAAAGGGGCAGATTCTTCTATTTTAGAAGCTGGGTATTTTTATATTATTAATGATTTTTCTTACTATCCTGGTTTTAGACCAAGTGACAGGAATAAGTTAAAAAAACAACTTAATCGTGAAATAAACCAATTAACTCTCACTATTAAAGGTAATATACAGCTCCAAAATGTTTACAAAGATATTTTCACCAAAATTACTAGTTCATCTTATTATGACTGGAATAAAGATATTACTAGTTTTTTAAGAGAAGCTGCTAAGAAGAGTATAAATATTCCGAGAAGCCAATTCCCTATTTATAGTTAGAGTCTATCTCCCCCAATAATTATTATTCATATCAACACTTTAAAAATTCAATATTAAGCAGCATATCTGATGATTGATATGCTGCTTAAATTTCATATATTATTTTGGTTTCTAAAAAATCTATTAGATTATGTCTATAAAATTAAGATTATATAAAATTCTTTACTCATTTCGATTTTCTAAATAATAGTTCAATTTTTCAACAACAATATTTTTAGCAACTCCATAATCTTTTGTACCATATTCACCTATCCGCTTCCTCAATACTTGATAAATCGCCTGATGAATATTTTTCGTTAACCAACCAATATTATCAATCTCATTGTCTAATTTAAAGCCATAACGAAAAGGCAACTCATTCCCCTTTTTGTCTAGTTTACTCTGAATAAAGAAATCTTCAATTTTAAGATTTAGCCATGTAATATACTCTTTTCTTAACCCTTGGGCCTTTAGATAGTCTTCACCTTCCGAATAATTACCTTGTATATTTTCATTAGCTTGTGCTTCTTTATTATGAATAAGTGTTTGTGCTTCTTCCTCGGAAATTAGCCCTTCTTGTTGTAACTTATTGATTCGTTCTGTTTCAGACTTTAGATTTTCAAGCACAGCATCATTAGCTCCTCTTTTAGCTGCTAAATATCGTTCAAATCCATCAGTCGAAAACGAGTCTTCTTCTCCAATTCCTTTAGAAGAATATTTAGAAACACTACCTAATTGTTGTGGCACAACTATTAAAATGTCTTCGTCGATATCTACATTTACCTTTTTAGAAGAAGGTCTTGCCTCTACGAACCCCAGTTCTTCTAACATATTAATTTGAATACTAAGGTTTTCTCGCTGTGACTTAATGACCTCTGAAAAGGACTTTTGCTGTTTGTAATACTCCCACAGCTTTTCAAGCCCAAGTTCCTTGTGATAAATGACATTACAAAAGTTATCTAATTCAGAATTAGCATTATAAATTTTTCTTAAGCCCCTCCCTATTGCTTGAGCATATGGCGTCAATGATTTAAATGGTCTAAAAATAGAAATAATGGAAATATCCGAATTATTATAACCCTCTCCTAGCATTTGAATACTAACCATCACGTCATATTTACCTTGTGCAAAATCTGTTAAACGAATATCGTTCTCTCTTTCATTATTAGAGTTAGTACTTACATAAGTCGCAGTTAAACCTGCGTCTTTAAACCATTGGCAAATTGATTGGGCATGTTCGTCATTACAAGTAATAGCTAACACGCGATGGTTAGGGTAGCTTTTTCTTTTATCTATTAATACTTGCTTTGTTTGTTGAATGATTTGTTTAGAACAAACTTCTGACAATGCTACGGATTTGTTTATCCAGTCATTATTTAATTTCTGCTTCGCTTCTTCTAACGTCAATTTTTGACCAGTTTCATTATGGACAAATTCTAATTCTCCTGGGATTTCAACTTCTTTTATTACATCTTTTAATAATCCATCTTTAATAGCTTCACCTAATGTATATTCATAAATTGGATCCAATGGATTGTTTGTAATCTCTTGTTTATCTGCTCTAAACGGGGTAGCAGTCAACTTAATTACTTTTGATGCTTTAAAATATGCCAATGCCTCTTGCCACATAGGCGCTGCAACATGATGTGCTTCATCAATGATAATCATATCGAAAAAATTCTCATCAACTAAATTCATTAAGTTAACTTCATCACTACTGCTGTTTATTCGATGGATATTAGTAATAACAATATCTGCTTCTTTTAGCTTTCGAATAGCAATACTTCTTTCCTGTTCACTACCCTTTTTAAAACCTTGATATAGTAAAGCTTTCGGAAGTCGATCTGACTTTAAAACAACGTTATGTTTATACAAAAATGAATTTTGAGGATTAAACACTGTATCAAATTCATCAAAAACCGTTCTTCTAACAACTTTTCCTGGAGTAATTAATAGTACTTTTCCTTTACAATTTGCAAAAGGTAGAATAGACATTAAACCAGTTTTACCAGATCCAGTAGGCATAACAACTAACACTTCTCTTTTTTCAAATTCCGGAAATTGTTCGTAATAATTTTGAACGGCCTGATATGCATCAATTTGAGCTTGATATAGTTTACTATTTTCTATAATGTTTGCGTAAGTAGAATTAAAAATTACCATAATATACCTCCTTATTAATTCTATAATACCATATTTATACCTTTAGATATTATAATGTTTTAAAATTCCCAACTTTCCGCTTTACAATAACGAACAAACGTTTTATATAATCTTAGATTAATAAATAGCAATGAAAAACCCCAGCTCATGAAGTGACTCACACTGTCACTTTATTAGAGTTGGGGGTTTTTTGCCTTGAGTAAATTCATATTAATAAAACGTTAAACAATCAATAAAATGACTGCTTAACGTCCAATTATTAAAAATAGATTTTAGTAACAGTAGCTTTTCCTCGAATTACAACTTCCTTTGCTTTCGCTTGACGAACAGTTTCTTCTAACCCTTCAATGTCAGTCGAAGTAGCATCGCCAGCGAGTTGCAAATCAAAGCCAACGAAATTTGAAGAGTAGCCCTTAGCCTTCACTAACTCTTTTAATTCAGTTAAAAAATCGAGATTAATAGCATCGTGTGCAGAGTTACGTTCTTTCGTGCTATCTTCTTGCGCCTCAACAATTGTACCTAACTGAATTGTAATTTGACCTTTGTACCATTTATGCATTTTATAAGACCTCTTTCATTTTAGAATCAAGTTTTAATCCATCCAGAAAGCCAACTAGATAAATTTGCTGCAGAATATTATGCTGATACTCAAACACTAAATCATGAATTTTTTCTGTAAATTCATCCTTTGCCTCTTTATTCAAGGATAAATTAGATTGATTTAGAAATTTATCGATACTCTGCGATAAACCTTCTTTTTTTACGTTTGAACTGATTTCATACAATACTCCATCAACGCGTTGATTCAAAAATTGTTGCATTGTTGCATTGCTGCATTAAAATTATCGATAATAGCCATCTCCTTTTATGCAGTTTTTTAGAATTCTCAATAATAGTATAAAACATTAAATATTGATTGTAAAACGGAATAATTGTACGCTTAAATTGACTAATTAACTGGAGTTGATAGGACGATGAATGCTGTCTCAATCGGACGTACAATAAGAAGTTTACGAAAACAAAACAATATGAGTATGCAAGAATTAGGCGATAAGGTCGCACTATCTCAGGCCTCAATCTCGAGACTAGAAAGCGGTGTCACTGATATAAACTTTGCACAACTATCAAATGTATGTGAAGTATTTGAACTTACACTTACTGAATTTTTTGCTATGGTCGAAAAGCAAATGGACTTAAAATTAAATGTCTCTCCTGTAGAAGTTAAAACAATCGACGACAAATTAATTGATATCATCCAACAGTTATCAGATGATCAAAAAAAGGGGCTGTATGTTTTATTACAACCATATGTTAAATGAAAAAATCGCTACTTAGAATCTAAGTGGCGATTTTTACTTTTTAAAGATAATACCTGAAAGTGTTTTTAGTTTCAAAACACTAAATTTACTACTAAAAAATTAATGAAGCTTAGAAAAAATTTCATACTGATCCAATGTCTTTTTTGCTTCCCTTGTTAGGGGATTTACTTGCTGAATTTCTCAATCACTAAAGACTATTCTTTTTGAATAGAAATAGTCGTTCTGACATCTCTTCCTGTTAATCCAACTTCATTATTTTTTTAATGTTGTTGAATTTTGTCTATTTTATTTTACACCTTATTATAACAACTGCCAGTTTTACTATTTCACTCACTACTGCTCCTGCTATAAGCTATAAAATCTTTCAATAATTCTGTTTCTCTAACAAGAAATCTTTATTTACTAGAACTAAAACCAAATGTTTACCTTTAGGAGAGATTCTGAATAGTTACCAATAGTAGTTACCATTACTGGATTTTTTTATAGTAACCAATAGTTTTAATTGATAATATTAAACATATTGCTACTTGACTAAACTGGTCAACTCCCCTTTACAGAAGGGATTCTGAATAGTCACCAATAATGGTTATTATACATAGTTACTATTATTAGTTATCATATTGGCAAATAAGTACTTTCAATAGTATCTATTCGATATCATTTAGTATTTAAAATGAAGCGGTTTCTCAAATAACTAAGGCTATAGCGATTTTTAATAGTGTCAAAAATTAATTATCCATTCTCATCATAAATTGAATAACTCAAATCTATGTAATCATCTACAGTTGTTCCTTCTTCATGCCCATCCAAACTTCTGATACTCTTTGCCTCCATCCACAATAATCGAGCCACATTTATAGTATCTAAAATCATAATTATGCTTAGATTCAATTATGTCATTACATTTTTTGCAACGTACTTTATCGCAAATGATTTTTTTCTTTAATTAAGCCTCCATATTATAATTTTTTTTATAAATTTCTAATTTCTTTAATCTATTCAACCATCGTTTCATACACTTAAGGGGGTATAGCTAAGTATACCCCCTTAAGTGTATGAACGACTTCATAACCACAAACCTATATAAGGCCTTGATACGTCTACGTTTCATACGTGCAATTACATGGCTTCCGAGCAGACAAATATCTCTGGAAAACCCCTATAATGATCAAAAAAATATATAAGTCACATCACATTTTTGGGGACTATTTTGTAATATTTATAGCTTTAATCAGCGTCTTTTAGTGACTTAAATACCTAAGAATTAAAGGTATTCTTTTTTTCTCAAAGGCACTTACAATTTAGGCATTTATTATTTTATTTATTTTCACACTCTTCTTTAACTAAAGAGTGTTTTAACAATCCGTTGAATCTCGAAATAGACAATGAAATTCCTCTGTAACTGATTTTCCCTATGAATGTAAGCTTTCCGTATTGTGCATTATCAACTTTTGCAAACTCAACACAATAATATAAACCACCTTTTTAGCAAATGCTATCAACTTTTATTCCAAATCTCGTATAAAGTGACTGTTCATCCACTAACACATCTTGCAACATTTCTTGTTGATGCTATTTTGATAAAAACGAAGTATAGTACGGATTAATGGCATGTTTGGCTAATAGTGGTTCTGCAGAATACAACGGTCCTAGCAGCACTGAAAAAAAGAAAAGTAGCTACTAATCTCTACACTCCGGATTACCGAATGACTAAACTACCAAACAACTCCTCCAACTTATCTATAACTCAATGTTTACAATAGAACGATCTCTTTTTAAATTCAAGAACCGGAATAAATTAGATTCAAAGTACTACGCATCCCCTAGAAAAGGTATTCATACAGTTGTTTAGAACCATTTTACCGATTCCACCCCGTTTCCTTCTTGAATAAGGACTTAATAACTATTATCATTTCATTATTATTAATTACTTTAGAAAAAGAGGTCTATATAATGAATGATGACATCTTCTTAATATTATTGTCAACGGATTTTAAAGACATAAAGTCCATTACTCATCTAGCTCATAAGTTACCTTTTAAAGGCGAGTATATAAGTATGGAAGATTTTTTTCCTTTGCTTTATAAACTACTTCCTCAAGAAGATCTGAAAAGTATCACAGATAAACTTACAGTTGAAAACTTTATTTTTGTGTCTTTTAATAACGCTGGATTCCTAAATAATCTAACTAATGAAATTAAAATGTTATTAAATGACTTAAAAAAGAAAAGTACATCTGGAAATGCTATAAACCGAATTTATAGCTTGATTAACTCAGAGATTTCTGTTGTTAATCCTGAACTACAAATTGTACCAACACCTACAGATGCTTCACCTATACTTACTTTTAAATTTAATACCGTACGAGAATATCTCTTTTTTATTACCGCTAAATACATCCACATGAAAAAAGAATATTACATTTGCAGCTTCTGTAAAGAGCCTATTTTTAATGTTACACCAAAACAAAAAAGTAATTTAAGCAATCATAGAACCATTCTCCATCCTCACTGCCGAGATGAATATAAAAAACAAAAAGATCGTGAAAGAAAAAGAAAAGCATCAGAAAAACAAAAACTAATTTTGAACATATAGGAGTCTATAACTATGCTAACTAAAAAACTCATTCGTGCTGATATAAATAGAGTCATTCTTGATCCCAAAAACCCTAAAAAGGACCCTAATTTCAAATCAAAAGAAATGAAACAAATTCTTAAGACTAAAGGGTTTGAAGAAGCTATCTTTGCTTATAAATCTGGTCCTTTTTATTGCATACTCAGTGGTCACAGAAGATGGCAAGCGAGTCAGTCTCCTGAGATGAATATTAATAAACAGAAAGATCGTGAAAGAAAAAGAAAAGCATCAAAAAACAAAAACTAATTTTGAACATATAGGAGTCTATAACTATGCTAACTAACAAACTCATTTGGGCTGATATAAATAGAGTCATTCCTAATCCCAAAAACCCTAGAAAGGACCCTAATTTCAAATCAAAAGAAATGAAACATATTCTTAAGACTAAAGGGTTTGAAGAAGCTATCGTTGCTTATAAATCTGGTCCTTTTTACTGCATACTCAGTGGTCACAGAAGATGGCAAGCGAGTCAGTCTCTTGGATTGAAAGAAATCCCTATTTATTTAGTTCCAGAACCTAAAAACGCTTTGGAAGAATTAGAAAGATTAGGATCAATTCAAGGTAATCAAACTGATTGGAGTCCATATGAATGGATTACGCACACTATAAATTTATTTGAAAATGATTTAAATTCTAAAATCGAAGATATTGCAATTAAATTAAGTGAGTCTATTCCCACAATAAAAAAACGCATTGCTGTGGGTAAGTTTTACGAGAGAAATGAAATTGAAGTTCAGTTAAACAATAATACCTACTCTGTAAATATGTTAGATACCATTCGCCTATGGTGTATGAGAGTAAAAAAATTCCATCCCGACTTGTACCATGATTTAGGCGAAAAATATATTAAAGAGATAATGCTTAGAAAATTTGAAAACAAGTGTCTACACAGTGAAATTTTAAAGGGCAATTATATAGAAAAAGCTACCCAAAATGAGTTAATGACTTTTCTTTTTGACCCAAACAAGAAAATATCTTCTTTTATACAAGAAGTAAATTTATTAAATAATACAACTAAAAATTATGATGTCAAAACAAATGTATCTATCATAAAAAAGGCAACAAAAAACATTACTGGTATTAAATACAACAGGAAAAATGAAGCATCAAAATTACTAGAAGAAATCAGGAACTTAGAGAACCATGTTGAAACCTTATTAAAAAAATTAAATTCTAATTAATAACAGTTAGGAGTAATCAAATGACACGTTTACATTTAAAATATATCCCTATAGAACAAATAAAACCTAACCCTTTAAACCCCCGCAAAGACTATAAAATTGACTCTGAAAAATTACAACGTATTCTTGAAAATCGCGGATGGGAAACTGCTATCACTTGCTATCCGAAAGATGGAAAATATATTATTTTATCTGGTCATCGTAGACATTATGCAGCTAACCAAATTGGAATGAAGCAAATACCAGTATATGTTGTTGCTCCTCCCGAGAGTATTGAAGAAGAATTAGATAGACTTTCTTCAGCTCAAAGAGGTAAGGAGGATTGGACTACCTATGAATGGGGTAAATATATTTTTGACCTTTCTAATAATAGTACAGAGAATTGGACTATGAAAGAGCTTGCATATAAAACGGACAAAGGAGTGAAAGTTGTACGAGAAGCTTTAAAAGTTTTTAATTATTATCCTCATATGGATATTGAAGAAAAACTTCAGAAAAAGAATCTTTCCATTACTATATTAGCAAGAATAGTAGATTTTATTGGGCAACTAAAACAACATCACCCTGATATTGTAGAGGAACTTTCTGAACAAATGATTCGTGATAGTCTAGTTAATAAAGCTGAACATAAAAGAATTACTTCCAATCATCTGAGATCAGACAAATTGTTAGAAAATGCTCCTAAATCCGTTCTAAAAACATTTTTTAGAACACCTAAAATGAATTATATGGAAGTATATTCTTTGATTGAAGAAGATGAAATTATCATCGATTCAAAAATTAAAAGAGAGATTAAAACATTACAAAAAAGAACTACCGAAATTTCTCAAATGGATACTAATAATACGGAAGACTCCATTAAATTGTATAAAGAGCTAGAATCACTAGACATTTTTATTAAGTTGAAAAAAGAAGAACTTGAAGAATACTTAAATAAATAACTATATTTGTACATATGCCAAATCTTTTAAGGCATATGTACTTTTCAATAATATTAGTCAACCCTTTAAAATATCCTTCCTGCTTAAGAAAATCTAAATATGTTTCGTAACACTTACTAAATGAAGCCACCCTATCATCCTGTACTAACCTTAAATCTCAACCTTTGTAAACTCCATTCCCTTCACCTTTAGCTGATTAAATAAATTCGCTAATGCCGTCTCGCCGACATTGCGGTACTTGCCTAATAGCACTAGCTCTTTCGGGAAATCCTTAACATGTAAGAAGCCTTGCTCTTGTAACGAGTTAAGCAAGCTTGTTTGGCCAGGAAAGTTATCCTATTTGTAAAACAAAAAACTTCCCCCGATATTGCTCTGTTAATCTTTGCGTTGATTTTTCCTCAAGGAATAATCGTAGTTCTTCAAAGATGTAGTCATCATTTGCTTCTTTAAAGCGTTTGACATATTGGAAAAGTATATCCAACAACTGACTCTTCATTTTGCTCACTAAAAATCAAACTAAAGAAGAAAAAGTTAGCAGATGTGATTAACTCGAAAATATTAGATCGTCATGTATTTAAAATATCACCTCTTTAAAAGGCAATATTAAATCATGCCGCCAGTGAGTTGAAAGTGTGTAACATTGTTAACGCGATGTTTAAAAAGTGGGGTAAATCAACATTTTGGACGTTAATGGTTGTGACTTCTTTAACGGGTATTTACCGCTTTTTATAGGATTACGTTAGCAAAGTGTTAGCATTTCTTCAAACACTACTCTTGTGGTGGGTGCTGATGGTAGATAATTAATTGTAGCTGTAGTTGTTGTTCATCATAAATTACAAACTTTTATATACCTAAATCGGTAGGAGTAAAATTCTATTTTATATGAATGCTTATATATCCACGTTTTCAGGTCATTTTCAGTGTCTAATTTGGAGCCTGACCCAAAGTTTAACCCAAAATGAAAATGATTAAAATTTTTCTTTCGGAGACAGTTACTTATTTGTATGCCTAAATAATTGTTCAAGTTTGCTTCTCATTCTATTATATAATACATCTGGAATAATGTTATTAGGTATCCTTCCATGAATATAAATAGAATCTTGAATAGAACGTAATTCTTGTTTAGTAACCTTAGTTTGCTTATCTAACAAATCATCAATAGACGATGTAATTCTTTTTAACTCTTTAACTTGTTGAAGAAAGTCAAACCATCCCTTAAAAAGGTAAATAAACAATGAAACAGTTGGGAAGAACAACATTATTAAAAAATCATATAATTCAAAGCCGGTATAACATCCAATGATCACCAAAGAAGTGAAAATTAGAATACCTGATAAAAAGAGAAACATACTAAATTTCTCTTTTTGTTTTATGGACCATGCCGTATTCATTCTTTGTGCTTTTAATGTGTATTCAGATTCATTATCAGTAGCTATCCCTGTATACCAATCTTTCAATTTATATTCCTCTGTTTTTTCTTTTTCAGCTAGCAAAACAATATCTTCTTTACTAATTTTTCCACCTATTAAGTGTGAATTCCACTTTAAATTAAACACATTCGTATCAAAAGATTCTTGTATGGTTGCCCCCATTTTAGTAAAAGCCTTTTCATAGTATTCTATAATAAATGTTGCAATCAAAATCAGAGAACTAACTACTATTACGGCGTTAGCAATTTCATTTTCAAAAGTAAAATATAAAATAACAGCTATTATCGGCCAAGCTATACTCAGTAACATTCTCCACATATAAAAGTTTTTAGCTTGTTTGTATGCCTGTCTTTGTCCCCGTAAATAAATAATGTTTTCCGGAGTATTTTGTCTTTCTTTAATAGGAAACAATTCATTCATAATCATCACCAAAAACCACACGCCACTTTTTATCAGCATTTTCATAATTTACAGCCATTTCAAACTCCAATGCTTTATCAACTGCAGATTCACAAGCAACAGCCTTATTTTGTATTAATTTTTTCTTAGTGTACTCTAATTCATTCAAATTTCCTTGTAATCCTTTAGGGTCTAATACAGGTTCAAAAATAGCATCTTTTAAATAGCCAAAAAAAGAACTTAATTGTTTCTTTCTATTAGAACAAATGTAGTAACTTTCAACGTAATTCAAAACTATGTTTTCTATCAAATACGACGAAATATTAATCTTTTGTATTTTATTCCAATACTTTATAATTCGAATAAATTCAATAACATTAAAATCTGTAGATTGGTTTGTCTCGGTTACTCTTGATTGATCGATTCGAGGGTCTGTTTTCTTCCAATGACCATTTCCATTTGGAATCAAATAATAGGACCTTCCGTCTGCTTCTTCTGTTGTCTTCAATGCTGGTATAATATCGAAGGTCCAATCATAACTAGTTAAGCTTAAGATTACCGCTTCTTGGCTTGATCGAATATCCGCTTTTTTATATTGAGAAACTTTAGATATATTATCTCTAATTTTATTTGCTACTTTTCTTGAATTTAAATAACCATCTTCATCTCGCAACTTGTATAAATTAGTTGCTTCTTCTGGAACAGTTAATTTTACCTCATCACCAAAATCCTGATATGTTGTTCCATCTGCTGCAAAGACCAACATGAAATCAATATCATCTAATGGCCGAATCTTTGTTTTCCTCGAAAACGAACCATAATTATAAATATGTTTGCTTGGATATAATCGCGGGAAATTCACCGCTTTACTAGGTAATTCTTCTAATTGCTTATATAAAAAATCTCTACTAATTCGAGCTTTCTTAGTAACGTCTGAATCTAAATCGATATGCTTTTTTATAAATTCATTCATATTAACTTTTGTATAAGTAGCCACTAAATCAGTCCTCTTTCTACATTAATTTTTAAATCACTGCCTACACTACTAATTAACTCTAACAATTAAATTTATTTCATTCTTATTGAAAATAACCAATAACCGCGATTTCGTTTAGTGAATTTTAATATTAGTAAATCGTTTCTCCAAAGACGATTGTAGGCAGAGGGAAATTTCCATTTCCATCTTATCTTTTATTTAGAGTTTTGATCCACATCATTTTTGATTTTCCAGTCCCATAAAATCCTTCTACCAAGAAGTTTCTATAAATAGGTTTTAATTACATTTCCCAACTGAAATAAAGAGAGTACTTAATCACATAAATACTCTCTAATTATTTAGACTACGAAATATCCACCGCATTACGATTTATCCGATCAATAACATCCAAAATCCCTCGCGCTTTTGGTAACTCGTCTTTGAACACAACCATTATCCCCCCTACTGAACTAAACGGGTCTTGCTGCAATGCTTGGCGTTCAAGTGTACCGTTTCTTACGATGTAATCAATAATTGTCTCGACGAATTGCGATTGCTGGAGATTAAGGTTTTGCTCTGAAATAAATGCTGAAAATGCTTCAACGGCAGCTTGGCGGTCTAGCCCTACTACTTTACGCACAAGCTTTGTAACTGGTGTGTCGCCATAGTCCTTTTCGTACTGCTCTTTTGAACCAAGCTCTGTCCACAAGATTTGTTCTAAATAGGAGACATCCTGCTTCGTTAATGGCTTATTGTTACGCAGCTTGTAAATTGCCAACGTATCTTCGTGCTGATGCTCTTTTAAATAATGCTCGACCTTTTTGCGATAGCTTTTGAGGTCATTGACATTTAAAATAGAAGCATTTTCGGCAACAGTCATTACTTCATCTTGGAAATTCGTATAGTATATTTTCTGATTTGAACGTTCGATATAACGAATTAAATCACGCATCGCTAAACGTACCTTTTCTAAATCTGCTAACGAAGCTGTTTCCCAGAACTCAGTTGTTCGCACTTGATCGATGACATCTTTTTGTGCTAATACTTGCGGAATTGTCCCTAGCTTCGAAAGAGCCTCAGCTGTATCTACAACACGGCGAATTGGTTTCGTTGCGTTATTTGATTGCAAACTTGCTATTTCAATCGTCAGCATTAGAAGGTCAAAGCGTTTGGCTAATTCATCATCCTCAATTGGTATAATTAACGGAGATATATTTTCTTTTACTTCATTTGTTTGAACGACTGATAACGCTTGCCAGCTTTCCTCATTTTGATATTTATGGACATATTGTAAATACTGTCGCACACGGAAGTTTTCATCATTTAAGGCGCGGACATCCGATAAAATCTCTTTCAATAACTGCTCACGGTATGAAATAAACGTTCCTTCTTGATATTGAAGCGATTGCAATTCACGGACAATATCAACTTTCGAATTAAATAGCTTTTCCGTTAACGTTTCGGTAATTTTTGTTTGTTCCCCTTTTTCATTTTCACGGAAGTACTCAAAGTTTCTTAAATAGTCAAAAATCAAAAAGTACTCCTTGTCCATCCCAGGACCAAATAAATCTTTACGTAGACGTGTACCTCGACCAATCATTTGCCAGAATTTTGTTTTCGAGCGTATCTTTTTGAAGAATACTAAATTCAATACATCTGGTACATCGATTCCTGTATCTAGCATATCCACTGAAATAGCAATTTGTGGCATTTTATCAGTATCAGAAAAATCATCAATTAACGATTGGTAATATTCCACACTATAATCGATTACTTCTGCAAAATCTCCCCCGTATTCAGGGAATTTCAAATCAAAACGTTCTTTAATAGCCATTGCGTGTTTATGGTTTTTCGCAAAAAGTATCGTCTTCCCTAATTTATCACCGCCTGCAACCTTCAAGCCGTGTTCCATTAAGTCATTCAATACTTGATCAATTGTATTTGAGTTAAATACAAAGTTGTTAATGGCGGAACTATCAATATCTTTTACTTGCGTTTCGTCTTCGAAAATTTCATCAAACTCATCTTTTTCATCTTCTGATAAATCCTCATAGCGAATACCATCATCTAAAATTTTCATCGTCGTTTCACGCGTTCGATAATCGACTAAATACTCATCCTCCACCGCTTTTGATAATTCATAAGCAAAGGTTGGGACACCATTTTCCAAATCGAAAATCGTATACGTATTTTTGTCTAGCTCATCTTTTGGTGTTGCGGTTAAGCCGACAAGCATCCCATCAAAATAATCAAAAATACTTTTATACTTTTGATAAATCGAACGATGTGATTCGTCAATAATAATCAAATCAAAATGACCGACTGTAAATAAGCGATTGCCATCTTTACGCTTCACTTCATCAATGGCATTCATCATCGTTGCATATGTAGAAAATACCATACGAGCGGCTTCAGGATCTGATTTTTTCTCTAACATATTGCTTAACGACAAGTTCGGCAGCAATGTATTAAAGTTACGAAACGCTTGTTTTACTAATGAGGTACGATCTGCAAGGAAAAGCACATTTTTAATCCAATGATTGTTCGTTAACACATCAACTAACGAAATAGCCGTTCGTGTTTTACCACTACCCGTTGCCATGACAAGTAGGCCTTTACGTTGGTTATTGCTAATCGTATCGCAAATCGCTAAAATCGCCTCTTTTTGATAGTAGCGGTTTGTAATGTCGTCGTTAATGTTGATATTTGTTAACGGCTGTTTTAAATGACTACGGTCGATTAATAATTGCAGCTCATCTTGTGTATAAAAACCGGACACTTTTCGAGCAGCGTAATGATCATGCCAAATAAATGTTTCGAAACCATTTGTATAGAAAATAATTGGTCGTAATCCTTGCACTTGCTGTACACAATCCGCATACAACTTCGCTTGATTTCGTCCCTCTTTCGGATCACGAGATGTACGTTTCGCTTCGACAACGGCTAAAATTTTGCCATTTTTACCGCGCAGTACATAATCGACAAAGCCTTCACCCTTTACGTTTGGCATACCCGCTACAGGATACTCTAGCTCAACATTTTTACCGATTTCCCAGCCTGCTAATTTTAAATCTAGGTCGATATAGCGTTTACGTGTTTCGAATTCCGATATCGTATCCACATCAAAATTATAATCTTCCTGTGCTTCTACTCGGTTTGCTGTTAACAACTCACGAAGTTCTTCATTTTGCTTACGTAATTCTTCAAGTGATTGGTCTTTCGCACTTAACTTTTCATATAAATTACTTAATTCCTCAGGACGCTCTCGTTTGTAATCTGCATCGTATAATAACGCTTCATCAAAATCAGTAGCCGTATATTCCTCTGCGTAGCAATAATCAATCCACGAAACAAATTGATGTAAATTATGAAGAGTTAGTACAGCTTCATCACGTGTAATCGCAACATTCGTATGTACAGCTGCATTTCCAAGCTTCACAACATATTTCATCATCGGTAATAACTCTTCATCTATAATCCCTAAAAAGTGACGATCATGAATCAAACTTGAAAGATTATCTTGATAGGGTACTTTCACATCATTATCAAACTGATACACCCATTTCACCGAAAGCTCTAGCGCACGGCGCGACAAAATCGCAACCGTGGCAGGGCTTACTTGCATTGCCTTCTCCGCTTCAAAGCAAGCATTAGAAAAGCTTTTAAATGATTGTTTATCCTTTAAAAAATCGAAGTTCAACATTTACTCATCTCCTTTGTAAGATTGGGCTATTGTTTTTGGAATAGCTCGCCTTTGAAGGCTTTTTGGAGTAGGGAGTTGTATAGTTCGTCCGTTTCCACTAAAGATTTTTTCAACATTTTCCTCTGTTTTTGAATAAGATCAATTTTTAAAGCAAAATCCAACTGCATTTCAATTGGTGGTAATATTATAGGAACTTTTCTTAAATCCGACATGTTTAACTGAATTAACGTAATCCCTTTGGATAGTTCCTTCAAATATCTTTGCATATTTATGTTTTTAAATAAATACATAGCATAACGACGATCAATAATTTTTCCGTTGAATTTAATTGGTGTTATACCCCTGGTAACATTTATACCTTCCATTTCAGAAGTTGCTAAAATAACACTCCCAATATTAGCTCGTACAGTAATTAATAATTCATTACCTTTTAAAATTGTTCTAGAATATGCATTTGATATTTCTACGCTAGTTTTCTTTAATTTCCCTACATCTATTTCATCATTGAAATCCACTGGTCTAATTACTGGTATACCCCCATCAATTTCTTGACCAGTTTGAACTATACCATATGAAATAGAACTGTCTTTTTCAACAACCTCTTCTAATTTTTGAACTTTCCACTCTAATGAATTTTGAATTGGGTTTCCAAACATCTCTAAAAACAAACTTTGTGTTAATTCGTCTAATGCTGTGATTTGGGATTGGCGTTTTTCTATTAATGCATATGCTTGATCCAGAGTTAAAACTATTTTTTTCTGAATTTCTAATGAAGGTATTATTACATCAATTTGATTAAGGTATTGTTCTAACTTCAGATTAATAATACCCGTAGTCTTATTTTGGAATTTTAAAACTTTTCTTGTTCGATGCAAATTAAACAGTACATACAATAAAAACTTCGGAACTACTAGCTCTTTTTTTGGCCTTAAAACACTTGTGAAATTATTACAAAGATATAACTCATCCTCTTCAAAATACACTACTCGTCCTACTGGCTGATCAGGGCTACCTCCAGATTTTTCTATTATGATATCACCCAATTGTAGCTTCTTTTTTGCTACTTTAGCTTTATCGATATTTCGAAAAACAACTTCCTTATCTAAATCTAATTTCCCTGTGTTAGAAAAATTAGTTGTTCTAATAACTTTAATCCCATTAGTTTCATCTTCAACATCTTGTCCCCACTCACCACTAATTACATCATCAATTAATTCAATTAATTTATAAGTTGGCATTTAATAATCCCTCCAACTCTTTAATCCCTGCCTGAATTTCCTTTTCTATTTCATTTATACTAATTAAAATTTCTTTGGGACTTGAATACTCTACTTCCTCATACTCAACCTCTTTATACTTATTAATCGACAAGTCATACCCCTGCTCACGAATTTCATCTACTGGTACAAAGAATGATTGGTCTGTCCGTTTGCGTTCTGCTTCATTTTGTAAGTTCCCGAAACGTTCAATAATATCCTCTATATCATTCGCTTCAATCTCTGTGCGTTTATCATCTAATGAGTACCCGTCAGCTTTCATATCATAGAACCATACATTATCTGTTCCGCCTGTACCTGTTTTCGTGAAAATCATAATACCTGTAGAAACTCCTGCATATGGTTTGAATACACCACTAGGCATAGAAATAATCGCTTCTAATTTGTTGTTATCAATAATTTCTTTACGAATCGCTTTATGGGCATTTGAGCTACCGAATAATACGCCATCTGGTACTATAACTGCCGCGCGTCCACCAGCTTTTAACGTACGTAAAATAAGTGATAGGAACAGTAGCTCTGTCTTCTTCGTTTTCGCTACTTTTAGTAAATCATTTGAAACTGCTTCATAGTCTAGTGAGCCTTTGAACGGTGGATTCGCTAATACTAATGTATATTTATCTGCTTCTTTATTTTCCTCAGATAATGAGTCACGGTAATCAATATTCGGTGCATCTACGCCGTGTAGCATCATATTCATCGCACCGATACGCAACATCGTCGTATCCATATCGTTTCCGAAAAACATATCATTATGGAAATGCTCATTTAGCCCTTGTACTAAAAATAAATCGTTATGATTTTTACGTAAATACACACTCGCTGATACGAGGAATCCTGCTGAACCCATTGCTGGATCGATAATTATATCCTCTGGTGATGGCTTCATTAACTCTACAATCATATTAATAATGTGGCGCGGTGTTCGGAATTGACCATTTGTACCAGATGTTTGCAGCTTAGATAATAAATACTCGTAAATGTCCCCTTGTGTATCACGGTCTTCCATTGGAATACTATCAAGTGCTGTTACAACCTTTTGTAATGTTGCTGGCTTGTTAATTTGGAACATCGCATCTTTCATGTACTTTGAAAAAGCCGATTCCTCCTTACCACCTAATGATTTGATGAATGGGAATATTGTGTTCACCATTACTTCATACATTTCTTGTGCAGGTAAGTTTTTAAACTGTGTCCAGCGCATCATTGGCCAGTGTTGCTTTTGCATATCTGTAAAGTCTGCTGGCATTTCCGAGAAGATGCCTTTATAGTCAAGCCCTAAAAATGCTGCCTCATTTTCTTTTGTCAATTCACCTTCATCTAAACCTTTAATGAATAGTAAATATGTTAATTGTTCGATGTTTGTTAACGGGTTTGTATTTCCTTCCGTCCATAACGTTGTCCAAATATTATCAATTTTATTTTTAATTTCACCTGTAATCATTCAATTCTGCTCCTTTTTAGTAAAGGAAATCCAAGCCTCTACAATATTGTAGGGGCCTTTTCAATCCCTTTTGCTGTTTTAAACTTTTTTGTATTAGTTACAGTAATAACAATTTTTCCCGAAGTTCTTTTTCAACGTTTTCTAACATTGCTTTTTTCGCTGCTATTTCCGCCTCCAATAACATTATATCAATAGTTTCTTCAGGCTCTCTATTATCTACATATCGGGCTAGATTTAAATTGAATTCATTTTCTTCAATTTCATCAAGCGAAACTACTCTTGCATAACGTTCAACATCTTCATAAGAATTATATGTTTCAACAATTCTATGGATATGTGATTCCGACAATTGGTTATTAGCCCGTTGCTCAGTAATATAGTCATTTGAAGCATCGATAAACAAAACATTTCGATGACTACGCTTTTTCTTAAATATTAATAGGCATACGGGAATTGATGTGTAAGGAGCATATAGACCATTCGGCAATGTAATTACCGCATCTAACATATTGTGGTTAACAATTTGTCTACGAATATCCGCTTCTGATGCCCCCCTAAATAATACACCTATATTATGAATTGAGAAACAAACGCCATCTTCTTTTAACTGGTATAACATATGTTGAATATAAGCAAAATCCGTTTTAGATTTTGGAGCTACTTTCTCATATATAGCAAATCTCGGATCACTACCCTCTAGCTGTTCTGGACTCCACATTCCCCCAAAAGGCGGCTCTCCAATTGCTACATCATATTGTTGCCCTAAATGTTTCGGATCAATTAATGTGTTGCCTAGTTGTAAATCAATTTTACGATAATCAATATCATGCATTAACAAATTCATATAAGCTAGATTCAGCACTTCCGGATTAATTTCTTGCCCAACATATTTTCCCACTCTTTCTGATGGGGCTGCCAATAATAATGAAGCAGTTCCTACAGTTGGATCATAAATCTCACTCATATCACCTTTATAACTTGTTAGAAAAGCTTTTAATAATCTTTCAATTGATGAAGAAGTGAGATATTCTCCACCCATTTTCGCACTTTGGCTTTGAGAGTTTATTAAATACTCGAATAACCTCTTATCATCTGCAATTCTATCTAACCCTGTCATAAGCCTCTTTAATAGCACCGCTTTTTCTTCATTAGATAGGCCCGGAACATCTCTTATTAATAATGATTCCTCAAATAAATGACCAAAAATTTGATTTGTACCTAATGAATACGAAGACATTTGTAATTCTTCGATACTTTTCTTCACCAATGAAACTTCAAATAATGGCGATTCATTTTGTGCTAAGTTCACTAAATAAGACCATAATAAAGTCGGGGCGATTTCATAACCTAATTCATGAGCAACTGGCTGAATATATAATTCTTTTTCCATTCGATTATTCCAAGCCACTTCTATTGAGGTGTTGCCTGGTAAAGTGGATTTGATTTGTTGTTCAAATTTATTACTTAAGTCTTTAAAGGCTAAAAGATTAATACATATTTTGACGATAGCCGGCGTATTAATAACCCCTCTAAACCTGTCCATCAAATTAAAAATTGATTGTACGTCTGAATTTTTATTCAATCCATTTCACTTCCTTGTAAAGAAAATTGTATTCTTTCCTTTAAAGTCGGCTTACTAAAGTTTTGTAGCTCATCTAAATTTATTTCCGTATTAAAATATTTTAAAAAACATAATGCTTTCAATCCATCTAGATGGCAGCCAATTAAATCGGCTCTTAAACTATCTGCACGTTGCCAAATTAGTTCAGACTTCATAATTATTAGCATCTCCTACCGCATTTTTCAGCTTCTCATTCATTAACTTTTCTTCCATCTCATTTATTTCTGTTTGAAGTTTTATCTTTTGAATACGTATCATATGAATGTCTCCAATTAACACTTGCTTTTCATATGACGGCAATACCATTTCTAAATCCTTAATCCCGCTGATTTTTAGCATTGCAACTGTACGACTACTGTCTGTCATTGCTTCAATTTGTTTGCGCATTTCTTGGTGATGATTGAAGTACCAAACAAAAAATGGTGGATATACATCCCCATCTAATTCAACAGTCGCGAAGTTTGCAGGAACAATGTAACCTTCAACCTTTTCTGATAAAATTGCTGCTTTTCTAAGTTGTAAATGAATCACCAAACGCTCTCCGCCTACAGTATTTAACTTTTGTAAACCTACTTCTGTAACCTTAATTTGCTGTTCTTCTCCACTTCCCCGATAGCTCTCTCCTAGAGCCTCATTGAAATCTTTCGAATTTAATACGGTCACCTTTTGTGCTGCCTCATCCTCTGTTTCAAATCGTTTTGCCTGAGAACCAACCGATACTTTCGCTTTGTCCGAAATCTTCAAGTTCAGCACCTCCTTGTGAATACTATAAATTAAAACAAATAAAAAAACAAGTATTATTTATGTTATTTTTAAAAGTAACAGAAATAATACTTGTTCCTAATAGATAAAACAAGTTGTATTCTTTAATTTCATAGTTCATTCAAAACTAAAAATTTGTAGATATAAATAAATACCATGAAATAGAATAAATAATCTTCAGGTAATCTTTGCCCAAATAATTAAATACCCGTTTTTTCCATTTAAATAAAACAAATTCATATAACAAAGTGCAGTAAGGGTTGTCCTAATGGATAACCCTTTTTATTTTCTACAATACAAAAACCTGAATAATACTTTAGAACTATAAGAACGTAAAAAATCATAAGATATACTGATTTGCAGATTTGAAGAAATACACCGGGGTTGCATTTAAACAATTTAATAAAAATATTTATAGCTATTCGAATCTATAAAATACCATGGTAGAATAATTCAAATTTTAGTAAGACAAGTTGATTAGTCCTTCTAGTATTCGACAGCAGCCTATCCGGAAAGCAAGCTGTCAAAGTATTATTTAACGTTTAGGTACTTAGGCAAGAAAGTCAAAGAAAATGGAGGAAATTTGGATATGCAAAATAAACAAGAGTCGAATGAATTTGATCAAAATAGACAAGAAGTGGAGGTGAATTTCTCAACAGTTAAATCTAAGCAAAACATTGAAAGTGCAATAAAGCAAACTAAAATAATCACAACCAACGGTAAAGGTAAAGAACTTCAACTTTATGAAGAACTACATGAGAATATAAATAGTACTGATGAATATGGATACGAATGGCAACCACCAATAACATTTGAAGAGTTAACCTCAAAGCAATTTGACGTCAATGTTTTTCCTAGCACTTTAAAGAATATGGTTTTATCAGTAAGTCGATTTGCACAGACGCCAGTAGATCTTGCTGCAATTAGTTTAATTGGTGTACTATCAACTGCTTTACAAAAGAAGTTTCACGTTGAACCTACGAAAGGCTGGAAAGAACCTTTGAACACATACACTGCTGTACTATTGCAACCCTCAAATCGTAAGTCGACTATTTTTGGATTGATGATGGGACCTATATTCGAGTATGAATCAAACCTTATTAAGTCACATCAAGAAATACAAAAAAAAGATGCAAGACTACTATCTTTACTACAGAAACGTATAGATAAACTTGAAAATGAATATACAAAATCAGGCGACAGTGAACATCTAGAAGTGTTGGAGAATTTATGGGTTGAAAGAGAAAAGTTAAAACCAAAGCCAACCCCAGCCCTCATTCTAGATAACTCAACCGAAGAAGTAATCGTCTCAAGGATTACCCAAAACTCTGAACGTATTGCGATTGCTTCTTCAGAAGGTGATTTATTTGAACGGTTAAAATCATCAATTAAATTAGAAGCAAGTAAACTAGATGTGTATTTAAAGGGTTATTCGGGTGACTCCCTGCGGACTGATCGAATTTCAAGAGATACTGAACGAATAGAAGAGCCTTTAGTAACGATTTGCATCTCTGCGCAGCCAACCGTTATTCAGGATATGCCTCAAAAAATTATTGATCGGGGTTTAATCCCACGATTTCTTATCGCAATACCTGAAGATTTATTAGGCAAACGAGATGTGTACAATGCTAAACCAGTAGATTCCGTTACGAAAAAATCATATAACAATTTAATTTCTAAACTACTTAGTTTTGAAGAAAAAGTTTCAGTCGCACTTAAACTTTCCTCAGAATCGTATGATGTCTTGAAGAAATTCGAGCATAATGTAGAGACATTATTCTTGCCAGAAAAGCTATATGGCGACGCTTTAAAAAGTTGGGGCGGCAAAATCACTGGAAATTTACTACGGATTGCGGGTTTATTGCATGTTGCTAAACACATTGAAAACTCAAAAGAAAAGGCAGATATTCCTACGACGTTAGATGTAAAGACATTAGAGGATGCACTTAGATTAAAGGAATACTTTGATTCTCAAATTATGAATGCCTTTGGAATCATGTTTAACAAAGAATCGAACGATTTAGCTCAATATTTGCTACGTAAATTAGGATTACTAGCTCAAGAAAAGAAAACCAGTAAAGTTCCTAAACAAGATTTATGGCAAAAAACAAAAAAGACTTTTACTACTGCAGCGCCCTTTAACTTAGCATTAAAAACTTTAGAAGAGCGAGGCTTTATTCAGTATGAATTTGGTGGTAAATCTGGACGAAAAGAATTTATTATCTTATCGCCTTTTGTAAACCAAGTTAAAAATTTTTAACAGTAGCTATTCGAATATGAAAAAACAGCTGTTATTATATTTTCAGCTTTAAAACAACATTGCTAGATATCTAGTCTTCTAGCATGAGAAAGGGGGTGATACAGATGCAACAAAGTAACATTGATAATGATGTTTGGATGAATTTACAAGCAGCTGCAAAATATTTAAATGTGTCTTATAAGACATTATTAACTTTTCGTTCCATGGGATTAGAAGTAGCTGAGATTGGTCGACTTCGCCGTGTATCTAAATCATCCTTAGATGAATTTATGAAACAACACAGCTTTTAAATATTAATTTTTGAGGAGATTACTTCTTAGAACTAATCTCCTCCAATAAAAAGAATTAGGGGAATTTACAGTATGAAAAATGTGTCGAAAAGATACAATGCTATTAAAGCATATAAATTGAAGAATGGAGCAGAATTATTTCGTTTCACAGTATATCTTGGCGTTGATCCTTTAACAGGTAAAGATAAAATAGTAACTCGAAGTAAATTTAAAACCGTAAAACACGCAGAACTAGCTATTGATAAGCTGAAGTATGAGTTTACAAAAGGCATTTCCCCTACAAATATGTTAAAAACATTTAAGGATGTATTTGTATTATGGGATGAAAACTATAAAATTTCAGGAATTACAATGAGTACTTATTCTAAAACAGAGGGGTATTTTAATAATCATATCTTACCGTTCTTCGGCGAAAAAAAATTAGCTAAAATCACCGTGGCAATGTGTGATCAATTTGCTATTGAACTGTCAAAAAAGTTGAAGTTTTTCCATCATATTATTAACTATGCTTCAGATGTTATGGAAACAGCTATACGTTACGGGAATATTCATGTAAATCCATTCAATTCGGCTAAAATACCAAAGGAAGCTCCGCATACGCAAAACGACAATTACATCAAAGTAACAGATTTTAAAAAGTTGCTTCAAGTATTACCTGACCTAGCTTTTAAAAAGCAATGTATATTACGTCTTCTTATGTTTACAGGAATGCGTAAAGGCGAATTATTGGCTCTAACTTGGTCTGATGTAAACTTTGATGATGCGAAACTATCAATTGAAGCAGCTTACTCCTATTCAAAATATAATGAAGGGAATAATGTTGGTCCTACTAAAACTAAGGTTAATAGTATTATCCCCTTAGACCCTATAACTTTAGATATTTTAAAAACTTGGAAAGAGTTACAATTTGAAGAGTTAAAGCGATTGGGTCTACATCGTAAACCAGAAAAAGAACAGTTATTATTCACTAATACAGTGAATAAACATTTAAAACAAAACATACCAAATGAGTATCTAACAGAAGCTCTTAATAAAGCTAATTTGGAGCGTATTACTCTACACGGATTACGACATACCCACGTGACACACCTATGTGAAGCCGAAGCAAATTTCAGTGGTATCCAGCATAGAGTAGGACATTCACCAACGAAGAATCCGACAACTATCAGAGTTTATACTCACGTTACAGAATATGTAAAACTAGAGACTCTACAATCTTTGCTTGATTACTATGAAAAATTTGACATCAAGTAATTAGAAGGAAAGAAAGTATGGTAAAAAAGATAGTATCAGACTTACAATGTAACGAAGAATATCTAACGAAGGAATTCAATTGATCCGATGACCTACATCCCTCATGTAGTAGAATCAACAAATATTTATACGCAATAGAGCCTCAAAACTCTACTGCGTTTTTTTGTTTTACAATGTCCTATTTGCTAAAATATTGCTTCTCGCATAAAATCAAACTGTAGTACTAAATACTACACCCTCTTTGTCTCCGTAAGCACGATACAGGAGGAAAATACAGTGAAGATTAAAACATATAAACTACAAAATAATGAAATTCGGTATAAATTTCACATTTATATCGGCACTGATCCATTAACAGGTAAAGAAAAGACTACTACTCGCAGTGGCTTTAAAACTAAAAAGGACGCCAAAGATGCTTATTTAACATTGCAACAAGAAATCAGAAACGGGACGTATGGTACGGTTGCTAAAGATACTTATGGAGAGGTATACCATTTATGGTTAGAGCAATATGAAAATACTGTAGAAGACAGCACTCTATTAAAAACAAAGCGGATTTTTCAAAATCATATTTTACCGGCCTTCGGATCATATCGAATTGCCAATATTGATGCAGCTATTTGTCAAAAGCATGTTAATCAATGGTCAAAAAAATTAAAGCGTTTTAGTATGATAAAAAACTATGCCGCCCTTGTTATAAAGTATGCTATTAAACATAGCATTATTGATAAAAACCCTTTTGAGTTAGTTGAAATGCCTGTCATTAAATCTAAAATTTCAATTGATGTCGATGACGAAGAATTTGAAAACTTTTATTCTCGTGACCAGCTTGTACAATTCTTAAGCTACTTACAAGAAGATGCAAATATAAAAAAGCAAGCTGTCTTTCGATTACTTGCGTTTTCAGGTATGCGAAAAGGTGAAGTATTTGCACTGAGATGGAACGATATTGATTTTGAAACTTTTGAAATTCGTATTACGAAGGCGGTAAAGCGCGGTGAAAATGGTTTATATCTTGGTACTACCAAAACCGGTAAATCGCGTACCATTAAAGTCGACCAAGAAACGATGGACCTATTAAAACTTTGGCGGATCGAACAAGAGACCATTTTTTCGGCGATGAAAATCAATACCAAAACCAAGAAGCAGTTAGTGTTCTCTAACACCTATAACGTGCTACAAGATCCCAGTAAAACAGTTCTGTGGCTTTCAGACTTCCTAAAAAAACACCAGTTAGAACACATTACAACACATGGTCTACGTCATACGCACTGTTCCCTACTATTTGAAGCGGGTGCATCAATTAAAGAAGTACAATACCGTTTAGGCCATAGTGACGTAAAAACAACATTAGAAATTTACGCACACGTTACGCGAAAAACGAAATCAGGTACTATCGATAAATTTACAACCTTCCTAAACGATAAATCTGACGAAAACAATTAAAGGACTAACAAAGGATTAACAAAGGTTAATAAGGTATTTAATAAGGGTTCAATCCAATTCAGTACAACTCAATAGCATTAAAAAAGTGCCACAAACGTTGATTTAACAACGTTCATGACACTCAGTGAAATTCAGTACATTTCACAGTATGGAGACGGCGGGAGTCGAACCCGCGTCCAGAAACTCCAATACTTCAGCTTCTACGCGTGTAGTTTGCCTATTTACGATTCACGTAGCATTATGCCGACAAACAGGCGTCCTGTACGCTAACCTGGAAATCTCTTGTCGGTGACTCAGGTGGCACCATCGACCGTATCCCACTAAAGTTGGGCCCCACGTTCTCTACATGGGCGATAGAGAGGCAGAGCGCTTAAGAGCTTACGCTGCGAAAGCTAAGTTTTGTTGTTTGCCAGTTATTATATAACTTCCGTTGATGACGGAGCCGAGACCTCCGACGCGCGACCAAAGCTTGAACCATCCCTGTCGAATCCGTAACGTCCCCTTGAATATGAATCGAAGCACATGGCCTCGTTCAAGCAAAGGAGCTAGAATTTCTTCTAGTACGGTGGGAGCTAAAAGTACGCTTCCATGTAATCTGGCATTCATTAATACTTATTATAAAGCAAATCTATCTATAGTTCAAGTGTCCTGCTATGATGGAAAGAATTAGCTCCCTCGAAACTTATTTCTTATTGCATTACCTTAAATTTCAACTCTCGTAATTTTAATAATAGCTTCCCAACTATGGAATCTGTAAGATAACCAAAGTAAACATCTACCTCTTGTCCACCAAAGCCAAGCTTAAATTCTTTGATTTCTTCTTTGTTCGTTAATGCACCGAAATCATAGCGAGCGTAGCCTCTGCTTCGGAACATCATAATATTTTCCCATAGTAAATAACGATTAGCGAAGCGGATTTGCTGCTTTAAATCAGGTCTATTCTGGATCCATGCAGCAGTACCTGTGTATAAATTTAGTACCATATCTCCATCAACAATGTATATTCGATAGCAAAGTGCCTCACCTTTATCATTTTGAAGCTTTGTGTATATTAGTGCTCCTTGCTCGCGAAGTAGCTTCATTGTTTGCATATGGAATTTACGAACTCGATTTGTTTGTTTCATTTTTGCGAATGCATTGTAAAATTGTTGGAATTCTTTCAGCTCTATATCAGTTGGGTTTTCTTTAACAATTACTTCGTAGGGCTCTTTTCTTGCGCGTCTAAGCATATAGCGATTCATTTTTGATAAATCCGCTAACAGGACATCTTCGTCTTGCTGTAAAATAATTTGTAGTGTTGTATGTCCCTCAAGTTTTTGCTCAGGGAGCTTTGTTTGAGTATAGCAAACTAGCTTTTTTCTTTCTTGTAGATCCTTACACTTTTCTGCGAAATAAATATGCTCCATTTCCACAAACAATACTTTTCTTCTAATCGTAAGAATTGTGTCTCCTCCTTAAATCGCAAGACTTGCTCTCTATATGCATTCTCCATTATATTTTTTAACCAGCATCAATTAGAACGGTCTTGCACGATATATTTTATCCGTTCTCTCGCTAAAAAAACAAAAAGCTCACCATTCAATAGTGAGCTTTCTAACAACCTATTAATCTTGATTTTTTGCTTTGAAGGCACGTTCCATTTCGCGTTTTGCTGCTTTTTTGCGCATGTCGTCGCGTTTGTCGTAATCCTTTTTCCCTTTGCCGACGCCGATTAAGAGCTTGGCATAGCCATCTTTAATGTACATTTTTAACGGGACAATTGTGTAGCCGTCACGTTTTACGGCACCGACTAGCTCGCCGATTTGCTTTTTGTGTAGCAGCAATTTGCGGGCGCGCAGTGGGTCGTGGTTAAAGCGGTTGCCTTGTTCGAATGAGCTGACATGCATATTATTGATCCATGCTTCACCGCTACGGATTTGTACATAGGATTCTTTTAGTTGGACTCTTCCTGCACGGATGGATTTAATTTCTGTGCCTGTTAGCACCATGCCCGCTTCAATTGTTTCTTCAATGAAGTAGTCGTGCCCGGCTTTTTTGTTTTGTGCTAATACTTTACCAGTACCTTTTGCCATATTATTCACCCTCTACTTAAAGGTTAAGCAGGGTCAACCTGCCCTTATTGATAAAGTGAAAGCACCCGCTTCAAATTGCTCTAAAGCGCTAATTGGTGCCTTCACCTCTACTTTTACTTTATTTACGTTTTGATTTTTTCTTTTTGTTTTTCTTTGCTACGCCCTCGTAAAACTTTTGCTTTTGCTTCACGCCTTTTTTAGGGCCGGGGCTTGAGTTTGAGCCATCTTTGCGGCGTCCTCGTGGATCACGGTCATTTTCACGTCGTTCTCCTTGTCCGCCACGTCCTTCTTCATTGCGACCACTGCGATTGCCACTTCGGCCTCTTTCTTCTTCGTTGCGACTACTGCGACTGCCACGTCCGCCTCGTTCTTCTTCGTTGCGACCACTGCGACTGCCACGTCCGCTTCGCTCTTCCCCGTTGCGACCACCTTTGCGGCCATTACGACCATCTTTGTTGTCGCTATAATTTTTGCGTGCGTGAATCACAGTAGGTGCTGCTTTTCGTGTTCGTCCATAAGACGTTACCATTCCGACAATTTCAAAGTCAATCGATGACTCCTCAATAATAACATTTGCTACACGTACCGTTACTTCATCTCCGATACGGAATTGGCGATTTGTACGTTCACCGATCATCATCATTTGACGATCATCAAAGCGGTAGTAGTCATCTGTCATATTGCTAATATGGACAAGTCCTTCAATCGTGTTTGGTAGCTCCACGAAAATCCCAAAGTTTGTAATGGATGAGACGATCCCTTCAAACTCTTCACCAATTTTATCGGACATATATTGTGCTTTTTTCAGTGCATCAGTATCGCGTTCTGCATCGACAGCACGGCGTTCACGCTCTGACGTATGGTCAGCAATTTCATCCATCGCCATACTCCACTGTGCGACTGTCTCATTTGATGTATCTTTATTAATTAAATACGTACGAATTAAACGATGGACAATTAAGTCTGGATAACGTCGAATCGGTGACGTAAAGTGTGTATAGAAATCTGTAGATAAACCAAAGTGACCTAAGCTTTCAGGATAATATTTTGCCTGCTGCATGGAGCGTAGAAGCATTGTTGAAATAACAGGCTCCTCTGGCATACCTTCAATGGCTTTTAATACATCTTGTAAAGCTTTCGGATGGACTGTGTTTCCTGTACCTTTGATTAAAATACCGAAGTTCGTGACAAATTCAAAGAAGCGTTGGAGCTTTTCTGGCTTTGGATCTTCGTGGATACGGTAAAGGAACGGTACATTCATCCAATGGAAATGCTCTGCTACTGTTTCATTGGCAGCTAGCATGAAATCTTCAATTAATTTCTCAGCTACTGTACGTTCACGTAATTCGATATCTACTGGCCAGCCATCTTCGTCCACGATCACTTTAGATTCTTTAAAGTCAAAGTCAATGGCACCGCGCATTTGACGTTTATTTCGTAAAATGTTAGACAGCTCAGCCATATGTTTAAACATTGGTACTAGTGGCTCATAGCGGGCAATTAGCTCTGCGTCCTGCTCCTCTAAAATTTTGTAAACGTCTCTATATGTCATACGCTCAGTTGTTTTAATGACACTTTGGAAAATTTCATGTGAAATCACATTACCATTTGCATCAATAATCATTTCACAAGATAGTACTAGACGGTCAACCTGTGGATTTAATGAACAGATCCCATTCGATAATCGGTGCGGAATCATCGGGATAACGCGGTCTGTTAAATATACACTTGTCGCACGATCATAAGCTTCAATATCTATTACAGAGCCTTGTGTTACATAATAACTAACGTCTGCAATATGTACGCCAAGTTTATAAGTACCGTCTCCATTTTTCGTTACGGTTACAGCATCATCCAAGTCCTTCGCATCAGCTCCATCGATTGTCACAATCGTTTCATGGCGTAAATCACGGCGACCTTCTAAATCTGCCTCTGTAATTTCATCTGGCACTCGTTGCGCAGCAGCAACCACTTCTTCAGGGAATTCTGGTGGAATGTCGTGCTTATATAAAATAGAGAGAATATCCACACCTGGGTCATTTTTGTGCCCTAATATTTTTGTAATATAGCCTGTTGCCGATTTTAAATCTTCTGGCCAAGTAGCTACCTCCACGACAACCTTGTGTCCGTCAACAGCTCCTAATGTATCACCCTTAGCAATGAAAATGTCCATCGGTAGTTTTTTGTCATCTAAAACAACAAAGCCAAAGCCTCGATTTGCTTGGAACGTCCCAACAAAGCTCGTTTGTCCACGCTCTACTACCTTTGTCACCGTACCTTCACGACGATCACCGAATGATTCCTTTAAAACACGTATTAAAACGATATCGCCGTTAATCGCACCATTTATTTCATGCGGTGGAATGAAAACATCATCCATCCCCTCAATATCAGGTGTCACAAAGCCAAAGCCTTTCGCGTGTCCGATAAATTTACCTCGAAGTAAATTCATGCGCTCTGGCAAGCCATAACGATTGGAGCGAGAACGCACAACTAAACCTTGCCCCTCCATACGCACTAACGTTTTCACTAATTCTTTAAATTCGTCAGCATCTTCAAAGCCAAATACGTCCTCGATTTCGCCAACGGTTAATGGTTTATATTCTTCTTCACCGAAAAAATCGAGTAAACGACTTTGTAGTGAATTGTTCTGGTCTTTCATAATTTCCCTCCTTCATGAGAAAATCCTAATTATATTTTTATTGTGCCCAATTTAAGCTTTCTAAAAAGCGATAAATATCTTCATGTAACTGATCTTTTTCTTGATCTAACGTAATAACATGTTTTGAGTTTTCATACCACTTGATTTGTTTTTCAAGTGACTCAGTTTGATTATATATAATGTTGGCAGATTCTGTCTCAATTACCTCATCATTTGTCGCCTGTACGACAAAAATCGGTGCATATATCATGTCAATTTCTTGACGTGTCCGGGCAATAAACTCGCGCAATTCTTGTAAAGATGGCATGCCCTTTTCAGCAATTAACGCAACCTCAGCTTCGATTTGCTCCTCATCTTTACCTTGGAACTTTTTATAGTCCCTCGCATATTTCAGTACACCTTGAAACATAACATCTGTTGTACGCATCGTCATTGGAGCACACATTGTCACTATACCTTTCACTGGGTTAATAAGCGCAATATTTAATGCCATCACACCACCCAATGACAAGCCAGCAACAGCAATCTCCTCATAGCCCGCATCCTGCAGCTGTTTGTACGCAGCTACGACATCCTGCCACCAATCAGCAGGACCTGTTGTAATAAGTTCCTCCGGTTCCACACCGTGACCTTTATAATGAGGTGCTAATGTAGTATACCCTTTTTTCTCTAAAAATCTCCCAAGCATTCGCACATCCGCAGAGCTTCCCGTAAACCCATGCAATAACAAAACTGCTCTAGCTCCTGCCTGAAAGAAAAAAGGCTGTGATAACGATTTTTTCATTGCGCGCCCTCCTTCATCCAAATACATATACTATAACCATTATAGCCATACCGAAGCTTCCTAAAAAGTTTTGGCGATTGTTACATCTTTTATGAGGTTTTATCGGTTAATTTGATGGTCTTTTTCAGCATTTTGATGTTTCTGGCAATTCTATTCGGCATTTCGAGGAGTCTATCCGGCATTTTGGTTCTTCTATCCGTCACTTTGAGGTGTCTATCCGTCACTTTGACTCTTCTATCCGCCGCTTCGGGGTGTCTATCCGTCACTTTGACTCTTCTATCCGCCGCTTCGGGGTGTCTATCCGTCACTTTGACTCTTTTATCCGTCGCTTCGGGGATTCTCCGTCACTTTGACTCTTTTATCCGTCGCTTCGGGGATTCTCCGTCACTTTGACTCTTCGAAGTCAAGTCCTTAATATTGTGTAAAATTCTATACAATGTTCTTCAATTCTGACTTTAGTTTTGTCAAATTGTCCAGCTTATGTTTAGAATTCGCCTCTAAAAGTGTGAGTTGCGCCGCTAACCAAAGGAAGAACGCCGCTAAAACATGAAATTCCGCCGCTAACCAAGCAAGGATCGCCGCTAAAGCACGAAATCCCGCCGCTTCGGGGAGTCTAGCCATCACTTTAGCTTTTCCATCCGTAATTTTGCGATTCGCAGTATTTACACCCTAGCGCGGGTATTCACTTCGCTTCCATGAGTATCTCCCTGCCTCACGCGAGCATTCTTCGCTTCCGCGCCCGACCTCACGCGAGTATCTCCCTGCCCCACACACGACTTTGCTGAACTAACTATGTATTGACGACATCCAAATAATTAGTACCATAAAAGAAAACGCCCAACCAGTAAAGGTTAGGCGATATATCTTCAACTATTAGATTTTTGTAATAGCGAGTGCTAAAATAAAGAATAATATTGCTAACACAATTGTTACACGATGAAGGATTAGATCCATACCACGTGCTTTTTGCTTTCCAAATAGTTGTTCAGCTCCACCCGAGATGGCACCTGACAAGCCTGCACTTTTACTAGATTGAAGTAATACTACAACGATCAACGCTACTGAAACGATAACTAATGAAACTAATACTACTGTATGCATTCACTGCACCTCCCGAACTTCGAACATCACAACATAATATATTATAACAAAAAAAGGTTCTCTTGACAAACTAAGATTAATAAATATCCTCATTTTACCTCATTCGGTTAATTTTTCTAAAAAACAACATACCAACTTGCTATCACATTATCCTATAATAGTTAAAAGTATAGTCATCACAAAAATCCCAAAAAATGCCGTTCATATAAGTTGATTGGCGTGGAGGCCAGACAACTCTTGGGGATTAGCGACACAGAAGAGACCCTGCAAAAATAGAGGAACGAGGGGTAAGCGCATCACGTCCTCTGATCATGCCTTCGGACCAACATCCCGCCGCTTTCGCCCAAAAACATCTGTTGCTCTTAGTGGCATATCGAACGTCCCCTGGAAAACGCTGAAATCACCCTCACGTTTTAGTGATGAGCTAAAAATATAATTATAATGGAGGAATTATGAAAAAAAGTTTATTGCTAATTTTTTCACTTATTATTTTATGCATGCTTAGCGCTTGCTCAGCTGTTATCAAGGCCGTCGAAGTATTAGCACCAGAGGAACCTGCATCCGAAGAAGAGGCTTCTATGGACTTTAAGGAGCCTACTAGTAAAGCTCCATCAGTGGAGTTTTCTGCGGAAGACCTTTTTTCAACGACATTATTTAAGAAAGATCTTGCTTTGTTGCAATTCTCAAAAAAGGTTGAGAAGCATATATCAACGTTTGACCCAAACTTTACAGTAATATATAGGGGAAAATTAGATTGGGATACGTTTAAAGAACAACTGAATGATCTTTATAACATACTTAATTTTGTTAATCCTTATACAACAGGATATATCAAAAATTTCAACTGGGAAGCACGGGAAGTAGATAGTGGTTATGAGATAGAATTTGATTTTACATATTTTACAGATGCCAAAAAGGAAAAGAAAGTCGATGATTATGTAGAGAAATTTGCAACTAAGTATATTACAAATGACATGGATGATTTTCATCGTGCTAAAGTCGTTAATGACTTTGTAGTACAACTAGCCACTTATTCTGATGAAGATGCGTCAGAAGGTCAATCTGTTTATGAATTAATAAGTCAAGAAACTGGTGTTTGCCAAGCTTATACACTTTTAGCCTACCGTTTATTTTTGGCGGCTGGTCTTGATGCTAAATATGTTTATGGCTATAGCGATAATCAGCTTCATGCATGGAATTTAGTAAGTGTTAATAGTGATTGGTATCATGTTGATACGACTTGGAATGATGTTAATCCTGATGAACCTTATGCTATTTCCTACGAATATTTTTTAGTGAATGACGAAAAACTAAGTGAAGATCATATTTGGGCACGTGACAACTATTTTGCTGCTACAAGCGATGCATATGATTTTATGCATGATATGTGGTACGCGGATACTGTTGGCAACGTTATTTATTATAATAGCATGGCCGATAACACGGTATACGCCTATGATTTAGCAACAAAACAAAGTAGACAGGTTACAGAAACAGCTTGTTATTTCCTTGCGGCAGTTGACGATTCGATTTATTGTAGTGATTATGATAATGCCGGCTTTTTAACAAAGATATTTATAAAAGATGGCTCAGAAGAAGTGTTGTTAGAGGAAGAGGTTCAAAACTTGTTCATTAATGATAAAGGGGTTTTATTATACGAAACCATTGATGGTGAAAAACATTCACAAAATTTATAGCTTATGCTTCCATCCCAATAGATAGTAAGTCAGATTCTATTTTCACATTCAGCCTCTAGTTTTCGTAAAGACTGGGTGACTCCTCTTGGATCAGGTTACAGATGAGCCTGGAGGAAAGCGCTCAGTCGGAACGGAAATTAACCCCACATTTTAGTTATATATGCCACATTTAACAAGATCCACACAATATCATAACAATTAATTCATTGTAGCTTTACAACCTTCCTTTACACTTACTTGTGAAATGACCTTACCTTAAGGAGGAAAATCATGAAACATTCAAAAAAATGGAGTTCATTGTTACTAGCAAGCGCAATTGCTTTATCATCGATTAGTATCGCTCAACCGCAAGTAGAAGCTGCTCAAGTAAAGAAGCCAACAAATGTGATTATGCTCGTGATGGATGGTAGTAGTAATAATGCCGTTACACTTTCTCGTTGGTTTAAAGGTCAAAGTTTAGCGATGGATGAAATTTTATCAGGGGGCGTGCGTACATACTCTGCCGATTCAGCTATTACTGATTCAGCTCCTGCCGCTACTGCGTTAGCAACTGGCCATAAATCAAATGATAAATTTGTAGGTGTATTACCGTCCGTTATTAATTCACCAGGGCTTAAGCAAATTGCCAAAGAGGATGCTTTTAGACCTGTAGCTAATGTTTTAGAAGGGGCTAAACAACAGGGCAAGGCGACTGGATTGATTGCTACTTCGGAAATTCAGCATGCCACACCAGCAGGCTTTTCTGCACATGTTAAAAATAGAAGCCAATATGATGACATCGCTGAGCAGCAAGTTTATCAAAACATTGATGTCGTATTAGGTGGTGGCTTTGAGTCTTTGGCACCCGGCACAACTAAAAATGCTCGAAAAGATGGCGAGAATTTAGTGGATGTCCTTAAAGGAAAAAATTATGACATCGTGAAAACGCGAGATGAGCTTCTAAATAGTAAATCGTCAAAAATTTGGGGAAGCTTTGCTCCAGGTGCCCTTGCCTACGATTTTGATCGTGCCAAAACAAAAGCATCTGAGCCAAGTCTTGCTGAGATGACTAGTAAAGCTATTGATACGCTCAAAAAGGATGAAGATGGCTTCTTCTTATTTGTAGAAGGCAGTAAAGTGGACTGGGCGGCTCATGCCAATGACACAATTGGCATGATTAGCGATATTTTATCGTTTGATGATGCAGTCAAGGAAGCGGTTGATTTTGCAAAAAAAGATGGCAATACTATGGTCATTGCTGTTACAGACCACGGCAACAGTGGGATTACAATGGGGAATGCTAACACGACAAGTACTTATTCCAACACACCTGTTTCTGCCTATATCGATCCTCTAAAGAAAGCTAAAATGACCGTTGAAGGTGCACTAAGCCAATTAAAGGAAGATAAATCAAATATTGTAGAAGTCGCTGCACTTTATGGATTAGATGATTTATCTCCGGACGAGCTTGCGACCTTACAGTTAGCTAAAGACCCTGGAGAAGAAATGGTAAAAATGCTTGCCAACCGTGCTCATATTGGCTTTACAACCGGTGGGCATACTGGTGATGATGTGTTTTTATACTCATTCGGGCCATCTAAAATTACAGGCCTTGTAGAAAACACAGATTTAGCCCATGCGATGGCAAAGTTTATGGACTTCGATTTAAATAAGCTTACAGATGATTTATATATACCAGCAACAAAAGCATTTACGGAAAAAGGCTACACATCTAAAATTGACTTAACTGATAAAGATAACCCTAAATTGATTGCACAAAAAAATAATGTAACCGTTACAATCCCAGTTAATAAGAACATTTTAATATACGAACAAGACAAGACAGCACAAACACATACCTTTGATACAATCAATGTTTACAACGGTACTGAATTTTACGTTTCTAAAAAAGTTTTAAATGTAATCAAATAAGGGCTTTTACGGAAAGTTATTCTCCCACTTACTTTGGAATTCTGTAGCGAGATAAAAATAAGGGTGCTATCATAAGTTGAGATGTCTAACTTGATGGTGGCACTTTTCTTTTTTGCTCAAATTTGTTTTTGCAACAGTCCTCAAAAGATTACCACTTTAATCATCTGCTTAACATTTTTACAGCTTCCATTTTGGTTATCCCCTCTCACCATAAATTATGCCAATTTTTTCCGTCCGATTTACTTTGATTTTACTTTCATTTATTATGCTTAATGTAATAACGAAAAAATAGATTGCTTCGAATGCTCTAAAACGAAATTTAAGGATTTTTTAAGTACCATTGAAGCGGAAAAACAGCGATAATAAAGGTGATTGTAGTTTTAGTAAAATTCAAATTGAGGTACAAAGGAAAATCATTTTCTTTCCTTCATTTAGGTGAGTTTTTAGAAACCTTAATTTTACCTTAAATTAATCTTATGATTTTATGAATATCAAGAAATTTAGCAACATTTTAAGCTACAATCCGTCAAAACAGTGTTGAAAAATTAATAAGTGGAAAAATAATTTAGAAAAAACTTGAAAAAATATCTATTTATTTATATATTTACAAAGTTATAATCTTTTTTCATTTTTAATTGGAGGTGGACATATGCAATCCATTAAAAATAATGAGGTTTTACGTTTTATAGGCTTTACGTTATTTTACTTCATCATTTTAACGCTCTTGTTTCTTATCCATGGCTTCCATGATATGAACGCAGGACCATTTATATATACGGAATTTTAAGAAAAGGAGATATAAACTATGTTAAGTATTTTAGAGGCTATTCAAAAAGTGGCACAACAGCATCCACATCGAACTGCATATCAAACCAATAGTGATGCCTTAACGTATGGTGAGCTTTGGCATCTTTCTGATTGTGTAGCGCAATATTTAATGGCTCTTGATTTGAAAAGACAACAACCTATCGTCGTCTACGGGCATATGTCCCCTTTACAAATCGTTGCCTTTTTAGGAGCTGTAAAGGCAGGTCATCCATATGTACCGGTTGACTCTTCTACACCGTCTGAAAGGTTACAAATTATAATAGAAGCTTCTCAGGCTTGTTTACTACTAAAAACTGAAACATTAAACGCGAATCAATCAGTTCCTGTAGTGGAAGTAAGTGATTTAGTGGCTCAAGCTACTAGCATTTCGACAGAGCCTTCAACTTGGGTTAAGGATCAAGAAATTCATTATATTATTTACACATCTGGTTCTACTGGTAAGCCAAAAGGTGTTCAAATTACAGCTGATAATTTAGCACATTTTGTTGATTGGATGCATGAGCATTTCCCTTTACAGGAATCTGGCGTGTTTCTAAATCAAGCACCTTATTCCTTTGATTTATCGGTTATGGATTTATATCCTGCACTCGTTAGTGGGCAAACACTTTACGCTATTAAGCAGGAGCAAATTGCTAATCCAAAAGCGTTATTTGAGTCATTAGCTTCATCTGATATTCGCGTTTGGACTTCTACACCTTCCTTTGCGAAGATCTGCTTAATGAACAAAGAATGGGATCAGGCGTTAATGCCTACTTTAAATACGTTTTTATTCTGCGGAGAGGTTTTACCAGTATCCGTATCGAAAGAATTAATGCAGCGCTTCCCACAAGCTTCTATTTTTAACTTATACGGTCCTACAGAAACAACGGTTGCCGTATCTTATGTGAAAGTAACAAAGGAGCTTCTTGAGCAATTTGACCAATTACCAATCGCTCCTCTATCTGAGCCTAATCTATCCTTGCAAGAAGATGGCGAGATTATTATTTCTGGACCGACTGTAAGTGCAGGTTATCTTGGGGCACCTGATTTAACACTTAAAGCGTTTCCTACAATAGGGGATCAACGTATTTATAAAACTGGAGACGTTGGTTATGAAAAAGATGGTTATCTGTTCTTTTCTGGACGAAAAGATTTCCAGGTGAAACTACACGGTTACCGTTTAGAAATCGAGGAAATTGAAAAACAAATTGGCAATCTTCCAGCTGTTGCTAGCTGTGTTGTTATACCTATTTCAAAAGATGATGAAATTGTTTCACTAAGTGCGTTTGTTGTTCTACGAGAACCATTGACAGACTCTGCCTTCAAAATGACGAAGCAGCTTAAAGCATTGTTAGCGGAGTATTTACCATCTTATATGATTCCGAAAACGTTCAAATACATTGACACTTTACCTTTAAATACTAACGGTAAAGTTGATCGTAAAGGATTGGCGGTTATGGAAACAGTATGACGGCTTATGGAAATATATTTTTCTTCATCATCATTGGTATTTTATTAATGCCATCCATTATTTTAGGACTACGTGGGAAATCAGCTAAACGCTATAATATCTTTATTTCGATTGTCGTGTTAGCTCTTATTTTTGGTAACTCCCTTAATGGCTCAACTTCTCTTATACTATTTACAGTATTTCAGTTACTATTAATTGTCGGTTACCAAAAATATCGCTTACAGAAGAATAGCACGTCCGTATTCGTAATTGCTGTACTGCTGTCTATTTTGCCACTTGTACTTGTGAAGGTTCTGCCTATGCTTGGCCTTAATAATTTATTTGGATTTTTAGGGGTATCCTATATTACCTTTAAATCGGTACAAATGATTTTAGAAACTCGTGATGGCTTAATTAAGGATAAAATTTCAGTAGTTGAGCTTGCTTATTTCTTACTGTTCTTCCCAACAATAACTTCAGGACCTATTGATCGTTGGCGACGCTTTTATAAAGATATGCACACAGTGCCATCTAGTCAAGATTATCAAAAGCTGCTGTTAAGCGGAATTAATTGTATATTTTTAGGCTTTTTGTATAAATTTATTTTGGCTTATTTAATATACAATTACACACTTATTTATTTACCAAATCAAACGTATAACTATTTGACACCTTTTCAAGGGCAAATAGCGTATATGTATATGTATAGTTTTTATCTATTTTTCGATTTTGCAGGTTATAGTGCTTTTGCTGTTGGTGTCAGTCGCATTATGGGTGTTCAAACGCCAATTAACTTTAACCGTCCATTCTCGAGTCGCAATATTAAAGACTTCTGGAACCGTTGGCATATGAGTCTTTCATTCTGGTTCAGGGATTATGTTTATATGCGCTTCGTACTTTGGATGACGAAGAAAAAATGGATTAAAAACAAATATACAGTTTCTTATCTTGGCTTCTTTTTACTGTTCTTTTTAATGGGTATTTGGCACGGATTAGAATTGCACTTTGTTGTCTACGGTCTCTACCATGCCTTGTTAATTATTTGCTTCGATAAATTTGAACGTTGGAATAAAAAGCGCAAGATTTGGCCAAAAAATAAATGGACGCATGCAATCGGCGTATTTATTACGTTTAATGCCATTTGCTTTGGTTTCTATATTTTTTCAGGAACATTATTTTAATTAATGGCTCTGTTTTATATTTTTATGAATAACGCAGCCTAAACAATAAAGGAGATTTATAATATGGATAAACAACAAGTTTTAGAAATGCTAGTAGAATTATGTGAGGACGATATCATTTTAGAAAATCCAGATATCGATTTATTTGAAGAAGGACTTCTTGATTCATTCGGTACAATTAATTTATTAGTGGAAATTGAAAGCCGCTTTAATATCTCAGTGCCAATTACTGATTTCAACCGTGAGGAATGGAACACGCCAAATCGTATTGCTGCGGAATTAGCTGAAAGACAATGATTAAGAAAGGCTTTCTATCATTATTAATTGCTTTTGCTCTTTTTGCTGCCTTGATATTCTTCCCTAATTCCTGGATAAAAGCTTGGATTTCAGATGAAGATGTAGAGCAAGCAAAGACGAGTATGTCTCCGTTAGTGTTCCAAGGGATGTATTTCCAAGAGCGAATGTTGCAGGAGCCTAATACTATGCCTTTATATGGCTCCTCAGAATTAAATCGTTTTGATCCGTTCCACCCTTATAACTATACTCGTGCTACAAATGCTCCGTATACGACATTTATGGTCGGGCGTGGTGGAATGCAGTCTATTACACACTTTTTAAATTTTGCTGCACAGGAAAAGAATTTAAAGGATAAGAAAATTGTTTTCATCATTTCCCCCCAATGGTTTACGAAAAAGGGCATGAATGAATTACACTTCTCTCCTAACTATTCGATGTTGCATGCTTATGATTTAGCATACAATAAAGACATTGACGAAGATCTTCGAAATCGAGGAATGAAACGCCTGCTTGATTTTGATACAGTAAACCGCGATGACCTGCTAAGAACAATTTATGAATATAAATTATCTGGTGGGAAGGAAAAACCAATCATTGGGCGACTTGCAATGTTGGCTGGCCATTTCCAAAAGGCACTTTTAGAGAAAAAAGATTTGTATTACTCGCTCTTCCCTCGAGAGGGGAGTAAGTTAAAGAACAATGACAAACTAGTTGCGAACCAAACATTTGAGCAACAACTACAAAATGCCGAAAAATATGGCGAAAAGCGTGTTTCCAATGATTTAATGATTGAAAACAAGTTTTATAAGCGACTTAAAAATTCTAATCTTGATAGGTTTAAAGGATTCCGAAAAGGCGAAGATTACACGACTTCACCCGAATATGAGGATTTACAGCTTGTCATTGATATTTTAAAAGATGCTGGTGCAAAGCCTCTATTCATCTCTATTCCAGTAAATGGTCATTGGTATGACTACACTGAATATCCTGCGGATCGCCGTGATAAATATTACGCAAAAATGAACCAGATATTGACTGATAATGGTGTTCCATTTGTTGATTTCTCAAGCCATGACTATGATCCTTATTTCATTATGGATACGATTCATATTGCATGGAAGGGCTGGGTCTATCTAGATCAAGAGCTAGACAAATATTGGGCACAGAAATAAATCACTTAACGAAAGCAGAGACAGTCTAAAGTGTTACTCACTAAAGACTGTCTCTTTTTTATGTAGATTATCTTTGAGGGCATTCACTCTACAACTTCCATTTTCAACCCTTCCTTAAAAATTGATTGAGGAAGGGTTATTCTTATCTGAAATGAATAGCGTCACAGATGAGACCCTGAAGCAAATAGAGGAACGAAGGCTAAAACTATCACGTTCTGTGATAACGCCTTCGTGACCACAGGATGTGGCGTTTTTAGACTGAGTTTCTAGAGTTCAGCGGATGTTTGGTGACCCGCTGAAATATGTCTTAAACTCCCATTCATTTAACCACCTCTAAAGGTAGAGAATTCTCACCTGTCGCTCCATAACACATTTGCTAAAAGAAGTTAAATGAAAAAAGTCTAAGTTCTTCAGCATCATTGGAAAATTGGACTAATCTTTCAAACTTCAAGCCTATTTTTTCAAGCAACTTAGCTGAAGCCTCATTATCTTGGGTTGTAATAGCTACAATACGATTTAACCCTAGTATATCTATACCATATGCCAATGTTGCTGAGGCCGCTTCATAGGCGTATCCTTTTCCCCAATACTTAGGCAGAAAAGCGAACCCAATATCCACATCTTCTAGCGACTCCCTTTTAACAAAACCACAAATTCCAAGGGGGATTTGATCGTCTTTTCTTTCAACTAAATAAAAACAAAAACCAAATTGCTCATACATGCGAAGTGGTCCATTTATTATATATTCACATGCCTCCTCCACTGTTTTCACACCGCGATCACCAATGAACTGCAACCATGAAGGATCATTCATTAACTCAAGGATAAAATCGGCATCATCTGTTGTTTGTAGACGAAGGGTAAGTCGTTCTGTTTCAAAAATTTTCATTGTAATTCTCCTTTCAGTATTGTTTTCCCTATATATAATTTATGTTTTACTATTTAAACATATAATAATGGCATAAATGCACTTGCATAGCTTTCAATAAGTGTATTTATGCCATTAAAGCATTACAAGGTCTTTTTACAAGATTTGTCGAATAATACTCTATAAGGATAATCACCAAAACGTGTGGTTGATTTCCGTTCCGACTGGGCACTTTGTTGCTGCCGCTTCGCTTTCGCACAGAAAAAACATTTGTTGCTGACGCTTCGCTTTCGCACAGAAAAAACATTTGTTGCTGACGCTTCGCTTTCGCACAGAAAACATCCGCTACGCTGCAGGGGCTCGGGCCAACACGATGTTGGTCACGAAGGCGTTATCACAGGATGTGATGCTTTCCTCTATCGCTGATCCCCGAGGAATCGCCCAGTCTCCACTCCAATCAACTATTTACATAGTAGACATTTTAACAAAAGTCATCCACAACTTTTGGTGGTGAGCCCTCTATAAAGCACGTTGCCTTTTTTAATAAAGGCGGTAAATTCTTGAAAGGCGGTTTCGTTTATTGAGAAATAAGTATTTTATTAGTATCCTATCAACATTGTTTTTGTTATTTCTTTCAGGTTGCACTAATCAAAAAGATACAGCATTAGCGACTATTTCAATTAACACCGATTCTAAATATGTGAGTACTTTCATAGATTTAAATTTAGGCATAGCACAAGACTTTCATTTCAAATTAAATAATGCCGATAAAAGTTGGGTTGATCTTTGGGTTGAAAGTTACAAAGATGGGCAATTGGAGTCTAATTCCTTAACGGCACTTTCATATGGGCAAAGTCCAAACAAAGTAGAAGAAGGCAATATAGGGTTTGGGATAATAAATACTGATGATGAATCTTTTGCTTTTCTTTATGGACCAAGTGTTAAAGCAAACCCTATAAAAATCGACAAAATTCAAGCTGCTGGTAGTATTAGTGGATGGGATTATGCAATTGGGGATGAAACAGTAAAATTAAAATTGAACGAAACTTATTTACTAGGTGTATACAGAGAATCAAATGGAAACTCTATACGAACATACGACTTACAGAACGAGAATGAAGTGAAAAAAATGATAAATGATGACCATCTTGTATATTTATTGAAATTAAAAATTCATAACAAGTAACTGGATCTTTGTTAATTTGAATGGTTCTCTTTAGACTTCAAAGGCAACCTAGGGGATTTCATCTTACCTGAGCAGCCCGGAAACCCAGCTCCTACCCGAGCAGTTCTCTGGAGTATACGAGCACTTTTTCGTCCTACCTGAGCAGTTTTCCGGGTTACCCGAGCACTTCTCCTACCTGGGCAGTTCTTATGGGTACCCCAGCACTTTTTCTCCCTACCTGAGTAGTTCCCACGTTACCCGATCTCTTTGCCAAAAACTGCCCCTCAATCATCCAACCACCAAAAAAATCGCCTCAAAAGTATGTAAATACCTTCGAGGCGATACCAGTAAAGCTACTTAGTAATAGCTTATTTTAAGTTATAGAATGATTTTAAACCAAGGTACTCAGCTGTTGCACCTAGTTGATCTTCAATGCGAAGAAGTTGGTTGTATTTAGCTACGCGGTCTGTACGAGATGGAGCACCTGTTTTAATTTGACCAGCGTTTGTAGCAACTGCGATATCAGCAATTGTTGCATCTTCAGATTCACCAGAACGGTGAGAGATAACTGCTGTGTAACCAGCGCGTTTTGCCATTTCGATCGCTTCAAATGTTTCTGTTAACGTACCGATTTGGTTTACTTTGATAAGGATTGCATTACCAACACCTTGCTCAATACCAGCAGCTAATTTTTGCGTATTTGTTACGAATAAATCGTCACCTACTAATTGTACGCGAGCGCCGATACGATCTGTTAATAATTTGTGTCCAGCCCAGTCATTTTCGTCTAAGCCATCTTCAATTGAGATGATTGGGTATTTGTTTGTTAGCTCTTCATACCATCCAACCATTTCTTCAGAAGTTTTAACAACACCTTCACCGTCTAAGTGATATTTGCCATCTTCTTTATTGAATAATTCAGATGAAGCAACGTCCATTGCAAGTTTTACTTCTTCACCTGGTTTATAGCCAGCTTTTTCGATTGCTTCTAAAATTACAGTAATGGCTTCTTCGTTAGAACCAAGGTTTGGTGCGAAACCACCTTCGTCACCTACAGCCGTATTATAGCCTTTAGCTTTAAGTACTGCTTTTAAGCTGTGGAAGATTTCAGCACCCATACGTAATGCATGACGGAATGATTCTGCTCCTACAGGCATTACCATGAATTCTTGAATATCTACGTTGTTGTCAGCGTGAGCGCCACCATTTATGATGTTCATCATTGGTACTGGTAGTTGTTTTGAGTTAAACCCACCAAGATATTGATAAAGAGGTACATCTAAGTAATCTGCCGCAGCATGTGCAACTGCCATTGATACACCTAGAATGGCGTTGGCACCTAGTTTACCTTTGTTTTCTGTGCCATCTAGCTCGATTAAAGCTTTGTCGATGACTACTTGATCAAGAACTGAGTAATTACCTTCTAGCTCTTGAGCAATAATTGTGTTTACATTTTCAACTGCTTTTAATACACCTTTGCCTAGGTAACGAGATTTGTCACCGTCGCGTAATTCTACTGCCTCATATTCACCTGTAGATGCACCTGATGGTACGATTGAGCGTCCAAAAGCACCTGATTCTGTAAATACTTCAACTTCTACCGTTGGATTCCCACGTGAGTCTAAAACTTCGCGCGCATAAATTTGTGTAATAAATGGCATAATTAATTCTCCTCTTTTTCAATTAATGATTGACCTGTCATTTCAGAAGGTTGTGACACCTCTAATAATTCTAACATGGTTGGTGCCAAATCGGCTAAAATACCATCATTTCTTAACATTAAATTTGCTTTTGTCACAATTACTGGAACAGGGTTTGTTGTATGAGCTGTCATTGGAGCCCCTTCTAAAGTAAGAACTTCATCAGAGTTACCATGGTCAGCTGTAATAATAGCTGCGCCATCTTTTGCAAGGAGTGCATCTACTACTTTACCAAGACATTCATCGACTGTTTCAATGGCCTTGATGGTTGGCTCTAACATTCCGCTATGCCCAACCATATCAGGGTTAGCGAAATTAAGAATAATGCCATCAAATTTATCGGCCGCAATCTCTGCAAGTAATGCTTCTGTTACTTCATAAGCACTCATTTCAGGTTTTAAATCGTATGTTGCAACTTTTGGAGATGCAATTAAAATACGCTCTTCCCCTTCAAATTTCTCCTCACGACCACCACTCATAAAGAATGTAACATGCGGATACTTTTCTGTTTCTGCAATACGAAGTTGTGTTTTGCCATTAGAAGCTAACACTTCACCAATCGTATTTTTTAAGTTATCGTTTTCATACGCAACTTGAGCGTGTACTTCATCACTGTAGTGTGTGAATGATACAAATTTTAAATTCTTTGGATGCTTATCTGATAAAGCAAAGCCATCAAATTCACTATTTGTAAATACTTTAGACAGTTGAATTGCACGGTCAGGGCGGAAGTTGAAGAAAATAACAGCGTCATTATCGTCAATTGTTGCCACGGCTTCCCCATGCTCTTGAACGCTAAATGGAATAACAAACTCATCTGTTACATCGCGCTCATATGATGCAGCTACGCCACTTGCTGCGCTGTCAGCTGTTTGACCAACACCATCTACTAGTACATTATACGTAAGGGCTACACGATCCCAGCGTTTATCACGATCCATTGCATAATAACGACCATGAATAGAAGCGAATTGACCTACGCCTATGTCCTTCATTTGTTTTGCAGTTTCTTCAATATAGCCTAAAGCTGTTGATGGTCCAACATCACGACCATCTAAGAAACCATGTACAAAGACTTTGTCTAAGCCTTGTTGTTTTGCAAGCTTTAATAGTGCAAACATATGCTCATAATGGCTATGTACGCCACCATCTGAAAGTAAGCCCATAATATGAAGCTTAGATTGATGAGCTTTAGCATGTGCTATGGCATCCAAAAATGCTTTATTCGTAAAGAAATCTCCCTCACGAATAGATTTGTTTAAGCGTGTTAAGCTTTGGTAGACAATACGTCCAGCACCTATATTTAGGTGTCCAACTTCAGAGTTCCCCATTTGACCTTGAGGTAACCCCACCGCTTCACCAGCTGCAGTTAATGTTGAATGCGGGAACTCATTCCAAAAACGATCGAAGTTAGGTTTGTTTGCTTGAGCTACTGCATTTCCGAAAGTTTCGTCGCGAAATGCAAAGCCATCTAGAATAATTAATGCTACTGGCTTTTTAGGCATTTGCTGCCGCCTCCAATAATTTCAAATATGATTCTGGTTGTAAACTTGCTCCACCAACTAAAGCGCCATCGATATGCTCTTTTAATAATAATTCCTGAATGTTCTCAGGTTTTACGCTACCACCGTATTGAATTCGTACAGCATTGGCCGTTTCAGCATTATATAATTCCTTCACTACCGCACGAATTGCTCCACATACTTGGTTAGCATCATCTGCTGTAGCTGTTTTACCTGTACCAATTGCCCAAATAGGTTCATAGGCGATCACCATATGCTCCACTTCTTGTGCGCCAAATCCAGCAAGTGCTGCTGTAATTTGATGAGCAACCTTTTGCTCAGTAGTCCCCGCTTCACGTTCCTCAAGCGTTTCTCCACAGCAAATAATTGGTACGATATTATGTGCTAGTGCTGCAGCAACCTTTTTATTGATGGCTTCATCTGTTTCGTTATAATATTCACGTCGTTCAGAGTGTCCTAAAATAACATAGTCTACTTCCACACTTGCTAGCTGAGCTGGACTAATTTCTCCAGTGAATGCACCTTCGTTTTCATAATGCATCGTTTGTGCACCAATTGCTAGCTCAGATTCACTAGCAACTTGCACAAGCGTAGGTAGGTAAAGTGCTGGTGCACAAACAACAGCGTCTACTTTATCATTTGAAGGAAGTTTGTCCTGTACCGCATCAACAAACTGAATAGCCTCTTCAAATGTTTTATACATTTTCCAGTTACCTGCAATAATTGGTTTACGCATCATTCTTGCCTCCTATGTTTTTATTCCACGTTAATGATTTATTTATCGTTTAATGCCACAATTCCAGGAAGCTCTTTCCCTTCCATTAATTCCAGTGATGCACCACCACCTGTAGAAATATGGTCCATTTTATCGGCAACTTCAAACTTTTCTACTGCCGCTGCAGAATCCCCGCCACCGATCACAGTATAACCAGTTGTTGTCGCCATAGCGTCAGCTACAGTTTTTGTACCATTCGCGAATTTATCCATTTCAAAAACACCCATTGGTCCATTCCAAATGATTAATTTAGAATTTTTAATAACTTCTGCATATTTAGCAGCTGTTTTCGGACCAATATCTAAGCCCATCCAGTCCGCTGGAATAGCGTTTACATCTACAATTTGTGTTTCAGCATCTTTTGAAAATTCGCTTGCGACTACGGCATCGATTGGCATATGTAATTGCACGCCTTTTGCCTTTGCTTTTTCAATAAAGGATTTTGCTAAATCGATTTTATCTTCTTCTAATAAAGATTTACCGATATCATAACCTTGCGCTTTAATGAATGTGAATGATAAGCCACCACCAATAATTAGATGGTCTACTTTTTCTAATAAGCTTTCAATCACACCAATTTTGTCTTTAACTTTGGCACCACCGATAATGGCTGTAAATGGACGCTCAGGTTTAGATAATGCTTTACCTAGCACATCTAATTCCTTTTGCATAAGGTAACCAGATACTGCTGGTACATACTTAGTAATTCCTTCAGTTGACGCGTGTGCACGGTGAGCTGCACCGAATGCATCATTGACATAAACGTCTGCTAATTTTGCAAATTGCTCTGCTAATGCTGGATCATTTTTCTCTTCGCCAGCGTGGAAGCGAACATTTTCAAGAAGAATAATGTCACCATTTTGCATATTTGCAACAGCTTCTTCAACCTCTTGACCAATTGACTCATCTAATTTAGTAACAGGTTTACCCATTAATTCTGCTAAACGTACACCTACTGCAGTTAGGCGCATATCCTCTTTCACTTCACCCTTTGGACGTCCTAAGTGAGAAGCTAAAATTACTTTGGCACCTTGTTCCACTAAATATTCAATTGTAGGAATTGCTGCTCGAATACGTGTTTCGTCAGTAATCGCACCTTCTGCCATCGGTACATTAAAATCAACACGTACAAATACGCGCTTACCTTTTACATCAATATCTTTCATCGTCTTCTTATTTAACATGAAGAAACCCCCTTCAAAGTTTTTAGTCATGAATTACCTGGATTCACCCATCTTGGCTCCTCACATGATTCACTTAACTGTATTAGATAAAAATAGTTGATCCATCATCATATAAGATTAATTTTGTTTAATAAGCCTTTTCAACAAAGCGCTTGGAACGGATATCAACCCACGTTATGGTGAAGTACCCTTTTACTTGCTTTTATAGTAGCAAAAGTCACGTTCTATGTCTTGCAATTACATAACCAGTCACGTATCTGCCTTATATTTCGTATAAAAAAGGAGTAAGGGTAAATTCCCTCACTCCCATTACCCTTGTATATTATATCTTTAAGATATTATAAAGGCTATACTTTTTGTGCGCAAAAAGCGGTATTGTGTCACACTTTTTACTTTAGTTATCGAATTATGTCACTTATTTAGTGTTTAATCCTTTTTCTGCGATAAATAAAGCTAAGTCCATTAAACGAGTAGAGTAACCAATTTCGTTATCATACCATGCAAGAACTTTTACCATACTATTTTCTAATACCATTGTAGAAAGACCATCTACAGTTGAAGAGTTATGGTTACCATTGTAGTCAATTGAAACTAATGGTAGTTCGTTGTAGCCTAAAATACCTTTAAGCTCATTTTCTGAAGCTTCTTTTAATGCAGCATTAATGGCTTCTTTCGTTACTTCTGCTTTTAGCTCCACTACTAAGTCAACACATGAAACGTTCGGTGTTGGTACACGCATAGAGAAGCCATCTAGTTTACCTTTTAAGTGAGGTAATACTTTTGAAACTGCAACTGCTGCACCTGTTGTTGTTGGAATCATTGACACTGCACCAGCACGTGCGCGACGTGGGTCAGAGTGCGGGAAGTCAAGGATACGTTGATCGTTTGTATATGAGTGAATTGTCGTCATCATACCGCGCTCAATACCAAATTTTTCATCAAGTATTTTTGCAACTGGCGCTAGACAGTTCGTTGTACAAGAAGCGTTTGAAATAACATCATCTGTTTCAGGGTTATAATCCTCATGGTTAACCCCCATTACAAACGTCGGCATTTCGCCCTTCGCTGGAGCTGAAAGAATAGCTTTTTTAGCACCTGCTTGAATATGCTTACCTACTTCTTCCATTGAGCGGAATCTACCTGTACATTCAAGTACTACATCAACACCTAGTTCGCCCCAAGGTAAATTTGCAGGATCTTTTTCAGCATAAACTTTAATGTTTTTTCCATTTACTACGAAAGAATCGCCGTCTGCATAAACATCAGCATCGTAGATACCGTGTACTGAATCATAAGTTAATAAGTGTGCAAGCTGGCCTGCATCTGTTAGGTCATTTACTGCAACCACTTCAAATTCATCGTGCTTCATTGCTTCACGAAATACTAATCGTCCAATACGTCCAAATCCATTAATAGCTAATTTTAATGCCATTGTCAATTCCTCCAATAATGTTTAAATAATTTATTTTGCCTCGGACATTTATAATATCCACAATTGGCCCTATTCTCATTCAGAGAGTGTTGTAGCACCCGCCGAAATTTGAGTAATTTATAAAGAAGGTAAACCTTCAGCGATAGCTTTTGCGGCTACTTCATCCGTTATAAAAATGGTTTGCTTTGGTGCTACCTTAAAGTACGATAGCATTGCCTTCACTTTTTGTTTACCAGCAGCAACTGCAATGACTTGCTTACTTCTTTGCACTTGTTCAAACTGTATACCGATTGTTCGAATTCGATGTACAATTTCGCCTTCTGCATTGAAATAATAACCAAATGCTTCACTTACTGCACCCTTTTCTTCGAGTATCTGTAAATCCTCTGGCGATGAGTTACGACGAACTGCCATTTCTTCTGCCGAACCAATACCATGAATAACACAATCTGCACGATCATAATAATTCATCATTTCAGTTACCATTGGCTCTGTTAACATTGCTTGATAGGCCTGCTCACTTAAATGCTCTGGTAAAAATAATGTGCGATACTGTGCATCCATCTGCATGGCAAATGTTGAGACAAGTGTATTGGCTTGCATTTGCATTTCATGCCCAATACCTCCACGAGCAGCAACAAATGTAATGTTGTTTACATCAGCTGGATGTAAAAATTGCGCGAGTGATGCAACCGACTTGCCACCAGTAACAGCTACTATTTGACCATCAAAGGTTGTTGATATAAATTGTTGTGCTGCCTCTTTTCCAAGCAATGTTAATATCGTATTGTCCTCATTGTAATCACCTGGAACAACAATTACATGCTGTAAGCCAAAATGGTTTTTCAGTAATTTAGCTAGCTGTGTAATGCCAGACCATTCATAGACGAGTGCTCGAAGCTTATCAATAACTACATTACCTTCGTCTGTACATACCATACCCGACTTTTGAGAATCTAATAACCCTTGCTCACGTAAAATATCCGTTTCTTTACGAATTTCTCGTTCAGTCATTTTAAGTGAATCAGCAAGTGTACGACGCCCAATTGGCTGCATAAGCTGCACTGTTTGCAAAATACGATATCTCGATTGCAGAAGCGGATACATTTCTGGAAGTAGCCTTTGCTGCGCCTCAGGTACAGATAACATATTAATCTACTCCCTTTATAATAGTTGTGGGTTATTTTTCGTCCCACTATTTAAAATTATGTCCCACTTACAATTTCATTATAATACGCTTTAAAATAAAGAGCAAGTAAATGTTATGTTTTGGCATTGAAAAGTAATTTAAGCATAGTGACCTAAATGTGGATGACTAAGGCTTATAAAAGTTTTTTTACAGCTAAAATCATCACGTCATGTGATAACGGCTTCCATCGTGTTGGCCCGAGACCCTAGAGCGAGCGAAGCCGCTCATCGGACCCCTTCGGAAGCTTTGCTCTGTGCGAAAGCGTAGCGGCAGCAACATGATCTTAGCTGTGCGAAAGCGTAGCGGCAGCAACAAAGCGCCCAGCAGGAACGGAAATCACCCCCACGTTATGGTAGTGAGTCTGATTAATCAGTGTTTAGTTTCTATTAACAAAAAAACTCGTAACCACATTGTCATGGCTACGAGTTTTTTATTAGCTTATTTTGTGAAAGATAAAATTGCGTTTTTCTTAAATCCGCCTAAAGCTTTTGTTGCTTCACTTTTATTTGTGTATTCAAAAATACGAACGTCCTTTTTCTCAAATACTGTAATAACCCACATTGTAAAATCTCCCTTCAACTATATGTTTTTGTAATATAACAACCACTAAAAATGTGATATTTTTGATAAACTGTTTTATAACATTCTCTTACTGATTCTTATTCTACTCCTATTTTTTAAAAAATAAAGTCTAATGTGAAGGTCTTCACAAACTGTTCAATTTCTAAACGCTTTCATTGAACAATTTGTGAATTGTGGTTATTACCGCTAAAAATTCGAGTAAAGTAACTATCAATTATTTCGATGTGGGTCCTCAGTTTTGTGTTTTGCTGCCGCTACGCTTTCGCACAGATAAATTGCCATAAGACGTGGAGTTCTTAGCCATTCCTCTTTGGAAGCACGCTAAAAGAAGCAAAAATATTCCGCTCTTTCACCGCCACATACATAGCAGAAAAAATGCGGAATTTCTAGGATTCACTTATTGTTTTGCTTCATTAAACGAGCAATTTGCTGCTCATTTATATGTTCGATTTCTTCTAATTTTTGAATCACTAAATGCTGTCTTTCATTAGAATGATTCTGACTTAACTTCTTCTTCCCTTCCATACTTAAGATTTTTAATTTAAAGCCCTGAACCCCTTTATTTAGATTACTTACAAGCTGTTCATCTACCTGAGTTAGGCTATATGTGCTGGTAGGATGTTCATATTTTTTAATCATGTTGTTAAAGGAGTTCATTAATTCATCATCGTGTTCCATAAGCTCGATTTCCCCATAAACATGTACTGCTACATAATTCCATGTTGGAACAGCTTGATTTGTTTCATACCATGAGGGAGATATGTAGCAATGTGGCCCATGAAATATTGCTAAAACCTTTTGGTTCTCAATATCCTTCCATTGAGGATTCCCTTTTGCAAAATGCCCAATTAAATAATCTTTTGTGTCATTCAACAATAACGGAAGATGTGTAGCAAAGGACATTCCTTTATGAGTCGAAAAGAGTGTTGCAAAACTGTTTTCCTGAATCACTTCTATCATCTCGGAAACATCCTTCATTTTAAAAGCCGCTGGTATGTACATAAGCAAATCCCCCTTTGTTATTCGCTACACAAATGCTCCATAAGTGTTGCGTAATCCAAATTGCCGTATTGTATCACTTGCCCATCTTTTTCTACTACCGGAATCATCAACATATACTTTTCATGTATGCTCTCGTCTTCTTCAATATTAATAATTTCTATATCGAAATCTATATCTTCCTGTACAAGCTTTAATGTATGCAGTCCTTCTACACATAGTCCACAATTAGCTCGACTAAAAAATTTCACGTTCAATTACAGCACCTCCCTTAAGAGCTATTATAAAACTATTAAACAAGAGAGTGTAATGCTCCCTTCAAAACTGGCTCCTATCCCTAAGCACTGTTCTAGTTAGAAAAAACTGTGCAAGGTACTCCCTGCACAGTTTACTTTTATATTATTTTTTTAAATGGCTATCTAAGAATTTTAGCATGGCAGTGTAGAACTCGATACGGTTTTCTTCATTATGGAAACCATGGCCTTCATTATCTTTCAGCATGTATTCCACTTCAACGCCTCTAGCACGTAAAGCTTCAACGATTTGATCGGACTCAGCCTTATTTACACGTGGATCATTTGCACCTTGAGCTACAAATAGCGGTGTTTTAATTTTATCTACATGGAAGACAGGTGAAGCGGCTGTTAATAGCTCCTTATCTTTTTCTGGATGCCCTACACGCTCATAAAGCATTTCACGCATTGTTTCCCAATATGGAGGAATTGTATTTAATAGCGTAAAGATATTCGATACACCTACGTAATCAACTGCGGCTGCATATAGATCTGGTGTATAAGTGATACCTGCTAATGTTGCATACCCTCCAAAGGATGCCCCATAAATTCCGATGCGTTTAGGGTCTGCAATGCCTTGGTCGATTGCCCATTGTACGCCATCTGTAATATCATCTTGAATTTTTAGACCCCATTGCTTATTACCAGCCTCAAGGAATTTTTTACCGTATCCAGCTGAGGAACGGAAATTCATTTGTAGTACAGCATAACCACGGTTTGCTAGTAATTGCGTCTCAGGATTAAAGCCCCACATATCACGTGCCCATGGTCCACCGTGTGGATTGACGATAAGTGGCAGATTTTTAGCCTCTTTGTTTTTCGGTAAAGTTAAATAACCGTTAATCGTTAAGCCATCACGACTCTTATACGAAATTGGATGCATTTCTGCAAGCTCCTCTGGGTTTAACCAAGAGCCTAACGTTGCTAATTCTTTTATTTCATCAGTTGTTGAATCGTAGTAATAATATTTTCCGTAAACAGTGTCACTAGAAACGTTAACAATGAATTTTGTCATTTCTTTGTTGTAATCATTAATGCTTAATTCACTTTCTTGAACACCTAATTTGTTTTGAATTTTACGGAATAGTTTTTCAAAGTCTTCATCAAAGAATTGATAGTGTGCTTTATCTGTTATATAGCCACCATATAATATTTTATCTTTCTCAGGACTGTATAATACACCTAGTACATCCACTTCTGAGTTGGACATAATTACTTCTTCTTTACCTTCTAAATCATATTTCACCACTTCTACTTTATCTCTTCCTTTATTAGAAGTCGCGAAAATATGTTTATTGTCTTTAGAGAAGGCAAGTGGCATTACTTCATCTCCTGCTTTCATTTCAATAAACGGTTTGAATTCATCTTTCTCTGAATCACGGTAAAGGATAGTTCCTTCTACACCATCTGAAGTAACTGCCAGACGTACATTTCCATCATGATCTGCTAACCAACTTGCAATATTACCTGGATTTTTCGCAACATGTGTAGTTACTCCAGTCTTCACATTAAGCTTGTACACATCAAAGACCTTTGCATCTTCTTTATTCATCGTAATAAGGATTTCGTCTTTAACGCCCTGTAAATCACTTAATAACGCAACTGTTACATTCGGATATGGCGTTAAATCCTTCTCCTCATTCCCGTTAAATGTTGTGGAATAAATGTGGAAGTTTTCATCGCCACCTTTATCCTTTACATATAGTAAATTATCATCTTTCCAGAAGGATCCACCAATATCGCGATCCGTTGAACTAGATACACGTACTGGCTCACTATCGTCATTCATTTTCTTTACGAACACATTTGAACGATTTTCCCATGCAGATTTATAAGTAATGTAATTTCCGTCTGGTGAAAGATGATAGCCGCCGTTTCCTGGATTTTTCATGAAATCTTCTATGGAAATTTCTTTCACGCCTTCATTATTGCTGACACCATTTTTCACATTTTTAGCATTGTTTAAAATTTTGACCGCATCTTGTTTAGAAATTGTTTCACTAGTTGACAGACCGTTAAATAAGCCAAGTTTATTTGCTTTTTCTTGATACTCAGCAAGTGTTGCTTCTTTTTCCTCTTTATTTAAAGCTCTTACTAAAATACGTGCAGCTTCATCACGTTTAATATGGACACTTAAATCTTTTAATTCCTCGCCTTTTACCCACGTATCAATGATTTGCTGACGCATTGTCTCTGATCCATGTTGGAATGTTAGAGCTGTTACAGTTAAATCTAAAAATCCCTTAGCAGATAGACGTTCCTCTTTTACTTCTACTTGACTGCTAGTTTCATTGGCAGCGCGCACTTCCTGCATAGATACAGGAATAACCGCAGATGATGTTAAAATAACCGCTAATGATGCTGATAAAAACCTTTTTTTCAAAATGATTCCTCCTTATATCAGTACGCATTATGCATATTGTTAATACAATGAAATTATACCAACTTCAGTATATTTGTCAATTATTGGTCCTAACGATAAAAGACTGCGCGGGAAACTTAGTTCCTGCACAGTCTTCTTTCATTTATTATTTTTTTAAATGGCTGTCTAAGAATTTTAGCATTGCAGTGTAGAATTCGATACTGTTTTCTTCATTAAGGAAACCGTGGCCTTCATTATCCTTCACCATGTATTCCACATCAACGCCTCTTGCACGTAATGCTTCAACGATTTGATCAGATTCAGCTTTGTTTACACGTGGATCATTTGCACCTTGAGCTACAAATAAAGGTGTTTTAATTTTATCCACATGGAAGACAGGTGAAGCGGCTGTTAATAGCTCTTTATCTTCTTCTGGATTGCCCACACGCTTATAAAGTTGGTTACGCAATGTGTCCCAATACGGAGGGATTGTATTTAAAAATGTAAAGATGTTGGATACACCTACATAGTCCACTGCTGCAGCATATAAATCTGGAGTATATGTAATCCCAGCTAAAGTTGCATAACCTCCAAAGGATGCACCGTAAATTCCGATGCGTTTAGGGTCTGCTATCCCTTGGTCGATTGCCCATTGTACGCCATCTGTAATATCATCTTGGATTTTTAGACCCCATTGTTTATTACCAGCCTCTAAAAACTCTTTTCCATAGCCAGTTGAAGAACGGAAATTCATTTGTAGTACTGCATAACCGCGGTTAGCTAGTAACTGTACCTCTGGGTTAAAGCCCCACATATCACGTGCCCACGGACCACCGTGAGGGTTGACGATAAGTGGGAGATTTTTAGCCTCTTTGTTTTTCGGTAAAGTTAAATAACCGTTAATCGTTAAGCCGTCACGACTCTTATATGAAATTGGATGCATTTCTGCAAGCTCCTCTTGTTTTAACCAAGGGCTTAACGTTCCCATTTCTGTCATTTCATCTGTTGTTGAATCATAGTAATAATATTTTCCGTAAACAGTGTCACTAGAAACGCTAACAATGAATTTTGTCATTTCTTTATTGTAATCATTAATGCCTAATTCACTTTCTTGAACACCTAATTTATGTTGAATTTTACGGAATAGTTTTTCAAAGTCCTCGTCAAAGAATTGATAATGTGTCTTATCTGATACATATGCACCGTACAATACTTTATCTTTCTCAGCACTATATAATACACCCGTTACATCTACTTCTGAGTTAGACATAATTACTTCTTCTTTACCTTCTAAATCATATTTAACTACTTCTACTTTGTCTCTTCCTTTATTAGAAGTTGCGAAAATATGTTTATTGTCTTTAGAGAAAGCAAGTGGCGTTACTTGATCCCCTTCTTCCATTTCAATAAATGGCTTAAATTCATCTTTTTCTGAATCTCGATATAGAACAGTGCCTACTACACCATCTGAAGCAACTGCCATACGTACATTTCCATCACGGTCTGCTATCCAGCTCGTAATATTACCAGGGTTTTTCGCAACATGTGTAGTTTCACCAGTCTTTAGGTTAAGTTTGTACACATCAAAGACTTTTGCATCTTCTTTATTCATCATAATAAGGATTTCGTCTTTAACGCCCTTTAAGCTACTTAATACCCCAACTGTTACATTCGGATAAGGTGTTAAATCCTTTTCTTCATTACCATTAAATGTTGTTGAATAAATGTGGAAGTTTTCATCGCCACCTTTATCCTTTACATATAGTAAATTATCATCTTTCCAGAAGGATCCACCAATATCGCGATCCGTTGAACTAGATACACGTACTGGCTCGCTATCGTCATTCATTTTTTTTACGAAAACGTTTCTACGGTTTTCCCATGCAGCGTTAAAAGTTATGTAATTGCCATCCGGTGAAAGTTCATAGCCAACGTTTCCTGGATTTTTCATGAAATCTTCGACAGAAATTTCTTTCACGCCTTCATTATTGCTGACACCATTTTTCACATTTTTAGCATTATTTAAAATTTTAACCGCATCTTGTTTAGAAATTGTTTCACTAGTTGACAGACCGTTAAATAAGCCAAGTTTATTTGCTTTTTCTTGATACTCAGCAAGTGTTGCTTCTTTTTCCTCTTTATTTAAAGCTCTTACTAAAATACGTGCAGCTTCATCACGTTTAATATGGACACTTAAATCTTTTAATTCCTCGCCTTTTACCCACGTATCAATGATTTGCTGACGCATTGTCTCTGATCCATGTTGGAATGTTAGAGCTGTTACAGTTAAATCTAAAAATCCCTTAGCAGATAGACGTTCCTCTTTTACTTCTACTTGACTGCTAGTTTCATTGGCAGCGCGCACTTCCTGCATAGATACAGGAATGACCGCAGATGATGTTAAAATAACCGCTAATGATGCTGATAAAAATCTCTTCTTCAAAATGATTCCTCCATATATCAGTTTATGTTATATCGTTTGTCGATATAATTGAATTATAGCAATTTTATCTACATTGTCAATTATTGATAATAATTAAGTATATTTCCCTTTTAAACCAATAAAAAAAGCAAACTACATTGAGTTCACTTTTTTACTATAAACAATTGTGCCTCGGCATAATTACGTGACATCCACCGGAAGCTTCATCCCACCGCCTATAAAGGAGGGAGACTTCTGTATCTGTCTCTACCAAAACACTTGTAACTATCGGTTCACTTACGTTACATAAGGCTGGCATCTGAAATTAAAATTTCCGACTTGCTCCTCCACCAGCAGATGAGCCGCCTCCGAATCCGCCAAATCCACCGCCCCTAGAGCCGCCACCTCCGAATCCACCTGGAAAACTACCCGGAAAACCTCCACGTCTACCAGAACGAGGCCCTCCTCCTCTACCATTAGAAATAAATGTATAAATAACAAGTACGATGATAGCGATTAAAATAATCACCCACGGTGGCATTTCTTCATTGTCAGCTGTATTTTCAGGCATCTCTCCATCCCAATTGTATTCCTGTGCGACAGTTTGAAATACGTCTGCATACGTTGCTTTAAATGCCTTATTAATGTCTCCAGCTCTTGCATTTGGATAAAACGCTGTATCTAAAATGCGCCCCAGCTTGCCATCAGGTAATGCTCCTTCTAGACCTTGGCCTACAGCAATGACGACATCATTATTGCCATCGCCCTGCCCAAACGTTGCTAAAATTAAAACACCATTATTCTTTTGCGCATCGCCAATACCCCATGAACGAATCATTTTTGTTGCATACATTTTTGGTTCTTCTCCGTTAATAGTATCTACCGTTACGACCATAATTTCAGCACCTGTGCCTTTGTCTAGCTGCTCTGAATAGTGGTTGAGTTCTTCCTTTACGGATGTTGATAAAACATTAGCAAAATCATGAATATACGTATTTTTCATCGGTGTCGGCATTGCGGCCTCCGCCATTCTTATAGACAGAATAAACATGATGCTAACAATAGCAAGTTGGAATAGTAACCGTTTCATTATTGTTTACCTGAACTGCCAAAATCTATAGATGGTGCCTTTTCAGCACCCGCAGCTGCTTTAAAGTATTCTTTCTGTTCAAAACCAAACATCCCTGCAATAAGATTGCCTGGAAAACGTTTAACCGTTTTATTAAAAGTCTGCACTTCATTGTTATAATCTTCTCGAGCCACTGCTAAACGATTTTCTGTCCCAGCTAATTCATCCATTAATTGACGGAAATTTGCATCTGCCTTTAAATTCGGATAATTTTCTACGACTACTAGTAATCGACTAAGTGCTCCGTTTAATGCATCATTGGCAACCGCCTGTTCCTTTGGACTTTGAGCACTTCCCATTTGTGCACGTGCCTCTGTAATGCTAGCGATCACTTCTTTCTCATGGTTAGCATAACCTTTTACAGATTCTACTAAGTTCGGAATCAAATCGTAGCGACGTTGTAGCTGATTTTCAACTTGCGCCCATTTCGAATCTACGCTCTCCTCTGCCGTTACTAGACTATTGTATTTTGGAATAAATAGTAAGGCCAATACAACTAAAATAATAACGATTATTCCTACAGGTCCAAATATTTTTTTCAATTCTAAAACCTCCTTCGCTTTCTTTTAGCTATCATCCATGATAAGCCCTTCTTTTTTCTTACCACTAATGTGCAGCAAAAAAAACATCCCTATTCTACATATATGCAAATGCATTAATACCGTATGAAATTTCTCTAACGTGCCATACTTAATACTGTAACAAACTATGATATTTAGGAGGCGCTTTTTTTGACACAATCGTTTCAAAACGAATCATCAAACCAAACATCGTTTAATCAACAACAAAGCCTAAATCATGGTGGACATGAGCAAATGGACTTGCATGAAACAATAGGTGCAATCATTGCTTGTATGAATCAATCCATTGTTTTACGTCCACATGTTAAGGACACAGAGTTGCTTAGTATTTTGGATCGCCAATATAATTTCACATTAGGTATGTATAACACTATTGTGGAATCTTATAACACAGGTCATGATCCATCTGTTCCTACAGGTCGCTATCAAATGGAGACAGGAAATAATTTTAAATATGGATTGACTCCTGGCCAACCTAAAAAGCCAATGCAAAATGCAAATGAGCTCAGCGATGAATGTATTTCTGGCTTCTTACTTGGCGCTCAAAAAGGTGTGGCAAAAGGTATGACTGCAGCAGCAACAGAAACTACAAACCCTGTTGTTCGTCGCGTTATTGCAGATAGTATTCCCAACTGCATTGAAATGGCATACGAATTATCTATATACCAAAATATGCATGGCTACTATCAAGTACCTCAATTTTCTCAACAAGATATGCAAACGATGCTTAATGCATACAGCACTACAACAAATCCCCTTCATTAATTCTAAAAAACAAGAGCAGCCCCATCTGTGGTCACTATCACCCAGGGGCTGCTCTTGTTTAACTTTTCGCAAAAACTTCATAAAACTAAAAATAGCACCAGGAGTGAATGTTTATCCATTCATCTTGGTGCTATTTTTAGATTATTTGCAAAAAAAAAGAATCCCCTCAGATAGGATTCTTTTTTTCGACTAGTTTAACTAGTCTTCACGTACAGTATGTTCACTAAAAAATAATTTGGAATTGTTGCTTTTTTGAAGGTTTGAAAGGAACATATACGGGAATAATGCCTATTAGGCGATATTTCCATTATATTCCCTTCTCTTTTCCCCACTAAGCAGGCTGCTAAACTACTTATTAGGAGAATTGAGTTATAAAAGTAAATCAAATAATCAGTAAAATGGCGCCCTCGGAGGGAATCGAACCCCCAGTGCAAGAACCGGAATCTTACGTGTTATCCATTACACCACGAGGGCAATTAAACAAAAAAAAAGTACTCACCCTAGGCTTTAGAAAAGCATGATGTAGATAACCCTCATGTGAAGCATACCTGCAAAATAGTGTACTGTACTTTAACTTATGTGACCTTATCAATTATACAAACGTATTGCCCATATTTCAACTATAGAATGCAAAACATTTTAACTTTTTTTATCTTCATTCAATAAGTGTCAAAATACTACGGAAAAAGATAAACTACAGACGGATATCACAGATTCTTAATTATGCTGAGACACACTATCTCTGCGTGAGAGCAAAGCATTTGCGGTATTCCTTATCTGCGTGGAAGCAAAGGGCGGCAACGGTAAATGTTTTTATAGCAAAAGCAATGCGGTAGGATAAAATGTTTTCTGGGCGAGGGCGAAGCAACTGCATCAAATGTTTTTTGAGCGAAGCGAAGCGACTGCATCCAATGTTTTTTGAGCGAAGCGAAGCGACTGTATCAAATGTTTTTTGAGCGAAGCGAAGCGACTGCATCCAATGTTTTTTGAGCGAAGCGAAGCGACTGCATCAAATGTTTTTTAGACGAAAGCGATGGGTAGCATCCAATGTTTTCTGGGCGAGGGCGACGCGGCGGCGACAAATGTTTTCTCTGTGAAAGCGAAGCAGCACTATAATTACGCCAAGGCAAAATTGATTTAATTTATTTTACTTTAACAGGGTTAATATTTGACCTTCCCTGACTATAATGTGTATGATAAGGATACAGCTGAATTACCAAGGAAGTTTTCAGCAAAAGTATTCGAATTTAGTTTTTTAAGGAGGATTTAACATGAATTTAATTCCTACAGTTATTGAACAAACAAGTCGTGGTGAACGTGCGTATGACATCTATTCACGACTACTAAAAGACCGTATTATCCTATTAGGAAGTGCAATTGACGACAACGTTGCTAACTCAATTGTTGCTCAACTTCTATTCCTACAAGCAGAAGATCCAGACAAAGATATCTTTCTTTACATTAACTCACCAGGTGGATCTATCACTGCTGGTATGGCAATTTATGACACAATGCAAATTATCAAGCCACAAGTACAAACAATTTGTATCGGAATGGCAGCATCTATGGGTGCTTTCCTACTTGCTGCTGGTGAACCTGGTAAACGATTCGCATTACCGAATGCTGAAGTAATGATTCACCAACCTCTTGGCGGTGCACAAGGTCAGGCAACTGAAATCGAAATCGCTGCAAAACGTATTTTATTCTTACGTGAAAAATTAAATGGAATTTTATCGGAACGTACTGGTCAACCACTTGAAGTCATTGCAAGAGATACAGACCGCGATAACTTCATGACAGCTGAGCGTGCAAAAGAATACGGCCTAATCGACCAAATTATGGAACGCAAATAAAAATAGTTAAAGGCATCCCAGATTATTTCTGAGATGTCTTTTTTTGTTCGACATTGTATTGGTTTGATGGGACTATCCTTCACTTTGATAAGGCTATCCACGATTTTAATGGTTCTATCCACGACTTTGGCTACTCTATCTTTCATTTTGACGGTTCTATCCATTATTTTGACTCTTCTTTCCTTCACAGCCTTTTATTTCCGTCGCTTTGACTCTTCTTTCCGTCGCAGCTTTTTCTTTCCGTTGCTCTGATCGTTCTTTCCGTCGCTTTGACTCTTCTTTCCGTCGCTCGGCTCTTCTTTCCGTCGCAGCTTTTTCTTTCCGTTGCTCTGATCGTTCTTTCCGTCGCTCTGACTCTTCTTTCCGTCGTTTGGCTCTTCTTTCCATCGCTTCGGCCTTTCTTTCCGTCGCTTTGACTCTTCTTCCATCGCTTCGGCTCTTCTTTCCGTCGCTTCGGCCTTTCTTTCCATCGCTTCGGCTCTTCTTTCCGTCGCTTCGGCCTTTCTATCCGTCGCTCGGCTCTTCTTTCCGTCGCAGCTTTTTCTTTCCGTTGCTCTGATCGTTCTTTCCGTCGCTCTGACTCTTCTTTCCGTCGTTTGGCTCTTCTTTCCATCGCTTCGGCCTTTCTTTCCGTCGCTTTGACTCTTCTTCCATCGCTTCGGCTCTTCTTTCCGTCGCTTCGGCCTTTCTTTCCATCGCTTCGGCTCTTCTTTCCGTCGCTTCGGCCTTTCTATCCGTCGCTCGGCTCTTCTTTCCGTCGCAGCTTTTTCTTTCCGTTGCTCTGATCGTTCTTTCCGTCGCTCTGACTCTTCTTTCCGTCGCTTCGGCCTTTCTTTCCGTCGCTCTGACTCTTCTTTCCATCGCTTCGGCTCTCCTTTCCATCGCTTCGCCCTTTCTTTCCGCCGCTTTGACTCTTCTTTCCGTCGTAGCCTTTTCTCTTCACCTCTTTTACTATTATTTCTATTACATCCTTTTATTTCCTTGAAGCTTTAGCTCTACTTTCTGTGCAAAAGCGCAAAAAAAACTGTCCAACATGTAAGTATTACTGTTTGGACAGTTTTTGCATCATAGTTTTTTAATCTTCTTTTTCGATTAGTGCTGCTAATGCTGTAACCGCTTGCTCAGCATCGTTGCCATCGCCACTAAGTACAACCTCTGTTCCTTTTGCAATGGCTAAGCTCATAACACCCATAATGGATTTAGCATTTACTTTTTTCTCGTCTTTTTCCAGAAAGATATCTGCGCTAAAACGATTTGCTTCTTGTACAAATAGTGCTGCTTGTCTAGCTTGTAGTCCTAATTTTAATTTTACATGGACTCTTCTCTCGGTCATTCTTAAAACTCCCCTTTACTACCGTTCATCTATTATTTTTATCTTACCTTACTTACTAGCAAAAGAACAATACGCGATTAGGCTTTTCACATTCATACCTGAAAAGTATGAAAATTTAACCACCAATTTTTTCTCCGCTTCTTAATGCATCGGCTATTTCATCTATTTTCCGTAATCGATGATTGACACCGGATTTACTAACCGTTCCACTTGATACCATTTCACCAAGTTCTTTTAGTGTGACATCTTGGTATTCTACGCGTAATCGTGCAATTTCACGTAGTTTTTCTGGCAATTGATCTAGACCTATTGAATTTTCAATAAATCGGATATTTTCTACTTGACGTAATGCTGCGCCTATTGTTTTATTCAAGTTCGCTGTTTCACAGTTGACTATGCGATTGACACTATTTCTCATGTCTCGCAATATACGGACGTCTTCGAATTTCATCATTGCTTGATGCGCTCCAGCAATGTTAAGGAAATCTGAAATTTTTTCCGCTTCTTTTAAATAAGTTACAAAGCCTTTTTTTCGTTCAATTGTTTTTGCATTTAGCTCAAATTCATTCATTAAATCCATTAAAGCCTCGCCGTGCTCTTTATATAATGAATAAATTTCTAAATGGTAGGCGGATGTTTCTGGATTGTTGACAGAGCCACCAGCTAGAAATGCACCCCGTAAGTATGCTCTTTTTTGACCACTCTTTTTAATGAGCTTCCGAGAAATAGTATGATTAAATTGAAAGTCGTCTGAGATGATTTCTAAATCAATCAGTAGCTCACGCGCACCTTCTCTTACGCGGCAAATGTATACGTTATTTTTTTTCAAACGCATTTTTTTTCTAACAAGTAACTCTACATTATACGGATACAGCTTCTTCATAATCGTATAAAGTCTTCTTGCGATTGCAGCGTTTTCAGTTTGTACGTCTAAGCTTAACTGTTTATTAGCAAAGGATAATGAACCATTCATACGAATTAGGGCAGATACTTCTGCTTTCATACAATGATTGTCCGCTTCTATTTGAGTTAACTCTTTTTTCGTTTCAGAAGCAAAAGACATATCACGCCCTCCTTTCAACTTTTTATTCTATGTATATGTTCATCTTATCATATACAATAAGCGCTTTATGATTCACTAACTTCTTGTTCATAGATATTTGCGTAATCTACAAGCCATTTCGCAACGTTTGTAGCATTATGGCGCACCGTCCCATCTGGGCGAATCGTGGCAATATCCCGTTTAATAACCTCTAATCCCATGCTTTCAAGCTTTGCAACGTCGAATGTTACTGGCTCAGCACACTCTTCCTTATAAAGCTCTTTTACAGGATGAGGGAGTTTTACATCATTTACTAATATAGAATCAATGAAGGAGTCTCCAACATGTTTATATATAGCTTTAACATGATCACCTGCTGTATATGAAATGGTTTCACCTTTTTGAGTCATTAAATTACAAACATAAATTTTTCTTCCTTTAGCCTTTACAACAGCTTCTCCTATTCCTTTTACAAGGAGGTTTGGAATTATGCTTGTATATAAACTTCCTGGACCAATTAAAATATAGTCAGCACGATATATTGCTCGAATAGCCTCTGGTAACGGTTTCACATTTCCAGGCACTAAAAAAACTCGACTAATTCGTTTTTTCGCCTTTGGAATTTTAGATTCCCCTTCAATGATTGAACCGTCCTCAAGCTCAGCATGTAAATTTATCTTTTTGTTGGCAGCTGGTATGACGCGACCATGGACCTTTAAAACCTTTCCCATTTCGCTAATAGCATGGTTAAAATCCCCGGTAATATCTGTTAAAGCAGTCAGCATTAAATTACCTAATGAATGCCCACGTAAATCTTCTGATGCAGAAAATCGGTATTGAAACATTTGCTCTACAAGCGGCTCAACATCCGATAACGCCGCGATCACATTACGGACATCACCAGGTGGTGGAATATCATAGTCATCTCGTAAACGTCCTGAAGAACCACCATCATCTGCTACTGTCACAATTGCAGTAATATCAAATGGGTGGTGCTTGAGCCCTCGTAGTAACGTAGAAAGCCCCGTACCACCACCAATTACAACAAGCTTTGTTCGCTTCTTTCCCATTCACTCAATCCTTTCTACGATTGATGTCACGATGTGTAATAACAGTGTTTTCCTTTCCAGCTAAATATGCCCCAAAATACTCTGCTAATGTTACTGAACGATGCTGTCCTCCAGTACATCCAAAAGCAATGACAAGTTGTGATTTGCCCTCTTGTCTATAGAGCGGAATCATAAATTCAAACAAATCCGTTAGTTTTTGAATAAGTGTTTGCGTATCTTCAAGTGCCAGAACATAAGAAGATACCTCAGTTTGTAATCCCGTTTTATGGCGTAACTCTTCTACATAATATGGATTTTTTAAAAAACGGACATCAAATACTAAGTCGGCATCTATCGGCATACCATGTTTAAATCCGAAAGACATGATATTTACCGAGAAAATATTATCAGCATCACTGGCAAATTCTTTAGCGATTTTTTCTCGTAGCTCTTTAGGCTTCATATTAGATGTATTATAGACAAATTTAGCGCGACCTTTTACTTCGGATAAAAGCTTACGTTCTTGTTTAATGCCATCTAATGGTAAACCATTTACAGCCAATGGATGTGCACGTCTTGTCTCTTTATAACGTCTAACTAAAGCTGCATCATCTGCATCTAAAAATAAAATTCGTGCAACGATGTCACCTTCTTTAAGAATATGGTCGAGAGCGCCGATAAGAGAATCAAAAAAGTCGCCACCACGCATATCCATGACAGCTGCTATACGTGTAATATTTTTACCAGAATCCCTTAGTAAGGTTAAAAATGTTGGGAGTAGCGCTGGTGGTAAATTATCAATACAGTAATACCCTAAATCCTCAAAGCTTTGAATAGCTACTGTTTTCCCAGCTCCAGACATTCCTGTAATAATAACCAATTCATGTGTACCTTTTGGTCCTTCAACCACCACTGTCATGCAGCTCCTTTATTGTTCGATTGATATTTGTATTTTCTCATGAAGTAATTCAAAATCAGTTGTGTATTCAAATGTACCGTACTGAATGCCTGATTGTGAGATAGCAAATTGTAAGTTTGTTCGATCACCTTCAGCCATTGGCAAATGTTCCAAATCCTCTACTGGGTGCCATGCAAGTTTGCCTTCTCTAGTTTCTTTAAACGGTACTCCTTCTACATCCTTTGCAACAAATGTATAAAGCATCCATTCGTCCACTACCTCATTATTCTCTTTAATAACCATCGTATAAACACCTTTTAAATGAGCATTTATTGGTGTGACATTTGTTTCTTCTTTAAACTCACGTACTGCAGCCTCATAAATCGATTCACCGCTCTCCATTTTACCGCCAGGAGCTACGAACCAGCCACGTCTCGGCTTCTGAAGTAATAACACTTGACCGTCTTTTACGGCTATTAAATTTGCAATTCTTTGCATAGGCACACCTCTAATCTCTTTTGCATTCTACCTTTCATTATAGCAAGACCAAACAAGGTTTGTCCTCAATTCTAAACTTTACGTCATTTGCAATTGTAACTTCATCGATACTGTTTTTAACCTTTACTCAAACATATGAAACTCAGTCATAAAAATTTCCGCTCACAACAAAAATAGGCTGCTCCACCTAATTTGGTGGAAACAACCTACTCAACAAAATAAAAGGGGGATTGCTAATTACAATATATATATTACACCTTTTATATGTCATTCAAGTTACAACTATATTAAGAGCGTATTAAAATTGTATTTTTTTCCTCAAAATATCGATCTTGGGATCATCACCAAAACGTGTGGTTGACTTCCGTTCCGACTGGGCGCTTTCCTGGGGGCGTCCAGTCGGAACGGAAATCAACTATTTACATAGTAGACGTTTTAACAAAAGTCATCCACAACTTTTGGTGATGAACCTGATCTTGGGCACTCTACTAAAATATTCACTTGACTACACACCCCATTTTGGGAGGAGACTGCCCTTATCAATGATCCACTTTAAGCATTAATTTTTTCTAATAATTCTTCCACATAGTGCTGTACTGCTTGTGCTGCAATACTTCCGTCCCCTGTCGCTGTAACGATTTGACGAAGTGATTTTTCACGTACATCTCCAGCTGCGAAAATACCTGGTACTGTCGTTTCCATATTATCATTTGTCAAAATATAACCAGCATCATTTAAAATACCTAGAGACTCAAATGGTTTTGTTAACGGAAGCATACCAATGTATACGAATACGCCATCAGTAGCAAAATCAGATTCTGTACCATCTACAGTTGATTGTAATGTTACACTTCCAACTTTACCGTTAGCCTCATTAATTTCTTTCACTGTTGCATTCCAAATGAAATCAATTTTTTCATTAGCAAAGGCACGATCTTGGAGAATTTTTTGTGCACGTAATTTATCACGTCGGTGCACAATTGTTACTTTATCAGCGAAGCGAGTTAAATAAACGCCTTCTTCAACAGCAGAATCCCCGCCACCTACAACAACAAGATTTTTTTGCTTGAAGAATGCACCGTCACATACTGCACAATAGCTGACACCACGGCCTCCAAGTTCTTTTTCGCCAGGCACACCCATTTTTTTATACTCTGCACCTGTAGAAAGAATAATTGCTCGCGTTTTATATTCTTTAGTACCTGATTTTATTGTTTTATATTCCTCGCCATCAATAATTTCATTTACGTCGCCATATGCATACTCTGCACCGAATTTCTTAGCATGATCGAACATTTTTGTAGATAGCTCAGGCCCTAGTATTGTATCAAACCCAGGATAGTTTTCTACTTCTTCTGTATTTGCCATTTGTCCGCCAGGGATCCCACGTTCAATCATTAAAGTTGAAAGGTTGGCACGTGATGTGTAAACAGCAGCAGTCATCCCAGCAGGACCTGCACCAATTATTACTACATCATAAATTTTTTCTTCTGACATAAATACTTCCCCCTAAACAGATTTTTTACTTTTTTATAATAATGTTAGTATGTTCATCGTATGTGAAAGTAAAAAGTTATTCAACTATGTTGCTCACGTCTAATTATGAGTGTCTGGTAAAAACATTAAAATCTCTTCAATATACTTCGATAAAGTTGACACTGACACTCCGTATTGCTGAGCGATTTCTTTTTTTGTAACTTTAAGCATTCGGGAAGAACGAAATAAATAATCATTTGCTCCTGCAATAGCTGCTGGATTTGTAAAACGATAATTGTTCATCAATGCTTGCTCACAAAGTACAAACCACATTTGGAACATTGGTGCAATTAATGTCGTTAACTTTTCATACTGCTCTAGTAAAATTTCTGGCACACTAACTGCTCGTATAAAGCTAGCCTCTACTTTGTTTTTCATATCAAATTGATGTCCTAATGCATAGGCGAGGAATAGCTTTTCATACGCATTAAATTGGTCAACATCTATCCATTTTGGATGCGCAATAATTTCCTGTTTATGTGCTGTACAGCTTAATAAAAACAAACCAAATATGCGTTCACTTGTATATTCGCTCTCTAGCTTTTCTACAATATAATCACGATCATGTTCTAATGCATCAAGTGAATAATCGTTTTCTTCTTGACGCCAAGGTTCAAAGCCTTCTTTATCGGGATCTAGCTCAAGTAGCTGCTCCCATGTACTCTTTGAAATTTCTTCATGTCCTGAGAAATAAGCGGCATGTGATAACCAAAAGTAAAAGCCAGCATCGCCTACATAGCCTCTTTTCTGCATGCTACGCAACCATTTAAATGCTAAATCATATTGTCCAACGAGCGCTAATGTTGCACCCAGTTTGTAGCGATGTTCCCATAAGTATGGTTGAATTTTCACAAGTATTTCTAAAAGATCCTTTAAATCTTCTTCATTTTTTTCATAGTATGCGATAACCGTTAAATTACATAGTGCATGTAAATTCCCTTTATTTTCACGTAATACAGTGTTTAGCAGAGCTTTCGCTTGTTCTGCTTCACCTACATAAAAATAGGCAAGGGCTAAGTTATTATAAGCTGACCAAAAATCTGGTCTATCTTCAATTAAGTCTTCTAGCATTTTAATAGCTTCAGGGAAATCTCCCTTTTCCATACAACGTCTCGCCTGTTCTTGCCGATATAAATCTTCAGCTGAACCTTCAAGCTCTTCAAAATCATCCTGCTCAAAATCAACAAACTCTAATATTTCAGCAGCTTCATCTGCATAGGCACCTTCTGGCTCTATTTGTAAATATTGCTCTGCAAAGCGCTTAGCATCATGTAGGATGCCGATACATCCTGAAACCTCTGCCATGTAAAAAATAATTTCTGGATTGTCTTTATCTATTTGATAGGCACGACGAAGTAGATCATACGCTTCCTCAAAACGTTGACCCTCTAACTCTATTATCGCTAATTGTAATAAAATCATCGGATCATCAGGGCTTAAATCAACTGCTCGCTGTAAATATTTATAGGCTTTATTCATTTGTCCGCTATTCATTGCTTGAATTGATTTTTTATAATAATAGTCGCCTGTTGGAATGAACGACACTATATTCGTTTGATTCTCTTTTTGACGTTTCTTTTCCAAAATATTTCCTCCGAAACAAGAAATAAGGAACGTATTATACGTTCCTTTACACAGTAACTTCTATTATAACATACAATAAGCAATATGCCGTTATTTCTCCTCGTGACGTTTTTCTAACACATGTAACACGTCATAAATACTTACTTTTTGCTCTTGCAGTAATACTAGTAAGTGATAAATTAAATCGGCGGCCTCCCACTTCACTTCTTCTGCATCGCGATTTTTTGCACCTATGACAACTTCGGTTGCTTCTTCTCCAACTTTTTTACAAATTTTATCGATTCCTTTATCGAACAAATATGTAGTATACGCCCCTTCTGGCATTTCTTGCTCACGCTTTTCAATGACCTTTACGAGTTTAGAAATAATCTCAACAGATCCGACCTTGGCATTGTGCTGAATAATCTCCGTAAAACAAGAAGTTGTTCCATTATGACAAGCCGGTCCAGCAGGAATTACTTCCACAATTAATGCGTCACCATCACAGTCCGCCTTGATAGATACAACTTTTTGCGTATGACCACTCGTTGCCCCTTTGTGCCAGAGCTCTTGACGTGAACGTGAGAAGAACCATGTTTCTCCCGATTCAAGCGTTTTTTCTAGAGATTCTTTATTCATATACGCTACAGTTAGTACTTCTTTTGTATTAGCATCTTGTACAACCGCAGTGACAAGACCTTTTTCATCAAATTTAATGCTGTCAATCATCTCACTGTCACTCCTTTTTCACGTAAGTATTCTTTTACTTGTGCTACGCTCGTTTCTTTATAATGGAAGATGGATGCTGCAAGTGCTGCATCTGCATCGATACCTTCAGCTAATACCTCGTTAAAATGTTCGGCATTCCCTGCACCGCCGCTTGCAATAACAGGAACTGTCACAGCCTCTCTCACAGCTTTTGTTAGCGCTAAATCAAAACCGGATTTCTCACCGTCCTGATTCATACTCGTTAATAAAATTTCACCTGCACCTAAGCGAACCGCTTCCTTCGCCCATTCAGTTGCTCGCCATGTTGTTTTGTTTCGGCCCCCATGCGTATAAACCATCCACGTGGCATCTTCTTCGCTATAGCGGGCATCAATAGCTACAACAATACATTGTGCGCCAAAAAAGTCAGAACCTTCTTTAATAAGCTCTGGACGCTCTAAAGCAGAAGTATTCACTGATACTTTATCGGCACCTGCACGTAAAATACGTTTCATATCATCTAACGTTCGAATTCCACCACCTACTGTGAATGGAATGGCTAATGTAGCTGCAGTTTGTCGTACGACATCCACCATTGTTTCACGTCCTTCATGTGATGCCGAAATATCTAGAAACACAAGCTCATCTGCCCCTTGCTCATCATAAAACTTAGCAAGTTCAACTGGGTCACCCGCATCACGTAATGACACAAACTGTACACCTTTTACAACACGTCCCTCTTTCACATCAAGACATGGAATAATGCGCTTTGTTAACATGATGCCACCCCCTTCAACCATTGCTCTAATAAATGCACACCTAGTTCACCTGACTTTTCAGGATGAAACTGCATGCCCGTAATAGAGCCATTTGCCACAATGCCAGGAACTTTAATACCATGATAATCCGCATAAGCGACAAGCTCCGTTTCATCGATATCAGTTGCATAAAATGAGTGCACAAAATAAACATGCTTTGCCGTTACTTCACCATTTAACCAAGAAGGATGCTTTGTCACTACGAGCTCATTCCATCCCATATGCGGCACTCGATACTTCTGTGCAGCTTTGTCACCAGTAAATCGTTTAATGCTTCCTTTAAAAAAGCCCAGCCCCTTCGTCGGAGACACTTCTTCACTTTGCTCAAATAACAATTGCATGCCTAAGCATATTCCGAGAAGTGGTCGATTTTCTGCTTTCACCTTGTGTAAATATTGATCTAAATTCGTTTCAGCTAAACGTTTAATGGCATCTGGAAACGCTCCAACACCAGGAAGTAACAGTGCATCTGTTGCATCTAGCACTGTCTCGTTAGCCGTCACAACAACCTCACAGGCAAGTCGTTTTAATGCTTGTTCAACGCTAAATAAATTTCCCATTCCATAATCAATAACACCAATTTTCACGTTAACAGCCCCTTAGTCGATGGTACACCTTTAACACGTGGATCAATTTCAACTGCTGCGTCAATGGCACGTGCTAACGCCTTAAAAATAGCTTCAATAATATGATGGGTATTATGGCCATAAGGTACGATCACATGAACATTCATCCGTGCCTCAAGTGCAAACTTCCACAAAAATTCATGTACTAATTCAGTATCGAAGCTACCGACCTTTTCCTTCAACTGTGGCACACGATATTCTAAGTGTGGGCGATTCGAGCAATCTACAACGACCTGTGCAAGTGCATCATCCATTGGCACAAATGCTGTGCCGTAACGCTTTATTCCTTTTTTATCTCCGAGCGCTTCACGAATAGCTTGGCCTAATACAATTCCTAGATCTTCTGTTGTATGATGATCGTCTATATATGTATCACCATTCGCTTCTATCGTCCCATCAAAAAGCCCATGTTTAATAAATAGGTCAAGCATGTGATCCATAAAGCCAACACCCGTTTTAATATTTGCCTTCCCTTCACCATCTAAATCGATAGCTACAGAAATTTGAGTTTCATTTGTTGTACGTTCAACTTTTGCATATCGTTTCTTTTCAGTCATTGTATTACCCCTTTTCCCAACCACGCGATTCCACTGCACGCGCATGACCCTCTAAGCCTTCCATACGTGCTAGACGTGCAATTTTCGGTGCGTTTTCTGCCCAAGTTTTTTCACTATAAAAGACGACGCTCGATTTTTTCACAAAATCATCGACGTTTAAGCCGCTTGCAAAGCGTGCAGTACTATTCGTTGGCAGCACATGATTTGTCCCTGCAAAGTAATCACCAACGGGTTCAGAGCTATAACGGCCAATGAAAATACCCCCTGCATGTCGTACTTGCTCAGCTACAGCCTCAGCATTTTTTGTGATAATTTCTAAATGCTCAGGCGCTAGCGAATTAATGGCATCTACGGCATCTACCATTGTTTCAGCCACATAAATGACACCGAAGTTTTCTATAGATGCACGTGCTACCTCTTCACGCGGTAAAGTCGTTAATTGCTTCTCCACTTCATCAGCTACTTTTATAGCCAATTGTTCAGAAGTCGTTACTAAAATGGCACAAGCTAATTTATCGTGTTCAGCTTGTGATAAAAGATCGGCCGCGATTTCATCAGCAAATGCTGTGTCATCTGCTAACACGGCAATTTCACTTGGGCCTGCAATCATGTCAATTGCTACCTCACCAAACACTTCACGTTTTGCTAATGCTACAAAAATATTTCCTGGGCCCGTAATTTTATCAACTGGAGAAATTGTCTCTGTACCATACGCAAGAGCAGCAATCGCCTGAGCTCCACCGATTTTGTATATTTCTTCTACTCCTAAAATATGCGCTGCAGCAAGCACACCTGGAGGTAATTTTCCATCGCGACCTGCTGGTGATGTTATAACAATGCGCTGGACACCAGCAACTTGTGCAGGGATAACGTTCATCAAGACCGAAGAAGGGTATGCTGCTGTACCACCAGGAACATAAAGACCTACTGCATCGAGAGCAGTAATTCGTTGTCCAAGCCATGAACCATCTGTAAGTTCCAAGCGATAACCTGAACGTTTTTGCTGCTCGTGATAAAGGCGAATGTTTTGAGCAGCTTCTGTTAAATCAGCATAAAGCTGTTGATCAATTGTATTAGCGCCCTCTTCTAACTCTTCCTTCGTGACGCGTAAATAGTCAGGGGCAAAACCATCCCATTTTTCTGTATAAAAACGTATGGCTGCATCACCTTGTGCACGAACATCTTTCAATACTTGACGTACAACCTTTAACTGTTCTTCATTTCCACCTTCCAGTGGTCGTTTTAAGGAAATACCTTTTTCTAGCTTTACTATTTTCATAGGATTATTCTCCTTTAAATCTAGGGATGACCTCTTCCAGACAGTAGACATTTTTATTTAACGCATTTTTTCAAACGTTTCACGAGATCGATAATACGATCGCTCTTCATGCGATAGCTTACTGGGTTGGCAATTAATCGTGATGATACGTCTGTAATAAATTCATACTTCACTAAGCCATTTTCTTTCAATGTCCGGCCCGTTGAAACAATATCAACAATTCGATCTGCCAAGCCAATCATAGGCGCCAATTCAATCGATCCATTTAGCTCAATAATTTCAACCTGCTCTCCAATACCCTTATAATATTTCATTGCAATATTAGGATATTTCGTCGCTATTCTTGGTGCAATTTCATTCATCGTCGTATCAGGTAAGCCTGCTGATGCGATATAACAAGTACTTATTTTTAAATCCAGCAATTCATGCACTTCTCGTTGCTGTTCTAACAAAACATCCTTCCCGGCAATACCAATGTCAGCTACACCGTGCTCAACATAAACAGGAACATCCATCGGCTTTGCTAATATAAAACGTATTTTCTCTTCTGGAATCTCAAGCATTAATTTACGAGACATTTCGACTTCTTCTGGTAAATTAAAGCCAGCTTCTAATAGCATCTGATATGCCTCGTCAAAAATGCGTCCCTTCGGCATAGCAATCGTTAATTCATTCACCGTCAACGTCCTCCTGTCCCACCACAACTACTTCTGTAAAGTGTGCTAAAAAAGCTTCTTCATCGACAAGGCTACTCCTTAACTGTAAGGTAACCTGTTTACCGGGTACACGTAGCGTCTGTACCTTGGTAAGAGCCGCTTCAAATTGTTCTTCCTCAAATAGCACGACTGTAGCTTCTTGTCGTTCATGAGATTGCGCATCAATTGTTTCTAATAGGCGGTCAACACGAATACTAAATCCTGTAGCACCTACTTTTGAGCCAAATACCTCCAGCAATCCGTCATAGCGTCCCCCATTGCCTAATGGAAAACCACTGCCGGTTGCAAACACTTCAAATAACATGCCTGTGTAATAACTCATGTGACTAGAAAGTGTAAAATCAAAGGCTACATAATCCGCTAAGTTTGCCATTTCAAGTAGCTTAGCGAGCTGTTGCATATATTCTAATGCGTCATTTTTTCGCACATATTTTTCAATATCTTGAATTTCTTTCAAATGCATTGCTTCTTCAATAAATTGCAATAATGCATCGGATTTTGTTTTAGGTAAATCAAATGATTCTACCGCGTCTTCAAACCCTACGTAATTGCGTTGTACAAGTAGCGTCCGAAGTATATTTTGTTGTTCAACACTTTCTGTATAATCTTGTAAAATGCAATTTAATATACCAGCATGTCCGATCGTTACTTTAAATTTCGTTAATCCCAATTGCTTTAATAACTCCATTGCTGTCACAATAACCTCAGCATCCGCATATACGGAATTATCTCCAATTAACTCAATCCCCATCTGATCAAATTCTGCTGGGCGTCCACCTTCCGCTTCCTGTGCGCGAAAGACACTAGCAAAATAAGCAAGGCGTAAGGGAATCATCTCTTTTAATAATTTTGATGTTGCTACTCGTGCAATCGGTGTTGTCATATCAGGTCGTAGTACTAACGTGTTGCCCTGGCCATCTACTAATTTAAATAATTGCGCATTGGCTATCGCTGATGCTTTGCCGACTGTATCAAAATACTCTACTGCAGGCGTTTTAATAAATTCATAGCCTCTTCCGCATAAAAACTCTCGCCCTGTATTTCTTACAGCCTCTACCTTTTCAAAAATTTGCGGAAATGTATCGCGCATTCCAAGTGGTTTTTCAAACATTTTAATCGACGACAATTTTGACACTTCCTCGCGTTTCACTTTAACTCACTAGAGTATTAGAGAGTTAGATTATGAAAGTATTCTAACTTATTTTTTCTTGCTAGTCAATGCAACTTCGTTTGAATTATCGAATAATTTCAATACTGATTATTCTGTTAATTATACTCGAAAATAAATAAATTGAAACGTATTCAGCAGAGCAAGTTTTTCTCTCTTTAAACTTGTAACCTTTAGACAAAAAATCTTTTTTGCTCTTCGGAAGGTGGATGTTGATAAAATTTAGAAGTTGGGTAATAAAACTAAAAAGTTAGTATAAACGTTGAAATAAATAACCAAGTACATTTTTGATTCCCTTCGTATATTACAACTTTACTGGGAGTAGCGAGCATGATAGCCTCGATCGGTTAGCCAGCCATTGATATAGCTGGGTTCTAGGCTAGCGAATCATGCGAGTAGAGGCTCCGTGTCAAGTTGTGATTATTCACGCACTTGTATAGAAACGTAGTTAGTCAGCGAAAGTGCACATGATTAGACTAGCAAAAATGTACATTGTCGATAAAATTCAAAAGTTGGGTGATAAATTCTAAAAGTGTTCCGATAAACTAAAAGGACGCCCTCAGGGAGCTTTGCTCTGTGCGAAAGCGAAGCGGTAGCGACAAATGTTTTATCTGCGCGAAAGCGAAGCGGCAGCGATAAAGCGCCCAGTCGGGACGGAAATTCAACTCCTCTTTTTGCCGGAGAGTCCTACTTTAATTTCATTGTTACAATTGTTTTCAACAAAAAAACTGTGCACAGTAAAGCATGCACAGTTTAGATGTTATTATTTTTTCGGCGTGCACCATTCCACTACTTCATTGCGTTTGCGCTCCGCCATTTGTTCAGCTGTATAAATTATTTGCATAGGATTACCGCCTGCTAGACAGCCAGCTGGCACATCCTTATGCACAAGGGTTGCAGCTGACACAATCGCACCGTCACCTATCGTAACACCTGGTAGTATCGTTGAATTGGCGCCAACCATCACTTCATTGCCAATATGAACATCTCCAAGGCGATATTCCTCTATTAAATATTCATGCGCCAAAATAGTCGTACTGAAGCCTATAACGGTATTATCACCGATATGAATACGTTCTGGAAACATTGTATCTGGCATCACCATTAAAGCTATGGAAGTTTGGTCACCAATCTCCATCTTTAAAAAAGATCGATACAGCCAGTTTTTCACACGTAAAAATGGTGTGAAGCGTCCAATTTGAATGACAACGAAACACTTCATCACTTTCCAAAAGGACACCGTATCATAAATATTCCAAAGCGAGTTCGCTCCTTCGACACGGTAGCGTTCTGTTTTACGTGCCATTTACTTACCCCGCTTTCACAATTTCAAATAAATCCGTCATATGATGCAACATATATTCCGGCTTGAATTGCTGTAAGTATTCCTCACCTTTAAAAGCCCATGCGACACCAGCTGCTCTAACTCCAGCGTTATGCCCGGCCACAATATCATGAGAATTGTCGCCAATCATAATGGCATCTTCTTTGTTTACACCAAGACGTTCAAGCGCAAGCAAAACTGGTTCTGGGTCAGGCTTTACATTTTTCACATCATCCGTGCCAATACGGATGTCAAATAAATGACTTGCACCTAGTACAGATAGACCCCGATCTATCATCTTATTACGTTTTGTAGATACAATCGCTAACTTGATACCCATAGCCTTTAATTGCTCTAAAGTAGATACAACTTCAGGATATTGAGTGACAAGCTCATCGTGATGTAATTCATTATATTCACGATATTTAGTAATCATTGCTTCCTCTTCACCAGGAGCAATGTCAGAAAATGTCTGTTTCAAGGATGGCCCGAGGAATTTCAGGCAATCTTTTGGCGAATATTGCCCGGGAAATCGCTCGTTTAAAACATGCATAAATGTTTGAATGATTAAATCATTTGTATTAAGTAATGTACCATCAAAATCAAATAGTAATGCCTTTACAGTCATGCTTTGCACCCCTTATTTATGATCTAAATACTTTACTGCAGGTTTTACTTTTATACGACGGTAAATAATCGCGCCAAGCCCTACTACAATACCTATGATTGAAACAATCTGAGCAGAGCGTAAATCTCCTACTAAATATAGACTATCTGTACGCATGCCTTCTATATAGAAGCGACCGATTGAATACCAAATTAAATAGCCGAAAAATATTTCACCACGATTTAAATTTACTTTGCGTAAAACTAATAAAATAATGAGCCCAATAAAGTTCCAGACGGATTCATATAAAAAAGTAGGATGTACATATGTCCCTAATTCTTCAACATACATTTGATTAATAATCCAATCCGGTAGCATTAGATGTTCTAAAAATCCACGTGATACTGGACCACCATAAGCTTCCTGGTTCATAAAATTTCCCCATCGGCCAATTATTTGCCCAATTAAAATACTCGGTGCCGCAATATCCGCTACTTGTAAAAAGCTAATATTTCTTCTACGAGTGAATATGTAAGCTGTCAAAAAGGCACCAATAAGAGCACCGTGAATAGCGATACCACCATTCCAAATTTCAATAATTTTCCCAGGGTTTTCACTATAATAATCCCAACGCATCGTAACATAGTAAATACGTGCACAAATTATGGATATAGGAACAGCCCATAGTAATAAGTCCGCAAGAAAATCCTCGGGTAAACCTCTCTTCACAGCCTCTCTTTGTCCTACAATATAAGCTAAAATAATACCCGATACGATTAGTAACCCATACCAACGAACAGGAATAGGTCCTAAATGGAAAGCAATCGGATTAATTTCTAATAATAACAAGTCCATCTTATACTCCTCTCAATTCATTACATTTGCAAAAAAATTCTAATGCCTCGGCATAATTGCGTCCGGAATCGACTTTGTGCTTGTACAAAGAACTTTCCGATTTCCGTGACATCCGCCGGAGGCTTAGGCCAACACGATGTTGGTCACTTAGGCGTTTTCACAGGATGTGAAGTTCGTTCCTCTATTTCAGCATGATGTTTGTACACCCACTGAAAAGTAACTCGCATTCATCTCACCACCTATAAGGTCGAAAACTTCTGTACCTGTCGCTGCGCTTTCGGTACAAAAAACACTCGCTGGAAAAAGTTAAAAACGATTAGTCGTCCAATTCATCTGTTGATGAGATTACTTCATCTAATCGTCTAGAAAACTCCTCGGCTGCATTAACACCCATCTTTTTCAAACGATAGTTCATTGCTGCTACTTCAATAATAACAGACACGTTACGCCCAGGTCTTACAGGAATCGTTAACTTTGTTAATTCCGTATCAATGATTTTCATTTTTTCTTCCTCTAAACCTAGACGATCATATACTTTTTCTGGATCCCATATTTCTAATTCGATAACTAATGTGATACGTTTGTACGGTCGTACCGCACTTGCTCCAAAGAGTGTCATAATATCGATAATACCAATGCCTCGAATTTCGAGTAAATGTTCTAAAAGAGGAGGTGGACTCCCAATTAAAAAATTCTCTGATTCCTGACGGATCTCTACACAATCATCAGCTACTAAGCGGTGCCCCTTCTTGACAAGCTCCAGTGCTGTTTCACTTTTCCCTACACCACTTTTTCCGATAATTAGCACACCGATGCCGTATATATCAACTAAAACTCCGTGAGCAGCAGTCATTGGTGCTAAGCGACCTTCTAAATAGTTAGTTAGCCTACTCGAAAATTTTGTTGTTGTCATATGCGTTTTAAATACAGGTACATGTTTTTCATTAGACGCTTGTATAAGTTCCTTAGGCACCTCTAAATCACGAGAAATAATAATAGCTGGTGTATCCTGCGAGCACAGTAAACGCATGCGCTCCAGTTTCACATCTGAAGGCAGCATTTCAAAAAAGGATAGTTCTGTTTTTCCTAGCAATTGCACTCGATTGGCAGGATAATGCGTAAAATAGCCCGCCATCTCGAGCCCAGGTCTTGAAATATCACTAGTAACAATCGTTCTTCCTATTCCTTCCTCACCAGCTAATAGTTCTAACTTAAATTTCTCCATAACGTCTCTTGTTAATACTACGACCAATGTTTAGTAGCCTCCATTCAAAGGAATTGAATATGTTTTGTCCTAAGTTAACTAGCAATCAGCCTAATGATTGCAGTTTCACCTTATTTTAGCATGTCTATGTATAAAAGAAATGTATTTACACTCTGTTTGCCCTGACTAAAAAATCTACAAAATATAAAAAACTAGCGGTTCTCCAGCCCGCTAGTTTCATTTCGTTTTATTTTTGAGTAGCTAACCATTTGGCAACTGCTTCTGCATCCGCACCTTTAATAACACCAGGAGGCATTGTACCTTTACCATTTTCAATAACATTTAAAATTTCTTTTTCTGTTAAACGAGAGCCTACATCGCTAATTTTTGGTGCATTATTTTGGCCTTGTAGCTCGCTACCATGGCAAGCGATACAAGATTTCATAGCAATTGTTTCGCCATTTGGAGTAGCAGTTTTTGAACCTTCAGTTGAAGTTGTTTTACCTCCGCCACAAGCAGCTAAGAAGATTGCTGAACCAATCGCTAATGTTAACATTGCCTTTTTCATTAGGGCCCCTCCTAAAAATAAATAATATCTTTCTCCGACATTATACCAAAATTATGCACGTTTGAAACCTTCTCCTAACACCTCATAAGCATCAGAAACGATAACAAACGCTGATGGGTCAACGTTTTTAATGAGTTGTTTCAGCTTTGTGAATTCTGTTTGGTAAACAACAACCATGAGCACTGGTCGTGCTTCCCTTGTATAGCCACCTATAGCAGGCAACTTTGTCACTCCCCGATCAATCTCGGCATAAATGGCATCACGTACTTCATCTTGTTTCATCGTAATAATATAAACCATTTTAGACTGACTTAAGCCGAGCTGAATAATATCAATCGTTTTTGTAGTGACATAAAGTCCAATCAGGGCATACAAACCTTTCTCTAAGTCAAAAACAATTGCTGCACTAATCGCGATAATCCCATCAATTAAAAGTACACTTGTACCAAGCGATATGCCGGTATACTTTGTAATTATTTGTGCTAGTAAATCAGTGCCACCAGTAGAAGCATTCCCCTTAAAGACAAGTCCTATTCCTAAACCGACCACAATACCCCCAAAAAGTGCACCGAGTAAAGGATTATCCGTCCATGGTCCCCAACTGTTCGTTAGTAATACAATAAACGGTAATGTTATTGTTCCAATAAACGATTTGATTCCAAATTTTTTCCCAAGTACTACTACACCTGCTATAAATAATGGAATATTGAATGCATATTGGATAAAGCCTGGATTCCAACCAAATAAACCGTGTAAAATTGTACTAATCCCACTTACTCCGCCAGAAGCTACTTGATTTGGCAGTAAAAATACATTGAAGCCAATAGCAATAATTGCTGCTCCTACTATGACGTACATATACTCTACAATGCTTTCCCTTACTCCACGAATTTGACTCATTTCCCCACCCGCTTCAACTATCAGAATCTTTTAAATACGAGATGATTATAGCAAATAGTATTCGCATTGAGAACTTCGTCTTGATGAAGGAAACATGTAATTTTATATTTTAGTTCATCACCATAACGTGTGGTTGATTTCCGTTCCGACAGGGCAATTCGTGCTGGCGCTTCGCTGTCGCACAGAGCAAAGCTTCCTGGGGGTGTCTAATGCACCGCTTCACTCGCGGTGTTATCTGACCCCAAGAAATCGCCCAGTCTCTACTCCAATCAACTATACACAAGGCATAAGTTTAAAAAATGTCATCCCCTACTATAAATGATGAGCCCAATAATGTATAAAACATAAAAAATAAGCTACCTTAAATAGAATTTTAAGATAGCTTATTTTTGACTTTTCACTAAAATATATACTTAACTGCAAATCCCACTACAGGACATTGAAGATAACAAATCCTTGTTTTATAAAGATTTTTCTGCCCACTCCATTGCTTCGTTGTATAAAAGATCAATATTTGTGAAATTCATATTGAGCTGAGGAGCTAAATTTTCTAAAGTAGACCAATCTAACTTACCTAACGCTATACTGAATTCCAGATAAGGTGTCATTTCAGTTTGATTACCTAAAATCGTTTCTGTTATTTCTTCTGAAAAAGGTAGCTGCTGTAAAATAACATTCAGCGGTCTTTGCAACAAAGTGTCTATCAACGAAAACATCCCGACTAAAAAATATTCAGAGAAGTTTTTCTTATAGGAAAGCTTGGCTAATTTCTCACAAACTTTTGCTCTAAATAAAGAAGTACGCATGACTTCTTTAAAAAGATCATTTTCAGCATTTCTATCAATTTCTCGCATTGCCAATAAATAAATCCACTTTTGTAAATTTGAAACGCCGAGTAATATAATTGCTTGTTTTATCGAACGTACCTTGGATTTAGACCGTAGCTCTGAGTTATTAACCATTTGCAATAATTTATACGTTAAAGAAATATCACGCTCGATATTATCAGCTAATAATTGTATATTCGGTTCCTCTTCTTTTAATAGCGTAATAATATATAAATATTGAATAGTATTAGCAGGTATATCGGTAGCTGTAATGATTTGAGGTTGTTCAAAAAAATAGCCTTGAAATAATTCATAGCCAGAATGCTTTGCCACTTCAAATTGATTACGTGTTTCAACCTTCTCAGCCAGTAGTTTTATGTGAGGGAAATTTTCTTTCACTTTATTTTCAATTTCCATGCGCTCCAATAACGGTGATACTAAAAAATCAACTTTTATAAAATCGATATAAGGAAATAACTCATCATAAACTTGTACCTTATCATCCAAAATAAAATCATCTAATGCAATATTAAACCCATATGATTTTAGCTCAATAACTCTCTCGACTAACTGAGTTGTAATAGGGACATTCTCTAAAATCTCAATAACAACTTGCGATGGATTTAAAAATTCATTTAAGGAACTCATAAGTAAGTTTTCTGTAAAATTAACAAAACTAGGTTTACCTTTTGTTACCTCTTCAATGCCAATTGAAAGAAATGAGTTTACTAGTACATCGATTGTTGCAGCATCTGGATCGACTATCGGAAAAGCATTTACGTTTTTGCTACGATATAATAATTCATACGCAACGACTTGTTCATGAAGGTTAAAAATAGGCTGTCTGCCGATAAATACTTCCATTTCGTCGCCCCCCATTTCTCCATATTCTAGTAATAAATATTATAGCATCTTTCATTACTCTCTGCTTATCATTCAAGTAACTGTCTAAAAGTCGCCTAACATTAATTAACATTCTATACAAGAAAATATTTTATCACTTTTATGACGCTATCCGAAGGACACTTCAAATTCTTTAATCCCAACTTTCGGTGATTAACCCCTAAAAATCATTACCTAAAACTCCAAACTACTCATATTTCATGTATTCCTTTTCCAGAGAGATTTTTTTCAATTTCACTTAATCCTTCCTAAACATTTTTGTCAAAAATTTCATTTCATATTGACATTTTCCAGTTTTCAATATACAGTACATTACAACACTAATGCACTATGTTACATAGGAATGAAAGGGGGTTTTGCGATGCACGTTCATCTAGATGGTACAACACCGATTTATATTCAAATTGCTGAATGGCTACAGCACGAAATCATCGCCGATCGATTACAGACAGACGCGAAGGTCTATTCACAATACCAGCTAGCTGAATTATTCAATATAAATCCTGCTACAGCTGGTAAAGGGCTGACAATTTTACTTGAAGAGCAACTTTTATATAAAAAACGGGGGTTAGGTATGTTTGTCGCTACGGATGCAAAGGAACGAATTTTATTGAAACGTCGAAACGAAATATTGACGAAAATGGCACAAGAGATCGTATTAGAGGCAAAACGTTTACTTGTATCTGATGAAGAATTGCTAGTGCTTATTCGAAAAACACAGGAGGGATTGGAATGAATATTATTCAATGTGAGGAGCTATCTAAAAGCTTTGGACGCCGTAATGCACTACAGCGCGTAACCTGCGCTATTGATGCAGAGAAAATTATCGGCATTATTGGTCGCAACGGTGCTGGTAAGTCGACATTACTTAATATTTTTGCTGGCTATCTAAGGCCTACAACTGGATCATGCAAAGTGTTTAATGAAAATCCCTTTAATAATATTCAAACTGCTGCCAATATGATTTTTATCGATGATCAATTAAGCTTTTCTGATTACTTGTCACTCGAAGATATTCTAAAGATGGGCGCTGATTTTTATCCTAATTGGCAAAATGAGTTAGCTTATCGCATGCTCGATTATGCAGGTATAGATCTCACAGCAAAGCATCAGCAATTATCTAAAGGTCAATTAGCAACCTTTAACCTTGTCTACGGATTAGTAAGCCGCTGTGCACTGACTATTTTAGACGAACCGATGAATGGCATGGACGAAGTGATTCGTACAGATTTTTACAGAGCGATTTTAAAGGAATACCTAGCCTTTCCACGAACATTTTTAATTACTAGTCACCATTTGCAAGAGATGGAATCTATTTTAGAAGAAATTATATTAATAGATGAAGGCTCTGTCATTGCCCACGCACCATTGGATGAATTTAAGGAACAGCTTATATCACTTAGTGGACCAAGCGATGCACTTGCAGATCTGTTCTCTGAGACGGAAGTATACGCTCAAAAGATTATGGCAGGGATGACCTCAGCAATAATAGATGCTAGTAATCTATTCGTCTCAGAAGAAATACTTCGAGCAAAAGGCATCACGGTATCATCCCTTACAGCAAGTGAAGTGTGCAAGTATTTAACAAGTAAAAAAGGAAGTGATATTGATGCAATCTTTGACTAATATTTCACTGAAAACCATTGTTAAAAAACAAGTGAAATGGAAAGCAAAATTATATATTTCTGCCCTTAGTTCCTTAGTTATTGTACAAATCATTTTTGGGCTTTTAACATCTAGCTCAGGGAGTGGGTCTTCTGGTCATGGAGGAGAAAATTTAACTGTTCATTTCTATAATTACTCACTCGATATATTTCTTATTGTTACAGCAATTTGGGCATTTATTGTAGCACTTCTCTTTACAACAAAAGCGTATCGTATTGATGACTTATCCATTATTTCTAGTCGAACATCTAGCGCTATTGCCAATATATTTGTCATGATTATTTACAGTTTTATTGCGGTCATCATTATGATTTCTACTTACTATTTACAAGTATTCGGAATTTTATTAGTGGAGAAAAAATCCTTTATAATAGAAGATCTATTTATTTCACCATCAATATTACTATTATGTTTCAGTAGCCTCTGTTTATTTGGCGCAATCGGCTTACTATTAGGCACCAGCTTCAAGGGGCCAGTAGTGATAAAAATACTTGTATCTACTTTTCTGCTGCTTGGCTTTATATTATTTTTTATGTCACCAGAGTTGATAAATCTTAGGTCATTAATAATGTTATCCAATCTTATGATTAGTGTTCTTTATTTGCTTATGGCTCTACTATGCTTTAGCCTCACTATTTGGATTGCTGATAAATCGGAGGTGACTCGCAAATGACGGCGACTACACTATTCTTTTTTACTACAATACTACTGGTAATTGCTATTTATATACTACTAAGTAAATTAGGGAAAAAAGCTAAAAATATTTGGACCCCTAAGCGTATTATAATTGGCATTACTAGCTATATCGTACTTGGACTTACTGCCTTCATTTATATTAGTTTTTTTTCAGAATCAAAAATACCAATACTTTCTCCTTCTGAAATTAAACAAGTTGAGAAAAAATCAGATCAAATACAAAAGTACGATCAAGAAAACGATTCTTCTTATTTAACGGAGGAATACAAAAAGAAAACGTGGGAGCTAAGATATAAAGGAGATACATTACCTGTTGTTGTAAATGAAGGTGACAGTGGTTCAAGCGTTACTATTCGAGTGCGCTATAATGACAATATGGAATCTGGAAAAGCTCTTGTTACCTATTATCAACTTCCTGTCATTATAGAAGGTATTGATCTTTCAGACGAAGTACCGTTACCTAACATATACGTGGCACAAAACCAGCTATTTATTGAATCTCTTTCTAGACAACAAGTAAATTATTTTCGTATAAAAGCAACATTAGGTATTTTAGATATGAATCGTGAGCTAGAACGTGAATCATATGTAATGAGCTATTCCAATCCAAATGTCATCGTTATCGACATTCCACGAAGTACAGTTCTGGAAGACTCCCAAGGTCTTTTTTAGATAGTAAAAAACAAGGACAGTCCGCAGTGATTTTTTTCACCTTTAGACTGTCCTTGTTTTATTTTCTACTTGTTTTTGATTTAATAGCACCAATAACGGCTGGTACAACTGAAATTAAGATAATTAATATAAGAACCGTTGAGAAGTTATCTTTAATAATTGGAATATTACCAAAGAAATAACCTAGTAATGTACAGCTGAATACCCATAACACTGCACCTAAAATATTATACATAATGAAGTAGCCATACTTCATTTTACTAGCCCCTGCAACAAATGGTATGAATGTACGGATAAAAGGCATAAAACGCGCGATGACAATCGTTTTTCCACCGTGTTTATTAAAGAACTTTTCTGCTGCTTCCATACGTTCTTTTTTTACGACTCTACCAAGGAAGCTCTTTTGTGGAATGGATGTCCCTACTTTATGACCAATATGATAGTTCATCGTATCCCCTAAAATGGCAGCCGCTAAAAACACAGGAATTAATATCCACATATTAAATGCGCCCATTGCTGCTGCTAATGTTCCACTTGCAAAAAGCAATGAATCACCTGGCAGGAATGGGAAAATTACGACACCTGTTTCAACAAAAACAATTGCAAATAGAACGAAATAACTCAAATTACCAAACTTACGAATGATCTCCTCTAAATGCACATCAATATGCATAATAAAACTAATTAACTCCTTGATGAGTTCTATCATTTTTCCGTATGCTCTCTTTCAATTAAATTTTCTAAAGGCTTTGACGTAGCTAGACACCAAAGGTTCCATTCTTCTTTACAGTTATTGGTGTTACTTCTCCCTCACTATATGACAAGCCTTTAAAAAGTATGTAGATTTCACAAGTTTGATTTTATCACTTACAGACATATACACTCAACTTATTTAAATAAGTGGCCACGCTTTTTTACATTGCTGTAATATTGGCCTAAAGTGAAGGTTCAATCAGTGGGTGTTCCGCGTCCCTCACTAGAGGAACACTAGCTAATATCTCACATTCTATGCAAACGTTTATGTGCTCACGCGCTTTCTCACAGAATACATTTGTGGCCCCTAATCAATTGAACTTTAGGGGCAGTTGATCTCCCACCTTCTCTTAAATTTTGAAATGAGAATCTGACTGTTCATTTATGCGGAATAAATCAGATGATACTTACAATTCCATTTCGTATGGGCTAAACTTTTATTATCCATTTGGGTACCCCTTTCGCATGAAGTCGGTTGACCAGACCATCTTCATTGTATGATTGGTTTTTTTTTCTTGTCCATAGCTAAAAACTTTCCGGAACCCCTCGCCTAGCAAGGTGTTTTCAAAGAATACAAAAAAAGCTACTATTTTTTTCAATAGTAGCTACGGTTTCTTATACTTTTTCTTTTAATGTACGACGCAAAATTTTGCCTGTCGTATTTTTCGGTAATTCATCCATAATCTCAATTACTTTAGGAACCTTGTATTTCACCATATGCTTTGCACAGTATGCTAGAAGGTCTTCTGTCGAAGTTGCTTCTGCATCTTTTAAGACAACATATGCATGTACAGCTTCACCTAAGTTAGGGTCTGGGTAACCTACAACTGCCGCTTCAACAATATTATTATGAGCAAAGAGTACTTCTTCAACCTCTCTTGGATAGACATTAAATCCACCTACAATAATCATATCTTTTTTACGGTCAACGATGTAGAAATACCCTTCTTCGTCAACTCTAGCTAAGTCCCCTGTATATAACCAGCCATCACGTATAGTCATCGCTGTTTCTTCAGGTAATTTATAATAGCCCTTCATAACGTTAGGCCCTCGTACAATTAGCTCCCCTACTTCTCCAACGGGCACTTCCTGACCGTTAACATCCACCACCTTATTTTCAACATTGGAAATGGATGTCCCAATAGAACCTGCCTTACGCTCACGATCCAATGGGTTAAAGCACGTTACTGGTGAAGCTTCTGATAGGCCAAAGCCCTCTGATACACGCACATTAAATTTCTTCTCGAAATTATGTAATAGTGCTACCGGTAAAGACGCGCCACCTGAAATCGCTAAACGTATTGTAGAGAAATCTTCAGGGTTGCTTTCAGGTAATTGATACAAGAAGTTATACATAGTTGGCACACCAGCGAAGACTGTTGCCTTTTGTTCCTTCGTTAATTTAAAGATTTCAGTTGGACTAAAACGTGGTACAAGTAAAATCGTTGCTCCACTCAATAAAGGTGCATTGGCGACGACAGTTAATGCAAATACATGGAAAACTGGTAACGTGGCAATAACACGATCATCTGCTTTATAGTCTAAATAATGCGCAACATCTCGTGCATTTGAATAGATATTTCTATGAGTCAGCATTGCACCCTTCGGAGTACCTGTCGTTCCTGAAGTATATAAAATAATTGCATTATCATCATCAGCTACTTCTACTGGTTGGAAAGAGTCCGATGCACTAGCAATCACTTGTGAAAATAAATGAATTTTTGCCTTTGCTTCTTCGGATAAAGTCATTACTTTTTCAGCAACATTCTCTGTTGTTTCACAAACAACAAATGTTTTTACTTTTGGAAAAGCATGTACACCCATTTCTACTAATGGAAGAAGTGCATCTAGTGCAATAACAGCTTTTACATCACCATTATGCAAAATATACGAAATTTCATCCGGTGTATAGATTGGATTAATCGGAATTGCCGTTGCTCCTAAACGCATTGTTGCATATAACGCAATTAAATAATGTGGTGTATTGCCGAGTAAACACGCCACATGGTCCCCTTTTTCTACCCCTAAATCTTGTAACCCCTTTGCAAAGCGACCTACCGTGTGTTCAAATTCACCGTACGTCGTATCTTTCCCCATAAAATGATACGCAATTTTATCCGGTTGCTCTAATGCTTGTTGACGAACACTTGAAACTAAATTCAATTACACCATCCCCTTATCGTATCAATTTCGCCTTGGCATAATTGAGGTCAGGATTTTTAATTGTGCCCAGGCCTGCACGAGGGCCGACACGATGTCGGTCATTTCGGTAATGCCACAAGGACGTGGCGTTATTACCGATGCAGGTCAGTTAGCCGTTTTCGCAAGATGCGAAGGTTTTAGGCTAACATCCTTTAAGCATTCCTTTGTAAATCCGTGACATCCGCCGGAGGCTTTACCTTCACTCAGTAGATGTATGGACATCCCTTAAAATGGAATCACACCCGAATCCATCACACCACCTCAGAGGTGGGAGTCTGCTACTGAATGAAGATAAAATGAATCATTATTCAGTAATATTATATAAGAAACACATCTAAAAGACAACGAAACTTTTTATTTCATGTCATAAATTACGTCAAATAATTCATTTTTTTCTCCATTGCACATTTTGATTACGAACGAATATGCGAGATGTACCGCCAACGAATCAAATAAAAATAGACTACTTGTATTAAAACAAAAAATCCAAAAGCAAAGACAACTTCTTTGACAATGGAAATATTAGCAATATCCTTCAAGATACCTTGAACCATAAGAAAAGCAAAGGCACTATGCATCATTGCAACACCCCATGGCAAGAAAAATTGTGGGAACAAATGACGATTCACAAGCTTTTTGAGCTCTGTATCTGTTAAGCCCATTCGCTTTAAGACATCGAATTTACGCTTTTCTCTTTCAAGAGAAGTATGCAGTTTAAAGTAAACGAAGCTACCTGCTGCTAATAAAAATACCGTTGCTACTAAAACCCCTACTAATGTGAATAATGAGTAAGTAGCTAATATATAAGAATAATTTAACCCTGCATTTTCAAAGTAAAATGGGCTGAATCTATCCTTCTTATAAAAATATTGAGAGGCTTTTAACTCCTCTATGTCCTTGCCGATCTCTTTCGTTGCCACCCACTGAGGGATATAGAAGGTAAATAAATGATAGATTGGCTGCACAACGTTTTTATCAGCAATCGGCTTTCTAAGCTTTCTAAAATCCTCATCACTTATCACTATAGAATTCACACTAACAATAGACCCTGGGAATACTATTTTAGGATATACGCTATCAATTGTTATCGGGATAGAATTTTCCTCTAATACAGTATGCACAACTTTATTTTTTAGTCTTTTTAGAGAATCTTCCGAGTATGGTATAAACACTGCCTCCCCTGAAGCCAAATCAAGTAAAGGGTAACTATAGGAAGAAAGTAATACATTCATATCCGATTCCCTAAAAACTTCAACCTCATTGTGAGTATATGAAGATGTTTGCTTGATGACAACAAAGCGCGATAAATGATAGGACAAACCCTTCTCCTCTAATTGAATTCGTAAAGAGGCGATATGATTTCGCTCATAGGGATTGTCGACATCCCCCTTATAGACAAGCCCTAATGGATTTAAACGATCATATTGTATTGTATAGGATGACATCGTCGCTAATACACCGACCGATAAAAAGGCCATTGTTGACACCATCGTTACTACAAAAAACATTTTCACATTGTCCATCATAATATGCGTTTGCTCAGCTAACGAAAGAAGTCGATAGCGTTGCCAATGAAATTTACGTTTGCCCCGTGCTTTATCTAAAAAGCAAGGTAAAGAATCACTGAAAAAATAATATGTTCCAAAGGTCGCTAAAAACGGGATTATTAATGTTAAACCAATCCAAGATGTATTCGATACGATAAACGTTAGTACATATGCTGATATAATAAGGGTAATACCAAATACTGCACGAATTTTAGAATAGGTTGAAACACTATTTAAATAGTCATTCCCCTTCAGGAGATCGCGTAATTTTCTTTCACGTGTAAAATAGACACTAATAAAGGAAATCACTACAAAAGCACTTGTGAAGACACCAATCGTTAGTAAAAATGGCTGCCATGAAACATATAAGGGTAAACTATCTAAATGTAAAATTTCTCGAACAATCATGAAAAAGAATTTCGAAAATGAGAACCCAAATATAATCCCAACAAAAATAGAGCCTGATCCAATAATCATTGTCTCCAAAAAGACAAGCCTATTCATCTGGCGTTTTTCCATTCCTAAATGTAATAAAATTGCAAACTCATGTGATCTAGCCTCTAAAAAAGCACTCATCGAATAATATAAAAAGAATAAGGTAAAAAGGACGAGTACGGTTTCCGCACCTACCATTCCAATTAATGATGCTTCTCCTAAAATCCCTTGTTCAATATCCGGATGAAACATGAGCATTGAATAGATGAAAAACACAGCCACAGAAAAAAAGCTTGCCATGAAAAAGGCACCGTATATACGGCTGTTCCGTACGACATTACGGTAAGCGAATTGTCGAAAGGTCACCTACTTGTCCTCCTCCTAGTAAGCTCAAAACATTTAATATTCGTTGGAAAAACATTTGACGACGATCATCTTTGTAAATTTCATTGAAAAATTCACCATCTTTAATAAATAACACGCGATCGCAGTAACTAGCTGCAATTGGATCATGTGTTACCATTACAATCGTTGTTCGTTTTTCCTGATTAATTTTTGTTAAAAGTTCAAGTACATCACGTGAAGAATTCGAATCCAAATTTCCTGTTGGCTCATCTGCTAAAATGAGACTTGGATTATGAATAAGTGCCCGCCCAATGGCAGTTCTTTGTGCTTGTCCACCTGATATTTCATTTGGGCGTTTATGCAAGAACGAAGTTAAATCGAGCTTTTCCACAATGCTTGCAAGACGCTCCTCCATTACTTCTAATGGTTGTTGATCTAATGTAAGTGGCAGCACAATATTCTCTTCCACTGTCAGCATATGCAAAAGATTAAAATCCTGAAAAACAAAACCAAGCTGTCTTCTTCTAAAGTAAGCTAGCTCAGTTGCTTTCAGCGTATGAGGGTTCATGCCATCTAAAATGATTTCTCCACTCGTTGGTTCATCAATCGTAGAAATGATATTCAATAATGTTGTTTTTCCACTTCCTGATGGACCCATGACTGCTAAAAACTCACCTTCCTCAACATCAAAGCTTAGTTGATTTAACGCACGATGAGTTACTTTGCCTTCATACACCTTTGTCACGTCTTTTATTTGTAAAATAGGCATACCTTGTTCACCTTATTTCTTGTTTAATTCCATAGATTCTGGTAACAGCCATTGCAATACTACCTCAAAGCCAATTTGAAAATGCGGCCCTGTTAATGATTCAGCTAACTGATTACCATCCTCCTCCACTAGACTAAAGCAATGCGACCCAACAATTACATCCCAGGCATCCATTTCGCCTTCCATGACTTCTCCACAAATCGTATAATGCCCACTGTACATCACTTGCTCACCTTCTACTGGAAAAGCGTTAAGTAAAGTTGGTTTATGTAAGTCTAGCCCAAGCTTATTCGAAAAATGCATTACTTCTTCATTAAACAAAAGACTAGCTTTACGGAAATTTTCACAGGATAAACAATCACAAACATCATTTTGCGATTCGTATAATGTCTCTGTTTTTTCTGTCTCTACATGTAAAACCCATTCATCCAAACGTACTTCTATCATTTCCGATCCCCCTAATTCGTAAATGTCACTGTAACAATTGTTCCTTTTCCTACCTCTGATGTAATGTGTAATTCGTGACCGAGTTTTTCACAGATTTCTTTTGCTAAATATAAGCCCATCCCTGTGGATTCCCCAGTTTTACGCCCATTCTCACCAGTAAAAAAGGCTTTAGTGACACGAGAAAGATCGGAAGCTGGAATACCGATACCTTCATCACGAATGGCTAATTGTACGTAGTCATCCTTTATAATGGCGGAAATGACTATTTTTTTATTTGATTCAAACGTATATTTAACCGCATTCGTTACAAATTGTCCGAGAATAAAGCGCAGCCATTTTGAATCACTTGCTACGATAATATCATCCTCAATATGAATTTCTGGGAAAACACGCTTTGTAATAAATAAACGTTTATTTTCATTTACAGTTGCAGTCACAATCGTTTTTAAAGCAACCTGTTCTACTTGCATATCCTCTTCAAAATTTTCTAATCGAGCATTCACCAACACCATATCCAAGCCTCTTCGCAAACGGTCAATTTCCTCCTGCACATTCTTTTTATCGAGAGGACGTTCATCCTGCAATAAAAGCTCAATAACAGAAATTGGCGTTTTCATCTGATGCACCCATTGATTAATAAACTGATCATGCCGTTTTTGGCCTGCATATAACGTTTGAAGCTCATGCTTATATTGTCGATATAGTTCATGCATATATTTCTCAACCTGTATCGCCTCAGGTGTTTTAGCATTTTTTTGCAACACATCCTCCATTGTTTTAGGAAGCAGTGATATTTTTAATAAATAACGTTGGCGCATTAAATAACGGATAAGTAAAAACGAAGCTAATAACACTAAACTAATACAGAAGGAATAAATAGCAGTATCAACATTTCGAAAGCCGTCCAACCAATATAAGACCATGATGAAGCCGACTAATATGATCTGGAATACAATGAACGATGCGTAATCACGCAGAAATAATTTCCAGCCCACTATAACTCACCTGCACTTAAAATAAAGCGATAGCCTGCTCCACGTACAGTTTCTATAGAAGACGCAATATGATAATCAGCCAACTTTTTCCGCACTCGTGTCATATTGACGTTCAATGTATTCTCATCGACAAATGCCTGATCGTCCCAAAGCTCTTCTAACAATTGCTCACGTGTCACTACTTTCGGAGCATTCCCCATTAACAGTTCTAAAATGATACATTCTTTTTTCTGAAGTGGAATCTCTAAATCATTTTTATGAAGCTCCATTCTTTCTAAATGAAGAATAAGCTGTCCTTGTTTAATTGTCCGCTCCTCTTGTCTTGCTGCATATTCACCATATGTACGACGCAAGTGACTGCGGATTTTAGCCAGTACAATTTCATAATTAAATGGCTTCGTAATGAAATCGTCGCCCCCATTTTCAAGCGCAAAAATTTGATCCATTTCGCCAGAACGAGCGGAAATGAAAATAATTGGACAAGTTGTATGTTGACGTAGCTGGCGACACCAATAGTAGCCATCGTACGAAGGTAAATTTATATCAAGCAACACCATATGTGGATTAAATGCTGTAAATTCTTCAACGAGATGATCAAATTCTTTGATCGTTTCAACTTCGTATTGATATTTTCTAAGCGTTTCTGCAAGCAATGACGCAATCTTTACATCATCTTCGACAATAAATATTCGATGCTTCTCCATACCAACACTCCTTTCTATCCTATATTGTATCAAAAAAAGGTTCGATGACATAACTGTCAGCGAACCTTTTGTAGCAGGTGTGCTAATTAACCATTTTTATCCACTATAATCATTTAGAAGGCTCTGATTTCCGCTACGGGCTACTCGCTTTCCTGCGGGCGTCCGTGTGCCGCTTTCTTTGGCTCTTTCATCCGTCGATTCATTCTCTTTCTCTTTCCAGTCAAGTCCTTAATATTGTGTAAAATTCTATACAATATTCTTCAACTCTGACTTTAGTTTAGTCAAATTGTCCAGCTTATGTTGGAATTCGCCGCTAAAAGTGTGAGTTGCGCCGCTAACCAAAGGAAGAACGCCGCTAAAACACGCATCCGTCTATCACAGGACGTAATGCCTTTAGCCTTCGTTCCTCTATTGCTAATTCCCAATTAGTCGCCTAGCTTCCACACCCATCAACTTATCCGCATGATACGTGTCATCTACCTTTGTTTATCGAAACATTTTTACGTTTTATCGCCCAATTTTTAATTTTTATCGACATCCAAAAAGGATTCATCCACAAAATTGTGCGTGAGTCCTTTTACTTTATTATGTCAAACTCGAATCCTCAATTTTCTACGCAAGCTTTTCTTAATAAATTAATTGTAAAAACTCTTCTGTCGTAATTCCACCAAAGTATGTTGGAATATCAATATTTGTTAACGCCTCAGCAATTGCAGTTCGATCATAGTTTGTCCCAACTAATCGTTGTTCAACATCTGCCATGTCGCCCACGCCGAAGAAATCACCAAAAATATGCACTTCTTCAATAATTCCGTGATTCACCTCTAAGCGAATATCAATGCCTCCTGTTGGGAAACGATGTGTTTTTTGAATGTTAAAGCGTGGCGATTTCCCATAGTTCCATTCCCATGTTTGATAACGCTCAGCAGATAGCTTATGGATATTTGCCCAATCTTCCTCCGTTAACTCATAATAGCGAATCTTTTCTTCACCACCGAAAATGGATTTTAAAATTTCTAGGCGGAATTCTTCGACTGTCATCTTGTCCTTTAAGAACTCCGAAATATTAGCTACTCGTGAACGGATCGATTTAATGCCCTTTGATTCAATTTTATCTTTCTTCACCTTTAATGCGGATACAACAGCATCAATTTCTGTATCAAACATTAAAGTACCGTGGCTAAACATACGGCCCTTTGTAGAAAACTGTGCGTTACCAGAAACTTTACGCCCTTCCGCTAAAATGTCGTTACGGCCAGAAAGCTCAGCATGAACGCCCATTTTTGCAAGTGCATCTACAACAGGCTGAGTAAACTTTTTATAATTCATAAAGCTATCGCCGTCGTCTTTCGTGATAAAACTGAAGTTAAGATTCCCTAAATCATGATACACCGCGCCCCCACCAGAAAGACGTCGCACAACGATAATGCCATTATCCTCTACATAATCCGTATTAATCTCTTCTATAGTATTTTGATTTTTACCAATGATGATTGAAGGTTGATTAATGTAAAAAAGTAACACTGGCTCCTTCTCAACATCCATCTTTTTTAATAAATACTCCTCAATGGCAAGGTTAATGCGTGGGTCATGAATCCCTTTATTATCAACGAATATCATAAATTACGTTTCCTCCTTCACAAAATATCCATATTTATTTTATCGTAAATTAGGCATTTTGTGTTGACGAAAAGCATCTGTTATAATACACTATAAAATATCAAAACAGTAATAGTACAGATGAATTTAAAGGAGGAGTCCACAATGTTAGAAAATGTAGTTGAATTTTTCAAGAACCTACCTGCAAAGCAATGCACAGAATGCGGTGAAAAAATTGAAGAACAAAGTGAATGCTACAGCAACACTTGTGAAAACTGTAACCACCTATAAGCATTTGCCTATTCTGTAAAGTCGTCATATACGTGCCCCACACGTACTAATAATGACAACCCTCATCATATTTTGATGAACCCTTAATTAAATCTCTTACACTTACAAAACAGCAGCTGATACGCTCATATCAGCTGCTGTTTTTTGTGTGATTTTTTACATATGAGCGATTTTCACCCGTACCCGAGCAGTTCTTCTCTCCAACTGAACAGTTTTTTGGTAGCTCTTCCTCCCCCTATTTAAAGCAATCATTCAACCAAAAAACACCCACCAATATTGGTGGGTGTAAAAAATTCCTATTTTTAATTTTCTTCAGCTACTTTTGAGTAACGTTTCGTGTGTAGTAACATGAAATAACCGAAAGTAATAGCTAAGAATGCTACTAGGAAGCCTGCTAAAATTCCGTAGTTTTGCATTAAGAATGATGTATCACCAGTTGAGATACTTGCTTTAAATGCTGAAACAGTATATGTCATTGGTAATAGTTTATTAAATACTTGCAATGGTGATGGGATTAACTCAAGTGGGAATGTACCCGCGCTTGTTGTAAGTTGTAAAATTAATACAACAATCGCCATGAAGCGTCCTGGATCACCGAAAATAGATACTAACATTTGAATTAAAGCTAAGAAAACATAACTTGTTAATAATGCTGTTAGGAAGAAGTATCCGAAATTGTTTACTTCAAGGCCTAAGCCCCATTTTACAATAACCACTGTTAATATAGTTTGAATTAAGCCGACTATTGCTAAAACTGAAGCTTTACTTGCAAACCAAGCTGCTCCATTTTTTGGACGAATTGCTGGTTCCACAAGTGGGAAAACGATAGAGATTAATAACGCACCAACGAATAAACCAAGAGAAATAAAGTATGGTGAGAAACCTGTTCCATAGTTAGGTACATGGTTAACAGATTCTTTATCAACCTCTACTGGGCTACCTACCATATCATATGTGTCTTTACTTGAATGAACTTCTTTTGCTTTTTCACTTGCTTCACCTAGTTTGCTAGATAAAGTTGATGTACCATCTACAAGTTCAGTAGTACCATCAGCAAGCGTTTTAGAACCTTCTGCTAATTCACCTGATTTAGAGGCAAGTGTTGATGTACCTTGATTCAATGTTGTTGAACCACTTGCTAGCTCATTTAAACCTGAAGCCAATGTTTTAGAACCTGTTACGGCTGTCTTAACACCAGCATTTAATTCACCTAATTTTTGAGCAAGTGTTGCATTACCAGCTTGGAGACCTTTTGCTCCTTCGATTAATGCACCACTTTTTGATGTTAATGCATTAGCGCCTGCTAACACTTGTGATTGACCTGCTGCAATTTGCGATGCACCAGAACTTAATTGATTAGCACCAGCTTGTAATTGACCTGTACCAGCAGTTAAAGAACCTAAACCATTATGCACGCTTGCACTTCCTGCTTGTAGCTCTGCTAATGTTTGTTTTAATACTGCCGCTTGCTCTTCAGGCAATGAAGCCATCATGCCTTGTAATTGATTAGATAAAGCTGTGATGCCTTCTGCTACTTTTGCAGAACCCGCTGTTAATTGGCCTGCTGCACCATTTAATTTACCGGCATTATCAGCGATTGAAGCTGCGCCTGCACTAATTTGTTTTTGTTTATCGCTAAGTGTAGCTAAACCTGCTTGAACTTGCGCTACACCTTGTGTATATTGTGATACACCTTGCGAAAGACTTGATGCTCCTGTTGCTGCTTGCTGTGCACCCTTTTGTAACTGTACTGTACCGTCTTGTAATTTTACTAGACCAGTAGATAAGTCATTTGCACCTTTTGCAGCATCTCCAGCACCTTTAGTAATTTTATCTGCACCATTTGACAATTCAACTGTACTTGATGCTAATTTCTCAAGATAACCTTTTAAATCTTTTGCACCATTGGCTAAAGTTTTAGCACCTTCATCTAGCTTACTTGAGCCATCTGCAGCCTCTGTAAAGCCATCTCCAAGTGTTGTAATTGAATCAAATAATTTTTCTGCATAAGTAGCAGAAACTTTTGAATTCACTTCTGCACGTACACGGTCCATTGCTGTTTCACCAATTTGTGCACCAAGGAAGTTTAATCCTTCATTCGGAATATAATTCATAACTAGTTTAGAAGGTTTGTCATCTAATAACGTAGTTGCATGCTCTGAGAAATTTGTTGGAATTTCTAGAATCATATAATAGTCTCGACCATGTAAGCCTTTTTCAGCTTCTTCTTTGGAAACGTCAATAAACTTAAACTCGTTACTATCGACAAGCTTATCGACTAATTCTTTCCCTAGATCTAATTTAACCCCTTCCATTTCTGCGCCCTTATCTTCATTGACAACAGCTACTGGTAAATTAGGCAGGCCTTCATACGGATCCCAGAACGCCCATAAGAACATGCCTGCGTACATCACCGGGATAAATAATACAGCGATTATTGAAACAAGCATTTTCCTTGTTTTTAAGATTTTAAGCCACTCAGCTTTAATCATAAGTTTTCTTCACTCCTATAATATTTGACCGAAAACGTCAGTCGGTCATTTTTATTCAAAAAAACCTAAATCCTCAATAGACTATCATTGATTCACCTTTAGCTCAGCTGAATCAAGTTAGAATTAGCCCACGGAAGATTGTTTCCTTGAAAAGATTTAATATCTTTTCTTCAGGAATAATGTCGCCATGTAGCTCATGCCAATCAACGACAAATGCTAGATACGCCTTTAACAACAGAAAGCTTACTAATTCTGCATCACAATCTCTAATTTCTCCTTTATCGATACGTCTTTGAATTAATTCTGTAACGTAGGATAAAATTTCAGTCTCAATGCGAACTAAAGCTTGTTTAACTACTGGCGTTCGTAGCTCTTTTTCTTCCTCTAATAACTTCGCAAATAAAAGATGTTTTTCACGGAACTGTAGCATTTTCATTAAAGCATTATGCGCATTGTCCATAAAGCTAGCGGATGCATCCAACACTACATCTGCTTCTGCTTGCATCTCTCGTACAAGTGACATAGCTATCTCTTGAAATAAAATTTCTTTATTTGCAAAGAATGTGTAAATCGTCCCTTTACCGACGTTAGCGATTTTAGCCACTTGCTCCATTGTTGTTGCCTTGTAACCAAACAATGTAAAGGATTTTGCAGCTGCTTCAAGAATTTCCTGCCTACGATCCATTAATAACATCCTTTCTTGTTATGTTATGTACATGCCTTTGTACACGAAAATGATAATGACCAGAAAACCATTCCGGTCATCTGGTCATTATCATATTCCTATTTTAAAAATAATGCAAGCATTAATTGTGATTTTTTTCACTTTTTTTCATGATCACTATGCTCAGAAGTATCATTACCGTGATTCATCATGTTATGATCCATACTATTGTTATTTACTTTTTCATCCTCTGGTAAAACTTTTGTCATATCAGGGCTGCCAGCAGTAATTTGTTGCTTCGGCATAGTATGAACACCATTAGCAGTTGTATGAGCATACATATAATATACCCCATCATGGTCAAATGTAGTCGTCGCTTTATAAACGCCATCTTTCTCTAATTCACCGTCAATCATTTGCGATTGATCACGTTTACCAGATTCCCAAACCTCAAATTGTACAACTGCATTATCTACTTTTTGGCCACCTTGTACAACTTGCGCCGCAAGATCAATTGTTTCATTGATCGCTACTTCTTTCGATGTTAAAATTTCAACTTCTGGTATTGGAGCCACTTCAGGCTCTGGTAGAGCTGCTGACTCTTTCTTTTCTCCGCAACCTACTAATAATGCAGGTACTGCTACTAATGCCAATAACCATTTTTTCATGTTTTATTCCTCCATTAACGGCAATGTGATTTTTACAACTGTGCCTTTTTCAACTTCACTTTCAATCTCAATCTTGCCATGTAACTGCTTCAACAATTGCTCAACAATTGACAAGCCTAGTCCACTACCACCATCTGCTCGGCTCCGCGCTTTGTTAACACGATAAAAACGCTCGGTTACATGCGATAAATCCTCTTGAGGAATACCCATTCCATAATCCTTAATGATAATTTGTGCTCTAGCATCTTTCTCTAAGGCAGTAATTTCAACCTTTGACTGTTCATACGAGTAATTAATGGCATTTTCAATAATATTAATAAAAATTTGTTTCAGCTTTACTTCATCCGCTTTGATGATTAATGCATCATCAGCATCTAAATGGAGTACAATGTTCTTCTTCTCTGCCTGATGAGTTAATATTTTTTGAACCTCACGTAATGTTTCGGCAAGAGGAATTGGATATAAAGTAATTTCTGCTTGTTCATTTTCCATACGAGCAAGTTGAAGTAATTCATTCGTTAAACGTTCCATACGATTTGCCTCACGTACAATGAGCTGGATCGTTTCCTCTTTTTGATGTTCTGGGATAATACCTTTTTGCATCGCTTCGCTATAGCCTTTTACATAGCTAATAGGTGTCCGTAATTCATGTGAAACAGTCGCCAAAAACGTCTTTTGAGCCTCATCCTCTTGTTGGATCGCCTCTGCCATTTGATTAAAGGTGCTCGATAGCCTTCCGATTTCATCTTTCGAATGAACTGGCACACGCGTTCCATAGTTTCCGTATGACATTTGCTCAACAGCTCTTTGTAAATTACTTAACGGTCGCATAATATGTCGAATTCCTTTATAAATTAAATAGCTGATGACAAGTAAAAATATAAAGGCGCTGACAAATAAGAAAATGACTTCATTATTCGCTAACTCACTAATTTTTGCTAGTGGGAAGTATATATAAATAATTCCTTCGAGCCTATTTTGATCCACTAGCGGAAGTACTACAGAAATTAGCTGTCTATCAAATCGGGGTTCATATCCAATTTTTTGTACATATTCACCCGCAAGTAATTGCTGTCGCTCTTCTGGACCAATTAATGTTTCGAAATCTATATCAAACGGCACACAGGCACTTAGTTCTCGCGGATTTCTTACTGCAAAAATATTCAAATTCGAATAATTAGCATAATGTTCAATATCTGCAATAAATTCATCTGTTACCTTACTACCGGTATACATCGTTTGTAGCTTTGTCCCTACTTCTACCATCATCTCTTCTGTGTCTTCTACATAAAGTCTTTCATATAAATAATCTGTCAGGACATACATAAAGACAACGGTAATGATCAAAAATGCAAAGATTAATAGCCAAATGCGTGTTGAAATTTTTTTCATTCGCCAGGATCAAAGCGATAGCCCACTCCCCAGACGGTTTGAATATGCCCCGCCGCTTCCTTTCCAAGCTTTAGACGTAAGGTTTTTATATGAGTGTCAACAGTTCTTGTTCCCCCTACATAATCGATATCCCAAATGCGTTCTAGTAATTGCTCCCTCGTATAAGCATTTCCAGGATTATTCATAAATAAATGTAATAGTTCAAATTCCTTCAACGTAAGTGGAACACTCTTTCCATCTACAGATACCTTGCGTGCTATCTCATCTATTTTAATAGGTCCTAATATCACATATTTTTGCTGCAAGTCTTCAATATTAGTACCACTTCTTCTTAGCACTGCATGAATCCGCGCAACTAGTTCGTCATTTGTAAAGGGTTTTACAATATAATCATCTCCGCCAATTGTTAAGCCTTTTACCTTATCCTCATTTGCATCACGTGCTGTCAGGAAAATAATTGGTATATTCGACATCGCACGTATACTTTGACAAACCGCAAAGCCATCTTCGTGTGGCATCATCACATCAAGTAGAACTAAATCAATATTTTCGCGTACAATCATATCGTAGGCTTCTGTACCACTTGCTGCTGTTACGGTCTCAACTTTTGCATTATGGAGCATCATTTCTATTAAATTACGCATATCTTGCTCATCATCAACAATTAATACAGTTGTCACATTTTTTCCTCCCTCACTAACAATTGAAATGCACCTTTCCCCACATCAACTGTTTTTTTCACCTGACCTTCTTTTATAAAATACAAAGTATGGTCATCATAACCAGCGACAACAATATAATCTTTAAACTGATTTACGACAAACGGATTAGCTCCTACCTCTTGCTGCCATTTCACATTTCCATCAAAGTCAGCAACATATAATGCATTACGGCCATGACTAACAACGAGAACAGCATCCTTTGTTTTAGTTAATCCAACAGGCATTAAAGGCATTGCTATCTCCCCATGTTTGACGCCTGTTATAAGATCATATTTTTTAACAGAGCTATTCGGTTTACTTCCTTCTCCATGGCCACCAATCCATAGTTCATTTTTCTCTTCAAGAATTGCTATGCCATGTGATGATTTTTGAATCGGCCACTCTTGTTCAATTTCTAGATTCTCAATATTTAACACCGATAATTTCGTATCTTTATAATTAATCACATATAGCTTATCTTTATAGGCCGCCATTGACATAGGATAATTACCAAGCTTCTGAGTTGCCAGTTCGTTGCCCTCTTCATCAAAGCTTGTCACTGTATTCGTTTTGCTATTCGCAATAAAAAACTGTTTTCTATTTTCAGCATAATACGCATTCGTTGAGCCAAGCTGTACTTTTTTGGAATAGAGCTTCTTTCCAGTTGATAATGTATAGATGTCAAATTCATTTAATTGATGACCATACAATAACACACGATCATTTCCGAGGAGAATTGCCCCCGAGTAAGCTTTATCTAATAACCATGTTGCTTTCACATTACCTTGTTCATCGATAAAATCTAGAGAAGGCTCTTGTATATTTAAGGATGCTACAAAATTCTGATCGCGTTCAATAGGCTCAAACGATTTCTCCGTACACCCTACTAGCAATACTAGCTGTACTAAAGAAAAAATGAAAATTGCCCATTTTTTCAACATCATCACCTCTGTTTCTTAACTATACTTCACAATTGTGAAATTCACGTGAAACTTGAGAGGTAAATTTATGACAAAGAAAACAAGCAAATTTCACAATTATTATTATGTAATGCTTACATTTACGAGCATTTATCCAATCCAAAATTATAGTAGCACATATACTACATAGATTATGGTAAGGAGGAATCAACTTTATGGTATCCATTAGCTTATGTATGATTGTGAAAAATGAAGAAGCTGTCATCGGTAGATGTCTAACATCTGTAAAAGACTTAGTCGATGAGATTAATATCATCGATACTGGCTCTACCGACAATACAAAGCAAATTGTTAAAGAGTTTACAGATCGTATTTTTGATTTTGAGTGGATTCATCATTTTGCAGCTGCAAGAAATTTTTCATTCCAACAAGCAACAAAGGAGTACATTTTATGGCTAGATGCAGATGACGTATTATTAGAGGAGGATCAGGAAAAATTTAAAGCACTAAAAGAATCCCTGACTCTTGATATAGACGCCGTTTCAATGAATTATAATTTAAGCTTTGATAATGAAGGAAATGTAAGTTCTCTATTAAGAAGATATCGCTTAGTAAGAAGAGATAAACAATTCCAATGGATAGGCGCCGTACACGAATATTTAGAAGTAGGTGGAAAACTATTGGATAGTAATGTCGCTGTCAGTCATTTACCACTTAGTCACGATCATTCCCGAAATATTAATATCTATAAGCAATTAGTTGACTCAGGCGAACCGCTCTCTCCACGAGATACTTTTTATTACGCAAATGAATTACTTGATCACGGACAATTTGAGGACGCAATATTTTACTATGAGACGTTTTTAACTTCAAAATTAGGCTGGGTAGAAGACAATATTACAGCCTGTTTCAAATTAGCAGACTGTTATTCTCATTTAAATGATCCCGAAAATAATTTGAGTTCCATTCTAAGAAGCTTTGAATACGATATTCCACGTCCTGAAGCGTGTTGTAGACTTGGTTTTCTTTTTATGGAACAGGCCAAAACCTATGAAGCAATCTTTTGGTATGAACAAGCGCTTAACATCAAACAAAATCCTAACGCCCCTTTTCAAAATAAAACCTTTACAACATGGTTACCCCACTTACAACTATGTGTCCTCTTTGATCGGTTACAACAATATGAACTTGCCAACGCACATAATGAATTAGCCAGATCCTTTTTACCAAATGACGAAAAAATACTACACAATAAAAAATATTTTGAGCGTATTTTAAATAAAGAAAATGAAACATCTTAAATAGCTTCTATACTAATGGGTTGTTATTACACCGTGATTAAAAAATACTTTTATCGCTATTGATATTTTTAGAATAACCAACAAGTTAACTGTCTATTTCACCTTCTCCCTCTATGAATACGCTATTTGAGAGAGGAGGTGAAACAATGCAATTTGGAAAATTTAAAGAGAGAGTTTGCAGTCAATGTAATACATTCCCATGTTGTTGTAATCCTTGTGCTCCAAGCTGTCCTGTTTGGCCTGTTAAACCTGGAAGAACTGGCCCTACAGGAGCTACAGGGGCTACAGGGGCTACTGGGATGACTGGGGCTACTGGTGTTACTGGCGCTACTGGCGCTACCGGCATTACTGGTGTTACTGGGGCTACTGGCATTACTGGTGTTACTGGGGCTACTGGCGCTACTGGCATTACTGGTGTTACTGGGGCTACTGGCGCTACCGGCATTACTGGTGTTACTGGGGCTACTGGCGCTACTGGCGCTACTGGGGCTACCGGTGTTACTGGTGCGACTGGATCTACTGGGGCTACCGGTGTTACTGGTGCGACTGGATCTACTGGGGCTACCGGTGTTACTGGTGCGACTGGATCTACTGGGGCTACCGGTGTTACTGGTGCGACTGGATCTACTGGGGCTACCGGTGTTACTGGTGCGACTGGATCTACTGGGGCTACCGGTGTTACTGGTGCGACTGGATCTACTGGGGCTACTGGCTCTACTGGCGCTACTGGCGCTGGCTCTACCGGCGTTACTGGTGTTACTGGGACTACCGGTGAAACTGGCTCTACCGGCTCTACTGGGACTACTGGGGTTACTGGGGCTACTGGCTCTACTGGCTCTACTGGCTCTACTGGCTCTACTGGCTCTACTGGCTCTACTGGCTCTACTGGGGCTACTGGGGCTACTGGCTCTACTGGCTCTACTGGGGCTACTGGCTCTACCGGCGTTACTGGCTCTACCGGCGTTACTGGCGTTACTGGTGGACTTGGGGCTACTGGGATTACTGGCGCTACCGGCTCTACTGGGACTACTGGTGAAACTGGCGCTACTGGGGTTACTGGCGCTACCGGCTCTACCGGCGTTACTGGTGTTACTGGTGTTACTGGTGTTACTGGTGTTACTGGTGTTACTGGTGTTACTGGTGTTACTGGTGTTACTGGGACTACTGGGACTACTGGGACTACTGGCGCTACTGGCGTTACTGGGGCTACTGGGGTTACTGGCGCTACCGGTATTACTGGTGAAACTGGGGTGACTGGTGCTACTGGGGTTACTGGCGCTACCGGCTCTACCGGCGTTACTGGGGTTACTGGGGTTACTGGGACTACTGGGGTTACTGGCGCTACTGGGGTTACTGGGGTTACTGGCGCTACTGGGACTACTGGGGCTACTGGGGCTACTGGGGTTACTGGTGAAACTGGCGCTACTGGCGCTACTGGCGCTACTGGCGCTACTGGCGCTACTGGCGCTACTGGCGCTACTGGCTCTACTGGCTCTACTGGCGTTACTGGCGCTACTGGGGCTGGCTCTACCGGCGTTACTGGGGTTACTGGGACTACCGGTGAAACTGGCGCTACTGGGGTTACTGGCTCTACCGGCTCTACTGGTGCTACTGGGGTTACTGGCTCTACCGGCTCTACTGGGACTACTGGGGTTACTGGCTCTACCGGCTCTACTGGGACTACTGGTGAAACTGGCGCTACTGGATCTACTGGATCTACTGGGGTTACTGGGGTTACCGGCTCTACCGGTGTTACTGGTGTTACTGGCGCTACCGGCTCTACCGGCGTTACTGGTGTTACTGGGGCTACTGGGGCTACTGGCTCTACCGGCGTTACTGGTGTTACTGGGACTACTGGTGAAACTGGGGCTACTGGCTCTACCGGTGTTACTGGCTCTACCGGTGTTACTGGCTCTACCGGTGTTACTGGCGCCACTGGGGTGGCTGGATCTACTGGGGCTACTGGCTCTACCGGCGTTACTGGTGGACTTGGTGCGACTGGCGCTACCGGCTCTACTGGGGTGACTGGAGTTACTGGAACTACTGGCGTTACCGGAGCTACTGGCATTACTGGCGCTACTGGCGTTACTGGCATTACTGGCATTACTGGCGTTACTGGGGCTACTGGCATTACTGGCATTACTGGCGCTACTGGCGTTACCGGAGCTACTGGCGCTACTGGGGCTACCGGCATTACTGGTGAAACTGGGGTAGCTGGGGCTACTGGCGCTACTGGCGCTACCGGCATTACTGGTGAAACTGGGATGACTGGGGTTACTGGTGTTACTGGGACTACTGGCGCTACTGGTGTTACTGGTGTTACTGGCGCTACCGGTGTTACTGGCGCCACTGGGGTGGCTGGGGCTACTGGCTCTACCGGCGTTACTGGTGCGACTGGTGTTACTGGCGCTACCGGCTCTACTGGCGCTACCGGTGTTACTGGTGTTACTGGAACTACTGGCTCTACTGGGGTTGGAGCTACTGGCGCTACTGGGATTACCGGACCAGCATTTACAGAAGGTTTCTCAGCATTTAATAATGCTATATCAGTAAGTGCTTCTACTACATTCACCAACTGGAGTGTTGCATCACCATATTTCACAACACCAGCATTCGATCCAACGACTGGTATTTTCACAGTCCCAACAACTGGAAGATATGCTTTTGAGGCTACAATCAACTACTCTACAACTGCAGCACTTACTTTAAGTTTAGGTCCTACTGTCAATCCGTCATTTGCAATTCGCAGAAATGCATCAACAAATTTAATAAGTGGGTTATTCCCTGTATTAAACGTAGCAATACCTGTAGTGTTAACTTTGCGCGCTGTTCTTGGTAATGGCACAGTAACATTAGCAGGTGAAGTCGATTTAAATGCAGGTGATACCATTGATTTATTCTACAATGCTAACGGTTTAACAATAGGGCTTACTCTTGGAGGAGCTAACTCTGGCGGTATTGTATGGTCTTGTCACCGAATTTCATAGCATTAAGATCTTTACTGGGAAAGTAGAAACTTACTTTCCCAGCTTTTAATTTGAGATATCTAACTTGTGCAATCATTTGTACTTTGCCACATCAAACTTCAAAAATAAAAAAAGTAGTACAAACATTGATCTTCAAGTTTGTACTACTTACTGATAACTATTTATTTCTTACAAATCCGCAAACATTTCCTTCAACATTTCTTCAGCAACATTTTTACCTTGCTCAACGCACTCAGGTATTGATATTCCTTCGAAGGAGCTCCCTGAGAGCTTTACAGCGGGAAAATGTTCACGTAACTCTTGTTTTGAACGCTCGACCTTCGCCTCATGTCCTACCGTATATTGTGGCATGGCATTTTTCCAGCGGGAAACTACAGTCATTAACGGTTCTCCATCTACACCAATTGTTTTCATTAAATCCTGCAATACAGTCTTTTCAATTTCTGTATCAGATAACGCAACAATTGCCTCATCGCCCACTCGGCCAATATAACTGCGTAACAGTACATAATCATCTGGTGTTGTACCAGGCCACTTGCGGTTAATCCACGTACAAGAAGTTATTGAAAAATCACTATTTCGGGAGACAAAAAATGATAACGCATCTAAATCACCTAACTGATCTTTTTTAAATGCCATTGTCACAGTAGCAATAGTTGCTGCCTTCATCGTACTCAATTCATTTAATAACTGGTGTTTACTGAACATTTTTCTTGCCACATTAAATGGTGTAGCAATAATAACAGCATCTGCTTTTAATTGTGTAAAATTGTTGAACAAAACTTGGACTGTACCATCCTTACCATGTTCAATTTCCTCAACTTTAACACCCTTCATAACTATCCCAGGAAGTAGTGATTCTTCAAGTTTTTCGATAAGTGTCTCAAGACCATTATTAAATGTTTGAAAAATCCCCTTATCTTTCGTATTGAGTTTGTTACTTAAAAAATTCGAACCAGACTTTTTCATACCAATCAGTAGGCTACGATATTTTTGCTCTAATCCATAGAGCTGCGGGAATGTTGAGCGCATACTTAACTGTTCAATATCACCAGCAAATGTTCCAGCAAGTAATGGCTCTACTAAATTTTCTACAATTTCAGCACCGAATCTTCTTCTAAAAAATTGCCCTAATGGTTGGTCATCGTTCTGTGCAGAACGAGGGATGAAAAAATCCCCCGCCGCACGAACTTTCCCGCTAAGTGAAAACAAACCTGATGTAATAAATGACGTGACATGTGGTGTTGCTCCAGACAAAAGATTGCTAGGGATTGGATACAATTGACTACCGACGGCAACGTAAGTCGGACCTGTATTGCTTGTAATCATTTCCTGTTCAATGCCTAAATCCTTTGCCAAAGCATATACATAATTCTCACGATCAAAAAAAGATTCTGGACCGCGTTCGATAATAAAGCCATCTTTTCTCAGTGTTTGTATTTTTCCGCCAAGACGTAATGACGACTCGACAAGTACGATATCTAACGGCAATTCTTTTGCGCTTGCTTCTTTTTGCAAATAGAACGCAGCTGTGAGGCCAGTAATGCCACCGCCTACAACAACTACCTTTCGTCTTTTTTGAGTCACCAACATCATCACTTTCTTTTCGCTTAGCTTAATTTTTTATGAATGGCATCAACCATTGCATCAATAAATAACGGGTGTGTATTTGGCATTGCTGGACGATAATATTTCGCGCCAAGTTCATCACAAACAACTTTACATTCATAATCGTTGTCATATAAAACTTCTAAATGTTCTGTTACAAAGCCAACTGGCGTATAAACGAACGAATGGAAGCCCTTTTGCTCGTAAAGTTCACGCGTTAAGTCCTGAACATCTGGACCAATCCATGGCTCAGGTGTTTGCCCTGCTGACTGCCAGCCAACTTCTACATTGTTTACACCTGTCGCTTCTCTAATTAATCGAGCCGTCTCAATTAATTGATCTTCATATGGATCGCCTAGCTCCTTAATTTTCTCTGGAAGTGAGTGTGCAGACACGATTAAACATGCTTTTTCACGTTCTTCTTCTGACATTGCATTAAACGTTTCATTTACTTTCATTTTCCAATACTCAATGAACTTTGGTTCATCATACCAAGATTCTACAGAAGTAATTGTTAATCGATCTCCAGCCGCTTCTGTTGCACGACCATTATATGATTTAATAGAGAACGTTGAGAAGTGAGGAGCTAACACGATAGAAACCGCTTCTTTAATACCTTCCGCTACCATTCCTTCTACAGCATCTTCAATGAATGGGTGGATATGCTTTAATCCGATAAATAATTTGTATTCCACATTATCTTGCACTTCATTTAAACGTGCACATAAAGCCTCAGCCTGCGCTTGAGTAGCAGCAGCAAGTGGCGATAAACCACCGATTGCTTCATAACGACTGCGTAAATCTTCTAAATGCTCTTCTGAAGGTTTGCGACCGTGGCGAATATGCGTATAGTAAGGTTCGATGTCTTCTTCTTTATAGGGTGTTCCGTATGCCATAACTAATAAGCCTTTAACTTCTTTCATTAACCTTTTCACCTCTAAATAATAGTTATCTTTAATCGTACGTAATGTGACAAAAAGAAGCTGTCCAATACATTAGGTTGGACAGCACCCTTTCTACGATGAAATCAAGATATCATTCATAAAAAAGAAATATGAGCGTTAATATCCTGTTCACATCTATATTAAGAGCGTGCTTGGATTTGTTGAGCACTATACTCATGAATAAGAGCTGTTAAACGTTTTAACACTTCTGGGTCTACCTCTGGGAATACACCATGACCTAGGTTAAAGATATGCCCTGGCATTTCTAAGCCTTGATCGATAATATCTTTCGTGCGTTTTTCAATAATTGACCAATCAGCAAGTAATAGCGATGGATCTAAATTGCCTTGTACTGGTTTAGTAATTCCGTTTGCACGTGCTTCTTTAATTGGTAAACGCCAATCTAAGCCAACAACATCAACCGGTAAATCATTCCACTCTTTCGCTAAATGACTTGCACCGACACCAAACTGAATAAGTGGCACATTTTCTTTTTTCAATTCAGCAAAAATACGTGTCATAATCGGTTTAATGAAGACACGATAGTCTTCAACATTTAAAGCACCAACCCAAGAGTCAAATATTTGGATAGCTTTTGCTCCCGCTTCTACTTGAGCAGAAATATCAGAAATAATCATGTCAGCCAACTTGTCCATTAAAGCAAACCAAGCTTGAGGCTCTGATACCATAAATGACTTTGTTTTATTATAGTTTCTTGAAGGACCACCTTCAATCATATAGCTTGCGAGAGTAAATGGCGCACCTGCAAAGCCGATTAGAGGTACATTCAATTGTTCCGCTGTTAACATTTTTATTGTTTCTAAAACGTATGGTGTATGTTCTTTCGCATTGAATTCGCCTAGTTTTTCTATATCAGCGATTGAGCGAATAGGATTTGAAATAACAGGACCTACTCCTGCTTTGATTTTCACATCTACCCCAATACCAGGGAGTGGAGTTACTATATCTTTGTATAAAATTGCCGCATCAACATTGTAATTTTCTACTGGTAATCGCGTTACATATGCACAAAGCTCGGGTTGAAGTGTAATTTCCTCTAAAGAATACTTTTCTTTAATCGCACGATATTCTGGTTGAGAGCGTCCTGCTTGTCGCATATACCATACTGGTGTATGTTCAGTTCTTTCTCCTCGTGCAGCACGTAGAAGAGTATCATTAAAAGTTGTCATGAATAGTTCCTTCCCCTCAATAAAATTCATATCGTAAAATTCTCTTGTTTATTTCATTATTATTGATATCCGTTTTCAATAGTAAACGCTTCCTCTGTTATTGTATAGTTTTCATAGTGAAATGTCATAAAATTGTTCTTTCTAAAGGATTTCTTTTTTGACAAAGCTTTAGACTTCCACTTAAATGGAGATAATCACGCTATATTAAGAAAATTCATAAGGAGGTCAATTTTATGTATATTTATTTAACTTCTGGTACAGGTGATTTTTTAGAACAGTTAAAGAATAAATATCCAAACGAGGCAATGATTTTAATACACGGAGAAGGGAACTCTGTGCTTATACACGAAACTGAAGGAAAATCTGTCTTTGCCACACCTCGTAAATTCGAAGTATTAGATTCAGTAAATGATTTAGAAGAACGCGGCTTTTTTGTATTCAACAATATTCCCGTTACAGATGAGGGTCGACCAGTTTTTGAACATCGCTTTTTAAATCGAGCGGGCGCTATAGAAGATGAGCCAGGCTTTGTAGCATTTCGACTACTTCGTCCATTAAATAGTGAAACATACATTGTCATGACACAATGGAACGGCCCTCATTCGTTTGAAGCATGGAAAAGCTCAAAAGCCTTTGCATCCGCACACGCTGAACGTAAAGAACCAACAGGTGTGAATCAGCAAAATATTTTCTCAGCAGCCTCATATGTCACAACCTATAGCGCAGCTCCAAAAGAAGAAAACGAGGATTAGTTGAAGCGTGCAAGGATTCACTGCTTTCCGCGGGTATCCCGAGTGCGCGGGTATTCACTGCTCTCCCGGAGTATTCACCGGGTGCCCGGGTACCCCCGCTGCTCTTCGAGTATCCCACTTCGATTCACGACTATTTTCTGCACTTCTGCGGATATCCCCCGGGTGTGCGCACGTATTCACTGCACTTCCGGAGGGCATTCTCCAGAACGTGGGGAATTCATTACTCTTGCTTAGAATATCTTTTATATGAAGTGTTGAACCGTTGTTTATCCAGTTTGTGAAACTATTATGTTATTAATAAAAATCTAGGATAATCTGTTTAAGGAGGTTCTACTGTGAACCAACGTCTACTCGAAAAGATTGATAACCATTTTGATGAAATGGTGGCGATTCGTCGTCATCTACATATGCATCCAGAGCTGAGCTTCCAGGAGCAAGAAACCGCTAATTATATTATTCGTTTTTATAAAAATTTAGGCGTACCGGTTGAAGCTAATGTCAGTGGCTACGGATTAATTGCCCGGATTAAAGGAAGCAAGCCTGGCAAAACAATTGCTTTACGAGCAGACTTTGACGCACTGCCTATACAAGATGAAAAAGACGTTCCATACAAATCAACTGTGGCTGGCGTTATGCATGCTTGCGGGCATGATGGACATACAGCTACTTTGCTAATCGTAGGTAAGCTATTGTGGGAAATGCGCGATGAATTAGCAGGAGAATATGTACTAATTCATCAGCATGCTGAAGAGGCTGATCCAGGCGGAGCAATCGGAATGGTACAGGCTGGAGCTTTGAATGGCGTTGATGCTATTTTTGGTACACATCTATCTTCTAATCATCCAACAGGCATGATTGGCTACCACGTCGGTCCAACGATGGCTGCTGTTGATAGTTTTGAAATGAAAATTCGAGGTCAAGGCGGTCACGGTGCTCATCCGGACCAAACAAAGGATGCGATTGTTATTGGCTCTCAGCTTGTTATGAATTTACAACAACTTGTGGCACGTCGAGTTGATCCAATCGAATCGGCTGTTTTATCAGTTGGTTCATTCGTAGCATCTAATGCTGACAATATTATTGCCGATACAGCCTATTTAAATGGTACAATTCGAACATTTGATAAAGATGTTCGTGAAACGATGGAGCGTGAGTTTAAACGGGTTATCCAAGGTACAGAAATTGCGCATGATTGTACAATTGAATTGGATTATCGTCGTGGCTACCCTGCGGTTGTAAATCATGAGAAAGAAACACTATTTGTGCGTACGATCGCTCAGGATATTTGCGATGTTATTGAAGTAAAAGCAAGTATGGGGGCTGAAGATTTCTCTTACTACTTAGAGGAAAAACCAGGTACTTTCTTCTTTACTGGAGCCAAACCAACTGAATATGCACCACATCATCATCCAAAATTCGATATAGATGAAAAAGGTATGCTCATTGCTGCAAAGGTATTATTAACAGCAGCACTAGACTATCAATTAGTAGAATAGAAAATAAAGCTCATTTCTCCAAGTCTGTTATTGGAGAAATGAGCTTTTGATTTGAAATTAACCATTATCAAGGTTTTGAGACCTTAGCAGTTAATTCACTGACAACCAGTATGATAATAAAAGTTACATAAAACATTGGCTGTGTGATACTACATAGACCAACTAAAATAGCTTGAGTGACCATCGCAAGACGTACAATTTGATTGACTGCTACTTTACGTGCTTCATCAGGTAACGGATAAAGCATGTCCATGCGGAATTCACCGCTTGATAATAAAGCCTGCTTTAATTGAATAGTTGTAGCAAAGCTCAATACACCTGCAACAATCCATGAAACGACAGGGATATCTACAAAGGCTGCAATAACAGCTGAAATCACGGTTAAACGGAACCATAAATAAAAATGATCATCTGTTCGGATGAATGTACGGAACACCAAGTACTTTTGAGTATTATCCTTGTTGTATGGCACAAATTTGTAAAGCCAGTCAAGCCAACCTCGACGACGGATGCTACCACGTAGATGTGGAACGTCTGTGAAATAATTAGCAAAACGATAGAAGCTCATCATGCGATTTTGTTCAAGCTTCACAAAATGCTCGTATGGGACAGGTTCACCTGTGCATTTTTTTCTAAATATTACAATATACACGCACCCAATTACAGCAGCAACAATCGCTAAAATAAGCTGCATATGAAGCCCCATGTACACAGCCACACTAAAGATAACAGCTCGAATCAGCCTGTCCACCCAGATCATTTGACCGCGTTCACTATACCGAAAGCTAAATTCACCCTGAACGCTCAAATACTTCAATATAATAATAAGTAGGAACACTGACCAAATTTCAAATGTAGTTAATTCAGTAACAGTCTTTAGTAAAGGGATACTAACGATATAAACAATTGCCACAATCCACACCTGTGACCAAAACGTCCACGCTAAAGCCTTTTTGAAATACTGCGACATTTTTGATTCTAAAGGTAATAAATACACTTGGTCTGGCTCTCTCAAAAGTGAAGTCGGACGACTAAATGCCAATAAAACCCCTACAAATCCTGCGATTAATACCTCTGCTGGAAAATCAGACTGTACGACTTTCAGCCATTCACTATATTGATAGCCCCCTGCTCCGATAAGAAATACTAGTACTATCGCTAAATGCCCTGTAAAAATAAACCGCATATATTTTTGCACTTCACCTATATAGTGCATGAAGCGAGAGGACCAAACATCACGCAAGTTCTTCATGGTCGCGCTCCTTTGTCATTGCAATATATAAATCATCCAATGTCGCATGTGGCATCGCAAATGCCTTGCGTAAATCCTCCATTGTTCCTTGTGCTCGCACACGTCCTTCATGCAATAAAATGATACGGTCACAATGCTTTTCAGCGGTCGATAAAATGTGCGTGGACATTAATATAGAAGCGCCCTCTTTTTTCTTTTCATCCATCTGATCAAGCAATGATTGAATACCAAGTGGATCGAGCCCTACAAAAGGCTCATCAATAATGTAAAGACTTGGATTGACTAAAAAGGCACACATAATCATAACCTTTTGACGCATTCCCTTTGAGAAATGCGAAGGGAACCAATTAAGTCGCTTTTCCATTCGAAATTCTTTTAATAATATTTGTGAACGAGCTGCAAGTGTTGCTTCATCTAGACCGTAAGCCATTGCGGTTAATTCTAAATGCTCACGTAATGTTAGCTCATCGTACAATACAGGTGTTTCAGGAATATAAGAAAATGCTGTACGATACTTGTCCGTATTTTCCTTTAACGTCACACCATTTAAACGAATGTCTCCTTCTTTTGGAAGCATTGTTCCGATGATATGCTTAATCGTTGTACTTTTACCAGCGCCGTTCAAACCTATTAAGCCAACAAGTTCTCCTTTTTCAATCGTAAATGATAAATCTTTAATAACAGGCTTTCTTGTATAACCACCTGTCACATGTTGTACCTCTAATACCGTCATGCCCTCACTCCTCTTCTAGTTTATATTTTATCAAAAATTAGCAAATGATACAGTTATGATTATGATAGAATGTACTTACATATAAAATAAGGAGGAATTTTCAAATGAGCGATTGCCTATTTTGTAAAATCATTGAAGGATCTATTCCAAGTACAAAAATTTATGAAGACGAGCATGTCTATGCATTTACTGACATTTCGCCTGTAGCAAAAGGTCATACACTATTAATTCCAAAACATCACTGTAAGGATCTATACGAAATGCCTGAGGATGTAGCTCGTAATTTATATGCAGTAGCACCGAAAATTGCAAATGCTATTAAGGCGGCTTTTCATCCAATCGGACTTAATACAATTAATAATAATGGTGCTGCAGCTGGACAAACTGTTTTCCACTATCACTTACATTTTATTCCTCGTTACGATGAAAAAGAAGGCTTGGGCTTAATTTGGCAAACACAAAAATATACACCTGAGCAATTAACTGAAGTTGCTGAAAGCATTAAAGCTAACCTTCAGTAATTGAGCCTAATTGTCAGAATTGTCTATTGCATTTTTGAAATTTATAGCGTACAATCACAAATAAGTTTCGCTAACGGTCATGAGGACACGTTAGGAGACAAAAAAAGATTAGCATAGTCGAGGAGAGATTAGAAATGAATACAAAAAATTTAGTATTAATGGCTCTTTTAGTTGGTGTTGGTGCTACCCTTTACGTGGTCACACCAGGTATGGTAAATGGCATGAAGCCTGATTTCATGCTAACAATGATGTTTATCGGCATTTTATTGTTCCCTACCATTAAAGAAACGTTCTTACTTTCTTTAGCAACAGGGGTACTTTCAGGATTGTTTACAACATTTCCAGCTGGCCTTGTTCCAAATATTATCGATAAAGCAGTAACAGGCTTTGTCTTTTTAGCTGCCTTAATGGTGCTGAAAAAATTGGCAAGTAATTTTGCAGTATCTGCTGGCTTAGTTGGTTTAGGAACAATTTTATCTGGAACTGTCTTTTTAACAGTCGCACTTTTTGTATTCAATGCAAATGTAGGTGCAACATTCGCTGTTCTGTTTGTAGGCGTTGTATTACCTGCTGTTGTATTTAATGTTATTGCTTTTGCAATTATATATCCTATAGTTGCAAAATTAGTGAAGCGTTCTAAATTCCAAACAGCTATTTCAATTTAATAAAAATGCACGTTCATCTTCAAGGAAACTAAACTGTGATTGAAAATCACTCGTTTAGTTTCTTTTTTCTTTTTGTATTCATGCATTTCATGGTTTAATAGTAGGTAACACATGATCATTACAGAAATGAGGTATTTAAAATGAAAGCAAAACCATTTTTATTTGGAGTGGCAGCTGGGATTGTCGGCGGTACAATCGCTGTACTTTTTTCAGCTCCTCAATCAGGACAACAGCTACGTGCTAATTTGCGAGCAAACGCTACAAGCACAAAGGACAAGCTTTTAGATGTAAAACAGCAAGCAGGTACAGTTAAACAATCCGTTAATTCACTCACAAATGAAATGAAAAATAATATACCACTAATAATAAATGATTTAAAACAAACTATTACTACATTTACTGAAGAAATCGAGCCATCAAAAAATAACTTACAACAAGAAATAGAAGCATTACAGAATTCAATAAGCGAAATCGAGAAAAACGTTGCACAATTTACAGAAAAAAAGGAAAAAACGCAAGAAAAAGTTAGCGACTAAAGTCCTTACACCCTGATAAATAAACTATATTTTTATCAAATCCAATCTACACAATGTTATTTTTTAACCACTTTTCAATTTTTTAATTTTTCTAACTTTAAACTTTTTTCCTTTATTGCTATAATATTTTTAAAATGTTAAAGAAAGCAGTAGGTGATGGCTTTGTCAGAGGAATTATACACTCAAAAAGAAGCGATGCTTTATAGTCAAAGAATTGCGCAATTATCAAAAGCCTTATGGAAAGCAGTGGAGAAAGATTGGCAGCAATGGATTAAACCCTACGATTTAAATATTAACGAACATCATATTTTATGGATTTCGTATCATTTAAAAGGGGCTTCAATTTCTGATGTGGCAAAATTCGGGGTTATGCACGTTTCCACAGCATTTAATTTTTCTAAAAAATTAGAAGAACGTGGATTCCTTAAGTTTTCAAAGCGAGATGACGATAAGCGTAATACGTACGTTGAGTTAACAGAAGCAGGTACAGAACTTATTGTTGAAATGAATAGTAATTATCATAATACGTATCATTCTGTCCTAGAAGGCTCATTAGCTTTAAAGGATCTATACGGTCGCTTCCCAGAATTTTTAGATGTTATGGCTGTTATTCGCAATATATACGGCGAGGACTTCATCGACATTTTTGAGCGTTCCTTCCAGCACTTCCGTGAGTCCTTTGATAAGGTAGAAGAACGTCCAACTGTAAAAGGATGAAAGTGATAATAGTAGGCTTTAAGGCTCGGCTGTTCGTAATCTGAGCTTAATGGCCTTTAAAGCTATAAATCATGCTAAAAGAGGTACTTCAGAAATTTTTCTGAGATACCTCCTTTTTCTTGCATTCTAGCATAATTCAATTTACATTAGATAGGACCATTCATACTACGGAGTTGATAATCATGCATTGTTGGAAAATTTTAAATCTTGAACATCATTACGGAACAACGCGTATTATGATCATGGCTGTCTTTGCTTTTTTAACTGTATTCTCTCTTTCCTATGTAACGTTTAATTTATTTAATGATGAGCACTATACAGATCGTTTGTTTTGGCTCTTTGTAATTGCTGTATTTGCAATCTATCCAATTCACAAATGCTTACACTTTCTAGCATTGTATGATTTACGTCAACATTTAAAATTGCGTGTGCGTACCCAATTTTATGTTATTCCTGTTCTACACATGCGTATCCGTGAACCTTTATCGAAAAATCGTTATATTTTAGCTTTACTCACACCATTTATTGTTTTAAATACAAGCATTATATTAGGTACACTGTTATTCCCTGCGTATACACATTACTGCACATTACTTTTAGCTTACCATTGTAGTCTATGTGTAATTGATATTCTATATGTGAAATATTTATTGGATTCGCCTAAAGACTCCCAAATTGAGGAGACGCCTAAGGGCTATGAAATTTTAGTGCCACCTACTATTCACTAAATTGCTTGTACTTGTGTTTTATTGACGTTTTTTGTTATGCTATTAATACTGAAAGAGGGGAGGAATAGACTTGCTGTTAATGATTGTAGTTCTATTCTCGGTATTCTATTTATTTCAAATAAACCGCATGACTTATGCGCTGTGCATGCGACGTGAAATTCCCGAAGAAAAACAACCAAAAGTATTCCGAACTATAAATATACTTATTACAATATTACTTGTCTCATTTTATATTGAAGTTTTATATGCAGTATAGTAGAAATTATGCCTCGGCAAAATTGCGTCAGAAATCGGCCTTTTGCAAGCACAAAGCCGATTCCGCCGGAAAGAAAAAGGCATCCACTTCCTTTTGGACACCTAATGTGATAACTCGGTCTGACCAATCATATTTTGTAACGTCACCTAAAATGCGGTGCGGATGTCTTACATTGTAAAAAAAGCTAAGGACGTTACATCCTTAGCTTTTCGTCATTTTTATTAATTAGTATAGGAACGCTGCGCCAACGATAATTAATAAAATAAACAACACAACTAATAAAGCAAAGCCTGAGCCGTAGCCACCGCCACCATATCCTCCGCTGCTCATAACTTCACCCCCTTTCTTTTCTATATCCTATGCGCTTGAAAATTTGAAATATAGGCTATACTCAAGGGGGAACCATTTTGTTTTTAAAACGTTTATGTTATAGTAAAAAATGGACGAAACCATTGTAAGGAGAGAATATCCACTATGAAAAAGACAGTTTTATCTTTAACATTAGCTGCCTCGGTATTAGCGCTTGGAGCTTGTAGCGGAGGGGACAGTAAAACAGTTGTTACTTCTAAATTAGGTGACATTTCAGGCGCTGACTTTAATGAATCAGCAAAAAATTTAGCAGGTGCTCATGTAGTTCAACAAATGGTGACTGAAAAATTACTATCTGATAAATATAAAGTATCAGACAAAGAACTTAAAGAAGCATACGACAATACTGCTTCACAATTAGGTGATGAATTTGACCAAGCTCTTGTTCAATATGGCTTAACGAAAGAAGGCTTTAAAGAGACTTTACGTGTTCAGCTTCTTTCAGAAAAGGCTTTAAAAGATAAAGCTTTTACAGAAAAAGATGTAAAAAAACATTATGAACAAATGAAAACGGAGTTAAATGGTCGTCATATTTTAGTTGCAGATGAGAAAACAGCTAAAGAAGTGATTGCCAAAATTAAAGGCGGCGCAAAATTTGCAGATGTAGCAAAAGAATACTCAACTGATACTGGCTCTGCTGACAAAGGTGGAGAGCTTGGCTGGTTCTCTGTTGGTGCAATGGTAGATGAATTTAATGATGCTGCTTATGCCCTTCCGTTAAAAACTTTAAGTGAACCAGTTAAAACAAGTTTCGGTTACCACGTAATTGAAATTACGGAAAAGCGTGATGTTAAAGGTGTTGGCTCATTCAAAGACGAAGAAGCAAATATCCGTTCACAAATGCTAGCTAAATTAGTGAACACAGGTCAAGATAAACAAGTTCTTAAAGATATCCTTGCAAAAATGGCAAAAGATGCAGATTTAAAAACTTCTGATAAAGAATTAGAACCTGCTATCAAGGATCTTACAACAACAAGTGAAGAGCAAGCTAAAGCGCAAGAAGAAGCTGTTAAAAAAGCGCAAGAAAACGCTGAAAAAGAAAGTAAAAAAGATACTGACAAAAAGTAATCTGTTATTTTACTATATGAAAAAGGGTTACGCTTATACAGGCGTAACCCTTTTTATATACAAAAAGTATCTTGAAAACACATACTCATTTTGAATAAAGTTTACTCAAAATGAATCCTCTTTCCTTTTTTACAAAGGTATTAGAGGTTTAGCCTTCGTCCCTTTACTAAGGAGCTCATCTATGACCTATCCCCAGCCTCGAATCCACTCAACTTATAGACAAAGCATCCCCTATGAAACCACAAATCTACATTTATTTAATAGACGGCTTATAAAACGATCGATTATCCAGCGGAAATAATCGTTCAGTAAATTCTCCCGGTGCTGTTTTGCCTAATGCTCGTGCTAGCATGTTCATCTTTGCATCAATATTATCAATATAATGTAAAATTTCCGCTTCTTGAATCATTGGTTTTTTCGGGCTGCCCCATTCTTCTTTACCATGGTGAGATAGCACCATATGTTGCAATAGCATAACTTCCTCGCCCTCGATCTCTAGTTCACTAGCAATCTTGGCAATTTCATTGACCATAATCGTAATATGACCAAGTAAATTCCCTTCAACAGTATACATAGTTGCAACTGGCCCTGATAGTTCAACAACCTTACCGATATCATGCAGAATTATCCCTGCATATAACAGATCTCGATTTAATGTAGGATATAAATCAGCAATTGCTCTTCCTAGTCTTAACATGGACACCATATGATCCAAAAGACCAGATGCATAATCATGATGATTTTTCGTTGCAGCTGGATATACTAAAATAGCATCCTGATGTTTTTTAATCGCTGCACGTGTAATTCGAGAAATATTTGGATTTTTAATATCAAAGAAAAATTGCGTCAATTCTTCATATAATTCTTCTTTTGGAGTTGCTGAGGAAGGAACTAAATCATTAATAGCAATTCCCTCCTCCGGTTTTGCTACACGGATTGATTTTATACGCAATTGGTTTTTGCCACGGTAGTCATGAATTTCCCCACCTACACGGACAATTGCCTCAGCGTGATACAGTTTTTCATGATCATCATTTGTATCCCATAGCTTTGCCTCAATATCTCCACTTTTATCTTGTAATAACAGTGACATAAATGGCTTTCCAACTGTGGTAACTCCTTTTGTCGCCTGTTTAATTAATAAAAATTGATCAACTGATTCTCCAACCTGGAGCGTCGTAATACCCTTCATGTTGACGCCACTCCCCTTTCATTTGCTAGTGCTCCAACATTGACTATTTGGTCTTTCTGCCAATGCTCGAGCATCCCGTCATGGCAAGTAAAATATAAAATTTGACGTTCATATCCTACTTCTTTCATTAATTGTACCATTTTGTCTGTACGGTTTCGATCAAAATGGACAAAAGGATCGTCCATAATAAATGGAAATGGAGCAGAAGTTGTCAGTGTTTTTGCTAGTGCCATGCGCAACGAAATATAAGCTTGCTCCTTCGTAGCCTGTGATAATTCTGCCATTTGATAACGTAATCCAGAAACATCCTGTGTAACAAAATAGCCTTCATCATTAATTAAAAGCTTATCGTAACGTCCACCTGTTAACAAATTAAATATTGTATTAACCTCTGTCAAAACATAGGGTAGTTTTTCTTCTCTTAGGCGGAACAATGTTTCATGAATCGCAGTAGCCAATGCCTTTTTTGTAGCCCACTGCCCTATTAGCTGTTGTAGCATTGATTTCTCCTCTTCAAACTGTTGCAGCAATTGACCATATTTCTCGTCATTTAGAAGATTCTCTTTTTGGATTTGTAGTGTCGCGCGTTGTTCTAGGCAATGATCTATGGCTACCTGCATTGCGCCACGCTCTTCTTCTAAAGCAAGTAGTTTTTCTTTAAGCTGTTTATCGTCTATTAATGACTGTTCGTTGTCTACATTCAGCGAGGCTAGCTGACTCTGAATGGCTTGAAGTTCTGTTGTTATTTTTTGTTGTTGCTCAAATTGTTCATGCGTTTCATAATAATCCTTCTCTGTTTGAACATTCGCAGCATTATATAACTGAGTAATTTCAGACTCATAGCTGTCTATATGTGATTGAACTCCTTGAATTTTGGTCTGAAGGCTAGTCAGCTGCTCTTTTGCTTGTTGAGATATCTGTTGCTCCTGCTGTAAAGTAAGGAATGTATTACGTAAATGCATAAAGATTTCTTGCTCACTATACTCTACTTGTAAGACTCGCTGCGCTTGTTCTAGGAACTCGATTTTCTCCGCTTGTACCGTTTGTAGAAGAGTAAATGTACTCTTCTTTTTTGCTGCTAACTCTTGAGCACCGCGAATGCGCATAAACAGCTCTGGTAATAATGTTTTCGGTATATTCCCCTCTATCCGATAGCGCCTTAAAAAATGTTGAAGCGACTGAGTGGCCTCTTCACTCACCTGCTCAGCTCGCTGAATTTTATATTCAAGTTTCACATATTGACGTTCTTTTTCTTGCTGTTGCTCATTTACATGTAACAAGCGATCTTCAAGTTTTTGTTTTTTCAGCAGGATGGCTTGAGCAACATTTTCCTCCTGCTCTAACTCATGTATTTGCTGATTTTGTTGTTTACTCGGCGCTTCATGTGCTTGTCTAGCAAATTTCAAATAAAAAATAATGATCAGCGACATAACCGCTCCTATAACGACGACAGCCATATTTTTTTCCATAACACCATAAATAAATGAAAGCATACTTATAGCTAACACAATAAATATAAAAACACTTGGTTGTTGTTGTTTCGAGCGTTGCGACCTTCCATAGCGCAATTGTTCAAGCTTTCGCTTATGTTGAGGCCACTGTGCTAAAATATGTTCTTCCTCTGTAGATAATGACTCCTGTTGAAGCTGTTGTTTTAGTTGAGCAATTGTATCTAATTCTGCATGTAGTTGCTCCAACGAACGCAAATGAAATTTCAGCTCTTCTTCTGCTTCTTCTAATAGGCTTAACTGTTGTTGAAACTGTTCTTCTTGCTGTAATGACACTGTTTCCTCGAGCAAAATATCCTGCGCCGTTTTTTCCTGAACACCTAACAAACGAAACTGCGCTTCTATTTCTTGCTCAATTAAATACAGCTCATCCATCAAGTTCTGTTCCTTAACAACTAACTGATTCCATGTTGCTTCCCTATTTAAAAGTCTAGACATTTCAGTAATAGCTTGCTCGTTCACCGTTAATTGAAGCTTTTTTTGTAGTTCCTGATACTGCACGTTCAGCTGCTGTAATTGTAGTGTTTCATGCAAAAGCCGATCCTTTAATTGCTCATAACGTCGAATCCCTTCTGGCGGAAACTGCACATGTTCATAGCTTTTTCGCGTCTGTTCGAAAGCTTTTTGCTGTTTTAAAAGCGGCATAGCCTGTTGAAGAATTGTGAGCTGCTGCCAATTTTGCTGCTGTGTTTTTTGCTGACTATATAACTCTTCTAGCCTTTGATCGAGCTGTTGTAATTGTAATAATTTATCCTCAAAGGTCTGAATATTACCTTGTTCTTGTTTAATTGTGCGTTCTAGCTTTTTCACATACTCCAATTTTTGATTAATGAGTGGCACTTTGCCTGTTTTTTTAAAAAGCTCACCAGCATCTTTGTCCATCTTCTTTTCTAGAGACGATAACTGTTGAACCCCTGTTGTCCCAGAGGCAAGCAACAAATGCGTGAGCTCTTCTTCTGACATTTTTTCAATGCCCTGTAGTTCATGTAATGAAAAGGAGAATATAGACTCAAAGGAGGCCTTTGAATAACCATATAATAGTTTTGCTAAAAGTTCCTCATGCCCAATTGTTCCGTCTTCTAGATAAACTGTGACGTCCCCAGCCGCCTTTCCTTTAATGCGTTCTATCGTGCATTGCCCATACGTTGGATGCCCAATTGTAAGCTGACCACCGAATTTAGTCGATACTTTCGGCTCATATTTGCGTTGTGTCTGCTGTCTCGTCGGAAATCCGAAAAGTATTTGTAAAATAAACTGTTGAATGGTAGTTTTACCCGCCTCATTCATACCATAAAAAATGGTAACGCCCTCGTGTAAAGTAATGGTGATGTTTTCATGCTTACCAAAGCCATATATTTGGATTTTTTGTATCGTTAGCATGTTATTCACACCCTTTGAATTTCTTCTGCTAATAATTCTTGCGCGTTGTGCATTAAATTTTTAATGTCCTGTTCTGTTAAAGGCTCGATCAGTCTTGCACCACCAGCATGTTGGTATAATTCCTTTAAAATATCCTTCCATTCAGAAATGTCCCATTGCTCCATTAAATTCATCACCGATTCAGTCGCAGCAGTATGCTCATACAATACGGATGATTGATGTAACACAAGCTTTTGTACCCAGCACATCGGTTCAATCCCATCCTCAGCTTCTCGAATTGTTTCTAGCCATGCATCAACTGTAGCATGTTCAAATAAAGATTGTGATTGATCATCTATATTTTTCAAATGCAGTTCAACAACAGATGCCCCATACTCTTGACGATTAAACATCAGTGCTTCTTCACATTTTTTTAGGAGTTCATTTGCATGAAACACATTCGTACAATCCATCTCTACCGTGTTATAAACAACAGCAGATGTAGGTACAAATTCCAAATCAGTAGAGGTTTGTGACAAGGTTACGTCATAGAAACCCTTTATCCCCTGCTCTTTCCGATGTCGGCTTTGAATATTGCCTGGATAAACAATCGGTGGATTTTGATGTAAAAGTTGTCGTTTATGAATATGCCCTAAAGCCCAATAATGATAGTTTTTTTCAAGAAGTTGATCTTTTGTGAACGGTGCATAAACAGCATGTGAAGTATCGCTAGCTTCACTACCGTGAAGCATACCAATATGAATCGCATGCTCGTCCTGTGCAATAGGATAACTATCAATCATTGATTTCGTTATATGACGGTCACTATAGCTGAAGCCATAAATATTAACTTGCTGACCACGTATTTTTAATTGCACTACACTTGTTTCAGCTGGTAATTCATAAACGTTGCTCGGTAACGCAAAACGGGTCCAAGCACCATTTAAGTGATCGTGATTACCATAGCTTAAAATGACCGGGATATTATACTGAAAGAGTTTTTCCATAGCCTCTTGAAATCTTCTTTGTGCCTGCAAGCTACGATTTTCACCATCATATATATCACCGACGATCAGTAAAAAATCAGGTTTCTCCTGAATAGCTTTTTGAATAATTTTATCAAAAGCTTCAAATGTACTTGTTCGAATCTTTTTGAAGTTTTGTTCTGGTAAACCAAATAAGCCCTTAAATGGACTATCTAAATGTAAATCTGCCATATGAAAAAAACGAATAGCTGACATCCAATCACCTCAAGTAATAAATAATCTATATCTTGTCGTCATTCTTTCATCACTCGCAATGCAGTAAATAATTTAGTACATTAGAGGATCATCACCAAAATGTGTGGTTGATTTCCGTTCCGACTGGGCGCTTTGTAGCTGACGCTTCGCTTTCGCTACAGAAAACATTTGTTGCTGACGCTTCGCTTTCGCACAGAGCAAAGCTCCTTCGTTCCTCTATCGCTAATCCCCAAGGAGTCACCCAGCCTCCACTCCAATCAACTTATTTCATAGTAGACGTTTTAACAAAAGTCATTCACAACTTTTGGTGATGAACCACATTAGAATCATTACTTCAATAATTTACCAACCGCTATTTATCTCATTTTTATAATGAGATATTCGTGAATCACGTCGAAACCGAATATTTGTTCTATTTTATCATACTTCACGCTAGTTGAGAAATGTATTCAAAGAATGTTCATTAATAGTATTGCCTCAAATTTTCCACAACTTTCATAATTTATCGAAATTTTCGCTAGTTTTACCGTGAAGTTTATAAATCTTCTATGTATAATAGAATATATATTAAATAAAGGGTGGGGTTTGTATGGAGAATTATCGTTTTACAGCTTTTGAAAAAACTGGGGAAACATTATTTGATGAAACATGGACATTCGAAAACGATGAGGCTGCAAAAATCAGCGGTCTACAACAAATCGAAGAAAAAGGTGTTGCCAACAAAACTCATCGCCTTGTGAACTCCTCAGGTAAATTAATTTTATTTCATGTCTAAAAATGGCTATTAAAAGGCGCGTAGAAAAGCTTACTACGCGCCTTTTTACTTCTTTTAGCGGGTCTTTGGACGCCCACTGAAAGAAATAGTTAAATTTATTTTCCTACAAAGGCAGGTGCTCTTTTCTCTACAAACGCATGGATTCCCTCTAAATGATCAGCCGTTTTACGCATCGCTGCTTGCCCCGCTGCTTCCATTGATAAAATACTCTCTAATTGCGGTAAATTTTGAGCATGAAGAATTTTTTTAGTCGTAATCATCGATGCAATTGGAGAAGCAAGCATTTTTCCGACTAGTTGGTCAGTAATCGCAAAAACAGTCCCATCTGGTGCAACATAGTCAATTAACCCTTCATCATGCGCTTCTGATGCAGTTAATACCTTGCCTTCCCAAATCATTTGTTTAGCTTTAACAGTACCCACACGTTCCTTCATAAAGAAATGACCGCCACCATCTGGGATGAGCCCTATACCTATGAAATTCATAGCGAGCTTACTATTTTCACATGCCACAACTATGTCAGCTCCTAACGCTAGACTAAAGCCTAATCCAGCTGACGCCCCATGAACTGCTGCAATGACGATCATCGGTAGCTGATAATATGCCTTGACAATACGCGTTAAATAAACCATTGCATTATTAATATCAAGTGGCTTATTTGAATCTAGCATCGCTTTAATATCGCCACCTGCGGAAAAGACCTTTCCTTCCCCACGAATAACAAGAATTTGTATTTCTTGTTCTTGCTGTAGTGCTTCGAAGCATTCTGCTAGTTCACGCATCATCACATCGTCCATGGCGTTCATGGCATGTGGTCGATTTAATGTTAATGTTGCACGGCGATCTAATTTTTCTAATGTAATTGTTGAAAATTCCATCCCAACACCCCCAAATATGAATAGTCATTCACTATCTATTATTCGTGTTTTTTTAGAAAACTCCTTCTCTCCTACGCAAAATAGCACTTGATAGGCTATCTTTAATTTCCCTATGAAAGAAGTCTTCCACTTCTAAACGTGGAGGGGTGACAGCACCAGTGAAAGCGGTAGATGAATTTCGGTTAGGTGTAGACTAAAGAAGTCTCTTTTTTTTGCCATGGCATGATATAATCAGCTTTAGATAGATGAAAGGTTGTTATATCTCCGAGATATCAAAATCCATGAATACTTTTATTAGAAAATAAGGTATGAAGTGAGGTGATTTGATATGGCCAAAGCCTATAAGTTTCGTCTGTATCCAACGCATGAACAAGAGGAACTCCTTACGATTAGATTTGTCTACAACAAAATGCTTTCGGAGCGAAAAGAAATGGTTGAGCAGTTCAAGGACGACAAGGAAGCATTAAAGAGGCAAAAACTCCCGACTCCTGCTAAATATAAAGAGGAGTTTGAAGAAGTAGACAGCCTTGCCTTAGCAAACGCTCAACTACATTTGCAGCAAGCATACAACAATTTCTTCTCTGGTCGTGCGGAATTTCCGAAGTTCAAAAATCGGAAGTCAAAGCAATCCTATACAACCAATGTGGTCAACGGAAACATTATGCTGTTGGACGGCGCTATCAAATTACCAAAACTAAAACTTGTAAAAATAAAGCAACATCGGGAAATTCCGTCTCATCATCTCATCAAGTCTTGAACGGTATCTCGCACTAAAACGGGTCCTGTTGTGGTCAAGTAAAGGTGTCCCTTTCTCTTTCTGAGCGTACGTTCTACTGTGATTGTGGGTTTGTAGCAGACAGAGACTGGAATGCCACCATCAACATCAAACAAGAAGGATTGCGCCTATTAGCGTTAGTATAACAAAAGAACTTTTGGAACAAGAGGGATAGCTCGATCAGTTTTCGTTGGCTACTAAAAGCAACGATGAGTCGAGAAGCCCCCACTTTATAAACTGTTAGGTTTTAAGTGGTAGGTAGTTCACGGACGAATATTGATTTAAAGGTGGTTAATAATTGTGACACAGAAAGACTATCGTGTATTACTTTATTATAAATATATAGCTATTGAAGACCCTGTAGCATTCGCAGAGGAGCATTTAGCGGTTTGTCAAGAAATCGGGCTACTTGGCCGTATTTTAGTTGGATATGAGGGCATTAACGGAACGGTTTCAGGTACAGTCGAGCAAACTGATGCATATATGAATCATATGAAGGCAGACCCTCGTTTTAGCGATATTATGTGGAAAATTGATGAAGCTGAAGGGCATACCTTTAAAAAGATGCATGTACGCCCTCGTCGAGAGATTGTACACCTAGGTTTAAAAGATGATATCAATCCTTTAGAAATAACAGGGGATTATTTATCACCAAAGGAATTTATGGAGCGTATGCAGGAGGATAATACAGTAGTTATTGATGCGCGTAATGATTATGAATATGACCTCGGACATTTCCGTGGTGCGGTGCGTCCAGATATTGAAAACTTCCGTGATCTACCAGCTTGGATGGAGGCTCATAAAGAAGATTTTGCTGATAAGAAAATTTTAACTTACTGCACGGGTGGTATTCGCTGTGAAAAATTCTCTGGTTGGTTAAAACGTGAAGGCTATGGGGAAAGTGTAGGTCAGTTACATGGTGGAATTGCCACGTATGCTAAAGACCTTGAGGTAAAAGGTCAACTATGGGATGGACAAATGTTTGTCTTTGATCGACGTCGTAGTGTACCGATTAATCAGGTTGAGCATGTTATTGTCGGCAAGGATTTCTTCACTGGTGAACCGACAGAACGTTTTACAAACTGCGCAAATCCTGAATGCCATAAATTAATGCTTTGCGAGGAAAAGCATGAGGCCTTCTATATGCGTAGCTGTTCAGACGAATGTCGCCGCGCAAAACGCAACTTCTTCGTTGAAGAGAATGGTTGGACAAAAGAGCAGATTGAGGAACAAATAGTTAAAATCGCTGAAGTTCAAAATTCCTCTTTATAAGAAAAAAAGAGCATCATCCATTTGTGGTGATGCTCTTTCATATTTTTTGTTCATCTACCTTGTCTGTAAAGGGTAGTAATTGTGCATTTACTTAAGCAGATATTTTTAGTACCCGAGCGATTTCACATGGCACCTGATCACTTTCTCGTCTTACCCGAGCACCCCTTTAGCTAAGTAACGCCCTACCTGTCGGCCACTAAATAAACAACCACCAACAAATGTCCCTTCTAAAGCACGGTAACCATGTACGCCGCCACCGCCAAAACCACTAACTTCCCCAGCTGCAAATAAACCCGGTACAGGCTGATTATTTATTCCTAACACTGCACCATTCAAATTTGTCTGTAAGCCTCCTAATGTTTTACGCGTTAAAATATTTAAACGTACCGCAATAAGGGGCCAATTTTGGGGATCTAATATTTTATGAGGCTTCGCAACGCGCACAAATTTATCACCAACATAGTTTCTTGCGCCATGAATAGCATTAACCTGTAAGTCTTTTGTAAATTTATTGTCCATTTCACGATCCCTTGCTAAAATTTGCTCTTTAATTTTGATAAAATCAAGAAGATCATTGCCAGCCAGCTTGTTCATCCCTGCAACTAAATCCTTTAAATCATTAGCAATCACAAAATCCTCACCATGATTTTTAAATGCCTGAATTGGACCTGGCGCTCCTGGCAAAACACGTTTCAGAACATCACGAATACTTTTATTTGTTAAATCAGGATTTTGTTCAGAGCCTGATAATGCAAATTCTTTTTCAATAATTTTTTCAGTTAAAATAAACCAGGAGTAATCATAACCTGTTTTTTGAATTGCCTCTAATGTGCTTAACGTATCAAAACCCGGAAAATTTGGTGCTCCAAATCGATTGCCTTCTGCATCAAACCATAATGAAGAAGGGCCAGGCAAAATTCGAATGCCGTGATTTGGCCAAATAGGGTCCCAATTTTTCAAGCCTTCTGTATAATGCCACATGCGGTCTCGATTAACGATACGTCCTCCCGCATGCTCAGTAATTTCTAACATTCTGCCATCTACATAAGCAGGTACACCACTGACCATATTTTTGGGTGGTGTACCTAGTCGAGCAGGCCAATTTTTTCTGATTAAATCAAAATTTGCCCCTATCCCACCGCTCGCCACAATAACCGCTCCCGCTTCATAAGAAAATTCGCCAATACCTAGCCTAGAGCTTTTTTCACCGCGAATTGCATAGCTTTCAGCCAACACTGTTCCACTAATCCCTGTAATCCTTCCATCTTGTTGAATAAACTCATCTACTCGATGTCTTGGTTTAAAATCTATATATCCATCCTTTATGGCCTTTTTCACTTTTTCAGCAAAAGGCTTTACAATGCCTGGCCCAGTTCCCCAAACAACATGAAATCTAGGAACCGAATTTCCGTGGCCGCCTGCTAATGATCCACCACGTTCTGCCCAACCGACGACAGGGAAAAACTTAATACCTATAGACTTTAACCAACTATATTTTTCACCAGCTGCAAATTCAACATAAGCTTTGGCCCATTTATACGCCCACGAATCTTCATCCTCCAAGCGATCAAAGCCAGCGGTTCCTTGCCAATCTTGCCACGCAAGCTCTTTACTATCCTTAATACCAAGCCTTCTTTGCTCGGGTGAATTTACTAAAAATATACCTCCAAAGGACCAGAACGCCTGTCCTCCCATTGAATTTTCAGGTTCTTGATCTACTAAAACAATTTTTTTCTTTGCATCTGCTAACTCACAGGCAGCTACTAACCCTGCCAGTCCTGCACCGACAATTGCTACATCATACATCATTCAATACCCCCTAAAAATCAATCTTTCATTACTTACATTCTTCTCTAAAGGACCGTTTACCTTCTACACATTATAAATTTGACGAAAATGTGACAAGAAAAAACGTTCGCTTTCTTCCACTAAACAAAGAAAGTTTCTATTCACATAATCCATTTAACACCAATATATTTCCGTATAATTTTCGACCTCAAATATTTGTTAAACGCCCATGTAATCAGACTTAGCATCTATCGGCAGCGCTTTCATTGTCCTTTCTAAAAAGACGAACATTAATCAAATAAAAATAATATAATATTCGTCTTTAGTTCCTTTCTAGACTTTCAAAGTCAAGATTTTTAATCTTTTTTAGAAATATTGTTGACAAAGGTGAACAATAAGGATTATGATGTTAACAAATTTAATCACACGAAAATATAACGACGGAGACATGCTAGTCGCAAGAAAATCCAAAGAGAGCTGATGGTTGGTGTAAATCAGCGATTTCTACGATAATAGTTCCACTCCTGAATAGATAAGCCGAACATCTCCAAAGTAAGCTTATCCGTCACATGCACGTTACGCATATTGCTAAGACTGCTAGAAATCTTTCAAGCAGTGATTAAGGGTGGTACCGCGAACCAATGTTTATTCAGCCTTTCGCCCCTTACAACACAATCTTTGTGTTTGTAAGGCGTGGAAGGCTTTTTTATTGTTTTTTATTTTAGAAAGGAGATTGTTTGCATGCTGTAAAATATTTAGTTTTACAAAATTCAGACTGTTTCGTATATAAAGAACACTAAAAAATTTTTAATTAAAAGGAGCTAATTACAAATGACTACTGCACCAAAAACAATTAACGTATTTATCGCTGACCCACTAAGTGAAGATGGTATTTTCCCACTACGACAAGAACAAGATTTAGACTTAAATATCATTGTTGATACTGGTCTTGCACCAGAAGAATTAATCGCAAAAATCGCGGATGTAGATGTTTTACTAGTACGTTCTCAAACAACGGTAACACGTGAAGTAATCGAAGCGGCTAAAAACTTAAAACTTATCGGACGTGCTGGAGTGGGTGTAGACAACATCGATCTAACTGCTGCAACTGAACATGGCATTATCGTCGTGAATGCACCAGACGGTAACACTAACTCTGCTGCTGAGCACACTATTGCCATGATGACTTCACTTGCTCGTCACATCCCACAAGCATTCAATACACTTAAAAATGGTAAATGGGATCGTAAATCTTATGTTGGAGTTGAGCTTAAAAATAAAACGCTAGGTGTTGTAGGCTTCGGTCGTATCGGTGTTGAAGTTGCTTATCGTGCAAAAGGTCAACGCATGAACGTTATGGCATACGATCCATTCCTAACAGATGAACGCGCTAAAGAGTTAGGGGTAACAAAATCAACAGTTGAAGAAATTTGTGCAACTGCAGATTTCATTACAGTACACACACCACTTCTTCCTGAAACACGCAACCTTATTAACAAAGAAAAATTCGCTATGATGAAAGATGGCGTGCGTATCATTAACTGTGCACGTGGCGGTATTATCAATGAGGATGATTTATATGATGCAATCATAGATGGTAAAGTAGCGGGTGCTGCTCTAGACGTATTCATATCTGAGCCAGCAACAGATCACAAACTACTTACTTTACCACAAGTAATCGCAACACCTCACTTAGGTGCATCTACAATTGAAGCACAAGAGTCTGTAGCTGTAGACGTTTCAAACGACATCATTAAATTTTATAAAACAGGTACTGTAACTAACCCTGTAAACATGCCATCTATTCCAAAAGAGTTACTAGCACAAGTCGAGCCTTTCTTTGAATTAGCTGAAAAACTAGGTTCATTCTTATCTCAACTTACAACTGAGCCTGTAAAAGAAATCAACTTATCTTATGCTGGTGAAGTAGCAAATTATGATGTTCGTCCATTAACGTCAAACGCTTTAAAAGGCTTATTAGCTAAAAACCACGGTAATCATGTGAATGACGTAAATGCTCGCTACTTATCTGAACGTATCGGCATGAAAATTAATGAGCATAAAACTACAACTGCTAAAGGCTTCACTAGCTTAATTACGATTGAAATCAAAACAGTAAACGAAACACACACAGTTGCTGGTACATTATTAAATGGTTTAGGTGCACGTATTGTTAAAGTTGAAGACTATGTTGTTGACGTTATTCCACAAGGTCACCTTCTTTACATTAAAAATACGGACAAACCAGGTGCAATCGGCCGCGTAGCAACAAAGCTAGCAGAAAAAGATGTGAACATCGCAACAATGCAAGTTGGTCGTGCACAAGTTGGTGGTACAGCAGTCATGATGTTAACAATCGACAATGCTGTAACAGAAGAAGATTTAACATTCGTAGCAAAGCTTGAAAATATTGATGAAGTAAAAGCGATTAACTTATAATATATTGATTTATAAGCAGGGAGTACAAATACTCTCTGCTTTTTATTTTTGAAGATTATCATCTTAACGTAGGGTTGATTTCTGTTCCGACTGGGCGCTTTGTTGCTGCCGCTACGTTAGCACTACGCTTTCGCACAGAGCAAAGCTTCCTGGGGGGCGTCCGATGAGCCGCTTCACTCACGTTGCTCGCTCCAGGGTCTCGGGCCAACACGATGTTGGTCACGAAGGCGTTATCACAGGATGTGATGCTTTTAGCCTTCGTTCCTCTATTGCTGATCCCCAAGGAGTCGCCCAGCCTCCACTCCAATCAACTTATATACATAGTATACGTTTCAACAATGTCATACCTAATTTTTAATGAGAAGCTTTTTTTTTGGTAAAATGATACTTTTCAGAAAGTCACTCGTCTTTAAGAGAAAGGAGGTGCACATTTTGACGATTGAAGAGCTATTTTACTTACATAATCAAACCATTTTTAAATACTTATATTACTTACTCAATGATGAGAAATTAGCGGAGGATTTCACACAGGAGACATTTGCCCGCTATTTAAAATATCAGCAGACAATCAAAGAAGGTGCAGAGCTCGCTTGGCTTAGGAGTACTGCACGTAATCTTGCCTACGATCATTACCGCCGGAAAAAACTTATTCAATTTGTACCGTTTTTAAACGATCATGAAGAGCTTGAGCCAACTTCACCACACCAATGGCTCATCCAGCAAGAAGATGCAAAGACGTTGTATTTTGCAATTAGTAGACTTAAGCTCACCTATCGAGATGTCATTATTTTACGTAAAATCGAGGGTTTATCCATTCAGGAAACTTGTGATGTACTTGGCTGGAATGAAGGAAAGGTAAAAAACACATTAAAACGTGCACTTGTTGCATTAAAAAAGCAGCTTGGAGGTGAATTTGATGAAGAACAATGAGGAATCCTGGCAACATTTACGCGACCTAAAATTAACTAAGCAGCAGCAGGAAAAAATACTGCACAATATTACTACACCTACTACAATAGAAAAACGACCTATTAAAAAGCCTTGGAAAATACCGGCAGTATCTTTGTTGTTTATCACAGTTCTTGGTATTTTAATTTTGTCCTTTATCCAAGGGCCAGCCATCTCTCCACTGACAACAGATACAAACAAAACAATTGCTGAAGTCTATGTACACAGCAATGAAAACAAAGAAACATTTATCGCGAAAGCTTCATGCCTTTATGTACCTCAGCAATGCTATACAAATAAGCAATTTTTAACGCAGCTACAAGAAAAAATGGAACATGCATCTTCAGTTTCAGTAACAGAACCGCAGTGGGTAGCTAATGGTTACTTTACACCTCATGACGTGTTGATTATCTATTCTGATGGAACCCAAGAGAAATGGAAGGTGCTTAATAACGATACTTTCTTTAATGTCGTAACAGAACAAGCAATTCAATTCGACAATGCATCTGATTCACTGGAGTACTACTATGATGATAAACGTTCCATCAAGTTTCTCATTGGCAATATTTTTATATTGCTTACGCATTTCACACTATGGCTTGCCAAAAAAAGAATGCCTCATATTAAACGACGTTTTGTTGCAGCTACAGTCGAACATGCCATCGCCAATGCCATCATGCTAGTTTTGTTTGTAGGTATTTTATTTGCTATCTATTTACTGATGCATTCCATACACGCTACGATTATATATGGCTTATTTACGCTCTACTCTATTATGCAAATTTATTATCGTAAAAAAGCAGGTGAGCCCCGAGGTTACCTAGTAGCAAGTGCTGTTGTTCAACTATGTATTGCATTAGCTTTTTCATTTCTATATCTTGCATATTATATATACTACTAGCTGTTCAATAAGTTATTGGACAGCTCTTTTTACACAGACGGATTGTAATATTAAGTGCAACACCCAGAAGTCAATATAAAGGAAGCCCATAACGACCTCGTGTAGAATGTAGTTACCACACCAACATTCAAACGGAGGAATC